>NZ_FRAC01000007.1:298411-620547 GCF_900142215.1 Anaerocolumna jejuensis DSM 15929 | reverse complement strand
TTTAATCATTTTCAGAATTAACATTGGCTATTTAGAAGCTTATAATTTATGAATAAATCAAAACTTCAACAAGTTAATTTCCGTAGTCTGTGGTGTTGCCCACATACTTTTACTGTTTTAAGGTTGTATCATTTCTGATACTGTTCTTTTATTAAAGATTTCTTACTGTCATTTTTGTTCTTATGTAATAGGAACAAAGTCATGATTTCTTAAATCCTTAAATGAAATTTTAAAGAAAATTTCAGGGTTGTTTCACTGTTCAGTTATCAAGGTTCTTGTTTTTTCCTGTCGTTTCCGACAACTTTTATATCATATCATAATATTATACATACGTCAACAACTTTTTATCATTTTTTTATTTTACACTTTTTTACTATGATATAAAACAAAAGATATCTTTAAAACAAACTAATAATCAACATTCAGATAGGATAAGCCTAGTGCTTTATAATCCAGTTCCTTCGTCCAATATCCGATTTTATTGAAGTATATCCAGTAGGTTTATGTCGATAATTTAACTTTATCTTGTCCTCGATTTTTCTTTTAATATTTTAGTCTTATTTATTGTTATTCCCAATATCAACAATTATTGCGTAGTTTATAATCTCTCTATACGAGAATTGCTCATTTTATGGTATTTCAAATCTTTTTGGGATAGATATTGTATTATATAAGCCTATGCTATTATATTATTTGTTCTAACTTATCATGTAGTAAGGTGCTTTAAGAAAAACAAAGCTTCTATATAAAATATATACTTCATCCTAAATAATAAGTAGTAGAACAAGCTTCTTTCTTAATGTATCTTAGGTGATTCTAATAGTGTGATTTATGATGAACGACTCTTTACTTTATTTTATTATCCTTTTCATTACCATGTTTAAAATTTCCTGTTATTTTTGCCATTATCAATTGTACCTCTTTTACATCTGCACTTTTTATCTTGTCTAAAAACCTTTGGCTTTCTTTTCCTTTTAATATAAGGACTTGTTTTCCATTCCAATAGATAAAAATTTTTTTATCCTTTGTAAGCTTATAAGAAAATGGTTCTTTATCCAGAATATCACGCTTATCTACTTCATTGTTATTCATATCCTGCCTCTCTTTATCACGATTAAATTGTAAGAAGTTAATTAACCTTTAATTTGATATTCACTGTTACTAAATTAAAAATGTATTCTTTCATAAGCCTCACTTTTTTCTTCCTAATGATATATTTTGTTAAACAGTATACTGCAGCACTTTAAGCGCATAACTCCACAATTTTATAGATGCTCTGTATTATACTTTCATCCTATCTTCCTCTCTTTAAATTGCATAGTCTTTTTTTTAGTTAATTTAAAGTTTCCAAATTATAAATACCCAGTTTCTAATATTTATACTTTGTTCAGAATCTCTTCACAAAGTGAACACACTTTTACTCTATATTAATAATTGGATAGTGAATAAAAAACACTTTCTACTCCCACCCTATTATACGCAAGAAAACGCTTAGCTTCACAGGTTTATAAACCTTGAATTTAAGCGTTTTCTTTTTGTAATTTTTGTGGATATTTATTTTTACTCTTTTTTATTATCATATTAATATCAAAATCACTACTTCCCCTTGTAGTGATTTCCTATTGATAAAAACTTCGTTTCATAAGGCTCCAAATTACAGATTACTGTTTGTCCTCTTACAATTATGGATGTCCTCTGTATCTGCTCCGTATTATTCCAAACTACTAATATCTGACTCTGTGGAAAATAAGCACTCTCTGTATAAAGATTATCAGTCATTCCCTCCTGTGATAAGTCCATTTTGGTAGCGCTTAAAATTAAATTTACCAATAATCTGGCATGTTCCGGAGTATTCTCATAGGAACTAAGGTAAATTCCAAAGCCTTCACCAAAAGCATTTCTGGTAACAACCGGAATTCCTTTCTCTTCCTCTAAAACGCAAGTTTTTCCATTTGTCAGATAGAGCTTCTGATGTGGCTGAAACTTACAATTACTTGGAAGGATATCTCTTCTTTCCTCTACGGTATACTTCCATTTTCCATGGCATACCCTCGCTCCCAGATCGATATCTACCCCGAGTATATGTGCCATACGAAATGTATGATGAAAACCGTCCACAGCAGAAGGTTCCTCCACACCAAGAAATACCCCTCCTTGATATACCCACTCTGTCAGCAGAGTAATGACAGCTTCATCCTCCCACTCCTGTCCGCCGCTCCAGGCATCTCCTTTGCGTCCGGCATTAATTATCACATCATACTCCTTCGCCCTCCCATTTTTAATATCCTCAAAATTAAGGAAATCCACTTCAAACGGTAGCCCTGACAGACTTTCATTCACATGGATTAAAGGATGCCAAGACGTTTCATGAAAATGTCCGGATAAGGTCCAGGAACGCAGTTCTCCCCAGGAATGTAAAACAGCAATTTTCGGTTCCCATAACAACGGTTTTCCTTTCTTATGAAGCTCCCGTATCTGGCGGAATTCTTTCGCAAGTCCAGAAATGTAGGTTATAAAATCCGGCTTTTTTTCTACCAGATGAAGATAACCTCCAAGACCGATACGGTCAATAGGCTCCCTCAGCATTGCTCTTCTGATATTTCTCCAATATTGTTTTGCTTCTGATGTTGGATTGCCGCCTTCTAAAAATGACGGTGAGCCATCAACACCCACAGGAAATAGATAGGGATGCAGCCGCAGTTCATGGGTCTTTACCTGTACACCACTGCAAAGTCTTGATTCAAATCCTGAAAATACAGCTTTAATTATTCCATCAAAGCCGTATTCAGCAAACCTCTTGTGGTACGGCTCCAATCCAACCCAACTATCATCATAGAATACATATGCTTCTTTACCATAGTCATGAACAATCTGAACCAGCTCTTTACCAAGCCTTAAGACAAAAGCCTGGATGAAATCCATCCAATCCGATTTATGTTTTGTTGCCGGCATATGAGTAACTTGAAATTGCCCCTTATTTACAAAATCCTCTGCCGTTAACCGGTAATGATACTTCTTCTCAAATTCATCCAAGGCTAGGGGACTTACAGTAAAATCATAGGAAGCCCAGTCTGTAAATAAAAATCGATTCTGTACACTACTTCCCCAAATCCATACAAAGTTATAAAACAGAGAAGTAAATCTTACCACAGTAGTATGTTTGTGCTCCTCACACCAGTCCTTCATCCATTGAAGCAGATATTCCCAGGTTTCCGAGTGCCTTGGATCAATAGGCATTAAATGCTCCTTATCCCATCTATTGGTTGTATGGTTATACATCGAGATTTCTTCCCATATACGATAAGCAAGGAAGGATACGGTATACTCATGCCATGGTGTCACCCCTTTTAGCAGTACTTCCTTCGTATCTTTTCTGTAGGTATACTGTTTTAAACTAAGCTCCTTTTCGCTTGTCCGGTCATACACCTGCCAGTATTTCATGGAATCTTTGGAGTCATTTATCTGAAAATGCTCTGTAAAAAAATCGTGCAACAACGGTATCGTTAACTCTTCACCTGTTGCCAAGACGGGAGCTGTTATTAAAAAAGTCTGCTGTAACTGCTCCCTATGGCTTTTCGCCCATTCGTTATGTCCGCGGATGATACACACCGTTGAATAGATACCGTAACCTGTATTTAAAATCTCTTCGGATAATTCGGTTCCATCGCTATCCCTGATGACATCAGCTCCCCATTTATTTGCTAAGTCTAATGTAAGTTTCTCATATCCGGATTCCCCAGGCAGGGTGAATCCTCCCATCTTATCTGGCACATTAACCTCCATCTGCCGCTTGACGACATACAAATTTATATGATAGAATACCAAAATGAATATCCAATGAATTTCATTTTGGGTTATAACCTCTATTCCGGCACCAAGGTGTCCTTTCATAAAAACGCATCCTTGTACCCCTACTCAAAGTATCAGTTCTTAATAAAGTTCTATCTGTCCGCTTTTAACAGATTATAAATTTCACATTTTCTTAGGAATGAATCATCAGGTTTAAAATCTCCTCATCTGTCTGTTTCATACCATCCCGTCCCATTTTGCATATCGTGTTTATTGTAAGTTCAACATTTTCTTTCACCAAACCTTCTCCGGCACCGAAGGTATTATCTTCCATCGCCATATAGTGCCCCATAATTGCTGCATCTACTGCCGAGGCAATTTTGGCGGCACAGGAAGATTTTGCACCGTCACATACAATACCAGAAACATTTCCCAAGACATTTGTAATGGTTTTGGATATCGTTTCAAGGGGCGCCTGATGTAAATAGGTAATTGCTGCACCACTTCCACAGGCTGCACTTACCACACCGCAATAAGCTGAGAGCTTCCCAATCCCGCTTTTTAAATGCACTGCAATCAGGTTACTGAAAACCAGCCCACGATACAGCATTTCATCAGACACCTTTAAATGTCTGGCATAGATGATAACCGGCAAGGATACTGTCATCCCCTGATTGCCGCTTCCAGAATTTATAATTACAGGAAGTGTGCAGCCTCCCATTCGGGCATCTGAGCCTGCTGCCGGATATGCTTTTGCCAACATCTTTACATCTTTGCCATATGTCTTTAAAATTGTTTTTCCAACGTTAGCTCCATAATCGTTTACAAGCCCTTCATTGGCTATTTGCATATTGTATTTTATTTGGCGGTCAAGAATATCACTGATTTCCTCAATACATACAGAATTTGCAAATTCATAAATCATATCCAACGTAAGTTCATTGACAATTCCCCTTTTCTGTTCCTTTTTGTTTTCAGCCTGAACAGGCAGCAAATTCTTGCTGTTTTTTTCTATCCGAATAATATTGGTATGATCTTCACATATCTCAACCTCTACCACGTCTTTTCCTTTTATTGCAAGTACAATAATCTGCAGATTCGAAACACCATGAATTATCTGAACTTCACATACCTCTTTCTTTAGATATTCTTTTGTTAACTCCACATCTTCCTTCGTTACTCCCTCTAAAACTTCCAGCTCCCCGTCCGGATTTCCTGCAACCGCACCAAGCACTGCGCTTGTTTCAATTCCTCTCATATCACCTGTTGCCGGTACAATAACACCTTTAACGTTCTTCACAATATTACCAGAACATTTTACAATGATGTGCTCCGGCATACTTCCCAACACCTTGCGCGCTTTCGCTGCGGCATAAGCTATCGCAATCGGCTCTGTACACCCAAGCGCAGGTACCAGTTCTTCTTTTAAAATCTGTATACACCCCTGATATAATCGTTGTTCCATTATTGCCTCCTAACCTTTTATGTAGGTATCCTGCACTTACCTTGTTAGCAGGTACTCATGTTGCACCTCTAATCACTTACAGGAACACCTTTGCTCCTATAATATTATTATCTTTGCCCGAAATAATCCTGATATCATTCTCTGTTCTACCCGGCTTAATACCCCCAGCATATGCAAAAAGTTTTTAACCATACTATCATCCCAACAGCTATTGCAGGTGTTTATCCCTTCCATCAAATGAAGTGTAATGTGCTACTGTTTACAAAGAATAACAAACCAGTTATAATAAATATAGTACTGTTAGAATAAGGGCGAAGAGAGGCAGATATGATAAAAGGACACGGTGCAAAGGCAGAATTGGTATACCGGGAATACAAGCTATCAAATGAATTTCCTGTACTCGCATTATTCCCGGGCGAATATATCTATCAAAGTTTTGATTCCTCAACGCTTACTTATTTTCATTTTCACAATTGTATAGAAATCGGTATGTGCTTATCCGGTGGCAAGGACCTTTACGTAGAAAGTAAGCACTATACTTTAAATTCTGAAGAGTTTTTTATTATCCCTCCCTATTCAATCCACTTTGCAGGCAACCTCCCGAATGTATCAAAAGAGGAGGACTGCTGCCAATATCTTTATCTCGATCCAGAAGCATTATTAAAAGATTTTTATCCAAATGGACTGGCTTCCGGGATGAATTGGTACAAAAATTCAAACCTTCCTTATTTATTTCCTAAAAAGCATGATCAGGAACTTTATGACCTCTGTTCTTATCTCTTTAAAGAGCTGAAAGAGCAGCAGAAAGAGTATACCTATGCTGTTAAGGGACTATTTCTGACTTTCTTTGCTATGTTAACCCGCATAATTGATAGCCATGAAAATGAAGTATCTGTCCGATATCGTACAATTTCTGCAATTTTGCCAGCAATTGAGTACATCAATAAAAATTATACCCAAAAAATTCAAATAACGGATCTTGCCAAACAATGTTATATGAGTACTGCCCATTTTCGAAGCATCTTTCATGAAGCGATGCATCAATATCCGCTAAAATACCTTACATCTTTGCGTCTTCAAAAAGCTTGTGAGTTATTATACAGTACCGAAGCTACCATTTTGGATATTGCTATTGGTGTGGGATTTCAATCTGTCGCCAATTTTAATCGGTTATTTAAAGAATTTTTTCAAACTACTCCTACGGATTGGCGTAATAATAGACGTGCCATTCAAAAGAAAAATATACGATATTCTCCTTTTCCAAAAAAATAGCACGTCTCATTCAGACCGTTCTTAACCTTTAATACCGCCTGCATTGGCAAGACCGTTCATTATCTGTTTTTGCGCAAATATATAAACAGCTACCACCGGTATCAGTGTTAACAGCGTCCCTGCCATCAATAGTGCATAGGATGTGCTATGCTCTGCCTGAAAATACCGTAATCCTAATTGCAAGGTTCTCAGCTTGTCGTCATTTAAGAAAATAAGCAGAGCCAAATAATCATTCCATATCCCCATAAACTGAAAGATTAATAAGGTAACAAAACCTGGTTTTGCCATGGGTGTAATTATTTTAAAGCAAATTTTTAAATCATTGCATCCGTCAATTTTTGCTGCTTCTGAATATTCTTTTGGAATACTTAAAAAATACTGCCTTAACAGGAATACACCAAAGGGAGTAAAGCTCTGGGTAAGAATTAAGGACCAATGTGAATTTACTAATCCTATCTTTGTTATTACCATAAACTGCGGTATCATGATAACTTGCCATGGGACCATAAGTGTTGCTAAATAAAGCAGAAATAACTTATCCCTTCCCCGGAATCTTAACTTTGCAAACGCATAGGCAGCTAATGCACTTGTGACCAAAGTAAAAAAGGTGATGACTGATGATAATTTTATAGAGTTCCAATAATAAGTAGTAAATGGGATTTGCGTGAATACATCACTGAAATTCTCCCAGCGGATTGCCGCCGGAATCCATTGGATTGGAAAATGAAATACATTCTGCTCAAACTTAAATGCAGTCGATAACATCCATAAAAATGGGAGAATAGTTACAGAGGCAAATACCAAGAATATGAGATAAATTACTACTAAAAGTAGTACTTTTTTTGTTTTCTTTTCGTTCATTATTAACCTCATTTCTGTGTTGTTTTTTGCATATCTTAATAGTTCACCCATTTTTTCTGACCTCTGAACTGTATCATAGTAATTACAAAAACAATTAAGAATAATACTACGGCATAGGTTGATGCATAGCCAAATTTATAATTAACAAAAGCCTCTTGATAAATTCGATATACAAGTACATTGGAGGAGCGGCCTGGTCCGCCATCTGTCATAATATTTACTAAGTCAAATACCTTGAATGAATTGATTAAACACATAATACTGCATAGAAATGTCGTTGGTGATAACATAGGTAATGTTACTGCTTTAAACTGCTTCCAGCCACTCGCACCATCCAAGGATGAAGCTTCGTATAAATCTACCGGTATCGTTTGTAAACCGGCTAGAAATAAAACCATATAATAGCCCATATTCTTTATAATAGAGACTATAGTTATTGTAATCATGGACCATTCGGTCGATGTAAGCCATTTTGGAGGATTTGCTAACCCCAAAGCCTGTAAAGCTCCATTTATCGGCCCGTTTCCGCGAAACAGGCAAACAAAAATAATTCCAAATGCAACACTGGACGTCAGCTGGGGAAAGAAAAATATTGTCTTAAATATCATACTTCCCTTTAACTTCTTTTGCAGCAATACAGCAAGCAGCAAACCAAACAGCAAGGTAAAAAAAACGCTGAAAACAGTATAAAATATATTGTTCTTTAGGGAAGTTATAAAGTATCCATCTGTAAATAATTTCTTAAAATTAGTCAATCCGGTGAAGTTTACATCACTGAACCCATCATAATTGGTAAATGAAAGAAGCAATCCCCATACAACTGGTATTAAAGTGAAAATAACGAATCCAATCATATTTGGCAATAAAAACAGATATGCAATAAATTCCTCCCGGCGCTCTGCCTTGTTCCGTTTAGTGCACTTTTTCAACGTTTTCGCATCCACTGCTAACCCACCTTTCTTATCTTTTTAAAGCAGATAAGGATGTCAGTTCCAAAGGACTAACATCCTTATCCGAACCACCGATAACCGGTTTACTTCATGTATTCAGCTCTTCTCTCTTCGAAGTTCTTCATGGTAGTGTCAATGTCCTGCTCACCAATCATATAAAGTTCCATTTCCTCTTTTAAGATAGTTTCTACAGCAGAGTAATTTTCATCATAAATCTGTTCAATTACATTGTTTTCTGAGAATACGATTTTTGCAAGGGTATCTGTGTCTTGTTTTACTGCCTTTAAATATATTTCTTTGACTTTATCATCACTGTAGGCAGTCAGAGTTCCCTTTTCAGCAATTCTGCTTGCACCTTCATAGGTACACATAAACTTAATAAAATCATATGCTTCTGCCGGGTGTTTACTTGTCTTTGAAATTGACAGGAAGTTCATACCGGAAGGTGCGGAATATTCTTTTCCTCCCTCTGGAATCGGCATAGGCATAACTGCATACTTAAACGGCATCTCTCCGCTTTCATACTTTGAATTATAGGAGGCCACACCCCAGGTACCATTCTGAAACATCGCTACCTTGCTAGCTGGTGCTGTAGTGAATAAGGAGCCTGCATTTTGGCCAAGTTCTAATTTCTCTGCAAATGGGACATGGCTTCCATCTTCTTCTAAGGACTTCCACAATTCCAGGCTTTGGCGGATAATGGCAGTATCTTTATCCATGACACTACCGCCCATCTGCTGCATGTATACAAAGTTATCCATGCCCACAAGACCGCCATAGGTACCATCGGCTGTAAGTTTTTTTGCAAGTTCGCGGTATTCTGCCCATGTTAACTGGTTCCCCGGAACTTCCATCCCTTTCTTTTTTAACAACTCTTCATTTACAAAAAGCAGCCAGACAGATTGCCTGTAAGGTAACCCATAAATACCATCTTGATTACTCTGCTCGAAAACATTACCATAAGCAGAAGTATCAAGGCCTGAATCCTTTACATAGGAAGAAATATCCTGAAGACAGTTTTTGCTTTTATAATCTCCATAATAGCTAATACCATTAACACCTAAAATATCAAATTCCGTATTACTGGAAAATGAAGATAAAATCTTTTCTGCATAATCTGTTGCAGGGAAATACACAACCTCTACTTCAGCCACTTCACTTTGGGCATTATAAGCTTCAACTGCTGGATCTAAATAAGCTTGTTCGTCGGTCCAGTCATAGAACACCAGCTTTACTTTACTGCTTGATGCATTATTCTTGTTTTGATCTTCCCCATTCTTAGCACCGCCTCCTCCACAGGCAGTAAGAAGTACCATTGATACTGCTAATGACATTGCTACCAATCTTTTGATTCCCATAAATACTTACCTTCCTTTCTTTTTATACCTTTCATTATCATCACAAAAGGAGCTTTATGACAATAAAATAGTATCAATTGTTTGAAGTTCCTTTTCACTAAGAGTAAGACGCTTCAGAGCTCCCAGATTATCCTGTATCTGGGATAACTTACTCGCACCTAAAATAACAGAAGTCAGTTCGCCGGTTTGTAATGCCCAGGTCAGTGCCATTTGTGCTAAATTCTGATTTCTAGTTTCTGCAATTTCATTTAATTTAACAATTTTTTGAATAACGTTCTCCGTAATTGCCTCCGGTCCAAGGAAAATACTCTTGCCTGCCGCTCTGGAGTCTTTTGGAATTCCATGAATATACTTATTTGTTAAAAGTCCCTGAGCCAAAGGACAAAAGGCAATTGAACCTATTCCCTCCTCTTTCAATACCGGTTTAAGGGAAGCATTCTGCTGATTCAACATAGAATAGTTATGCTGATGTATCAGACATCTTACACCCAGGTCTTTTAGAATAACCGAAGCCTCTTTTAATAGCTCATTGCTGTAATTCGATAAGCCGATATATAAGGCCTTCCCCTGTTGAACAAGAAGCGCCAGTGCCTCCATGGTTTCTTCTAATGGCGTTTCAGGGTCCGGTCTATGGTGATAAAAGATATCAACATAATCAAGTTTCATTCTCTTCAGACTCTGGTCCAGAGATGAGACCAAATATTTCCTGGAACCGCCATCTCCATAGGGGCCTTCCCACATACCATAGCCTGCCTTTGTAGTAACAAGGATCTCATCCCGGTACGCTTTTAAATCCTTGCTGAGAATCCTACCGAAAGTTTCCTCTGCACTGCCGGCAGGAGGCCCATAATTATTTGCCAAATCAAAATGTGTAATTCCCAGATCAAAGCTTCCTAGAATTATCTCTCTTGCATTCTCAAAACTGCTTTCACCACCAAAATTGTGCCATAGGCCAAGAGACATAACCGGCAGCATCAATCCGCTTTTACCGCAACGGCGATATTCCATTGTTTGGTATCTGTTCTCCTTTGCAGAATATATCATAGTTTTCAATTCCTCCTTATTAATGGGTAAAGTGTTATTTTTGATATCAGCTATATCAGGGATTTTAGTTTCTCTACAACCCATTTGATATGATTTTTATCAATATCTCTAGGCAGGCTGCAGTCAGCGCCAATCATTACACCCTTTGTTCCGCTTTCCTTCACCAACTGTTCCGTAAATTCTTCAATTTCATCTTTTGTTCCGGCATATAAAATTCCGGTTGGTCTGTTATCAAATCCACCTAATACACATCTGCCATGAAAAAATTCCTTGCCTGCATTCAATGTCATCTCTTCTATGTATACAGCCCAGTTAATTGCCTTTGCAGGATAATCCCTCCATACTTCAATTCTGTTTTTGTCACCTGCCCAACCACAACAGTGAAGGATATTATTTTCGCTATATTCATTTGCATGTTCTAAAACATAAAGGTCGCTTGGTCTTACATATCTGTTGTATTCTTCTACTGTAAAACGGTATTCCTCCGCATTCTGAACACAGTAATAAACGCCGTCGCACCCTGCCTCCTTGATTAATCTCCTGCATAAGGCATCAGCATCTTTTGCAATCACATCAAAGGCATACATAACCGCCTCCGGATTCTTTCTTAAATGGTCCATTAATAATTCATCTGAGGTACCAAAACGGAAGGACGTCATCGGACAAAATACATTATAGAAAACACAGCATTCCCCATTCAATTTCTCTACAATTTCCTTCGCACGCTTCACCTGTTCCTCTATAAACGGATGATTTTCTCCCAGGGGTTTCATTAAAAACCAATCCTCCGGCTTTTTTATCTTTGGTATTATTTCATTGGGATAATCAAAATAACCGTCACACATAATTTTGATAAAATCAACATCGCTATCCTTATAAAACCTTATTGTTGCATCTACGCACTCCTTTTTTAAATCCATATCTTCCGGAAAATGGAACCAGAATCCCACTGGTACCTTATCAACTTTCTTATTGTTTAAACTTCGTAAAACTCGCTCTTTCTTCGTCATATCCTTATCACCTTTATTTTTATTTGGATTTGGGGAATCCATATCCCATCAGATATCTCTTTGTTTTTAGTTAAGAAGTAAATCACTTATTTCTAAGTCATTTAGCTTAAGTAACGCTTTTATATAAATGACGATGCCTTCCATAAGCTCACCAATATGAAGGGATTCATCCGGCTGATGAAAATCTCCATGCCCCTGTTTTCTTCTTAGAATTTGCTTATCAGGTAGTGCCATCCCATATCCAATTGCATTCTTTAGTTTTCTTGTATAGGTAGTTCCTCCCATTGTATACGGTGGATTAGCCAAGCCGCTCACCTCTTGATATACCTTGGTTAACTCCTGTATTAGAGGTTTATTTGCCGGTATATAAGAAGGAGGAAGATGCTTTCTTACGATACAGGTAAACCCAGCTTCTCTTGAAAGCACTTTTAAACTATCCAATAACTCTTTTCCATCCGATATAATTCCATTCGTTAAGATTGGATAACGGTAATCCACACTAACTGTCAGTACTGAATTTTCATAGCGTATCATTGTCGCTCCGCCCGTCAACTGGCCAAGGCTGTAATTTCTGTCCCAGAGATTTGCCGCTATCCCATAAGCATCTTTGCTTAACAATTCCACTCCCTTTAAGGCCTTTTCTTCCTCTGGTAATAAATCCAACCTTAAAAGTTCCTTAACTAAAATCCCAATTGCATTTTTACTGTCATGAACCATACAGACGTGAGCTGATTTCCCTTTTGCCGTAAGTTTAATCTGATTCCTTTCTTCTTCAATAAGAAGTAACTTGCTCGCTTTCAGATGTTCCTTTTTCTGAGCAGTAATACAGCTCTTTTTTAATATTATTGTCGCAGTCTCAGGGATTGAGTTACTGGTGCTTCCCGCATGAAATGCCAGAATATCTTTATTTCCCAACCTGGTTTGCAGCTCAATATTTATAATGCCGTTTTCACCATAGCAAACCGGAAAGCCACAGTCAGCTACAATAGAGAAGGCGGGCTGTTTATAATTTTTTATGTAATAATCAATATCCTGCATTCCTGTTTCTTCACTGCATCCCACCATCAGGCTTACCGGAGTATTCATTGGAATACCAGCTTCCTTCAGATAAAGTAATGCATACAGAGCACCTATTGTTGGACCTTTGTTATCCTGGACTCCACGTCCAATCAGGTAGTCACCTTCTACTGTCATCTCATAGGGTTCATACTCCCAATCATCGCCTGCTGGTACCACATCAAGGTGTCCCCATATGGTAATGCTGTTTTCAATAGATTTTCTTTTCTCATAATAAATTCGTCCGCAATAATAGTTATAATTTTCCGTTTGAAACCCAAGATCTTTTCCTATTGCAAGCATCTCATCCAGTACAAATCGGCATCCTTCTCCGAAGGGACTTTGCATTTCTTGCAATTCCTCTATATCAGATACACTGCATATATTTACAATACGGCCAATATCCCTTATAATATTCTTACGTTTCGAGTACACCCATTCCCTTATTTGATTCGTATCCTGCATGTGAACCAACCATACCCTTTCTGTCTCCTGAACAGCAGACTTATTTAACAAGATAGATAAGCTTAATAATCAAATTCATACGCTTATTATAGACATTTCCAAAATTAAAATCATTGTAGAAAGGAGTCCCAACTGTGCAAAATCAATCATCTTTTAAAAAAAGCTATCATTATCGACATTATAATTTACCTCTTTCTTTCCCCTCCATAGCATTTTTAGGTGACAGCTGGGTGCTGCCTGATACCCCTTTGGAATATCTTCATTTTCACAATTGTATTGAGATTGGTCATTGTCTCAGCGGAAGTGGTACCCTTCACATAGAAAACATAGAATATGAATTTCATGCAGGTGATATTTGCTTTATTTCAGAAAATATAGCTCATATTTCAAAAAGTTCACTTAATCAAACGAGTAAGTGGGAATATATTTACCTGAACCCATCTTTGCTATTTGAAAAAAATTTTCCTGGAGGGAAGCCGGAAAGTCTCCTTATATGTTCTCCTTATCTCTCCAAAGCCTTTCCTCACAGAGAAGAACCTTATTTACACTTTCTTACATGCAGGATGTTTGCGGAATTTCATGAAAAAGGGCCCAATTACCAGGATGCTCTGAGAGGGCTATTTCTCACACTGCTTACAGTATTGTACCGCCATATCCCTGAGCAATTGTCAGAACATAGTACTAATCTGCAGATACATTCTGCACTCCTTTATATTCATAAGCATTACGCCCAAAAGCTGCAGATTGGGAAAATCGCAGCATTGTGCCACTTAAGTGAGCCTCATTTTCGCAGAAAGTTTTTAGAGGTCATGCATATCAGCCCTTTAGACTATATAAATCATTATCGTATCCGCACTTCCTGTTATGAAATCTATAGAAATGAAAAGCCACTGAATCAGATAGCAAAAGATGTTGGTTTTACAACCCTCTCAAGTTTTAACCGGCAATTTCATTCCCTTCTTGGCTCTTCTCCTACAGAATGGTGCAGGAATATGATTTTTTCGAAAGATCATTACGAAATCGTTTCTTTAGATGATGACTCATCTAAGAATTTCTTTACACTGTAACACACCTGTTACTTTTTTAAGTATGTGTAATACCCTTTGTGATTCTTTCATAGGAGATTTTCGTAGAAGATAAAATTAAGGCTCTTGCTTATAACGAGAAAAGCACCTTACTAATGCAGCTTTGATATGCTCCCTTTGTAATAGACCGGCAAAAAAATAACCTAAATTATTTTTTGCCGGTCTACTTGATAGGGGCAGTTCAGCTATTAAAGTAAGGTGACTTTTTATTTTATAATGTAAGGTTTTAACACTTTTCTACTATTCTTCATTTAATACACTAATACACGTTCCTGGTTCAACTCCTCTATCCGAATGTTAAATAATACCTTCTGCTACATCCGGAGATTTTCCTCTATAATCCGCTCATCCCCTTGTCAAGGTGATAAAAATATCTTCTGTAATAATTTTTTATAATGATTCTACTTTTTATTTTGCCTGCATCTCCTGATAAAGCATTCAATAGACTCTTCAGCGAATTTAGACTTCCGGATATCATAATATTTAGAATAGCAGTCCAGAAAACCATGTCTGGCGTCTACTTCAATGATTGATAAATCTTGTTTATCCCGAAGCTGACCGGCAACCGCATGCACATCAAAAGAATCTTCCTTTGCAAACAATAGCAGCGTTGGACAGGCAGGATTTAGATCCATGTAATCCCTTATACGTGAACCATAGCAGGCTACTATACCACTGCACAATGAATTTTCACAGCATCTCCAGGCAATAGTTGCTCCTGCACTAAAGCCAATAATAAATACATCATCATATTTATTTTTTAATTGATTGACTAAAGCACTTACTTCTTGATATCTCTCAAATCCTATATTCTTAATAAAAAAATCATATGCTTCTATGGCTTCCTTATACGAAAACGCAGGTTTATTAATCATATTTGGACAAAAGACATCGTAGCCTGCCTCTATAAACTTTTGGCATTGAGCTTTTATAAATTCATTAATTCCATATATCTCATGAAGTATGATTATTGCCTGATTCGTATTTTCCGTTATACTATCCAACATTCATTCTCCAATCAATTCAATTATCTGTTTTGGTTCTTAGCAATGTAAATTTTCAGTGCCTTAATTGCAAGCAGCAAAACGTAAATTACAAGGCCAACAAGAGCTCCCACGACGATTAAATTTATCACCCAAAATATACCAACCGATGCATTCATCATACTTTACCCTCCTTACACATTTTTCTATAGTCAACTTTCTCCTATTATACTGAACTTAATTTACATATTCAACTTAAAAGCACATTAACCATTTTTAATCCTACTTTAAGTAGCTATTTATAAGTTAAAATTATATAATGAAGAAAGATGACTACCACTAATGTTTATTAATAAAGTTTTTCAGGAGGCTAATATGAGCAGACGTGTACGTGTTAAACCAAGTAAAGGTCAATCCTTAGCCGGATTTTTTTCGGGACTAGTAATTTGCTTTATAGGCATATTTTATATAATACCGACCTTTGGCTGGTTTGGACTGGCTTGGACTCTCTTTGCAGTTATTTTTACAATTATAAGCGGCTATAATGCCTTTACGGATAAGGGCGTAGCTTCTCATGAAATTATTATTGATGATACAGAGAAAACCCATGATTCTTCTTCAAATGCCTCTGTACAGGAACGCCTGACAGAATTAAAAAGCCTTTATGATAAGAATCTGATAACGGATGAAGAATATCAAAATAAACGTGAAAAAATATTGAATGATATCTAAGGATACAAAAACGGACTATCGGTGTAAAGCTGATAATCCGTCTTTGTAACTATACCGCAAAGCATTAACATTTTATTATTTATAATACTAAAGTCCTATAAGGATTGGAACGCTCCTAAGAATTTAAATTTTCCAAACTCTGCATTATCCACTTCTGTTCTTTCGCCAGTATATTTCATTCTTCCCACGCAAACACAAACATTGTACTTATCAGATAAACCATCTGGATATTTATCCTTTAATGAATCTGCAGCTTCTTCTGTCCCAAATAATTCATCAATGCTGCTGGTCAGACTGTCTGTTATAAAAGCTGTTAAAAAATCTTCATCATATGTATTGATGCCAAAGTCAATACCGAACTCACTTCCGATCAGGTCCGCATCTAAATAATAATAATCCTTTTTTAAATATTGTTCTAAAGTTGCCTGATCCTTGCAAATTCCAGTAAAGACTGAAACATAGTCATCCTGGCTGTAAGAATAATCTTTTTGTAATATCTCTTTCATTTGTACACTCCTTATTTGTTCTATCCTTTGATTCGTTAATAGAATTGTAGCACTCAAGCCGTAATTCAGCAACTTACTTTCGCTTGTTTAAATCCTCACGGCCTGACAAAGAGATTTCAAAAGGCCGGTTGGTAAAAAAATTCTGGATACCAATAACCTTACCTTAGCACGTCAGCCCCAAAACCTACCGGCTGGAAAATTCAAAGTCATCCAAAAATGGGGAATAAGTTAGAAAACAAGATCCGCTCAGTTACTGTTTCACAGCAGTTGAGCGGTTCTTTGGCTCCATAAAGATAGAATGGGAGTTATAAATCATAAAATTTATGTTGACTTTCATTGTAGACAGTTGTATATTATTCTCATAGACAATTGTAGATTTAAAGTTATAGAATGAAAAAAATAAGAAATGGAGCTTATGTATGAAATCAAAGAATTTGATGAATGAAAACGGAAGTTACAACGAAGATGACCGTAGAAAGCCGGATACCGGCACTAAGACTGAGGTATCTATCAGTAAATTACCGGATACGGAATTTGAAGTTATGTCTGCTGTCTGGAAGAATACGCCCCCGGTTACTACAACGATACTGATGAAACAGCTTGGCAACCACAAGGGATGGAAGCTCCAGACCCTGGTAACTCTGCTGAACCGGCTGATTGAACGGGGTTTTATAAAAAGTGAAAAAGAAGGAAAAGAACGGATGTACTATCCCTGTATCCGGCAGGAGGATTATATCCAATATGAAACCTCTCTCTTTGTGGAGCGTTATCATGACAATTCACTCTTCCACCTTGTAAATGCATTTTCCGGAAACAACAAGCTGAGCCAGAAGGAAATTGAAGAACTCAGTTTATGGCTGAAACATCAGGAGGAATGATATGACAGACTTATTTTTCGTCTATTTGTCAAATACTCTTAATATTACCTTTTTCATTCTGCTGCTCCTATTGATGGAACCCTTATTAAAGAAGCATTTTTCTGCAATCTGTCTATACCGGATTTGGGCCATATTGCTGGTCGGACTGCTAATTCCCCTACGTTTTGGGACTTCCTCTCCTTTATTTCATCTGGGATTACCGCGGACATTCCTGATGGATAAATCAGAAGCTCTGGCTATCCTGCCCTTTTCCTCCGGAAGTATTACAAATCCCGCCGGCCTATCAATGACACAACTGCCCTCCCTGCACCGGGATACCTCCTGGAAGCCGGCTCTCTCCATTGGCAGTTATGTAATTGAGCTGCTGTCGGCAACAGTTTCAAAGTTTATTCATAATCCCTATTTATTCACTTGCTTTGTCTGGCTGACCGGAGCAGTCCTATTATTACTGTTCAACTTTTTGGCATATTACCGTTACCGCAGGCATATGAAAAAGTATTTTTTGCCTGTGCATCAGAAGGAAGTTCTTTTAATATTCCGGCAGTGCCTTTCACAGACAAAGGGAAGCTTTTTACCCAATTTCATGGATTCGCTGCAGGATAAAAGAATTGCTTTATACCACTGCCCCCTCCTGTCAACTCCAATGACCATCGGGGTAATAAAACCAATTCTTCTGCTACCGGATAAATCCTATTCAAAAAAGGATCTAAATCTGCTGCTTATGCACGAGATGGTTCATATACGCCGCAGGGATTCCCTTATGAAATACATACAGCTGGCCGCCCTGTCCCTTCACTGGTTCAATCCCTTCTGCTATCTTTTATTAAGGCATATGGAAAACTGGTGCGAAGCTGCCTGTGATGAAATGATACTGCGAAAGGCCTCCCGGTCAGAATGCATGCATTACAGCCGGCTGCTACTGGAATGTGCTTCGTCTCAATTTCCCTGCAATTCAACTCTTTTTACAAATTTTAATGGAGGTAAAAATAATATGAAACAACGACTGTTATTAATTTTGAATCAAACGAAAAAACGCTCCGGCAAAATCATAACTGCCTTATTCCTTGCCCTTGTCGGCACAACAGCAATTATTACCATTACAAATCAGGATGTATTCGCATCCGAGCATAATGATATAGCCACCACACCAGCACCCGTCAGCAGCGACAACACTGCTGCCTCTCTTCCGGAAGCTTCTCCTGCTCCGGAAAACAATGCAGCTTCAACCTTAGGGGAACAGGCAGTGGCCATTGCCCTGGAATCGAAGGACACTCCTTATATCTGGGGCGGCAATGACCTGAATACCGGTGCAGATTGCAGTGGTTTCGTTCAGGCTGTTTATAAAAAGCTGGGATATGAGCTTCCCAGAACCTCCAAAGAACAGTATAAGGCATGCTCGGAGGTTTCCTTAGAGTCTCTTCTTCCTGGTGATCTGGTGTTTTATTCCAATGGCGATACCGATAACATTTGCCATGTTGCCCTGTATATTGGTAATGGGCAGATAATACATATCAAAAATTTAAGGGACGGCGTTGTAATCTGTGATATTGCTTATCGTACACCTTACAGGGCAGGAAGGATTATCACTGAATAAATCTCAGACAGGCAGGTGGTGTATTTAATCAGATAATTTTTCACAAGGGGACGGCAATTTGCACCAAATAGAAGGATGAATGCTTCGATTCCAATGTATAAGAAGTCCTAATTCTCTGAAGCTTTTGTGCTGGACATATCATCAAACAGATAACTCGTGGGCTCAGACAATCTATTTGATGATATAGCACAAAAGCTTCAGAGAAAAGGACTTCTAACACATTTCCATAGGCGCATTCATCCTTCTATTTGGTGCAAATTACCTGCGGATATATGTGTGGGTAATATGGCTTTTGTCGCTTATTATTGTCTTTATGTGTGTTTCAGCCATAATTTTGCTTTAATCAAGACGTAATAAAGCACCTGTACAGAAAATTCCCGCAAGGTGCCATAGTAAAACTTATACTGCTATAATAAAAATATTCTATTCTGTTTTACCTCTTCTGGCTGCAATGCGCCAAAGTACCTTTTCTTCTTTATACCTGTCCATTGTTTCTTCTCCCAGATACAGAATATCCCAAGCCCTGAAAAACAACTCGATATCCTCTTTATCAAAAAACCGTTTATAGCGGTTGTCCTTTGTAAGGAAGAGGTGCCTTTCTACTTCAAGCCCTTCACCGGCTCCGTGGTTTGTATCCCTGACCGAATTGACCCTGGCAAAGAGTATCCCGCCAGGTTTCAGTATCCTCTTAATGTCCTCCAGAATATGCAGGGTATCCTCTTCGGTAAAATAATGAAGGCACAAATCGGCAATAACCATATCCGTAAAGTCATCTTCAAAGGGCAGGCCCTCCAGCATGTCGAACTGCTCCGTTCTTTCTATTTCCGGAAAGTTCAGCTGCATCTGTCTGACGGCATTTTCCGTCAAATCACAGGGTATCACCTTTTTCCCTTTCTTCAGAAGATACAGGGTATTATTGCCGTCTCCGCAGCCAAGGTCTATAATGGGCGTTTGGCACTCTTCTATCTCCTTTGCAAAACTGTCAAGCCAGTCATCCGTTATTATTTCATTCCTGGGTAACAGGCCAAAGGCCTTATTCCAGTATTCATAGGAATTTTTTTGAATCGTATTTTTTTCTTCCATGCTTCACACCTTTTGTAATACAGCATACGTGATTCAGATATCAGAAAGACATGTGAACCATCATTTGAATACAAAACAACCGCTTTGAACTGTATGAGGCTTTTGTAGCATTTTCCTCCTTCTTTTAATCAAAGCGGTCATTATTTATACAAGCTTTATTATTCCATTTTCTCTTATTTGGTTTCTTATTCAGGTTTGATGTATGTATCCAACGCAAAACTTATAAGGAGCGCCCGATTTATTTTTTTCAGCACATCTTGGTCCAGATGACATACCTTTTCTTTTAACCTCGATTTGTCAATTGTTCTTACCTGTTCCAGCAAAATAACAGAGTCTTTAATAATTCCATATTTATCTGCATCAATCTCCACATGGGTAGGGAGCTTTGCCTTATTCATTTTTGAAGTTATCGCTGCACAGATCACTGTGGGGCTATGCTTGTTCCCAGTGTCGTTCTGTATAATCAGGACCGGTCTTACTCCTCCCTGTTCAGAGCCTATTACTGGTCTTAAGTCAGCATAAAAAATATCACCACGTTTAATAATCACTTTTCTCACTCTCCATTTTATGGCTTTAGTCTTATTATTTCCCAATTCTGACCGGTGTATTCCATAAAATATTCTCTTCTTGTGATTATTTCTGTTGCTGCTTCCTGCTTACCTGTTAAATTCCAATGTTCCAAACTTTATTGTTACGATAATATATACGCGGTATTCGCTTGCCAACATTACAAATAAATTCATAATTAAAAGAATATGACATATTTGCCACTTCTTCCACTGATATGAACTCATCTTTATCCCTTCCGATCAGGGTTACCATATCTCCCTGATTTACATCAGGAATGTCCGTAACATCTACCATGAACTGATCCATGCACACCCTGCCTATAATGGGAGCTGACATGCCGTGAATCAAAACACGGCCCTTGGATGAAAGCTGTCTGGGATAGCCGTCCCCATAACCTACCGGTATGGTTGCTATCTTTGTTTTCCTGCCTGTAACATAGGTGCTTCCATAGCTTACTCCCACACCTGTTTCCACTTCTTTGACATAACTCACATGGGATTTGATTTCCATGGCAGGTTTCAGGGCTATAGCATCTTTTTTCACATCCTCGGAAGGATAAAGCCCATAGGTAGAAATGCCGCTTCTGACCATATCGAGTCTGGCTTCCGGTATATCAATAATAGCGGCACTGTTTGCTATATGTTTTATCGGTATATGAATTCCTTCCTTATCCAGCTCTTCCGTAAAGTCCAGGAATTTCTTCAGCTGTCTGTTGGCTGAGGTCTTATCTTCTTCGTCGGCACATGCAAAATGAGAGAATATTCCTTCTATCTCAATGCCTTTAAGCTCTGCTATCTTTTTGACTTCCTCTATGCTATCCGTATCATCAAAAAATCCGATTCTGGACATACCGGTATCAATCTTTATATGAATTTTTGCTGTCTTTCCCTGCCTTAAGGCCTCTTCCGACAGTTCCTTTGCCGTATTGTACTGAAATATAGTCTGGGTTATATCATATTCAACCAGCTTTTGATATTGTCCCTTCGGTGTATAACCAAGAACCAGTATCGGCTTGTCAATGCCGGCTTTTCTTAGTTCAATTCCTTCCTCCAGTATAGCGACTCCAAAACAGTCCACCGCCATGTCGGAAAGTGCTTTGGCTATGGGAACCGCACCATGCCCATAGCCGTCCGCCTTCAGGATTACCATCAGCCTGGTTTTAGCCTCCAATAATTTTCTCGTATTGTTGATATTACTGCAAATGGCATCCAAATCAATATTGGCTGATGCTCTGTAATATTTTGAATGAAATTCTTCTATTGAAGTCAAATCTATATTTCCTGCTGTCATATGTTCCTCCATCTATTTCTGCTGGCACAGAATCTTTATTTCCTGCTCATAGCCCTGGAAATGTAATCGGTTATATCCGTAGCCATCAGAGAATATTCTCCCAAATCCCTGCAGGCGTAATCTCCTGCCAGTCCATGAAGATATACGCCAAGAGCTGCTGCTGCAGGCTCCTGTAAGCCTCCTGCTATCAAGCCGGCTATTATTCCTGTAAGCACATCTCCTGAGCCTCCCGTTGCCATGCCGTTATTTCCTGACATATTAATATATTGTTTCCCTTCAAATGCTACCACTGTTCTGGCATCCTTAATTGCATATATGTTATGGTTTCCCTCCATACATATATCTGCTATTTCCAGCAGTCCCTTCTGAATTCTTTCTACCGGAACCCCAAGAAGATAGCTTAATTCCTTCAGATGCGGGGTCAAAATTGTATTATCCGGCAACAGATTTTTCAAGTATCCGACTCTGTAAGACAGGCTATTTTCTCCTGTTTTATCTGATAAGGTATTATTCTCCTCATTTAATATATCAGGTGAAAATTTTTCTTTTTGCAAAGCACTTATCTTCTGTCCTAACAGCCAGATGGCATCCCCATCCACTATAAGAGGAACCTTTACATTCTCTAAAACCAGCTCCAAAAGCTTTTCTGCTTCTTTGCTTCTCCCAATTCCAGGGCCGATTACCAAAACATCCCCCCAGGTTAGTTCTTCTTTCAGGGAATGCAGCATGGCAGCTGTCAGCTCCCCATCGGGATATGTGCACAGCAGCGCTTCCGGCAGGGAGGTTTGAAGAATGCTACGGTTCTTTTCATTTGTCATAATTTTTACAAGCCCTGCCCCTGTCTTATAGGCAGCTCTTGCAGAAAAATAAGCTGCTCCTGACATATTGGAAGAGCCTGCTATAATAAATACTTTCTTATAGCTTCCTTTATTGGAATATGCCTTTCGAAGGGGCAGCAGCTTTAAGTCTGCTTTATCATAGGTAAAATACTTCAGATTTAACCCAAGCTTTTCCCCACTGGCAAAACCGATGTCCGCAGTTGTTACCTCACCGGCATATTCACAACCCGGATACATTACCATACCTGCCTTTAAATACCCAAAGGTAATTGTGCTGTCCGCCTTAACGGCTGCTCCCATGGGAAAGCCCGTATCGCCGGAAAGTCCTGAAGGAATGTCCACTGAAAATACCCTTCTTTTAACCAACAGGTTGATTTTATCTATGATATCCCTGTAAATGCCTGTAACTTCTTTGTTTAAGCCAACACCGAAAACAGCATCTATCAGAATCGTATTATTATCAATAGTATATTCTGCAGAATCCAGATTGCTAATCATTGGCACACCAAAATTCACAGCAATCTCCAACTGCTGCGTAAATAAAGCGGACGCTTTTGTCCTATCGCCTATAACATATATTTTGGCCTCATGCCCTTTACAGGAAAGAATCCTTGCGGCAGCTATTCCGTCTGCTCCGTTATTTCCTGTTCCGCATATTGCAAGAATCTTATTGCCTTGATAAAGACCTTCCGGCTCCTTCAGATATCCTTCTACTGCCTCTGCCACCTTTAAAGCGGCACGTTCCATTAGAACAATAGCGGGAATCCCCATGCCATCTATGGTTTTTTTATCAATTTCTTTCATTTCACCTGAACTGACCAGATATTTCATACAGACCTCTTTTCAGGGACATTCCATTTTTTCAAAAAAAATATCAGTCGAATTTAATCCTGACCTTCACCGACAACAAATGCGCTGGCATATTCTCTGGTATTTGTTATGGTCACGTGTATTCTTTTTACGGCTAATTTATCAGCCAGTTCCCTGGCACCGTTATACAGATTTACATAAGGCTTTCCTAATTCATCCCGCAGTACTTCAATATCCAAGGGAGCTATGCCGTAAAAACCGGTTCCGAACATTTTGGTGACCGCTTCCTTTACGGCAAAATTCCCGGCAAGCTTAACAGTATCACTGCTTGCCAGCTCCAATTCCTTCGGCGTATATACTTTCCTTCGGAAAGCTTCTTTCCCGCAGGCCTTCCTTACTCTCTCTATTTCGATTAAATCCGTACCGATGCCAATAATCATGCTGTTTCCTCATTTTATATTTATGTCTGCCGGCATGAATTATTTTCCCTTTTTGATATCTTCATCCAATTCCTGCAATAACTCCGGTCCCAGCATATCATGCATATAATTGTATATTTCTGTATTTTTTATTTCCTTATCCTGCTTGTCCAGGATTTTTACCTTTAACTGCTCTCTTATGGACTGAACCCACTGACTGATTTCCGCGATTTTTTCCGTATTATCACTTAACCTTTTGTAGCAGATGGCAGTACTTTCTATAATCAGCTCTTCATTGGCGGCTTTTATCTGATAGGGAAGGTCGATAAGCTGGTTTTCCGAATCCTTTATCTTCTCGCCAATTTCCCTGATGAGCCTCTGATTCTGGTCAAGCTTCTTTTCCTTCATTTTGCCTTCTTTGGAGTCACTGACATCCATATGGGTTATAATTTCTCCCATCAGCTGCTTTTTTAACTTTTTTAAATCTTTTAAGTCATTGGTCAGCTTCCCCTGCTGCTTCATCAACTCATTCAATTTATTTTCCAGGACCTTTACCTGGGCAGGCTTATCATAGTCCGGAAATAATTGATGCCATCGTTCATCCAGCACTACAATGGGTATTTTTTTTCCCTTAAAAATTTTTGCGAAGTCAATTTCTTCTTTTTTTCTCATGTATACTCCCGTTATTTTGTGTGGCCCGCATACTGCCTGACCTCTGTCTGTCATTTACGATATTACTGCTTCTGCTGTCAGTTACCGTCACTTTCCCTGGAAGCTTCCAAATCCTTTAACGTATAGGATATACGCATTAAGCTTTCTGCCAGGTGTACATTTTCCACAATAACATCGGAGGGAAGATTTAAATCCACCGGTGCAAAATTCCATATTGCCTTAATTCCCATATCCGTAATCTCTTTTGCTGTCTGGGGAGCCTTCATCTTGGGGATTGTAAGAGCTGCAATATGAACCTTGTTTTTCTTTACAAATTCCTCCAGATTATCCATCATCTGAATCTCTACTCCTCTGATGGAGATGCCTTCCAGTCTTGGATTCACATCAAAGATTCCCTTTAAATAGAAACCTCTTCTTTCAAAATCCGTATAATTTGCCAAAGCTTGTCCCAGATTCCCTGCTCCAATGATGATTAAACTATACCTTTTGTCAAGTCCAAGTATTTTCCCTATTTCCGTATACAGGTATTCTACATTGTAACCATATCCCTGCTGACCGAATCCACCAAAATTATTCAAGTCCTGCCTTATCTGGGAGGCGGTTACATTCATCCTTTCACTTAACTCCTTGGATGATATACGCACAACGTCATTCTCCAATAATTCACCTAAATAGCGGTAATATCTTGGTAAACGTTGTATTACAGCTAACGATATTTCTTTTCCTGGCACTTATAACCCTCCTTCAAATTAATATGGTTAACAGGTCACCCTAAACTTCCAAAAGCATATAATATCACATCCAGTAACCTGCCAGTCTTCTTATGTTAAAAGGATACTGAAAAACCCTATAATAATACTTATGCATATCGCAGACTTGTCTGCGGTACTGCTTAAATTGAAAGTGAAAATTGTTTTTACACTTATTTCATCCTAATAAGATATTATATGTGAATGATATTTATTTGTCAAATACTGATTCCCTGTCATTTACTTGACTTTTTACAGGTGTTCCAGTATCATTCTAAATAGAAATCCAAAGAGAAAGGCTATAAAAATGATTTTAGCATGCAAAAATATTTCCAAAAGCTTTGGAACGGACCAGATTCTTAATAGTGTTTCTTTTCACGTAAATGAGAGGGAAAAGGCCGCTGTTATCGGTATAAATGGAGCGGGTAAATCGACCCTTTTTAAAATTATTATAGGAGAGCTTGCTCCCGATGAGGGTGAAATTGTCTTTGCCAAAGGCTGTACGGTAGGATATCTCGCTCAGCATCAGGGACTCTCCTCTGAAAATTCCATATATGATGAAATTCTGACGGTAAAAAAAGATGTTATAGAAACAGAAGCCTCCATCCGGCAGCTGGAAGCTTCCATGAAGGGTGCCTCCGGCAGCCAGCTGGAACAGATGCTTGCAAGCTACACCAGGCTTACCCATGAATTCGAATTAAAGAACGGATACTCCTATAAAAGCGAGGTCGTAGGCATACTAAAGGGCCTGGGCTTTACGGAGGAGGAATTTACAAAGCCCGTAGCCACCCTGTCCGGCGGGCAGAAGACCCGTGTTGCTCTCGGCAAATTGCTCCTTAGCAAGCCGGATCTGATTCTTTTGGATGAGCCTACCAACCATCTGGATATGGAGTCCATTGCCTGGCTTGAAACATTCCTTTTAAATTATCCCGGTTCTGTGGTAGTAATTGCCCATGACCGCTATTTTATTGATAAAGTTGTAACAAAAGTGGTGGAACTGGAGCATGGCAGGGCTGATTCCTATGAGGGGAATTACACTGCTTATGCAGAGAAAAAGGCAATGCTCCGTGATGCCATGCTAAAGCACTACTTGAATCAGCAAAAAGAAATCAGGCACCAGGAAGAGGTCATTACAAAGCTGCGCTCCTTTAACCGGGAAAAATCCATCCGCCGTGCCGAAAGCCGGGAAAAAATGCTGGAGAAGATTGAAAGAGTGGATAAGCCTGTGACCTACGAGCCCCAGATGAACATTACCCTGGAGCCCCATGTCATAAGCGGAAACGATGTGTTAAAAGCGGAGAACCTTTCAAAAGCTTTTGGCAGTCTGGCTTTGTTCCAAAATATCAGCTTTGAGATTAAGCGAGGCGAAAGGGTCGCTATTATCGGTAATAACGGCACCGGTAAAACCACCCTGCTGAAAATTATAAATGAACTGCTTTCCGCAGATTCCGGCAAAGTAATTCTTGGTTCCAAGGTCAAAATCGGTTATTATGACCAGGAGCATCAGGTACTGGATTCGGATAAGACCCTTTTTGATGAATTAAGTGATGCCCATCCGGATATGGACAATACCTCTATCCGGAATATACTGGCTGCCTTTTTATTTACAGGGGACGACGTATTTAAACGCATCAGGGATATCAGCGGCGGAGAAAAGGGCCGTGTATCCTTAGCAAAGCTTATGCTCTCGGAAGCAAACCTGCTGATATTGGATGAGCCTACCAACCACCTGGACATCACCTCCAAGGAAATCCTTGAAAATGCCATCAACAATTACACCGGAACCGTGCTCTATGTCTCCCATGACCGTTATTTTATCAATAAGACCGCCACCAGAATTCTGAATCTGACTGCCAATACCCTGGTCAATTATATCGGCAACTATGATTATTACCTTGAAAAGAAGGATGAACTTTCTCCGAATGCTGCCTCTGGTACTTATGAAAATACTGCAAAAGGCAGCAGCGAAGCAGAGGAATCCGGTAATAAAACGGACTGGAAGCAGCAAAAAGAAGAGCAGTCCAAAATCCGTAAACGCCAGAACGATTTAAAGAAAACCGAAGAAGAAATCCAGAAATTAGAGCTTCGGAACGAAGAAATCGACGGGCTGCTGACCAGAGAAGAAATCTACACCAACTCAAGTGAGCTTGTAAAGCTGACCAAGGAAAAGAAAACCCTTGAGGCAAGATTAGAGGAGCTTATGGTAATCTGGGAAGAGCTTGCCGAATAACATCGCTCTATATTACAAGCGGGAGGAGCTGCTGCAAAATAAATAGTTCATACCGGATATTGTATTCATAAATTCGTTTATGAATATAATATCCGGTACTGACTATTATTTGCGGCAGCCCCTCCCGTTTTATTAACATTGCTTCTTCTACCCGTTGTATTTTGCAAGCTTTTCTTCTATAATTCCGTCTCTCCCATGATTTTCTGTTGCTTTAATACGTTTAAGGTAATGGTCGATATAAAGCTGAATTTGTGCCTGTCCTCCTAATACCTCGCTGTTGCCCCCGGCATTTTCAAAAAGCTCCAGAAGAATTTCCGGTTGAGTTTCCTTATCAAACAGATAGGCATAGACACAATAATCCTCAAACAGCTTCAGTCCCTTTAATTGCTCTGTATTCACTGCCAGACCCAGCTGATAACAGTTAACTTTTTTCTTGTTCTGAATTTTAACACCAAGAACCGTTACATCTGCTTCCTTTTGAGTTACAATTTCCCGGTAGGGAATTTTTCTTTTCTCCAATTCCTCTTTTAATTCCAGCAGCTTGCTCTCTTTATTAGTATAGTTTACCGTATATAACAGCTCCGTGTCTAAGACCACCAGTATGCCGCTGTTTTCCGTTACATCCGCCAGCAAGCTGTCAGGAAATAGTTCCCTATCCTTGTGGCCGCCGTAATCAAGGATATATTCCGTATTACTTTCATTCTCTGTTTTTGAAATTTTTACATCCCTCTTCTTCCAGAAAATCATAAGCACCTCTCTTATTCAGCTTTTATCATTTCTTTTGAACCTGCCCTCTTACAAAGCAGCTTTTAATCCTTAACATTTAATATACGTCGTAACTGGTATGAAATGTGCTGCCCATATTGATTTAACCAGATTCTGTTTATATTATACCATAGCTTACAGGAATTCACATAGAAATGGTGCAACTTGTATAAATAGTACACCATTTCTTTAATCCGTTCCATTGTTCCAGAGAGTTAACAGGAACACAAAAATACACCTTCATTGACCTGTGGATGCATGGAAATCTGCATAACTTCATAGGTCAATTCAGGTGTATAGCTGAAGTTTATTAATGTTTATTCTGCCAAAAGATAAGCATCATCCGGTGACAGCCTGTGTTCCGGTGTAAATATGAGCCAATCTGTAACCTCGTCGATTTTATAGGAACCGACGCTGCCCGTATGCATATCCTTTACATAATAAGGCTCCTGGGTCAGCTCGGCCGTTAAGGTGTCTCCGTTAAATTCCTTTAGTTCAAACCAGATATGCTCGTGAAGATTATTATCTTCCTTAAATTCATCGTCAATAACCAGACCGATTTTGACCAGTATGGTATTTTCCCCCTTACCCAACGCCTTTCTGACATAATCAATTCTCTCAATTGCAAGGGAGCGCATTCTGGCTGTTTCCTTGGTGGTTATCATAAAAATCGGATTGTCCTTTAGTACCTCATCGTATATGGAAACAGGTTTATACCGTTTCTTTTTGCAATCCTCTTCCGAAAGGTAGACAAATATTGCATTGGTATTCCGGTTATGGCTTTCCGCACGGTCCCTTTTTCCGCCAAGCATATCCGACGGATATCCCTTTACCGCTTCCTCCCAAGAGATAACGGTAATTACCATAACGATATCCTCCGAGAGTCTGGCCAGATACAGCGGCTCCTTCGGTTTTAGGGGCTCTTCCTGTTCCAGCAGCCTGCTGGCGGCAGTTTCGATAATATTATAGTGGTTGTTAGAGGTTTCAGTGGTAGAATTCAGTACTTCCAGCTCCGGGATACCGCAGCGGCTCAGTCCGTGAGTATGAAGCCATACCTGGTCATCATCGGATACCGCCTGTACCGTATAAATATACCTGGGAGCCGGGGCTACCTCAGAGGCAGCAGCCATTGCTACCCATCTGCCGGAAAGTATTTTCTCAGAGCTGATATCTATTAAAGCCAGAAGGTCGGGCAATATGGCATTTACAATTTTCAGCTGCAGATGATAGGATTCCAGGCTGTCTTCACCAAAAAGCATTTCTATCATAATACCGGTTTCGGCTCTGATCAGTTTATCCATTTCCACATCTGGAAACCGATGCTGCTGCCTGTAATATTCCGGCAGAGTGAAACTATCCGGATATAACAGCAGCTGATGTTCCTTTTCCCGGTATTCAATAACAAGTGCATACTTATAATCATCCAGTTCACTGGATACAATACGGATACCAGCCATCTCCTTAAGCCGCTGCAGGATGATATCCGGCTCCAATATATCCTTTTCGTAACGGGGGATGGCAAGCATCGTACTAAAGGTATCATATTGCAGCTTTTCCTGCATCTTTCGGTTGAACAAATTCAATAATCCCATTCTCTACTCCTTTTATCCTTTGTATATAGTATCTCTGGTAATTTGTTATATCTTACCATAATACTGGTTATGGATGCAATGGAACTTAAGTAATAAATATTGAATAAAGTTATAGTTCAACCTTCCTTGCATTTTAGTGTTGGGAAACGGACGATGGTTTCTGGTTCCGTTCAGGCATTTTCTCGTTCACGGTTCCAATTCCACTAAAATGCCAGCCGTTATTCCTGGAAGGTTAAATTGCACCAAACTCGCTTCATATTTATTGGGTATATTAACACTGTGAGCTCAGACACTGGTGTAATTTTACCTAGTCATAACGGCTGCCATTTAAGTGTCATAAGGAACCGCTCAATAGAAAATGCCTGAACGGAACCAGAAACCATCTGTACTTTATCTTAAAATTTCTTTGAATAGATGTGAAGGGCTGAATGGTAACAAAACAAAATAAAAAAAACCATGGCTTTCCGTTATATTTTCTGAAAGCCACGGGGTATTCCTTTTTCAGCTAAAACTGCAATCCCTATTCGATGCAATAACCGCTTATTTATATCTTTTATAATGCTGGGTTATTGAAAGGCTTACAGTCCTCTCTCACTGATATTTCTGATAGTATTCATAATATGCTCATGAGCCAGCATTTCTGCGTTCTCACCGTCCCGCTGCCGGATGGCATCCAATATGGCGGTATGCTCTTTATTGGAACTGGCCGCCCTCAAATCGGAGGCAAGGGTTATCTTTCTTACTCTTTGTACATAGTGGTGGAAATCGGATAAAATATGGTTCAATATTTTACTGTTGGAGGCTTCATAAATCAATTGGTGAAATTTATTATCCAATTCCACGATCTGTTCATGATGTTCTTTCTTGGCATGAAATTCTGAAAGATAAACCACCTCTTCCAATTCGTCTATTTGTTCCTGGGTTATGTATTCGCATGCCCATTTTGCACATAAGCCCTCCAGGTAAGAACGAATGATATAGATGTCATGGATGTCTTTTTCTGAAATCCCGTTAACATAAGCTCCCTTGTTGGGCACGATGTTAACAAGGCCTTCCAGCTCAAGCTGCCTTAAGGCTTCCCTGACCGGAGTACGGCTGACCCCCAGTTCCTGCCCGATGGAGGTTTCCTTTAGCTCATCATTCTGATTATATTTACCTGCCAGTATATCTTCCCTTATTTTTGTAAATACTCTGCCTCGTAGGGAATATTTATCCGTGTTATCGTTATGAACATCTTTTTCGTCCACAAAATTCCTCCTAAAGCTTTTCTATGGTCTCCATCAGATACTCTGCGAATTCTGCACTGGTCGCACCGGTATTTCTTCCTGTGATGACTAACTTTCTCTCTGTTACGGTACAGATATCAAGAGCTTTATAAAGCTTAACTGCTTCCTCCTGATAACCGATATGGGATAAAAGCATGGCACCTGCCCTGATTACGCTGCAGGGGTCCGCATAAATCTCTCTTCCCTCATCCACCATTCTGGGTGCAGAACCATGAATGGCTTCAAACATTGCATATTCCTTACCGATATTGGCACTTCCTGCTGTTCCGACACCACCCTGGAATTCGGCAGCTTCATCGGTAAGAATATCTCCGTAGAGATTCGGAAGTACAAGTACCTGAAAATCTCTTCTTCTCTTTTCGTCCACCAGCTTGGCTGTCATGATGTCAATATACCAGTCATCTGCTTCAATGCCCGGATATTCACCTGCAATTTCCTTAAAGATATCCAGGAACTTACCGTCTGTTGTCTTAATAATATTTGCCTTGGTTACGGCTGTCACTCTTGTTTTCCCGTTTGCTTTGGCATATTCAAAGGCTGCTCGGATAATTCTCTCTGTTCCCTGGCTGGTCACAAAGGTAAAATCAACCCCCAAATCCTCTGTTACAGGAAAGCCCTTACTGCCTACCGCATAGGCACCTTCCGTATTCTCACGGAAGAAGGTCCAGTCAATGCCCTGCTCCGGTATGCGGACCGGACGCATATTAGCAAATAAATCCAGTTCCTTTCTCATGGCCACATTGGCACTTTCGACATTTGGCCAGGGATCTCCCTTTCTGGGTGTTGTGGTAGGTCCTTTTAATATTACATTACAGGCCTTTAACTCTGTCAGAACGTCCTCGGGAATTGCTTTTAAGGTTTCTGCCCTGTGCTCTATTGTCAGACCTTCAATGGTTTTAAATGCAACCTTTCCCTTCTTGACTTCCTCTTTTAAAAGGAATTCCAATACTCTCTGAGCCTGCCCTGTAATCGCAGGTCCTATGCCATCTCCTCCGCACACGCCAACTGTGATTTGCTCCAAATCTTTATAATTTACAAAATCAGCCTGCTGTTTCATTGCTTCTACACGTATTAACTGCTCTTCTAAAAGTTTTCCGAATTTTTCTTTTGCTGCCTGTATGTACTCTGTCATCTTATACCATACCTTTCTTCTATGTACTTTTGTTCTTCCAATGCCTGCTGCCGCATAGCCGGAATTATTTCTGTGCTTCTTTCACTTCGTTAATAACCGTAATAAGCTCTTCATCCGTTATGACGGTTACACGTCCGCTGTCGTACTCTTTGTCAACCCATTCCTTTACCTTAAGAACTAAAGAATCATTCTTGTCAACTGCTTCCGTTCCTTTCAGCTTAAAATAGCTGTTAATCCAATGGGCAATCCCTGCAAGTCCTGACGTATTGGATACTGCCACCAGGGCAGGCCTGTTTAAGAATTTCCCAGTATCAAATATATTATAAATCTCTTCATTTTTCAATAGCCCATCGGCATGAATTCCTGCTCTGGTCACATTAAAATTCTTTCCAACAAAGGGAGTTCTTGCCGGTATCCTGTATCCGATCTCCCTGGTAAAGTAATCTGCAAGCTCCGTTATTGCCGTGGTATCCATGCCGTCCAGGGTTCCCTTTAACTGTGCATATTCAAACACCATAGCCTCCAGAGGGGTGTTGCCGGTCCGCTCTCCAATACCGAAAAGGGAGCAGTTTACACCGCTGGCGCCATACAGCCAGGCTGTGGTGGAATTGGTTACCGCTTTATAGAAATCATTATGCCCATGCCATTCCAGTAACTGAGACGGGATGCCTCCATGGGTCACAAGGCCGTAGATGATTCCCTGAACGGACCTTGGAATTACCGCACCGGAGAAATTCACTCCATAGCCCATGGTATCGCAGGCTCTTATCTTAACCGGTATATTATACCTTTCCCCTAACTTCATCAGCTCCATGCAAAAGGGGATAACAAAGCCATGAATGTCGGAACGGGTAATATCCTCCAGGTGGCATCTTGGAGCAACTCCAGTCTCAAGACATTCCTGGACAATATTTAAATAATGGTTCATAGCCTCTCTTCTTGTCATCTTCATCTTGTAAAAGATATGGTAATCCGAGCAGCTGACCAGGATTCCGGTCTCCTTCATACCGATGTCCTTCACCAGCTGGAAATCCTTCTTGCTGGCTCTTATCCAGGAAGTGACCTCCGGAAACTGGTATCCCTTTTCCATGCATTTGTACACCGCATCCCGGTCCTTTTTGCTGTAGAGAAAGAATTCACTCTGTCTGATAATTCCCTTCGGTCCTCCCAGCTTGTGGAGATAATCAAATATCGTAACAATCTGTTCGGTAGAATAAGGAGCCCTGGATTGCTGTCCGTCGCGGAAGGTAGTATCTGTTATCCATATTTCTTCCGGAAAATTGTGAGGTACTATTCTGTCATTGAAGGCTATTTTGGGGACCTCATCATAGGGAAATAAATTTCTGAAAACATTTGGCTGCTCCACATCAACCAGAGTATACAGGTGCTCCTCCAGCTCAAGCAGGTTATTCTGACGGTTCATAAATACTTTCCTGTTTTCCATCGCTTTGCTCCTCATTCTTTTATTAAGTCTATGTATAAGAAATTGATATCAGGCTGTATATTACACGCCTGCTGATTCTATCTCCCCTGCTTACTGTCCCCCCGACATATGTATCCCAGCTGTTTGTGTATCTCTTTTATGTATGTATCTCTTTTATGTATGTATCTCTTTTATATGTGTATCCCTTAATATGTGTATCCTTTATTTAGATGTATCCCTTATGTGTGTGTATCCCCTACATAAGTGTACTCCTGCACCTCTGTACTCTGAAATGTATGTACTCCGATGCCCGAATTTATTAATCCGCCTTATTGTATACAATTATACCTGTGTTGTCAAGAACAAATTTTGCAATGCAATTAGATAATGTATCATCACGTTACCTTATTAAACTATCATACTTTTCAAAGAAACGCAAGAAATCATTTACTGGAAATTTATTATGATTAATAATAAGACTTATTACAGGCGCTTTTATCTTTTCTTTTTTCTCCGGATATAATATAATAAAGGTATTCATTCCTTAGCAGAAAACTAAGGGGAAAAGGTTCTGCTAATAATCCATTAGAAAAGAGGTACTGTTATGCCAAAGAAGAGAATAGTCGTTGCCCTGGGCAGAAACGCCTTCGGTGAAACATTTCCTGAACAGCAGAAGGCAGTTAAGAATGCTGCTAAAGCAATCGCAGATTTGGTTGAAGATAATTATGATATTGTTATAACACACAGCAATGGTCCCCAGGTGGGAATGCTCCATACAGCCATGACAGAATTCGCAAGGCTTGATAATCACTACACAGTGGCTCCCATGCCCGTATGCAGTTCCCTGAGCCAGGGCTACATGGGCTATGACCTTCAGAACATACTGCGTACTGAATTGTTAAACAGAGGCCTTTACAGACCCGTAGCCACCATTATAACCCAGGTGAAGGTAGACCCCTTCGATGAGGCCTTTGCAAATCCTACCAAGATTATTGGCAGATACATGTCCGAGGAAGAGGCAGAAAAGGAAAAACAAAAGGGAAACCATGTTGTAAAAGAGGAAAAGGGCTACCGCAGAATTATCGCTTCCCCCAAGCCTCTTGAAATATATGAAATCGATTCCATCAGCGCCCTCCTGGATGCCAATCAGGTGGTAATTGCCGCAGGCGGCGGCGGTATTCCCGTCCTGGAACAGGGCACTGTCCTAAAAGGCGCAAGTGCCGTAATAGAAAAGGATGCCACCAGTGAATTGCTAGCCGAAGCAGTAGGTGCCCAGCTCCTTTTATTTTTAACCGGTTCTGAAAAAGTATACTATGCCTATGGAGAGGCTGACCAGCATCCTCTTGATACCCTGTCTCTGTCCGAGGCAAAGGAATACATTGAAAAGAATATGTTTGAAGCAGGTTCCATCCTTCCCAAAATTGAAGCCTCCGTCCGTTTTATCGACAGCTCCGATACCAGAGAGGCCATTGTTACCAGCATTGATAAAGCCCTGGATGCCGTACACGGAAAAACCGGCACACATTTTATCAAATAAATATTCTTAAGCAAAATAATTATCCTTAAACAAAATAAATATCCTTAAACAATATAAATATCCTTAAACAAAATAAACATCTTTAAGCATAATAAATATCCTTAAGCATAATAAATATCCTTAAGCATAATAAATATCCTTAAGCAAAGCATTATAACCTTTTAATGAAAAGGCCTTAACATTTCAGAGACTTCTCTCTCCAAAATGCTAAGGCCTTTCATATCAATAACTCTCATACCATATAATCTGCTTCCCCCAACAAATACCCTGTTTCCCATAGTACACAGGCAGTTTGCACAAAATAGAAAGCTTCCTGCGCCTATGGAAATGTATTAGAAGTCCTTTTCTCTGAAGCTTTTGTGCTATATCATCAAACAGATTGTCTGAGCCCACGAGTTATCTGTTTGATGATATGTCCAGCACAAAAGCTTCAGAGAATTAGGACTTCTTATACATTGGAATGAAGCAGGAAGCTTTCTATTTTGTGCAAACTGCCGTCCCCTTGCGAGAAACTGCCCTTTGCCATCCTAAAATTAATTTATATATCATAAGTACAATTATTAAATTATATAATTGCTTAAGTCCTCCTGAAAGTTTTGTATCATTGCATCAAATACATTTATCTGCTCCGTCAGCTTCTTTATCTGCTCCACATAAACAGTCACATTGGAATTTGCCTCCTGTGTGGATGCGGAATTCTCTTCTGCAATGGCAGCAAGGTTCTGGATGCCGTCAAAAAGAACCGTGATATTATCTGCCTCCGACTTCAGCTCGCTGGAATTTTTAATGAGAAATTCCGATACCACCTTCAGATTCTGGTTCATTTGGCTGGATTTCATAACGGCGTCTGTGAGCTTGGTATTTTCGTTCTCCAGTACGGAATACTGCGTATCAATTCCCTCTACTACAACTCCGATACTGGAAGCAAAGGTCATAAGACTTTCATTAATCTGCTTTACTGCCTGATTGGTTTCTTCCGAAAGCTTTCTGACTTCTTCTGCCACAACGGTAAAGCCCTTTCCGGCCTCACCTGCCCTTGCTGCTTCAATGGAAGCATTTAAGGCCAGTAAATTAATCTGCTTCGCAATCGCTGCTACGATTAATACGATCTGGGTAATATCGTCTGCATTATTCTTTAATTCCGTACTTTCCTTCTTGATATTCCGAAAGCTGTTCAGCACTGTGGTTATCTGGGCTGCCGTGGCCTGTACATTCTGAAAGCTATCTTCAATCCCTGTAACCGCCTCTTCTATCTGTGTCTTATTGGCCTGGCCGTCATTGGATATGCTCGTAACATTCTGAACGCTGCCATCCAGAATGGTTATGGCCTTTGTAGTATCCTCTGCCTGGGTAATAGCTGCCTGCGCAACCTGGTCAAGAACAGCGGTGATATCATCGGAGGTATTTTTCATGGTTCCTGCAATCTCCGATACCGATTTGTTAAAGGTGTATAACTCATCCACAATGGCATTGAAGCCAATAAAATCCTTCTGGATATTCCTCTTGACCTCATTTATCTGTTCCATATAGGCTTCATACTCATCCCCTGACTTCAAAGCGATGGATTCTACAAATTTGCGCTCGCTTAAATTCTTTAGCTCCTGTATTATCATCCTTTTCGGGCGGTTCAGAAGACTGCCTGACAGAAAGGAAATCAGAAAGGTCACTGCAGCTAAAACGGCAGTTTTTAATCCGTCCTGGGACAGTATCAGTGAGACGGCCCCAACAATCACCGTATTCACGATAGAAGCCTTTGCTGCTGTATTTTTAATAAATCCAAAGGATAAAAGTTTGTTAATGCGGTACTTCTTTGTTGATTGGATTTCCTTCTCAAAGGTTAACTTTAACTGGGTTTCTTCTTCCTTCTGATACATAACTACAATGGCAGCCTTTTCATTAAAATGCTTGATGGCACCCTGGGTCAGTCCGATAAGATAGTCAATCATCCCTCTTTTCGAGCGGTATGTAAATAAAATTTCATGAGAAGAGATGGGAACCACATCAAGAATAGGAGGTTTTGCTCCACGGAAGCGTTTCATTACTATAACATGAACATCATTCATAGACTTTAAAAACTGATAGGCCGATTCATGGCGGAAGAACCCGGGATAGTTTTTACTAAAGGTTTTGATGTTCTCTTCACCCATGGTATTCCAGATTTCCTTTGTTGTCTTACTCATCTGGTTTCCGATATGATCAACAATTCCCCTTGCTACCCTGTCCTCAACATCTTCAAATGGTGTAAATATATGATCACTTGAAAGATTAAAGTTCTTTAAAGCATTATTTACAATTTCATCACCATACAGCCTTCTGCAGGATTCTACCCAAGATGAAACAACTGTACCTTTCATAAATTTTCCTCCTTTGAATTGATATTATACCTTTATTTATAACACTTTTCCCTTATTTGTCTCATAATTCCCTACTCATTATAAAGCATCCATTTCTAAAATACAATATGGTGCAACCTGCTCTGAAAGATAAATTTTACAACTGCTTGGTTAGTAAATTCCCTGGCGCCGCTTCCATTTGTCTATATGCGGGTATCATCCTTTTTTATCATGCATAGAATAACTATTATAATTAAGGATGGTGGCAAAATGTGCGGTATAGCAGGTTTTTGCAGCTTCAAGGAAAATTACACCAGCAGGTCTGCCAAGTGGCAGGACACCCTGGCAAATATGAAAAACAGTATTAAGCACAGAGGCCCTGATGAAGACGGATACATGCTGGCTGAACATGTTGGTTTTGCCCATGCCAGACTCTCTATTATCGACCTGGCAAATGGCAAGCAGCCTATGAGCAGAAAGATTGGAAATCGTCTGTATACGATTATATATAACGGTGAGCTCTATAATACCAGTGAACTGCGGGAGGATTTGGAGCTTAAGGGCTGGCGCTTTCAGACCACCAGCGACACAGAGGTCATACTGGTAGGAATTATCGAATACGGCAATGAATTCGTAAAAGAATTAAACGGTATTTTTGCATTTGCTATCTGGGATTCCGATAATGAGACCTTAAGCCTTTTCCGGGACCGGCTGGGAATAAAACCTCTTTTTTACACCCTGAGGGATGGCGTCTGCGTCTTTGGCTCCGAGCTGAAGGTGCTTTTTGAATATCCGGGAATAAGGCCTGTAATTGACCGTGGGGGACTTTGTGAGGTATTCGGAATAGGACCCGCCAGAACCTACGGAAATGGTGTATTCAAGGATTGCAGTGAGGTTCTTCCGGGCTATTATAATGTCTATAACCGTGACGGTATGAAAACCTGCCAATACTGGAAGCTAGTCAGCAGGCCCCATACGGATTCCTATGAAGAGACCATAGAAAAGACTGCCTTTTTGGTAAAAGACTCTATCATAAGGCAGATGGTTTCCGATATTCCTATCTGCACCTTTCTTTCCGGCGGCGTTGACAGCAGCATTGTAACAGCCGTCTGTGCTGACGAGCTTGCTAAGAGAGGGGAACAGCTGAATACCTTCTCCTTTGATTTTGCCGGCAACGATGAGTATTTTAAGGCAAATGATTTCCAGCCCTCCAGAGACCGTCCCTATGTGGATATGATGGTAGAACATTTCCATACGAACCACACCTACCTGGAATGTGATAATATCAAGCTTGCAGATGCCCTGTACAAAGCAGTGGATGCAAAGGACCTGCCGGGTATGGCAGATGTAGATTCCTCCCTGCTGCACTTTTGCAGTGAAGTGAAAAAATTCAATAAGGTTACCCTGACCGGTGAATGCGCAGATGAAATCTTTGGAGGCTATCCCTGGTTCCACAGTAAAGAAGCCTTTGAAGCCCATGCTTTCCCCTGGTCCAGAAATATCGAACCCAGAAAGCAGTTATTAAAGGATGACCTGTTAGATATACTCCAGCTGGAGGATTATATCAATAACACCTATGAGACCTCCGTAGCTGAGACTCCAAAGCTGCCCTTTGAAAGTCCGGAAGAGGGCAGGCGCAGGGAAATCGCCTATCTTAACATCAAATGGTTTATGGCAACACTTTTAGACCGCATGGACAGAACCAGCATGTTTTCAGGGTTAGAAGCAAGAGTACCCCTGGCTGACCACAGGATACTGGATTATGTCTGGAATGTGCCCTGGGATATCAAATGCAGGGACGGTGTGGTAAAGCATCTGCTCCGGGAATCTGCCAGGGGCCTCCTTCCCGATGAGGTACTCTACCGCAGAAAGAGTCCTTATCCCAAGACATATAATCCCCACTATGAAGGTATTCTGGCAAGCCGTCTGGGCGAAATATTAAAGGATTCCTCTTCCCCCATCAACAAATTGGTAGATAAGAAAAAAGTTGCCGATTTTCTCGCTGCACCCTCCGACTACGGAAAGCCCTGGTTCGGCCAGTTAATGGCAGGTCCCCAGATGATAGCCTATCTGCTTCAAATTAATTATTGGCTGGATAAGTATAAAATTGAGCTTACCATCTGAAAATACTCCCCAAACTCCAGTATATAGAAAAGGCTTCCTGGAAACAGGTGCTCAATACGCCGCACCTTCTATTCCAGGAAGCCTCAACTATTTTACCTTAAAGAAAGCAATCAGTTTGTTCAGGGTTTCCGCACTCTTCTCATTAGCTCTGGCCTGATCTAATACTTCTGAAGTCATCTCCGCAATGGAAGAGGATTTTTCAGCAATATCAGATGCCCCTTTGGCACCTTCATTGGTAGCCAGTGACACCTCTTCAATGGCAGTCCTTATGTATTGTATGGATTGCTTTAGCTTTTCAGTTGAATTCTTAATTTCCGATACCATTTCTTCTATCGTAGTTGCATCCATATCATACTGCTCACCGATATGGACGGTATTCTCATAATCCTTGATTACCTGATTATCCACAAAGCTTAAAATATTCTGGGAATCCAATACCAGCTCTTCCACTGCTTCCGCTACCAGGCCTGTTATGGATTCTATTCTTGAGACTGCCGACTTGGAGTTCTCCGCCAATACCCGGATCTGCTCTGCGACCACTGCAAAGCCTTTTCCTGCTTCGCCTGCCCTGGCCGATTCAATGGAGGCATTGAGGGCCAATAGGTTTGTCTGTGAGGTAATGGAGAGAATCGTCTGTGACAGGGATCTTATTTCTTCTATTGCCTTTGTTTTTTCTATGGAATTGCGAAGCTTTTTATTGGCAGCATCATAGGCTGTGACAGCCGTATGCTGGGAGCCCAGAGCTGACTGCTTCAAGCCATCCGCCCTTCCCTTAATCTGCCCGGATACGGTAAGACCGTGCTCCAGCTTTTCTGCAACTGTAATGATCTCACCTTCAATATCCACTGCTGTATTACTGATTTCCTGAACAGAGGCTGCGGTTTCTTCCATCCCCGCCGAGAGTTCTTCCGTAGTGGCGGAAATATTTTCAATGTCATCATAGACCTCATTGGAGCTGCTTACCATGCCGTCAATGGACTCTTTTATCTTCCCGCTCTCCAGGTGTATGTTCTCCAGAGTTCTTACTATATTTTGCTGCATTTTCATAAAAGAACGGTTGATATCACCGGATTCATCCCTCCGCAGTATCTGCTTATCCGAAAAAATACCGGTTAAATCTCCTTCTTCAATTTTGCCCATGCTTTCCTTGATTTTTACAAAACCTTTCGATATGATATGGCCAAGAATATAGGATATAACTAATCCCGCTAGCAGCATGATGCCCAGTATGATGATAATATAAATGGAACTGTGGAGCAGCTGTTTGTCAATATTCTGTGTAAACATACCGTTAAACCACATGCCGACAACCTTATTATTCTCATCTAAAATGGGTGTATAATAGGTGTAGGCTTCTTTTTTCATAATAACTGCATTACCGGAATATACCTTTTTATCCTTTATTACTGTCTGTACTACATTATCTGCAGCTTTGGTACCTGTCACCCGGCTGCCCTTGTCATCCTTTACCGTAGTTGCCGCTCTGGTATCTTCCGCAAAAAGTGTAAACATTACGCCTGTTTCTTCTGCTAATTTATCCAATAGTTCTGTATTATCATTCATAAGGGTATCTCCCTTATAAAGCTTATCCCCATCCAAATGCCATTGCCCCGGTACCTCACTGTCAAGCAGCAGCAAGCCTACAGCCGAGTTATTGGCAAGCCTGTCATCAATCTCATTCAAGACTACACTCTTGACTGTCATTCGGAAAAATATACCTGCAATAACAATGAAGCATAGTAAAATCACTGCCGCAGCAATGGATATCTTATGTTTTATCTTCATGGTATTTTCTGCGTTAATAACCAACGCTTTTCCTTTCCTTTGTTCAATATGTGTTTATTATACTCTACCCTAAATGACAAAACAATCCCAAAGATAACATAAAAACAGCCGGAATCACATAAAATCCGGCTGTTTTCTACAATGGTTCAAATCTGGTCTGTTATTCAGAATATTATTCAGAATACTTCATAAACTTTCTATTATTAGAATACCGGTACTACGGCACCCTGCCATTTATCCTCAATAAACTTCTTTGTTTCCTCGGAGGTAACTGCTTTGATGAGAGCCTTTGTCTTATCGGAATCTTCATTTCCTTCTTTTACTACGATTACATTGGCATAGGTTTTAGCGGCATCTGATGAAGCATCCTCTACCAGCAGGGCATCCTTTGAAGCAGAAAGCCCTTCGCTTAAAGCATAGTTACCATTGATTACGGCAAGGTCCACATCCTGTAATACTTTCGCTGTCTGGGCAGCTTCGATTTCAACTATTTTCAGCTTCTTCGAATTTTCCGTGATATCCTTTGCGGTAGCTTCAAGGCCGACATTTTCCTTTAATTTGATTAATCCGGCTTTTTCTAAGAGCAGTAAAGCTCTTGCTTCGTTGGTGGTATCATTGGGAACTGCGATCTGTGCTCCCTCTGAAATGGCATCCAGGGTCTTTGTCTTACCGGGATAAATGCCAAGAGGCTCAAAATGTACATTCGCAACTGCCTTTAAATGGGTGCCGTTCTTGGAATTAAAATCATCCAGATAAGGTACATGCTGGAAGAAGTTGGCATCCAGACTTCCGTCCTCGGTAGCTGAATTTGGCTGAATATAGTCGGTGTACTCTACTACCTTAATGGAATATCCCTGCTCTGCAAGAGAATTCTTTACCGCATCGGAATTTAAAATGGTAGCATGGGGTTCAACGGTTGCTCCCACTACTATTTCCGTTAATTCTTTCTGCTCCCCTGACTTGTCATCTGCGGCAGCTTCTTTCGTAGGCTCCGGTGTCGGAGTATCTGCTGCTCCTGTGCTGTTGTTCTTGGTTCCGCAGCCTGCAAGTAACGTTCCCACCAATAACAGGCTTAATACGGATGCTGCCAGTCTTTTCGTTTTTTTCATAATTAATTCTCTCCTTTTCCTCTTTTATCAATCTTCTTTGATATGAAATGTCCCAGACTCTGGATTATCTGGACCATAATAATGAGCAGGATAATTGTTACAAGCATAACATCTGCCTCATAACGGTAATAACCGAATCTCAGTGCGATATCGCCTAATCCTCTGCCGCCGACAGCACCAGCCATTGCCGTATATCCTACCAGCGTTATTGTGGCAAGGGATGCTCCCATAATGAGGGATGGCAGTGCTTCCGGAAGCAATACCTTGTATATGATCTGCATGGTGTTGGCTCCCATCGCCTTAGCCGCTTCTATGACACCGGCATCCACTTCCCTGAGGGAACTCTCTACCAGTCTTGCTACAAAGGGCGTTGCTGCGATTATCAAAGGAACGGTTGCCGCCTTTGGGCCAATGGTAGTTCCTGCCACTATTCTGGTAAAAGGCATTACTGCTACCAGTAATATAATAAAAGGAATGGACCTGCCCATATTAATAATAAAGCCTAAGATTGCGTTTAATACCGGAACAGGACGAATGCCGCCCTTTCTGGTTACTTCTGCCAGGATTCCAATAGGAATGCCCATTATGTACGCTGCTGCCGCTGAGGCAAAGGTCATAAAAAGAGTATCCAGAATTCCCTGGCCGAGCATGCTTCCATACTCAGAATATAATCCTCCTACTATCTTAGTAAAGCCTGTTAAACAAATCTCCATGTACATTATGCTTCCTCTCCCCCTAATAGCTGTGCTACGATTTCAGACGAGGTATCCCCGAACACCTCTTTCGTATAACCGGAAGCCACAATTTCCGACTTATCCAGAACAGCAACCTTGTTGCAAATCTTCTGCACCACATTCATTTCATGGGTAATCATAACAATGGTAACGCCGGTTTCTTCATTGATCTTCTTTAGCAGCTTCAGGATGGATTCTGTGGTTCTGCTGTCAAGGGCTGAGGTCGCTTCATCACACAGCAGGATGGAGGGATAGGTGGCAAGTGCTCTGGCGATTGCTACTCTCTGACGCTGTCCGCCGCTTAGCTTGGAGGGATATTCGTATTTTTTATCCTCCAAATCAACCAGTTTAAGCAATTCATCTACACGTCTTTCTATTTCCTTTTTCTTAAGGCTTCTCTTCTTAAAATAACCTAGCTCTTCATATTCCCTCCCGGACATGCCGGGAATCTTAAAATACCTTGCCTTGGTTATTTCCAGTCCAAAGGCAATGTTTCTGCTGACATTTTTCTGCATTAACAGGTTAAAGTTTTGGAATATCATTCCGATTTGTTTTCGAAGAATAAGTAACTGCCTGCCTCTTTTCCTTGTTATATCCACCCCGTCGATCAGAATACTTCCCTTTGTTGGTTTTTCCAGCAAATTCAAACATCTGATAAATGTGCTTTTTCCGGCACCGCTCATACCTATTATTCCAAAGATATCCCTATCTTCAATTACCAGATTGATATCTTTCAGAACCGTAAGCTTTTTGTCCTTGGCAATGGAAAATTCTTTTGTTAACTGCTTTACCTCAATCATACCTTCACCCTGTGTTTTTATTTCATACTTTTTTGATATGATTTGTATGAATAATTTATACTACCTTTCCTACTATTTGTCAATAACTCTTTTTCGATATTATAAAATTTTTTTGTATCAATATGCAATAACATATGCAGTTATACTATACTACCCTGTCCTCTGTCAAGTTTTAATGCTTCTTTTATGCACGGCAAACCCATGAGACCAATGACGGAAAAGCTTCCGCCCACAACATAAAAATGCACCGTAATACTTAAATCTCCGCATTACGGCGCATCAAAACTCATGCATAAAATTAACTTTATTTTTTATGAATTTACTTTAAGCTCCGCAAGGGTCTTATAGGTCTCGTAACGCTCTCTTGCCTGCTCTTCTGCTTTCTGAAACAGTTCTTCCGATTCCTTGGGGTATGCCTTTACAAGGGAGCTGTAGCGCACCTGTCCTAAAAGGAAGTCTCTAAAGCTGCCTGTCGGTGCTTTGGAATCCAGGACAAAAGGATTCTTGCCCTCCTTTTTAAGCTCCGGATTATAGCGGTACAGATGCCAGTAGCCTGCCTTTACGGCTTCTTTAACAGTCTCCATGCTTTTACCCATTCCGACCTTTATACCATGACTGATGCAGGGGGAATAGGCAATGATAATGGAGGGCCCTTTGTAGCTTTCGGCCTCTTTTACTGCCTTTAACAGCTGATTGTTATCCGCATGGATTCCCACCTGTGCCACATAGACGTTGCCATAGGTCATCATCATTCTTCCCAAATCCTTTTTGCCGGATTTTTTGCCGGAAGCAGCAAACTTGGCTACAGCGGCAACAGGAGTTGATTTGGATGCCTGCCCGCCGGTATTGGAATAGACCTCTGTGTCAAACACCAGCACATTAACATCCTCTCCGGAGGCCATTACCTGGTCAAGTCCGCCATAGCCTATATCATAAGCCCAGCCGTCGCCTCCCACAATCCAGTGGGACCTCTTCACCAGATAATCCTTCTTCTCAAGAAGTTCACCTATCAGCTTTTCCTTCTCTTTGTCAGCGGTCTTGTATCCCGACAACGCTTTTAACAGCTTTTCACTGACCGTCCTGCTGACTTCTCCATCCTCCTTATAGTGAATCCAATCATTTAACAGCTCCTTGAGCTCCTCTTCAATCCCGGTATCCAGCAGCTCCTTCATGAGAGCCTCCAGCTTATTCCGGATTTGCTTATTGCCCAGGTACATGCCAAAGCCATATTCCGCATTGTCCTCGAAGAGTGAATTAGCCCAGGCCGGTCCTCTTCCTTCCTTATTGGCAGTATAGGATGTGCTCGGTGCAGAGGCTCCCCAGATGGAGGAACAGCCTGTTGCATTGGCAATCATCATCCTATCCCCGTAAAGCTGTGTAATAAGCTTAATATAAGGTGTTTCACCGCAGCCGGCACAGGCTCCGGAAAATTCGATGAGTGGCTGCCTGAACTGACTGTCCTTTACGGTGCTTCCAAGGGGAGTATCATTTTTGTGGCCTATTTCATAAAAAGCATATTTCCAGTTGGGAACCTGCACCTCTGTCTGGGTGTCAATGGGCTTCATAACCAGGGCTTTCTCCTTTGCCGGACAAATATCCGCGCAATTGCCGCAGCCGGTGCAATCCATGGTACTTACCTGTATACGGAAGACATAATTCTCATAACCTTTCCCTGTTGCCTTAATAGCAGTATAATCCGCCGGGGCATTTTTCATATCCTCTTCCGTCATCAGGAAGGGCCTGATAACTCCATGAGGACAAACAAAGGAGCATTGGTTGCACTGGATACAGTTCTTATCAATCCATTCCGGTACATTGACGGCAATGCCGCGCTTTTCAAAAGCGGTGGAGCCATTGGGGAAGGTTCCGTCCTCTCTTCCGTTAAAGGCACTGACAGGCAGGGCATTGCCCTTTAATTCCTGTATGGGGCGCATAATATTCTCCACGAATTCCGGCTCTTTTTCCCCTTCCCGCTTTTCCTCTCTGGCATCCTTCCAGTTCTCCGGTATTTTGACCTCATGAACTCCCGAAACACCCTTATCAATGGCTGCATGGTTCATGGCTACGACCTGCTCCCCTTTTTTACTGTAGGAATAGGCTGCCGCATCCTTCAATGCCTTTACAAATACTTCTTCCGGCAGAATATCAATGAGTTTAAAAAAGGCGCCCTGCATTATCATATTAATCCGGTTGCCAAGGCCAATTTCCGCAGCAATGCTTACGGCATCAATGATAAAGAAGCGGACTGCCTTATCTGCCAGTGCCCTTTTTACCCTTGCAGGCAGCATTTCTTCCAGTTCCTCTTCCTTCCACCGGCAGTTTAAAACAAAGATTCCGCCGGGCTTTAAATCACTCAGCATATCATATTTATTGATATAGGACTGGTTATGGCACGCCGCATAATCCGCATGGTCTACCAGATAGGTGGACTTTATGGGTGATTTGCCAAACCTTAGATTGGACATGGTAATACCGCCGGATTTCTTGGAGTCATAGTCAAAATATGCCTGTACATTATAATCGGTAGAATTTCCTATGATCATGATTGCCTGCTTATTGGCTCCCACCGTTCCATCCGAGCCCAGTCCCCAGAATTTACAGGACTTTCTGTCAGCAGGCTCTGCCTGGAATTTCGGAATCAGGGGCAGAGAGGTTTCCGTGACATCATCCGTAATGCCAATAGTAAAATGGTCTTTGGGTGTTTCCTGCTTTAAGTTCTCATAAACTGAGGTAATATCAACCGGTCCCGTATCCTTGGAGCCAAGGCCAAAGCGTCCTCCGATAATGAGGGGCTTATCCTTTCTATCTGAAAAGCTGGCGCAGACATCCATATAAAGTGGCTCATAGAGGGCTCCGGGTTCTTTTGTCCTGTCAAGAACAGCAATTTTCTTTACAGAACCAGGAATAGAATCAATCAGATGTTTCATGCTGAAGGGCCTGTAGAGGTGTACCTTTACAAGTCCGTATTTCTCACCCCTGCTGTTATGGTAGTCTATGGTTTCCTCTATGGTCTGGGTCACGGAACCCATGGCAATAATAATATATTCCGCATCCTCTGCTCCATAATAATCAAAGAGTCCGTATTTGCGTCCTGTCAGCTTTCCTGTCCTCTCCAGGTATTCCTCTACAATTGGAATCAGGTCTTGATAAAAGGGATTGCTGGATTCCCTTCCCTGGAAATAGATATCCGGATTCTGAGCCGTTCCTCTGGTAACCGGATGGTTGGGAGAAAGTGCCCTTTCCCTGAATTTCTTTAAGGCCTCCCAGTCAAGAAGGGATGCATAATCCTCATAATCCAGAGCTTCTACCTTTTGTATTTCATGAGAGGTACGGAATCCGTCAAAGAAATGTACAAAAGGCACCCTTCCCTTTATGGCAGAAAGGTGGGCGACCGGTGCCAGATCAATTACCTCCTGTACAGAGCCGCTTGCCAGCATGGCACAACCCGTCTGCCTGACGGCCATAACATCCTGATGGTCTCCGAAGATACTCAAGGCATGGGCTGCCAGGGCTCTTGCACTGACATGGAAAACACCGGGAAGCAATTCACCTGCTGCTTTATACATATTGGGAATCATAAGCAGCAAGCCCTGGGACGCCGTAAAGGTAGTCGTCAATGCCCCTGCCTGCAGGGAGCCGTGAAATGCACCGGCAGCTCCGGCCTCAGACTGCATTTCTACTACATTTACACTTTGTCCGAAAATGTTTTTTCTTCCCTTTGCCGCCCAATCATCGGTAACTTCGGCCATATTGGAGGATGGGGTTATGGGATAAATTGCTGCTACATCGGTAAAGGCATAGGCTGCATAGGCTGCTGCCGTATTACCGTCTACTGTCATTGTTATTTTAGACATTTTTTCCTCTTTCCTGAATATCCGCTCTCCAAATGGATATTCGATAATCAGTAGTTAAAAATTGTTATAACTGGCTTCCATTGTCAACCCAGTTCTTGGCTTTTCCCACCTCATACTCTGAAGGTATGGACACATTACTGTCATTTACTGATTTTTCTTCGTTAGCCCAGGCTGCCGTTTCTTCACTGTTCGTAGCCTTAATCTTATTAAGTCTTTTATTTTGGACAGAGTTTAAAGTATCTTCTTTTTTCTCCTGCATAATATCTCCTTTTCCATCATGTGATAAAGATATTAATTAACCAAAACCCTTTAAAATATACAAAAAGCTGCCGCAAAGGCTTTGGAATTAACCTTTGCGGCAGCTCTGACTTTTTCTGTTTCTGCTTTATTGCATTGTTTGATTGATAAAATTATAATTATAGACATTTTCAATATCCTGGCTGGCAAGAGGTTTGCTGAACAAATATCCCTGAATAAGGTCACAGCCGCCCTCTTTTAACCTGTAATACTGATAAGTCTCCTCGATTCCCTCCGCTGTTATAATGAGATTCAGGCTATGCATAAGACCAATGAGGCTGCACATTACACTGTTGTCCAGATTTATAAATTTCTCGCAAAGGGACTTATCCAGCTTGATCTTGTTGACAGGAATGAAGGTCAGGTAATTGATGGAGGAATACCCTGTTCCAAAATCATCCATGGCAATCCGCAGTCCCATAGCCTTCAGCTCATTTAAAAATGTCAGTGTATTTTCCGTCTCTTCTACCAAAATACTTTCCGTAATTTCGATTTCCACATATCTGGGGTCAATCTGGTACTCCTGCAGCGTATCATGCAGGAAGGAAATATACTCTCTGTCATTTAACTGCTTTCCTGAAAAGTTAATGGCAACGGGTTTTACCGGATATCCTTTATCCCGCCATTCTGCCATCTGACGGATTGCTTCTTTGGTTACCCATCTGCCGATGTCAATAATTAATCCGCTCATTTCCGCCACTTCAATGAACTTTGCCGGTGACAGATTTCTGTTCTTTAAGCGAAGAAGTGCTTCGAATTCATCAATCTTTCCCGTATTGACATTTATCTGGGGCTGATAGAGCAGGCGCAGGCCGTCATCCCGTAAGGCATCCCGCAGGATATCCTCGATTTCAGCCTTGCTTCTGATGTCCTCCAGAATTTTATCACTGTAAAACATATGGTTGTCCCTGCCATTATCCTTAACAAAATACATGGCTGTATCTGCGTTGATCAGGAGCCGTTCCATGTCCGAATTGTCTTTCGGAAAAACAGTAATTCCGATGCTGAACTTCACAAGGTGCTCTGTTCCCATCAGCTGAATGGGCTCGCTGAATAATTCCTTTATTTTCTCCAGGCAGCTTTCTATCAATAATTCAACATCATTGCCGGTAATCAGGACGATAAACTCGTCCCCTCCAAAACGGTAGGCCAATATATTCTCACCTATAAGAGTACGGATACGCTCTGCAATCAATGAAAGCATTTTATCCCCGTACAAATGCCCTACGGAATCATTGATTCCCTTAAAATTATCGATATCCATTAAAAGGATGGCTCCGCAGGCTTTTGCCTGTAATTCCGTGTTTATCTTTTCCATAAAGCTCATCCGGTTGGGAAGATTGGTCAGATGATCATTACTTGCCAGATACTTGATAAATTCCTCCTGCTCCTTAATTTTTGTAATATCAATGAGCAGCCCGTTCAACGACGTTACCGTTCCCTTTAAATCATGGACTCCCTTGCCGCTGAGCAGCACCCAGATTTTCTCCCCTTTGTGGTTATAGAGCATGAGCTCCCTATAAATCTTATCTATTTCCCCATTAAGGTAACGGGTATACTCCGCTATAACAGTATCCTTCTGCTCCTTACTCAAAATTCCGTCCAGAAGTATGTCAATATCCTTCATCTGTGTAAGCTTGGAATCAACACTGTTTAAAAATCCCTCTGAAACAGACAGGGTCCTTAAGGTAACATCATACTCCCAGACAGCACTGCCGGTACTTTCTACGGCTATGCTGTACTTTTGGTTCAGGATTTCTATTTTTTCCATATGCTGCTGGGAAAGCTCATACTGCACTCTTAATTCCTCTTCCGATGCCGTCAGCTCTTCGTAGGTCTGAACTAATTCCTCATGACTTTCCTGCAGTCTTTTTTCCATTTTCCTTCGTCTGATATTATCCGTACTAAGCAGTATGATAACCAGTAATGAAAGAGATACAATTAAAACGAAATTCGCTGTAAGTATCGGATGCTGTTCCATAAAGGAAATTTTACGTCCCTCTATCTTAGAACCTTCAGGAAGGTTATGTAATGAAATATGGTGCTTTTTTAAAACATTATAATCAAAAATGTAGTAGTTAGGACTTTTAGTAACAATAGGGATTGAATCAGGAGAGGTTCCTTCAAAAATTTTCTTAAGAGTTTTGGCAGCTTTTACACTGGAATGATAATACGAAAACATTTTACCGCCAAGTACTCCATTGCCGACTCCGCCGACTTCCGCGCGGATTATGGGAACTTTGGCAGCTTCGCTCAAGAGGGCGGATGCTTCCGGTATGGTAATATCGGTGTTCGTTTTGTCCGTATACATACTTAAATATAATAGAATAGTATCATTTCCCAGCTTACTTACCAAATCGCCCACTTCAGCAAAGGTGTACTTTGCCGCATTGATCTCATCAAAGGTAAGCTCCGGAAATTCATCTTTTAAAGAGTAAAACTGCCTTTCATCGCCAATTCCCGTTAAGGTGCCGTCAACAATGGCAACAACTCTCTTCGCCTTCTTATTAAGGCTGAGTCCTAAACGGATGTTATCCTCCAGGGAAAGTTCTTCGACAATGCCTGTTATATTGCTTTTCTGCTCCGCTGCCTTCACCCTGTCCGTATCATTAACTCCTAAGAACACGATGGGAATACCTGGAAACATCTCTTCCTGATAATCCATTACAAATTGCAGTGCATAGTCATCCCCAACAATAACACCATCATAAGCAGGAAGATGTTCCAGCTTATACTGAAGAAGATCATGAAACAATTTTCTGCTCTCATCCGTAACAAAGCGCTTGGAATCCATATATTCAAAATCTACATTGTACTTCTCTTCCGGGAATACGGACCGGATTCCTTTCACTTCATCGGGAACACTTGGAAAATTTTCATTATAAGAACTAATAAAGAGTATATTCTTTCCCTTCTTCTCATTGGCAGAATATGCAGTTAAATTATTGTATACCGAAAAAATAACAAATACCACCAGTATACAGGTTATAATCTTCAATATCCGCTTTCTCTTATGCATAGATTCCCCTTATTTATTCCATATACTGTAATTTTATTTATTATAACACATATCGACTGTTTCTGCTATAGTTTACTGTAATTTTCTTCAGGAGCAAATTAATGCAGTAAATTGATTGATTATTATATACAATATATACAATTATTATAGTTTAAAAAGGGGCTGTTGCAAAAGGAAGCTCTGCGGAGTATGACTTGCCATGATGCACTGTTTGACAGACAGATGATATGATTTGTATGCTATAAGCGAACATTTTATGTACGATTTTAGCATACAAATCATGTCAGATGTCGGTCAACCGGTGTGTGTGGCAAGTTATACTCCGCAGAGCTTCCCTTTGCAACAGCCCCTTCCTTTATCGTACTTCTGTTATATCCTTAATCACTTCTCCGGCAATAATGAGACCGGCTACAGAGGGCACAAAGGCATTGCTTCCCGGAATCTGCCTTCTCTCCGTACATTTTCTCTGGGCACCGGGAGGACAGATGCAATTGGCTCTGCAGCTGATTGCCATATCTTCAATAGGCTTTCTGGCAGGTTCCTTGGAATAGACCACCTTAAGCTTCTTGATTCCTCTGACCTTTAATTCCTTTCTCATAACCTTTGCCAGAGGGCAGATACTGGTCTTATAAATGTCTGTCACCTCAAACATGGTAGGGTCTAATTTATTTCCGGCTCCCATACAGCTTATAATAGGTACACCGCTCTTATCCGCTCTTAATACAAGCTCAATTTTACCGGTTACTGTATCAATAGCATCGACAATATAGGTGTATTCCGAGAAATCATACTTTTCGGCTACCTCGGGAGTGTAAAAAGTCTGATGAGTATTTACTACTGCTTCTGGGTTAATATCCAGTATCCGTTCCTTCATGACCTCAACCTTGTATTTTCCCACAGTCTTTCTGGTAGCGATTATCTGGCGGTTGATATTGGTTAAACAGACCTTGTCATCATCAAAAAGGTCAAAAGTACCTACTCCGCTTCTTGCCAAAGCCTCCGCCGTATAGCCTCCGACACCGCCGATACCAAAAATCGCAACTCTTGCGTCTTTTAGCTTCTCCATACTGTCTTTACCAAATAAAAGTTCTGTTCTTGAAAATTGGTTTAACATTTTCTGCTCCGTTCTGAAAATTCACTGTAATGCCTTTCTTTGACCTGGATTATGATAACATTAAACCCCACCCCTGTCAATTGAACCTTTTAATGCCTCGGAGAGAAACTTATGATATCTATTAACGGCCTTCCGGCAAAGAACAGCCTGACCGCTTCCCTGCGGATTCTGGAAAATGTATCAAATATCTTTATTGCTTCATCCGCATTCTGATAGACCTTCCAATAACCGCACAGAATATAGTTCTCCCCGTTATTTCTGATATATTCCTCCACATCGGCAGCCGGATACCCCAGAATAATGCCGATTTCATGAGGAAAATCCTTTTGAATTCCCATGACCTTATTTTGCTGGTACCTGCCGTACCTTTTCATTAACTGCTCCATTACTTCTTCCAAACCGGAGGTAATAAGCGTATAACCGTTACCGGAAAGCAGCGGATTACCTGCATTTCTCTTAAGCACCTCATAAAGCAGGTTCCTGTTGTATACTATGATATATATTTCCGTTTCACTTTCATAAAGAATCCGGTAAGTGCAGCCAAAGTTCCCGCTTTCCCGTAAAAGAGCTTTCAAAAAATTGTCTCTGCTATCAATATACCTCTTGCGAAAACTGACCAGACTGGAGGGCTTTGCTTTAACAAGGGTCGGCATACAGCAGTTGGCCAGGGTAAAAGCCACATAAGAAGAGGTTCTGTCCTCTCCTATTAAAAAGATATCATCGCTCATAAAATTCTCCTGCAAGTCAGTATTTGATAATCATTCTCATATAATTGTATTCCACAACTGCTTTATCAGTCAACAGTATTCTTGAGAACAATTATCAATACTTACTACTTCTATATTTTTATAGGTAGGATTTGTACTTTTATGAATTTTATGAGCTGCCGGATTATTGGCATTAATTACATTATTTTACCGCTGTTCTTGTCTTTTTGCATTAATTACATTATTTTGTCGCTGTTCTTGCCTTTTCGAATTAATTAAATTATTTTGTAGCTGTTCTTGCCTTTTCGAATTTATCAGCCCCTATATGGCAGTAGCCGCCGGGATTCTTATCCAGGTACTTCTGATGGTATTCTTCTGCCAGATAATAATTTCTTAAGGGCAGTACCTCAATGGCAACAGGCTTTTCATATTTTTTCTGCAGCTCCTGTATGGATGCTTTGATTACGGGCAAATCCTCTTCTGCCACGTAATAAATACCGGTACGGTACTGGCTTCCCACATCCGCTCCCTGTTTATTGACAGAGGTGGGATTTATAACGTCATAGTAAAGGTTTAAAATAAAGGCCAACTCTATTTTTTCAGAATCATACACCACCTTCACGGTCTCGGCATGTCCGGTATTATTGCGGCATACTTCCTGGTACGTGGGATTCTCCGTATTGCCGTTGGCATATCCTACACTGGTTGCCAGTACTCCCTGTATTCCCGAAAGGTATTTCTCAGTTCCCCAGAAGCACCCTCCCGCAAGATATATTTCTTTTTCCGTGATATTAGACATTTCACTACCTTCCTTCTGTTCAATTCTGCTATCTAACAGTTATTATAACACAGGCGGATAACTTTTAACATATTCCCGAAATCCTTTTTTAAGACTTGATACCAGTGTCATTATATACTTGTTTATAAACGATATATTTAGAACAGATTCCACCTGAATCATTTTCAATATAAAAGGGATATCTGCTGAAAGAATGAATCGGCTATCCATTCTGACTGCAATATCCCTTTTATATTTAACTAGGAGGCTTTGAGGTTATTTATGAAATTCCAAGCCCTGCACTCGCATACCCTACGATGCTTGTTGCAATTCCCAGACCGGAAACAACAGATGCAGAGAATATAAGCAATAATCTTGATCCTGCTGTTACAGGTATGGAAAGGCCTGTTGTAATTCCGCTTACTTTTTCTCCAATTGCAATAATACCTGTAAGTGTCGGTGCAAGCTGTACTACTGCTCCGGGTATAGCTGTAAATTGGTTACTCGAAGAAGAAGCTCTATACAGCTGTGCTGTAATCCTGACTGTGGTACCAATCAAGCTGATTGCGGCATCAACGCTAAAGTATGCTGCCAAAGAATTTATTGTTCCATTTCTAGGCATGGAAAATGCAAAATTATTGATATTAGTAGTGTCAATTATACCATTGATTATTCGAATTCCTGTAGCGGAACTTCCAAAACCAACTGCGGCTGTCGTACCAACTAATCCACCAAGTATTGTAGTCAATGCAACAACATTACCGGATGCATAAGGAATAATGGTAGCTGCACCAGCGGGACCTGTCGGCCCCTGAGGTCCTTGCGGGCCTGCCGGTCCCTGGGTTCCTGTGGCTCCTGCCGGGCCTGCCGGTCCCTGGGCTCCTGTAGCTCCTGCCGGGCCTGCTGGTCCCTGAGCTCCTGCCGGGCCTGCTGGTCCCTGGGTTCCTGTAGCTCCTGCCGGGCCTGCCGGTCCCTGGGTTCCTGTAGCTCCTGTCGGGCCTGCCGGTCCCTGGGTTCCTGTGGCTCCTGCCGGGCCTGCCGGTCCCTGGGTTCCCGTGGCTCCTGCCGGGCCTGCCGGTCCCTGGGTTCCTGTGGCTCCTGCCGGGCCTGCCGGGCCTTGGGCTCCTGTGGCTCCTGTGGCTCCTGTCTGGCCTGTGGCTCCTCGTGGGCCTTGGGGTCCTGTGGCTCCTTGAGGTCCCTGTGGTCCGGGAGGTCCAGGTGGTCCGGGAGGTCCGGGAGGTCCAGGCGGGTACGGATCCGGATCACAGCAATTTGATCTTCCTGAATTCCTTGATCCATAATAATTTGCTGCACTTACATTCATGTCATCTTGGTCATAGGATTTGCTTTTTGACGAATCATTACTATTCATGCAAAAACTCCTCTCCAATAAAATAGGATTTTGAAATCCTACATTATATATATGACATATACACTGATAGGTTCCTATATTTCCGCATTATTCGTCCCTCTACCTAACTCCAAGAAAATTCCAGGTAAACGCTACTGCCCCTCCTCGTATTTGGCCATACTTTCAACAATGTACATTACATAGTAATAAGGCGCCCTTAAGATCGGGCGCCTTATCCTAAAACATCATGATAATTTTAAAACCGTAAGGGCTGCTACTACGCTGCCTGGTGCAAGATCAGGGAAGGTAATGGAAATGAAAGAATCGTTAGTGACTGTCAGGACGGCTGGTACAGTTGTTACCTCCACAATTGCAGTGATTTCCACTCTGATTGTAGTAGCCGTATCACCTGTAGTACCTCCCGGAATCGGTGCTCCATTAAGGTTAATGGAGACTGATGTCAGAGTTCCTAACACATTTGCTTCAAATATAACCAGATATACGCCGGTTTGGGTCAATACAGTATCTGTTTCGTTAGATAACAAAACTCCTGCAGGCGTATTCGGAACATTTCCGGTGTCAAATACAAACTCTGCACCGCCGGCTATGGTTCTGTCAGAATTCGTACTGTAACGGAAAATATAGGAACTGGTGAATGCCGGACCTGCCGGGCCCTGTGGGCCTTGTGGACCTTGAAGTCCCTGTAGTCCTTGCGGTCCCTGCGGACCTGTAGCTCCTGCCGGACCTTGTGCTCCTGTTGCTCCTGTTGCACCTGTGGCTCCTGCCGGACCGGGGTCTCCCTGTGAACCTTGCGGACCTGTGGTTCCTGCCGGGCCTTGGGCTCCTGCCGGACCTGCCGGGCCAGGATCTCCCTGCGGACCTTGTGGGCCTGTGGCTCCTGCCGGACCTTGGACTCCTGCGGGACCTGCTTCTCCTTGCGGACCTGCCGGGCCAGGGTCTCCCTGCGGGCCTTGCGGGCCTGTGGCTCCTGCCGGACCTTGAGCTCCCGTAGCTCCTGTGGCTCCTGTGGCCCCTGCCGGACCCTGTTCTCCCTGCGGACCTGCCGGACCTGTAACTCCTGCCGGGCCTTGGGCTCCTGTGGCTCCTGTTTCTCCTTGTGGGCCTGCCGGACCCTGTTCTCCTTGCGGACCTGCCGGACCTGTGGTTCCTGCCGGGCCTTGGGCTCCCGTGGCTCCTGTTGCTCCTGTGGTACCTGATGGGCCTTGTTCTCCTTGCGGACCTGCCGGGCCTGTTGCTCCTGCCGGGCCTTGGGCTCCCGTGGCTCCTGTTGCTCCTGTGGTACCTGCCGGACCCTGTTCACCTTGCGGACCTGCCGGGCCTGTGGCTCCTGCCGGACCTCGGGCTCCCGTGGCTCCTGTGGTTCCTTGCGGGCCTGCCGGTCCCTGCTCTCCCTGAGGGCCTGCCGGACCTGTGACTCCTGCCGGGCCTTGGGCTCCTGTGGCTCCTGTTTCTCCTTGGAGGCCTGCCGGTCCCTGTTCTCCCTGTGGACCTGCCGGTCCTGTGGCTCCTGCCGGGCCTGTTGCTCCCGTGGCTCCTGTAGTTCCTGTTGGCCCTGCGGGACCTTGTGCCCCTTGCGGACCTTGCGGACCTGTGGCTCCTGCCGGGCCTTGAGCTCCTGCGGGACCTGCTTCACCTGCCGGTCCTGCCGGACCAGATTCTCCCTGGGGACCTTGCGGGCCTGTGAGGCCTGTGGCTCCTGTTGCTCCTGTTGCTCCTACCGGACCTGTCAGTCCCTGTTCTCCCTGTGGACCTGCCGGCCCTGTGGCTCCTGTTGCTCCTGTTGCTCCTATGGGACCTGCCGGACCCTGGACTCCTTGCGGGCCTGCCGGTCCTGTGGCTCCTGCCGGGCCTTGTGCTCCTGCCGGACCTGCTTCACCTGCCGGGCCTGCCGGACCAGATTCTCCCTGGGGACCTTGCGAGCCTGTGAGGCCTGTGGCTCCTGTGGCCCCTGTGGCTCCTACCGGACCTGTCAGTCCTTGTTCTCCCTGTAGACCTGCCGGACCAGTTGCTCCCGTAGCTCCAGTTGCTCCTGTCGGACCTGCCGGACCCTGTTCTCCCTGTGGACCTGCCGGACCTGTAACTCCTGCCGGGCCTTGTGCTCCTGTGGCTCCCGTTTCACCTTGCGGACCTGCCGGACCGGATTCTCCTTGCAGCCCTTGCGGACCTGTGGCTCCTGCCGGGCCTTGTGCTCCTGTGGCTCCCGTTTCACCTTGCGGACCTGCTGTACCGGATTCTCCCTGCAGCCCTTGCGGACCTGTGGCTCCTGCCGGACCCTGTGGACCTGCCGGACCTGCTAAACCTGAGGGACCTGCTGTACCTGCCGGACCTTCCGGACCTGCTTCACCTTGCGGACCCTGGGCTCCTGTAGCTCCTGTCAAGCCGATAAGACCTTGTTCACCTTGCGGGCCAGTAGGACCTATAGCACCAGGTGATCCTGCCGGACCTGTAGCTCCTGTAGCTCCTGTGGCTCCTGCCGGACCTTGCTGACCGGGAGGGCCTGCCGGGCCTGCCGGACCTCTGGGACCCATAGGACCCATAGGGCCTTGTGGTCCCATAGTTCCGGGAGGTCCAGGTGGTCCAGGAGGGCCGGGATGGCAAGGAGGTTCTGGCGGTGGGCAAGGTGGTCCGGGCGGTCCAGGTGGGCAAGAAGACGGTGGACTAGAAGGGTTATGTCCATAACCGTCGCCGGGACGGCCTGTATTCCATCCACCGTTTAAAGCAGATGCTGAAACGGTAGATCTATCATCTTTTAGACGCTTACCTGCTTTTCCAGAGTCTGATAAATTAAAACCAGCGTTCATGCAAAAAGCTCCTTTCATGAATTCAGGATAAGATATCCTGCACGATAATATAAGGGAAGCCATTCTTGCTTCCTATCATATAAATATGATAGATACGCTGTTTTGTGTCTGTTATTTTGCTTTTTAAAAAAATATAAAGAGATTTAATTCATGGAATACTCCAGTAAATACCTTTCCAGCTTGTCTGCCTGAATAATAAATTCTTCGCTCATAGCAGCACTCTCCTGCGCAGCTGCGGCATTTTTTTCAATAATAGGTGTTATGTCCATTAAAAACACATGGGTATTTTTTAGCTCTTTTTGTATTTCGCTTGTATTCTGAGCCAGTTTTTCCATCACATTGTTGGTCTCTTCTGCAGCCTTTACAATTCTGATAAAATTTCCTGCCGTATTGTCTGCCTGCCTGGCCCCTGACTGAATAGCATTTACTGTGTTACTGATTAAACCGGAGGTGGATTGTACTGCCTGAGTACACCTGGCAGCTAATTTCCCGATTTCCGTTGCCACAACACCAAAGCCCTTTCCGTTTTCTCCCGCTCTGGAAGCTTCAATAGCCGCATTTAAAGCCAATAGATTTGTCTGCTCGGCTATTTGTTCAATTACGGCAATAATTTGTGATATCTCTTCTGCCTGCTGCTTAATGACCTCCATGGCTTCAAGCACCTTTTTCATGCCGCCGTCACCTTCCCTGGCTGCTCTTACCGATGCCTCCGTAAGTTCACTGACCTGCCTGGTCTGCAAGGCATTTGTATTTATCATGCCAACAATCGTTTCAAGCTCTCCCATCAGGCCGTTTATCCTGTTATTCTGCTCTACGCTTCCATCCGCCACTGTTTTAGCTGTTAAAGCAATCTGGGCAGAACCTGTTGTTATATCTTTTGCAGTCACTGATATTGCTTCTATGACCTGTTTCAGAGACAAAATTGTATTTTCCAGAGATGTCTTTATGGGTTTAAAATCCCCTTCATAATCCAGGTCCACTTCAACCGTAAGATTTTTTTCCTCCAGCTGCTTTACTACATAGGTAATATTATTAATATAATTATTTAATTTTTCTATAGTCAGCATGATTCCCCGGCACAGAATTCCCATTTCATCCTGAGAGGAAATATGCAGTTCAACGCCTAAATTACCGTCCGCCATCTCTTTCATAACTGCCATAATGCTCTCAACCGGATTGATTATGCTCTTAATTGTCCTTTTCAAAATGTGGATACCGCTGACAGTACCCACAGCAAAAAGCAGTAAGAATAACCCTATGCTTACTGCAACTTTTATATTCGTAACGTCCATATAATGCTGTCCATAAGAAGCCGTAAAGCTTTCCAGACCTTCCAGTTCCTCCAGCATATGACTATGTATGGGGACATAATCATTTTTATAGGTACTGTATATTTTCTCCTGGTCAAATTCCTTTGCGCTTTTTAATATCTGCTGCCTGTAACGGTCTGCTTTTTCCAGCTCCAATTGCAGGCTTTTTATAGTTTCCTGATTCTTTTTGTTTTGTAAAACAGGTATGGAAGCCAGTTCCTTTATGTATGAATCCAGCAAGCCATATTCTGTTTCGGAGCCTTCAATATATTTACTGCACAACTCCTTATTCTTTGTCATATAGCTGCGGTAAATATTATTCTCTATGGTTTTCATGGAAACCTGAGCTTTTAATACCTTTTCTTCTGTTGTATAAATCTGAGAGTGGAATTTATTCGTCATGTTTCTTAAAGAAATGATGTTTATAAGAGATACTGCTACCATTAAAAGAACTACTACTCCTATATAGCCAAAAGTTACATTAAGCCTCTTTCCTATGGGCATATCATAGATTCGGTTTATTTTATCCTTAATGTGTATACGTTTTCTGTTGTTCTTCTGCTTTTCGGCCCTTCCCTGTTTCTTCTCTTTTGTAATATTCATCACACAGCCTCCGTCTTGACCCCTTTTTATTATCCAGAAATAATTTAGCAATTTCCTGTAAAATCTTTATTGCACTATTGTAAAGTTCATGTAAAAAGGCTGCACTGACCGTTTCATCCGGTCAGTGCAGCCTTGGAATTACTTTATATGCAATGGAAACTTAGAATTTACATTACTGAATTTCAATTGATTTATTGCCATCTGTCAAAGCATCTTCTTTGGGAAGTGTAACGGCAAGAATACCATTATTATACGAAGCCATTATTCTGTCCTTATCAACTCCAGCTACAGAAAAAACTCTCTGAGAGGAACTTAAATTTCTCTCTCTTCTGATATAATTATCCTTTTCCTCTTTTGTCTCATCCTGATGGCTGGCCTTAATAATAATCATGTCATTTTCAAGCTTCAGAGAGATATCTTTCTTCTTAAAGCCCGGAAGCTCCGCCTGTAAAAGGTAATGGTCCCCCTTATCCAGCACATCTGTGCTTCCGCCTTCAAAGCGGCTAAAAAAGTCATCAAAGAAATCATCAAACAGATTACTGAATAAAACCGCAGGTCTTCTTTGTTCCTTTAACATAGGTCTTAACATAAAAATCACTCCTTTAAATGTGAGGACCTTTCCTTATGCCGGTCCTGGTATCTATATGTTCTATTTACGCTAAATGTTATACATCATATATAACATCAAATCAATAAATAAAAAATAAACATTCTGTAAATTTATAATAAAGTATAGTCTTCTTTCCATAAAGCATTGGTATTTCTATGGAAGAAAAGCCCTTTCACACCAGATTTATGACATGATCTCCCCAACAAATCCCCCCATTTCTATAACAACAGGCAGTTTGCACAAAATAGAAAGCTTCCTGCGCCTATGGAAATGTATTAGAAGTCCTTTTCTCTGAAGCTTTTGTGCTATATCATCAAACAGATTGTCTGAGCCCACGAGTTATCTGTTTGATGATATGTCCAGCACAAAAGCTTCAGAGAATTAGGACTTCTTATACATTGGAAGGAAGCAGGAAGCTTTCTATTTTGTGCAAACTGCCGTCCCCTTGTGATAAACTGCCCTTTTGTCTCGTATCTAAACCTGCCTCAATAGTCTCCCTTCCCAAATCACAGAATTCTAAACTATTTATCAGAAATTGCAATGATTTTAAATGATATTTCGCATAAAGACAAGAAGAAGCTTCATAAGATTAATAAGACCGTAAAGAAAGAATGGCTGCCATATGAACCAAAAAGAAAAGGTACAGATTATTGTCCGCTGCAGTGATTACGAAAATAACTACAATGAAGTTGCTTCTATGGGTAAGCTGAAATATAAATTGCCTATGATTGATTCTTATGTTATAGAAGTGGAACCGGATAAGTTAAAAGACCTCCAGTCAGAGAATCAATTGTGGAGTTACGAATTGGATACCCATATTACTGCACAGATGAACCGTGTTGCGGATATCATAGATTTAAAATGGGCCCATGACCGAAATATCATGGGGGAAAATATCGGGGTTGCTGTCGTAGATACGGGTATCTGCATGCATAAGGATTTTACGGAAGGTAAAAACCGTATTAAATCCTTTCACGATTTGATACACGGAAGAATTGAGCCCTATGATGATAACGGCCATGGAAGCCATGTATCCGGTATTATCGGCGGAAACGGTTTTCTCTCCGGGGGCAGATATACCGGAGTAGCCCCTAAATGTGACCTTATTGGAATTAAGGTATTGGACCAGAAAGGGGACGGAAATATCTCGGATGTTTTAGCCGGCCTGCAGTGGATTATTGATAATAAATCCAAATACAACATCCGGGTTGTTAATATATCTGTAGGTACTACTACCAAGGACAATGCAGACGAGAATTCTCTCCTGGTAAAGGGGGTCAATGCCGTATGGGATGCAGGCATCGTAGTGGTGGTAGCCGCCGGTAATAACGGGCCGAGTCCCATGTCCATCTCTACTCCCGGTATCAGCAGAAAGGTAATAACCGTCGGCTCCTCTGATGACCGGATTACCGTAGAGCTTTTCGGAAACAAGACGATGGATTATTCCGGCAGGGGTCCTACGGCTTCCTGCGTAAAAAAGCCGGATATTGTTGCACCCGGATCTAATATCGTATCCTGCGGTACCATGAAAAATTATCAAAGATACCGTTATAATGTTTTAAATAATCCCAGAAATGATTATACCAATCTTATGTATGCTGTTAAGAGCGGCACCTCCATGGCTACCCCCATTGTGACCGGTGCCATAGCTCTTTTGCTTTCCGCATATCCTTCTCTTTCCAACAAGGAGGCCAAACTTAGGCTGAGGGACTGCGCCATAGATCTTGGCTTTCCCTGGTCCAAACAAGGCTGGGGACTTCTAAATATCCCAAGGCTGTTACAGTAAAATTTCAAAAAGCTCCATTCCTTTCCTGTAATGTCCTCTAAACAGACGAGCAACGGAAAGTTATGGAGCCTCTTTATTAGCACCTTTATCAGAATTTCTTATACATTTCTTTTTTCGCACCGCATACAGGGCAATTATCCGGGGCATCGTTTAAAATAGTATGTCCGCATATAGGACAGACATAAACTGCTTCCAGCTTAATATCCTGCTTGCCCTTTGCAGCATCCTGTGCCTGCTTGAATAACTCTGCATGAATTTTCTCAGCTTCCAGTGCAAAGTGGAAGGAACGCTGGGCTCCCTTTTCTTCCTGAAATTCAGCAGCATTCAGGTATACAGGATACATTTGTTCCACCTCATGAAGCTCACCATTAATGGCTCCCTGCAGATTTTCCACGGTTTTTCCGGTGCCAAATACCGCGCCTGCCACTACTGTAGCATCCGCCGTATCGCCTCCAATTTCCTTAAAATGGTTATTGGCATGTACTCTTTCCGCATAAGCAATTGCCTCAAATAATTTTGCTATGTTAGGAAAGCCTTCTTTCTCAGCCATGGCTCCCCAGGTCAGATACCTCATATGGGCCATGCTTTCTCCGCCGTAAGCAGAATGTAAAAAGTCACTGGTCATTGCATTTTTAACTGCCATCTTAAACCTCCTGTATAATATAATTTATTTTTCAGGGGGAAGTGCCATAAATGGCACTTCCTTTCCTTACTGTCTTTATACTGTTCTCAAATAAATCTCTGAATCAGGCCTTCAAGGGCATCCTGGCTTTGCTCCTGTTCTATTAGAGTCTTACCTTCTTTTAAAAGTTTATGCTTTCTATGGAAATCCGGCTTATCCTCGCGGTAAAGTATTCCCGTAGGAATCCATTCCTCTTCCATTGCCATCAGCATGGCCCCTTTCTTATCCGTAGGGTCATACTCTTCACCAAGAGGTCTGACAGCATTTTTATAATAAGAAAAAGTATTTATCTTGTTAAAGCTGATACAGGGCTGCATAATATCCACGAAGGCATAACCGGGATAAGAAATAGCCTCCTTCATCAGGGCTACCAATTGCCTGGCATCACCGCTGAAGCCTCTGGCAACAAAACCTGCTCCGGCTGCAATTGCCATCAGCACGGGATTTAAAGGCACATTGATATTACCGTAGGTCTGTACCGGGGTAACATGCCCCTCCTTACTGGTAGGCGAGGCCTGCCCTTTTGTTAAGCCATATATCTGATTATCATGGACAAAGTGCGTAATATTCACATTTCTTCTGATATTATGGATAAAGTGGTTTCCTCCTTCACCGTAGGAATCACCATCACCGGAATCTACGATTACCGTAAGCTTTTCATTTGCAATCTTGGCTGCTACCGCAGCGGGAAGAGCCCTTCCGTGAAGGCCGCAGAAGCTGTTTGCACTGATATACTGGGGTGTTTTGGCTGCCTGGCCGATACCGGCTACCATCAATACCTCCTTGGGATCCTTATCAAGCTCTTCCAGGGCTGTTTTTAAACTGTTCAATATGGCAAAGTTACCACAGCCGGGGCACCATGCCGTCTCATATGTCTCAAATTTACCCATACAGTTAAAAACCTCCTTCCAAAACCTGTTTTACGATTTCTTCTCCGGAAATCTGCCTGCCGTCATATTTTAAAATACTTCTGCTGCAGGTTATGCCTGTCTGTTCCCTGATTAAGGAGGCCAGCTGTCCGGTTGCATTCTGCTCCACATTAATCAATACCCTGCCCTGCCCATACTTTTCCAGGCTCTTCTTGGGAAGAGGATAAATATCTCCAAAGACAAGGGCGCCAAAGCTGCCCTTTCCCTGCTTGTTTAATGTTGAAACTGCCTCGGCAACAGGACCGTAGGTGGAACCCCAGCCTAATAACAGGACTTTGCAGTTCTCTTCTCCGATAAATTCCGGCTCCTGTAATTCCTCTATGAGCTTATTAAGCTTTTTCATTCTCTTATCCATCATGGCATTCCGGACCTCGGCGGATTCCGTTATAAAGCCTCTCTCGTCATGCTCATCACTGTCTGCCGTAACCAGGTGTTCTGTCTTCCCCGGTATCAGTCTGGGAGAGATTCCGTCCTCCGTAAGCCTATAGCGCAGGTATTCCCCCTCTGCCTCTTCGGCAGGTTTTACAAGGGTGATGCCTGTTGTATCATAAGGTTTTACGCAGGCCGTTGTGTCACCAAGGTATTGGTCACTTAAGAGTATTACCGGTATCTGGTACTTTTCCGCAAGATTAAGTGCCCTTGCTGTCTGATAAAAGGCATCCTCATGGTTTCTTAAGGCAATGACCATACGGGGAAATTCGCCCTGAGCCGCTGAAATTACAAACTTTAAATCACTTTGCTCCGTTCTGGTCGGAAGCCCTGTGGCAGGTCCCGGACGCTGTACATCCACAGCTACCAGAGGTATTTCAGCAATACCGGAGAAACCAAGGGCTTCTACCTTTAAGCAAAAGCCTCCGCCGCTGGTTCCGGTCATTGCTCTGGCTCCTGCATAGGAAGCGCCTAAAGCCATGTTAATAGCGGCAATCTCATCCTCTGCCTGCTCTACCACCACTCCGGCTTCCGTGCTGACTCTAGCAAGGTACTCCATAACCGCCGTAGAAGGTGACATGGGATAGGCGGCGTAGAACTTAAGCCCTCCGGCTATGGCACCTAGTCCCAGAGCCTTGCTGCCGGAAATCAGCATATAATCCTTAAAAGGTCCGTCCAAATGTTCAAATACCGGTTCAACGCTCTCATATCCCAGCTGTATAGCCTTTAAATTAATCTCCAGCAATTCCTTTCTTATAACCTTAGCCATAACTTCTTCCACATATGTAAACGGTTCGCCAAAAAGTCTTAATACGGCACCTATGGCAATGCTGCCGGACACTCTTATATTCCCAAGCTCCTTTGCTTTTTTTTCCATATCCAGCTTAATCACACCGGGTTCCGAATAGGCCAGGCTGCTGTCACAAAGTATAAAGCCCTTCTCCGTCAGCTGATGTTTATGCAAATGAATGGTCTCATCATTTAAAGCAATGATGCCATCTATTTTGTCACTGTGAGAAGTTATTTTCTCTGATCCGAACCGGAGCAGGGAAAAATTATGGCCGCCGCGTACACGGGACATAAAATCCCTTGTGGTATAGATATAATAACCGGAGTGTTTCAATAGCTTCTCCAGTATTGCAACAGTGGTATCGATTCCCTGGCCTGCTGCACCGCCGATTAAAATATTATACATAGTTTTCCTCCTTATTTTATTTTTTTAGTATTACGTTATTATAACTCATTCCATTAAGAATTTCAATAATGATTATCATTTTTATAATTATTTTATTTTTATTTTTATTTTATATTTAATAGATTATTGTACATTTTCTAGATAATTATCTATTTTCTTTTGCAGGTCCCACCATTTATACATCTATTCCCTTGGGGAAATTTACGCAAAAGGGCATAATTTATATAAGGTATATGATTGTGAAGTTTGTGTTATTCTTATTTAATTAACCTGGAGATGGATTTAAAAGTATCACTTCCTGCCCTTCGGGTCAGCTCGAACAGGATTGACTCATAGGTGGCTGTCATTATTCCTTCATAGGCAAAGCGTTTTAAGGCTTCTGCCTTATCCTCTTCCTTTCTGGAATCAATACAGTTAGTTACTGCAATTGTCTGATAGCCTGCTGCCTGCAGGTCCACTGCCGTCTGCAGGACACAGATATGTGCTTCTATTCCGCAGATTATGATATTTTTTCGCTGCTGCTTTTGAATGCTTTCCTTTATTTCTTCGTTTTCATAACAGCTGAAAGATATTTTTTCATAATAGGAAAAAGGCTCCCTGTCTTCCTGGATTTCAGGCACTGTCATGCCAAGCCCCTTTGTGTACTGCTGGGTCATGAAAAAAGGAATGTGAAGCTGCGTAAGACCTTCTGTTAACAGTTTTATATTACGGACACACTCCATACTGTTTTTCATTGCGGGAACCAATCTTTCCTGTACATCAATAACCAAAGCCATAGTATCTTCTGCGTTTATTCTCATAATAACCCCTTTCCTGAATTCCAAAATTTTATTTTATTATAAAAATTATAGCATTACAGTTAAGAAGGTACAACTTTAAACTGATATATTTGCCATGTTTATTGAGATTAACTTATAACACCCGAACCAATTTTTCAGTCTCCCTTTTCCTTCTGAATTATGTCGAAAAAGCTCAACAATTTCTAGCGTAAATATAGGAAATAGGGCAAGCTCAATTTCATATGATACATTGTAATAACAAATTGGAGGCTCTTACATGAGTGATTTAGCAGCAACAAACTGCGGTAGTGGATGCGGATGCGGTAATAATAACAGCATATGGATCATTATTATCCTATTATTTTGCTGTGGTAGCGGTGGTAACGGATTTTTTGGAGGCGGTTTTAACAATGGATGCGGATGTGGCGGCAACGATGGCTGCGGATCTATCATCTGGATTATCTTAATCCTTTGCTTATGCGGAAACTCCTTCTAATTACTATTTATCATTAGAAACTACATCAAACCAGAAGAGCTGCCCTAGGGCAGCTTTTTCTGATTCTGCCCTCTTAAAAGCAGTATCCCAGGCATGCCCGGGATACTGCTTTAATAGAATAACTATCTCCTGTTCCAATCCTGCCTGGAATTCTGCCTGCGCTGTTTAACCTTTTCAAAACAATCCGGGTCTATTTCATAAACCGAATTGCCGTCTATAATTAAATCTTTTGAAGATTTTTCAACCCTCTCATTTTTTTGCTCCATATATGAATAATCCGTATTACGGATATTCTCATTACTGCTATTTCCTCTCTTATTATCATTTCCTCTGTTTGCATAATAATTTGGCATGATTACCTCCTTGTAAATTATACTTTTATAACGCCCTAAAATAGCCGGAGAAAAAGAATGTTTTTGAATATTACAGACTTATTAGAATAAAAGACGTTAACCTGGTACCTTGGAAATTATTCTTTGACTATTTCTTTCCCAATCATTACAATATATGAATTGTATTTTTAAAATGTCCTCAAAAGATATTGATAAAAATAGAGTTTTCTTATATACTAAGGAAAATATTTATGGATATAGCTGTTTATATCGGAAAGAGGTTAATATGGCTGGTTCAACATATGGTTCCATGTTTCGGGTTACGACCTGGGGAGAGTCCCACGGCCAGGGAATTGGTGCAATAATAGACGGATGCCCGGCAGGTCTGGCACTTAACGAAGAAGCAATCCAGGTATTCCTTGACAGAAGGCGTCCCGGACAGACAAAATATACGACTCAAAGAAATGAGGCAGATGCCGTTCAGATATTATCCGGTGTGTTTGAAGGCAGAACCACTGGAACCCCTATATCTCTGGCAGTTATGAATACCAATCAGATATCCAGGGATTATTCGGAAATAGCAGGCTACTACCGGCCGGGGCATGCAGATTATACCTATGATGCCAAGTATGGTTTTCGTGATTACAGAGGAGGCGGCAGGTCCTCCGGCAGGGAGACCATCGGAAGGGTAGCCGCAGGGGCTATTGCTTCTTCCATCTTAAAAGATCTTGGAATCACTGTCTGCGCTTATACGAAGTCCATTGGCAATGTCTCTATTGATTATGCAAAATGCAATAAGGATAACATTCTAACAAGTCCATTTTATATGCCTGATATGGAGGCTTCTGCAGCTGCGGAAATACTGATGCAGGAAAAAATGAAGGAGCTCAATTCTGTGGGCGGTGTTATCGAATGTATTATTTCAGGCGTTCCGGCAGGTATCGGGGAGCCGGTCTTTGATAAGCTGGATGCCAACCTTGGAAAAGCGATTCTCTCCATCGGTGCCGTTAAAGCAATTGAATTTGGTTCAGGCTTTCAGGCGGCGGAAAAAACCGGTATGGAAAATAATGACCCCTTCCTGTATACGGATAACGGCAAGGTGACCAAGCTAAGCAACCATGCCGGCGGAATACTTGGCGGTATCAGTGACGGCTCCGAGATTGTCTTCCGTGCCGCAGTAAAACCCACCGCTTCTATTGCCAGTACCCAAAGAACCATTAACAAGGCAGGAGAAAATATCAACATCAATATTAAGGGCCGTCATGACCCGGTTATTGTTCCAAGAGCTGTCGTGGTAGTGGAAGCAATGGCTGCTATTACTTTAGTAGACATGCTTTTCATGAGCATGACCTCGAAAATGGATTCTATTGTTAAATTTTTTCAGAAAGAATAGGTTTAAAAGATGAAACGAACGTTTATAACGACTCAGGAAATGGTTAAAATTGCGCTTTTTACAGCTATTTTATCCATATTGTCACAGATTTCCTTTATGCTTCCCGGGGGAATCCCCATAACCCTGCAAACCTTTGGTATCGTTTTGATCGGTGCTATCCTGGGGCGAAAATCAGGACTCCTCTCTGTTCTGTTATACCTGTTAATGGGTGTGGTGGGAATCCCTGTCTTCGCTAATTTTGGAGGCGGTCTGGATACTCTGGTTGGTCCTACCGGCGGTTATCTGATAGGATTTCTTCCCATGGTATACCTTACCGGATTAGGCAGCAAAAAGCCCTACTATGCCAATGTTTTCTTTAGTATCTGCGGACTGCTGGTATGCCATGCCCTTGGGCTCTTTGAATATTACCGCGTCACCGGTACATGGATTTTGCCTTCCGTTCCCCTTATGCTTGCAAAGGACCTTGTAACTACTGTACTTGCCATCACTCTTGGCAGGGAGGTATATAAAATATTGTCAAATCTGTCACCCTCCCGTTATTAGACCCGTTTATTCTATTGATTCAAAATGCCTTCTTCCGGAGGCATATAAAATGGACCCTATAAAGTGGACAATCAGCAAAGTTCCTTTATAGGGCCATTTTAATATCACTTTTCTCCCCAAAGGGGCCTTTCAGATACTGTCATTTTAAATACTGATAATTTTTCTTTTTTCCATTATTTTCTTATCCTATTCATTTTTCTGTATAAAAATAAATAACCCATTGACATAGGACTAATTCCGTGTATAATTATGATGATGTTGTTTAGCAACACTAAACTTTGAGTTTAATTTTATTAAGGAAAGTAGACAAGGAAGAAGCATCTCATCACAGAAGTTCTCCACAATGAGCGATGAGGGTACTCCTTCAGACTTCTTTCCATATTATTTGAAATACTGCAAGGCGGCATCATACCGGTTTGAGTGGGAAAACAGCATAAATGAGTATGTTGTAATCCTGATTATACATGTGCCACGGCGCACAGATGGGAGTCAGTATGAAAATTGGTGGGAAAATCAAGGAACTCCGTGTACAAAAGAATCTGACCCAGGAGGAGCTGGCAGACAGAGCCGAGCTATCCAAAGGTTTTATCTCCCAGGTGGAAAGAGATTTAACAAGTCCCTCCATTGCAACCTTAGTTGATATTTTACAATGTCTTGGTACGAATCTGGAGGAATTCTTTTCGGATACTTCTACCGAACAGGTAGTATTTAAAAAAACAGACTATTTTGAAAAGTATGATTCTGAATTAAAAAACAATATACAATGGATTATACCCAATGCCCAAAAGAATATGCTGGAGCCTATTCTGCTTACCCTGGAGCCCGGCGGTTCCACCTATCCTGACAATCCCCATGAGGGAGAGGAATTCGGATATGTCTTAAGCGGAAGTATTGTTCTTCATATCGGAAATAAAACCTACAGGGCAAAAAAAGGGGAATCCTTTTATTATAAGGCTGGTAAAAACCACTATATCACTGCTTCTGATAAACAGGGTGCCAGCTTGTTGTGGATTTCCACACCCCCGAGCTTTTAATTCGGACTATTTTTTATGATTACATAGGAGGATTCTGGCATGGCTGGCGGTAAGCTGATTGATTTAATGGGAATAACAAAAAAATTTGGCGACAATGTCGTTTTGGATAATCTGGATTTATATATTAAGGAGAATGAATTCCTGACCCTCCTAGGTCCCAGCGGCTGCGGAAAAACTACAACTCTCCGCATTATCGGCGGTTTTGAGAATCCTGACAGCGGCAAAGTGATTTTTGACGGAAAGGATATTACAAAGCTGCCGCCCAACGAAAGGCAGTTAAACACAGTATTTCAAAAGTATGCTCTTTTTCCCCATATGAGCATAGCGGAGAATATTGCCTTTGGACTAAAAATCAAGAGGAAAAGCAAATCCTACATACAGGATAAGATAAAATATGCCCTAAAGCTTGTTAATCTGGACGGCTATGAAAACCGCAGTCCCGAATCCCTGAGCGGCGGACAGCAGCAGCGTATTGCCATTGCCAGAGCCATTGTGAATGAGCCGAAGGTACTTTTACTGGATGAGCCGTTGGGAGCCTTGGACTTAAAGCTCCGACAGGATATGCAGTATGAGCTTATCCGTCTGAAAAATGAACTTGGTATTACCTTCATCTATGTAACCCATGACCAGGAGGAGGCCCTTACCATGTCCGACACGATTGTTGTCATGAACCAGGGCTATATCCAGCAGATAGGCTCTCCCGAAATGATATATAACGAGCCTCAAAATGCCTTTGTCGCCGACTTTATCGGTGAAAGCAACATCCTCTCTTCCATTATGATTGAGGATGGGCTTGTAAATATACTCGGAACAAAATTTCCTTGTGTGGATAAGGGCTTTGGCAAGAACCAGCCTGTGGACGTTGTAATCAGGCCGGAGGATATCGACCTTGTAAAGGACGGAGAAGCTGCCCTTAACGGTGTGGTTACCTCTCTGATATTCAAAGGTGTCCACTATGAGATGGAGGTACTTGCAGGCGGTCATGAATGGCTTGTTCACAGTACGGACCTCTTTCCCGTAGGAAGCAAGGTTGGTATTAAAGTGGATCCCTTTGACATTCACATTATGAATAAACCTCAATCAGAGGATGAGGAGGCTGTGGCACCGGATGAATACTAAGAAATGGCTTTCCTATCCCTACACCATCTGGATGGGTATATTTGTTATTGTTCCTCTCTTTATCATAATATACTATGGTTTTACCGCAGAGGGGGGAGGCTTCACCCTGAGTAATCTGGCTCTGATAACAGACCCTATCAACCTGCAGTCCCTATGGCTTTCCCTGGAGCTTTCCATTGTCAGTACGGTAATATGCCTGCTATTGGCTTATCCTCTGTCCTTAATCCTCCATGGAATGAAATTGAAGAGCAATTCCTTTATAATTATGATATTTATTCTTCCCATGTGGATGAATTTCCTGTTAAGGACACTGGCATGGCAGAACATTCTGGAGAAGACCGGGGTTATCAATACCTTTTTGAAGTTCCTCCATCTGCCCGCCCTTGAACTGATAAATACGCCGGGAGCCATTATATTCGGTATGGTTTATAATTTTCTGCCCTTTATGATACTTCCCATTTATAATTCACTGTCTAAAATAAGCGATGATTATGTCAATGCAGCCAGGGACTTAGGTGCCGGTTCCTTCATGACCTTTCTGAAGGTAATCCTGCCCCTTTCCTTACCAGGGGTTGTCAGCGGCATTACCATGGTATTTGTGCCGTCTCTGACCACCTTCGTTATATCGGATATTCTTGGTGGCAGCAAGGTAGTCCTGATCGGAAACATCATCGAGCAGCAGTTCAAAACAGTAAACAACTGGCATACCGGCTCTGGCCTGTCTTTGGTGCTCATGGTATTCATTCTCCTCAGCATGGCTATCCTTACCAAATATGACAAGGAATCGGAGGGTAAGAATATATGGTAAAGAAATTCTTTTCCCGTTTTTATTTGGGGCTGATTCTGTTGTTTTTATATGCCCCCATCTTCATCCTTATTATACTGTCCTTTAATAAATCCAAGTCCCGTTCCAGATGGGGCGGATTTACCTTCACCTGGTACCGCAATCTGTTCCAGGATGAAGCGATTATGGAGGCACTTACCAATACCCTGATCATCGCCTTGCTGTCGGCTTTTATCGCTGCCGTTATCGGTACCTGTGCCTGCCTTGCCATTAACAATATGAGAAAGGTTCCCAAGACAATTCTTTTAGGAATCTCCAATGTTCCTATGATGAATGCGGATATTGTAACGGGTATTTCCCTGATGCTGTTATTTATCGCACTGAATTACCCCTTAAGTATTTCCAGTGTGCTGTTATCTCATATAACCTTTAATATCCCTTATGTCATCTTAAGCGTCATGCCAAGACTTACCAGGCAGAATACCAGTATCTATGAGGCTGCCCTGGATTTAGGGGCTACAAAATCTTATGCCTTTTTTAAGATTATACTGCCGGATATCTTTCCAGGTATTCTCTCCGGCTTCCTTTTAGCCTTTACCATGTCCCTGGATGATTTTGTAATTACTTATTTTACAAAAGGCGCAGGCTTTGATACCCTTTCCACGATTATTTACACGGAAGTGCGAAAAGGAATCAAGCCGGAAATGTATGCCCTTTCCACTCTTCTCTTTATCAGTATCCTGATTCTTTTAGTGCTGATCAACCGCAGAAAAGACAAGGAGCATGGTGAAAAGTCCTATGGAAATGCCTGATTAAAGTAAATGAAAGTTTGATGTTCTCGAAAGGAGTCAATGATGAAAAGAATAACCGCCCTGCTGCTTCTATGCAGTCTTATCCTGACCAGCACAGGAGTTATAACCGGCTGTTCCAAAAATAATACCCCAAAGATTTTGGTTTATAACTGGGGTGAATATATAGATCCTGATGTCGTAAAGCTCTTTGAAAAAGAAACCGGAATTAAGGTCGTTATGAGCTACTTCGAGCAGAATGAAGATATGTATCCTGTTATAAAGACCGGTTCCCAGAAATATGACGTGGTATGTCCTTCCGACTATATGATTGAAAAGATGATTGGTGAAGGCCTCCTTACCAAGATAGATTACAACAATGTCCCGAATATCAAGAATATTGACCCTGCCTATCTGAAAAGCGCGGAGCAGTTCGACCCGGGCAACCAATACAGTGTTCCCTACTGCTGGGGCACCGTGGGAATCCTTTATAATAAAACCATGATCAAGGAGCCCATTGACAGCTGGGGTGCCCTCTTTGATAAGGATTTTATCAAAAGAAACGGCTATACCGGCGACCTCTTAATGATTAACAGTGTAAGAGATGCTTTTGCCATTGCTTTAAGCTATCTTGGCTACTCTATTAATACAACGGACGAAGCGCAGATAGAGGAAGCAAAAAAACTATTACAGGCGCAAAAGCCTCTGGTGGATGCTTATGTAGTGGACCAGGTAAGAGATAAGATGATCGGCGGCGACAATCCAATCGGTGTTATCTATTCCGGAGAAGCTATCTTTACACAGCGTGAAAATCCTGACCTTGAATATGTCGTTCCAAAGGAAGGCTCCAATGTATGGATAGACGGATGGGTTATTCCCAAAAATGCCCCCAACAAGGAATATGCAGAAAAATGGATTAACTTCATGTGCGACCCTGAAATTGCCCTTAAGAACTTTAATTACATTACTTACTCTACTCCCAATAAAGCTGCCAGGGAATTAATCAAGGATAAGGATATCAAAGACAGCCCTATCGCATTTCCCGCCCAGGATGTATTAGACCGCTGCACCACATACCACTACCTTGGCGAGAATATGGACGCTCTTTATATCAAGAAATGGAATGAAGTAAAATCAACCAATAAATAATCGGCATAGAGATAGATAATTTCAAAAAGAGGATATCCCAAGTCATTACATGTCTTGTGATATCCTCCTTTATATTCTATAATTTTATGTCACAAATATACTTTACCCGCCTAAGCAAAAATTTAAAGTACCTTCAATATATATGATGCTTCAATCGTCAAAAACCTCATTTCAATATGTTTCAGGCAATTTGCACAAAGCAGAAAGAACGAATGCGACTATGGAAAGGTATTAGAAGTCCTTTTCTCTGAAGATTTTGTGCTATATTATCAAGCAGATTGTTTGAGCGCAGCGAGTTATCTGTTTGATAATATGTCCAGCACAAAAGCTTCAGAGAATTAGGACTTCTTATACCTTGGAATCGAAGCATTCGTTCTTTCTGCTTTGTGCAAATTGCCGTCCCATTGTGAAAAACTGTCCTTTTTCTCTTAAATCATCTTATAACGGTAAAACATTGAATTCAGCCGTTAATAATATATTGGCTGAGTTATTGCCGACCATGACTTCAAATTTCCCCTCTTCAACAGTCCATTTAAAGTTTTTATTTAATACCCGTAATTGCTCATATCCTAATGTTAATACTACCCTTTTTGTTTCACCTTTCTCTAATTGAATTCTTTTAAATCCTGCTAATTCCTTATAAGGACGCAGGACGCTGCTATATTCATCATGAATATAGAGCTGTGCAACTTCTTCCCCCTTACAGTTACCAATATTCGTTACATCAAACATGACATCGATTTCTTCATCTGCTCTGATTTCTGACTTTGATAAGCTTATGTTTGAGTATTCAAAATTTGTGTAGCTTAGACCATACCCAAAAGGGTATAGCGGCAGCCAATCCATTTCAACATATTTCGTCGCACTAAAGGGGCATCTGTTATAGTGAACAGGTATCTGCCCGACTGATTTAGGAAAAGACATCGGCAGCCTGCCTGCAGGATTAACATCACCAAATATCACTTTTGAAATGGCACTGCCGCCCTGCTCCCCTACATGCCAGGCCTCTATAATAGCAGGAATATTATCATTTTCCCATGTAATTGACAAGGGTCTGCCATTTTGCAGGACCAGTACGACAGGGGTGCCCGTTGCATGTATAGCCTTAACCAAATCCAGCTGCTTTCCCGGAAGGTTCAGGTCGGCTCTGTCAAAATTCTCACCGCAGGTTTCCTCGCTGTCGCCTACCGCAACAATGGCAACGTCTGCCTCTTGGGCTATGCGGATTGCCTCATCCATATTCAGGCGGCCATTATTATACCCCAAAATCACTCTGGCGCCTCTTTGGTCATTTTTATACTCAATTTTAATTTGGTACTCTCTGCCCTCTGCAAAATCAAAATCCACCATTTGATTTGCATTCAATTCTTCCCAGCCATCCACAATTAAATTATCATCCACCCACAATCTCATACTGTCCATGGTACTTAGTCCAAGGCAGCCCTTAAAGCTGTGGTCAGTTATTAAAGTTCCGCTCCAGCGTACTGCAAATCTATCCGCATTTACACCCGCTGCCGGTTTGGAATAGATAAAGTTAAAGTTTATCATCCCATCCAATCTCGTACACACCGGTTCTCCTGAGAAATCCAGATTATTAAAATACTCCCCGGTCAACCCGTTTTTGCCGTTTATGTCCCGCAGCCAATTCTGGGGAACAGGTTTTATTTCCGCATCTAAAATACCGCAGCCTGAATTATATGTTACAGTGGTATCTTTTGAAACAATAGCTTTTATTCCATCAAGTAATGTAACCCCACGGTCTACGCTGCTGGCTGAACTATACCCGCCAAATCTGCAGGCTGCAGCACTTGGTCCGATAACCGCTATATTTTTCATTGACTTTTTAAGCGGTAAGATGTTATTTTGATTTTTGAGGAGACATATTGATTTCTCTGCAACCTCTAACGCTGCCTCCTTATGCTCCCGACTGTTCACTACCTTTTCACTTAAGGACTCATCTGTAAATGGATTTTCAAACAGGCCTAACATAAATTTAACTCTTAAAATTCTGCTGCAGGAAATATTAACTGTTCCTTCTGTAATTTCTCCGGACTTAACTAAATCAATAAGCGTATTCTGGTATTCTTCATGAGGATAATCATACAGCTGCATATCCACACCTGCTTCTATCCCCATCTTTATAGCTTCTCTGTCGCTTCTGGCTGCATAATGACAAGTATGCAGCATACGAACTGCCGTCATATCAGAACGGACAAAACCCTTCATTCCCATTTCCTCACGCAGCACCTTTGTAAGTAATTCTTTATCTCCGGCAACCGCCACACCATCGATTGTATTATAAGAGCACATTGTATTTAAGGCTCCGGCGTTAAACGCTGCTTCAAATATTGGCAGACAATAACTTGCGTGATCATGGCGTCCAAAGGTTGCAGGCCCGCAATTCAGTCCTCCGCTTGGGGAACCATATCCTGAAAAGTGCTTCGGTTCAGCTACGATCGAATCCTTTTGAGTTAAATCGTTACCTTGTAATCCTTTTACCATTTTGTATGCAAATTTTGAACTTAAATAGGTGTCTTCACCATACCCCTCTTCCACTCGTCCCCATCGCGGGTCTCTGGCCAGATCAAGTACAGGCGACCACCCTTCATGTATGCCTAAGCTTCGTGCCTCTGCTGCAATGGCTCTGCCTTGCTTATAGGCGAGGTCCGGCTCAAATGTGCCGGCTAAGGCAATTTGCTGCGGAAATATCGTAGCCTCCGGCCAGACCAATCCATGCAGCGTTTCTTCGCTAAATAATACCGGAATGCTCAGGCGTGTATTTTTCATATTATATTCCTGTATCTGATTATTGAGCTTAGCGGATGAATATCTGATTTGCAGGCAGCCAATACCTGCTTCACCATATAATTCTTTATACCTGTCTCCGTCAAATTCAGACATTCCTTCAGAATCCTCTAAAAATTCTGTTCCTGAATAAATATCAAGCTGGCGTACCTTTTCTTCCAAGGTCATTCTGTTTATTAAATCCCGTATACGTTCTTCGGTATCAACGTTCTTATTCATAAAGGGGTAAGCTTTTAAATCTTCTCTTAACATAATCGCACCTCATAAGTTCATTTATATATTTTAATTAAGGGCTGCTGCATCATAACATCTTTGGAATCGGATTTATATTATCATCCGTCATGAATGTTTATTTTGCAACAGCCCTTCTATAGAACTCAAAAATATTAAATCAAATATTGAATGGGGTATCATAAGTCTATCAAATTTAATGAGGTTAACTTATTCACCCGAATCAATATTAATTCGTAAATTTGACTTTATAAGTCTTTATCTCGTAAGGTTTTATCTCAATATCGAATCCATCCTCTGTTTTAGGAACTGCCTCAATTACCTCTTCAATCAGATTGCATTCCTCAATGGATACAATCTCCGGTGCCATAGCAAGGCTGATATGCGCTTTCGTCAGGGCATTCTCATATTCGTAGATACGAAGTATAACACCAGCTCCGTCTTCTGCCTGTTTCACAGTCTCAATCATAACATTGGGTTTATTAACGGATACGAAAGAGAACGCCGCACCGGGGTTACCACCCTTCACTGCGTAGGCCGGCTGATTAAGCTTAGCTGCTTCAAAAACGGTACCGGCAGCTCTCCAGTTCTCAGCATGAGGATAAATGGCATAGGTAAAGTAATGCTCTTCCTGGTCTGTCGCAGGGTTCGGTTCAATACCGGATTTAATAAGGGTAATTGCCATATTGCCGTCTTTTACCGAATGACCGTACTTGCAGTCATTTAACAGGCTGACACCATAATGACCCTCGGATAAATCAATCCATTTATGTCCGCAGCTTTCAAATCTGGCAGTATCCCAGCTGGTATTGCTGTGTACTTTCCTGGTCAGGTTACCGAATTGAATGTCAAAGGAAGCTTCATCGGAGTGGATATTAACAGGGAAATGCACTTTTAATAAATGCTGGTGTTCTTTCCAGTCAACATAAGTATTGAACTCAATTCTTCTGCTGTGGGCGTAGAAATATATCTTCTGCCTGATAACAGAGCTACTGATATTTCTCTGGATTTCCAGAGTTGCACGCACCTCTCCGATTTCCGTCCATTCCATGCGGAAAATATCCGTTACATCCCAGAATTTTTCCGTATAGAAAATATCAATATCCCAGTTATCATAATAAATCGGCTTGTCTTCATACATGCGGAAGAGATTTCCCTGCTGCCCGTCCTGTAATACCTCACGGTCGTTTTCTTTATCATAGATGGAAGTAAATAAGCCCTGTTCATCAAGCTCTATGGTGTAATAAGGTGTTTCCAGGTGATTGCCCTTTAAGTAAAAAGGCTTATCTCCTTCCTTGCCGGTTACGGTTTCAAAAGTCTTGCTGCCCTTTGATGGTATTCCTTTTAAGTAAGCAACAGCGCCATCTGCTGATTTTTGTACCGGATAGATATTTCCCTCTGTATCCTTTAAAGCCTCTGCATTGATATCACCCAGATTTACAATATCATCACGAAGGAATCCCAGGGTGTTATATACGGTTACCCCTTCTCCGTCACCTGTTAATTCACTTAAGCAGTTATGAATGGCAGCTCCGGCCTTTTCTGCCAGCTCTGCATATTCCTTCTTTGTAACCTCATATACCTCTTTGATAGAGGAGCCGGGTAAAATATCATGGAATTGGTTAAGCAGTACTTTCTTCCACATGGCGTCAAGCTCTTCTGCCGGATAGGGTACCTGGTTCTTCAATGACAGAACGGAAAGCAGCTCCAGATCCATCAGCATAAGCTCGCTCTTACGGTTGGAACGCTTATTTCTGGCCATGGAAGTATACGTTCCTCTATGGTATTCGAAATAAAATTCTCCTTCCCAAACCGCAAGCCTCTTATTATCCTTTACACGATTAAATAATTCCTCAAAATAAGTTCCTGCAAATTCCTGGCGTACTTTTGGTATGCCGCGCACCCCTTTTTCCATACGGATGGAGGTCTCCAGCATTTCCCTGGTGGGACCGCCGCCGCCATCTCCGTATCCATAGGAAATCAGAATGTCATTGTTAATATCTTTGTTCTGGTATCTCGTCCAGCCGCCCATAATGGAGTCAGGATGAAGCATACCGTTATAGGTAGTAAAGAATTCCTCCGTACTCTGGCCTACTCCAAGAGTCGTAATAAGGTGGGTAAAGATTTGGGTTCCGTCGATTCCTTTCCAATACATGGTATCATTGGGTATCTTATTAAACTGATTCCAGGCCAGCTTGGTAGTCATAAAATAATCAATGCCTGATTTCTTCATGATCTGAGGAAGTGCTCCGGAATAACCAAAGACGTCAGGAAGCCATAATACTCTGTTATCAACGCCGAACTCTTCTTTAAAGAACTTTTTGCCGTGCAGGAACTGGCGCACCAGAGATTCCCCGGAAGTAAGGTTACAGTCAGCTTCTACCCACATGCCGCCTTCCGGTTCCCATCTGCCTTCCTTTACTCTTTCCTTTAATCTGGCATAAAGCTCCGGATATCTTTCCTTCAGGAAATAATACAGCTGGGGCTGGCTTGACATAAATTTATAATTCGGATATTCCTCCATCAGCTTTAATACCGTGGCAAAGCTCCGTCCGACCTTCTCTCTGGTCTGTTCCACCGTCCACCACCAGGCAACATCAATATGGGTGTGGCCGATACAGGTGGCAATGACATCCTCATAGCCTGCCATGTCCTCATACAAAGCTTTTTCCAGATATGCATCCGCTTCCCCCAGTGAATCATAGAATTCTTTGGAGTAAGGGTTCCTAAGATCCAGCAGGTTAATACAGTTATTTAATACCGCCTCAATATCTCTTCTTACTTTATCATCCTTTTCCATACGGGTAAAGGCGCTTAAAGGAACACTGATATCATAATAGAGCTTCTCAATTCTCGGATCGATCTCCAGCATTTCTACTATCAGGTTGAATTCACTATGCAGTGTTCCCGTATAGGATTGCAGATCCAGGTGATAGGTCTTACCTGAAACAGCTTCCTTTGTCAGAAGAACTCTCCTGTGATTCATATCAATTCCCTGAGTCGCTGTATTGTCAACGTATAGCAGGAACTGCGGATTTTTGCCGTCATCCCATTCCTCTATCTGGGTTTTTACATTCATCCATACCGCTTTGCCTTCCATAGACTGAGGTACCGTAAATTCCCCGCGGAACCAATAGTGTTCGTCAGGCCCGTACCAGTGCATGGTCTTACAATCAAATTGCTCCCATTCTGCCTTTGCTTCCTCGGCATCCCTGGGATACACATAATTACCCTTCTTATATTTCCAGTCATCTACCGGAACTTTTTGAACTACTGACAGTTTTTTTAATTCATCACAAATCACACGAATTCTCTTATCTAAAAATACCATAGACGCCTCCTATGCCCGTTTCTTAATTTTAGTATACTGGTTTAACTGCTTCTCCAGTTTATCGCTTAATGTAGATTTTCCACTGGCACTGCCTCCGGCAATTCCTATTATGTATGGCTTTTTCATAATACGTATCCCCACATCTTCTATTATTTTCCTTCATTATATCATGTATACAGGATGCCTCATAATAATAAATTAACGGATAGTTTCAGAAGTTACACATCCTCCATGGCTGCCATCAGCTCATCAACGGTTGTAAAAGCCAAACCGACTACGGTATCGGCACCGCCATAATAAATTGCAATTCTTCCGGTTTTTTCATCGGTTAAGGCTGCACACGGGAATATGACATTGGGAACATCCCCGGTGGTTTCATATAATTCCTGAGGAGCCAGGATATAACTCTTTGTTCTTTTCTTTACCTTCCAGGGGTTATCTATATCAAGCATAGCACAGCCCATACGGTAAACGAAGCCGTTGCAGGTTGCCAGTACACCGTGGTATATGAGCAGCCAGCCCTCTTCCGTTTCTATGGGAGTAGCTCCGGCGCCAATCTTTGTTGCCTGCCAGCCGGAAGCCTCGAATTGAGTGGTTCCCATAACATAACGGTGATGTCCCCAATATTCCATATCATTACTTTGGCTGTAGTAGATATCTCCAAAGGGTGTATGTCCGTTATCACTGGGGCGGCTTAACATGGCATATTTTCCGTTAATTCTTCTCGGGAAAAGAACTCCGTTTCGATTAAAGGGCAGGAAAGCATTTTCCAATTGGACAAAGGTCTTAAAATCGAAGGTATATCCAACTCCAATGGTCGGTCCGTGGTACCCATTGCACCAGGTAATATAATACCGGTCTTCCATATAGCAAACTCTCGGATCGTAACGGTAAACTTTCTTAGTGATTTCTTCATCCTCACCGGTGAATTCAATTGGTTCGGGATTTATGTCCCAATGGATTCCGTCTTTGCTAAATCCTGTATAGATATCCATGGTTACGGCTCTGCTGTCGCATCGGAACACGCCTGCAAACCCACCCTCAAAGGGTACTACCGCACTGTTAAATACGCTGTTTGATGTCGGTATCGCTTCTCTTCCGATAATAGGATTTGCATTGTATCGCCATACGGGATGCTGGTACCCTTCCGGTTTATCCTGCCACGGAAGATTATTATTTTCTCTTCCAATAATTTTATTCATATTTTATTCCCATTGTATATCGCAGGCAAGCCTGCGATACTGCCTTAAATAAAAATGAGTGAAAGAATCTGTAAGTGGCATCCTTTCAAAATGTTATTTTCTTTCACTCTTGCTCCCATTGCATACCGCAGACAGGTCTGCGGTACTGCCATAAATAATGGAATGTGAAAGCGCTTTTCTTTCACACTTCCTCCATTATGCTATCAAGTACCGCTGCTCTATGGCGTTTTCAGTATGATCTATCTTACAATTGGTTTTCGTGGAACTAAATATTCCAATGTATTTTCAAGGGTTCGAAATTTCCGTTTTTACCTTTCTCAGACATTAAACGGGCCATTGCAAAATTTCAACGCGAACTTTCCGTCTGTATTTTGTAACAGCCCGTTTAATTTTAATAACCTATTAATTATTTCTTATAATATGCATCAATCTGACTCTGTACTTCTGAAATAATTGTATCAATCCCGCCTGCTTTTAACTCTTTTGTGATTTTTGACACGGACTCTGCCGGATCAGAAGCACCTGTTAAGAGCTCACTCTTATATTTGTTATATACTTCCCTGCAGTTAGCAAGTTCGTTCTGAATCTTGGAGGTATCTGCATTAAATCCTAATAAAACGGAAGGTTTTGCGCTTTCGTTTAATTTCTTAACTTCATCCCATTGATTTACTGTATCGGTTGTCAGCTGAGATACGGTAAAGAATGTTCCCTGTGTATATCCTGCCATCTTCCAGTCTGAATTAATCTTATCGATTTTGCCGTCATCCGTATATTTAAAGTTCTCTCCCTCAACGCCATAATAGAAAGCGTCTCTGACCTTCGGATCCAGGTTTACAAGCTGTAAGAATTCCAGGCATTTCTCAGGATATTTGGAACCGGAATAAATAGCATTCACAGAACCACGTACTGTTTCATTGGATACGATTGTGTCGTTGATCTGAACAGCGTCTGCTTCCACACCCATGTTAGGTCCCCAGGTAGTTTTAGCAGCAGAGGGCCATCCCTGTGCAATGCTTACACTCTTATAAGTAGGAGATTCAGAGGTCGTAGGTGCATCTGAATTGATAATGCCGTCTTTATACCAGCTGTGAAGAGTCTTCAGCTGTGATAAAACATCTTCCTGTTCCAGTGTATTTACTACTTTGTGGTTCTGGTCATCAAATTTTACACCGATGGCAGGAATTCCAAGGCCTACGCCATCATATAAGCTCGTAACCATGCTAAGTCCGTTCTGATCCATAGGGAAAGCAGGTGCACCTTCACCTTCGGTAATTTTCTTTAAAGGCTCCGTAAGAGCGTCTAATGTATGGATATTTGAATAATCAATGCCATACTTGGCAGCCATTGCCTTATCCCATACGATATAATTAGACATAGAGGAATCTTTGTAAGTAGGAATACCGTAAATGCCTCCGTTAACGGAAACAGCACTCCAGTAGTTTTCCGGAATATATGAATATAAATCAGGAGCGCTTGTTTTAAGTATATCTTTCATATCATAGTAAGCTCCTAAAGCAACATCGCTGGAAAAGTTACTTCCATCCGTGAAGAGAATATCGAAATATTCACCGGAGTTAACGATAATATTTCTTCTGTTTCCCCAGTCTCCCCAGGATACAACTTCCATGTCGATGTTAACGCCAATTTTCTCCTCCAGATAAGGATTGATTTTAGCCAGCCATGCATCGTAATTATCCGGCATACCGCTTCCGACAGTAATCCACTTTAAGGTGACTACCTTATCACCGGAAGTGCTGTTATCTTTTCCGTCGGGTGTTGTGGTTGCTGCTCCGTTGGCAGTTCCCTGATTGCCGGAATTCTTTGTATTCTCTTTGGAGCATCCGGCAAAGATTGTACTGAGGATAAGTACGAGTGATAGTAACAAAGCGATTTTTCTTTTCATAAAAACCTATACCTCCTATTTTGTTTGATATTTATTTATTAAAGTATAAATACTTTTATAAATCTTCCTAATGCTGCAGGCAATCAACTTTACCCTTTTACTGAGCCAATAGTTAATCCTGAGACGAAATACCTTTGGAAAAACGGATAGGCACATGCAATGGGCACTACAATCAATACTGCAATTGCCATTCTTGCCGACTCCCCGGGAATCATGTTCTTATACTCCTGAAGGGATAAGCCCGCAGAAGGGTTGTTCGCCAGAAATTCCACATTCTTTTGAATATTGTTCAATATAGCCTGTAAGGACATTAAGCTGCTATTGTTTATATAAAGGGAAGACTGGAACCAGTCATTCCAATAACCAAAGCTCAAAAACAGTCCGATTGTCGCTAACAGAGGCTTGGAAATAGGAAGGATGACCTTTGTATAAATACTCAGCTGATTGGCTCCGTCTATTTTCGCAGCTTCTACAATGGAGTCCGGTATACTGGTCTTAAAGAAGGTCTTGCATATGACTACATTGTAGGAGGACACCGCCAAAGGAAGTATCAATGCCCAAATAGTATCCTTTAAATGCAGGATATTTATATTCACTACATAGGAAGCCACCATACCGCCGCTGAATATCATGGGAATAAACACGACCCAGGTCAGAAATCCTTTTAGTTTGAACTCAGCTCTGGATAAAACATATCCCATGGAAGAGGTAAGTATCAGACCTATTATTGTTCCCAATATGGTAACCAGCACCGAAATCCCGAAAGCGCCTAATATGGTATCCTTCTCATTCCACAGGAACAAATAGGCGTCAAGAGAAAAACTCTTAGGAATGAACTGGTATCCCCATTTTGCAATGGATTGCTTTGATGATACGGATATCATGATTACAAACAAAAAGGGAACAATGGCTACGGAAGCACAAATGATAAAAATGATATTGAATAAAAAGTTTGTTGGCTTTGAAATTCGATTTAATTTGTAATCTGATTCTTCTTCTTTATTTTTTCGAAACATCTTTCTTCACCTTCCTCTATATTGTCATGATTAAATAATCGCATACTCGTCATCCACTTTTTTAACAATCCAGTTAGCTAAAAGAATAGTGATACAGCAGGCGGCAGATTGTAAAAGTGACGTTGCTGATGTCATACCAATCGGTGCATTGGATCTTATTGCGTTGTAAATATAGGTGTCAATGGTTGACGATACATTATAAAGGGAAGCCGGTATTCCTCTTGTCACCTGGAAAAAGAGTCCGAAATCAGAGCTGAAGATACTTCCAATATTTAAGATGAACATCATGATTATGATTGGCTTTAAAAATGGTATGGTAATAAATTTTACCTGCTTCCATTTTGTAGCGCCGTCAATAACGGCAGCTTCATAATAGGTCGAATCAATTCCTGTTATACTGGCCAGATAAACAACGGTTCCATATCCGACGCCCTTCCACATCTTCATAAATATTAGAATAAAGGGCCAGTATTTCGGTTCCATATACCATTGGACCGGTTCATGTCCAAAGGCTTCCAGTATATGATTTAATATTCCTTTGTCTGCACTGAGGAATGAGAAAACAAAATAGCTTACGACTACCCATGATAAGAAATGAGGAAAGAACATACAGGTCTGGTAAACCTTGGATTTAAACTTGCTGTGCACCAGACTGAGCATGACTGCCAATGTTACCGGTATCAGAATACCTAATATAACAAACACGATATTGTACAGGATCGTATTACGCAGCAGGATTGCAAAACTGTTGGATTTAAACATATATGCGAAATTACCGGTCCCTGTCCAGGCACTGTGATACAGATTGTATAAAAACCCCTTGCCGGCGGTAATCCTGTAATTTTTAAAAGCAATTATTACACCAAACATAGGTAAATAACTAAATAATACATACCATACAAAGGTAGGCATAGCTAACAAAGATAATTGGGTATCATCCTTGGACCAGCGCCTTCTTTTTATTCTTTTCTTTTGGGAATCTTTTTTCATATTAATACCTCTGCCTTTCATAATCTGTAAACCACGCAACAAAATAAACAATACGGCAATAATGTTAATCAAACAACAATCGAATATAACAACCTATGTATTACTATAAAGAATTTTTACTTAACATTTATATTAACGTATTTTTCAAATCGTTAACATCATTTTAATCTATAACCCTCTTCATGTCAATATGATTTTTAAAATTATCACTAAAAAATTTTGTTTTAGAATTTATTTTATATGTTTTTCGCCCAATCTTTATAAGCCCAACATGGACAAGAATACTTTTTTATGCATATTCTATAATTGTTTCCATTTACTATATGGTAGTATTAATGTTTATTTTATTTAACGTATGTTGCCTAAAATATCAATAATTTGAATTTATTATCTTAATATATCCCTATAAACCGTATAACCGGAGCTGCACGGTATTCACTAAAAACAATTTTCAATGCCGTAATTCTGGCCGGGGTTATCTCGCATATCTTTTTATAGCCAATGGTAGTTCCGCTATAAATCCTGCGGCTGACATGCTTTTCGTCCTCCGCCCAAATTTCAAAGCCCTCCACTCTCTGGCTCTGCCTGATTTGCTCCTGGAGTATAACATATTGAATTACAGCGGGTTCGTTCAGTGTTATATCAATTTCACAGGAACTGCAATTATCAATTGCCTTCCAGTATGCTTCGTCCTCCTTTACAACATTATGAACATCACTTCCCGGCTCCGATGCTGATGCTTTTAATAAGGCTTGTTCCCCATAGTTCTTTTGAAAGGCTGTCCTGATAAAGCTTCCCAATTCCGTCAGCCGCTCTTCATCAAACCGTGCAATATACCCGTCCTTATGAGGCGGTATATTTAGCAGCAATACGCTGTTTCCCCCCACAGAATTAAGATAAATATGCTTTAAATGGCTTAAGGGCTTTACAAGGTGGTCTTCTGATGGATGATAAAACCATCCGGGACGGATAGATACATTCACCTCCGCCGGATACCAGATCAGCTTATCTGCTTTCTTTACAATATCCCGGCTTCCAAGATTTCTCGTCTGTTGATCCAGCCCCTGCTTTCGAAATACAGCATTATCATCCTTTTGAGAATTCTCCATAATATCCGATTGTGAGAAAACCTCCGCCGGTACAACGCTCCATTCAGATTCCCTGCAATCACCGGCTTCATTTCCGCACCAGCGCACATCCGGTCCGCATACCGAAATAACCGCTTCCGGCTGCAATTTTCGTATCAAATCATAATAACGTTTCCAGTCATATTCCTGTTTTTTACCGTTTGCTCCTTCACCGCAGGCACCATCAAACCAGACACTATATAGTCTGCCATATCTTGTTAACAATTCGGTCAACTGTCCGCAGAAAAAATCATTGTATTCCTTCCCGCTGCCATAAGCAGGTTCATGCCTGTCCCAGGGCGATAAATAAATCCCCATTTTAATTCCGTATTTTTCACAGGATGCGGCTAGCTCAGCCACAATATCCCGTTTCAGCGGACTGTGCATGACCGAATGCTCCGTATATTCCGTATTCCAAAGACAAAAGCCGTCATGGTGCTTTGCCGTTATAATACATGTCTTTATTTCCGCCTTTTTTAATACTTCACACCACTGGTCCGTATTCAGGTCCTTCGGGCAAAAGAAGGATGCCTCCTCTTTTCCCGTTCCCCATTCCCGGTCCGTAAAGCTATTCATCCCGTAATGAAAAAAAGCCGTATACTCAAGCTTCTGCCAATTGATTTGGTTTTCATTGGGAACAATTGATACCAACTCTTCCAAAAATGATTTCATAAGTGTATTCTCCCTGCTTTTTGTTTTTTTATGTGGCCGCTGATTGGCGTAGCCAAATTAAAAAGCCCTGTCACTTTCATACAATATGAAAGAAAGCGACAGTGCTTTTATTTTTACTTTATGGAGGCAGCATGAACGCCAAAGGAAAAGCGAAACTCCTTCTCACTAAGCCTGTACTTTTCGATTAATTCAGGTCCGCAGCTATGAGAACCAATGCCGCTGACCTTGTAATCCACTCTGACTATAGTCTGCCTGCCGCGTTCCAATTCATGGCTGTGGGCAGCTTTTGTCAACTGTTCCGAGCTATAGTGAGATATATTGCACTCAAATCCCTTTTCAGAGAAAAATTCTAAGGCAAGCCCTTTGTCATTGTGTACCTTCAGGTATTTCACACCGGTATGATTGCCATGCTCCTGGGGCATGATATAGGGAACATATTCCCCTGATACGGTAGAATGAAATCTGCCGGTTTTAACATGATGGCACATATCAATGTAATTTTCATAAGGTCCTTTTCCAAAGTATTCTATCTGTTCCATCTCCTCCGGTAAAACAAACTCAAACCCAAATCGCGGGAGCCATATGCAGTCCTTGTGTATTTTTACATCCATATCAATTGTTAAATATCCATGGGAGTCTATTGTATAGCATGCTTCATACCTGGCGAAGGGCTCTCTGGCAACTCCGGCAAGGCTTCCCGTTACGTTAACAGTAATAACCCCTTCCCCGCATTCTTTCCATTCCAGCTGATAACACTTGTGAAACAGCCGGTTCATATTCCAGGCGCTGATATTATCTGCAAACAGTCCCCACCGGTGTTTTATATGCCTGTCATTATCCGTCGGTGCTCTCCACGCGGTAAGCTTTGCCTCTTCCGTCAGAAGGTCCTGCCCCTTTGCTCTGATGCCAAGAAGCTTCCCTCTATTCTTGTCGAAGCTGTATTCACTGTCATCACTGCAATGGATTTTTAAAACATCCTTGTTTTCCTCTATCCGAAAGTCTGCCCGGGAGGCTTGGAGGTTTTCCTTATCGGCTTTATAAAACCAGCTGTCAGCTTGGACTTCAGGTAAGGCAAGCTGTACCATGGCAGTTTCATAACCTGCCTCGGCCCACCCGCAGTCATGAAGCTTTACCAGCGTAAGATTCAGAAAACAGCCCAGTCTGCAGTCAGCCGGAAGGCTGTACCCCAGTACTATCTCCTTGGACTGGTGAGGTTCCAAATCCAGAAACACTTCTCCCTGGTCCACCGCTTCCCCGTCCCTTGTCAGTTCCCATTTTAATCTGAATTCTTTCAGATTGGTAAAATTATGCAGATTTGTTACAATAAGCTTACCGCAAGTCCCCTCTACCAATTCTGCTTTCATATATTGGTAGGCAGCTTTTGCTTCCAGGGAGCCGGCTTTCAGGCTTCGGTCTGCAAAAACCAGACCATCCGCGCAGAAATTCCCGTCATGGGTAGCTTCCCCGAAATCTCCGCCATAATAATATTTTCCATCTTTTAGCACCGTATGGTCCGCCCATTCCCAGATGCATCCGCCAATCAGCCTTGGATAACGGTAAAACACATCCATATAGTCTTTTAAATCTCCCGGGCCATTTCCCATTGCATGAGAATATTCGCAAAGAAAATACGGACGTTTATCCTTCTCTTTCCCTTCCTTCTCCAGGGTCTGCAAGTCCACATACATGTAGCTGACAACGTCCACACAGGGAGGATTATCCACCATATTAGCTCTTTCGTTATGTATTAACCTGACCTGGTCCCTGCTCCTGATCCATTCACACATTTTGTCATAGTGAGAGCCATAACCGGACTCATTTCCCAAAGACCACATAATAACGCAGGGATGATTTTTATCCCTTTCAACCATCCTTCTTATTCTTTCCAGCAAAGCTTCTTCCCACAGCGGGTCATCCGTAAGCCAGTCTTTTGCATAGGCCTTGTATTCCCAGCCCGTTATCTTGGAAACAAAGCCATGCATTTCTAAATCCGCTTCATCCACAACATAAAAGCCATATTGATTGCATAATTGCAGGAATTCCGATGTGGGCGGATAATGAGAGGTACGTATTGTATTAATATTTAACCGCTTCATTGTAATAAGGTCTTTGCGAATATCCTCCAGTGACATTACATGCCCATTGGTCGGATGGGTATCGTGATGATTCACGCCTTTTAGCTTCACCGAGGTACCGTTGATAAGCAATTCCCCTCTGTTCGTTGCTGCAATCGTCCGGAAGCCTGTTTGAATCGGTATGAATTCGTCTTGCATCTGAAATACCAGGGTATACAGATTGGGGGTCTCCGCCGTCCAAAGCCTGGGATTATCTACTGTAAATGTAACTGCACCGTCAATCACTTTTTTCTTCTCAATAAGAATACCATCATCATAAAGGCTGCTCCACACAGGTTCCTCTTCGCCGTCATTTTGATAGTTAACGGTATTGATTCTGGCTGTAACACTGGACAGATCACTGTTTATCTCAATATCCCTAATATGATTTCTGCCTCTGGATAGCAGATACACATCCCGAAAGATGCCGGATAACCGAAAGAAGTCCTGGTCTTCCAGATAACTCCCGTCACACCATTTCAGCACCTTGACCATTAACTCGTTATCACCCTCCTTTAGAAACGGAGTTAACCGAAATTCAGCCGGCATATGGCTGCACTGGCTATACCCAATCTCCACACCGTTCACAGAAAGATAATAGCAGGAGTTAACTCCTTCCAGCACAAGATAGGTCTCTCTTACCAGCCAGTTTTTATCCACATGAAATATTCTTTTATATACCCCGCATGGATTATCATCCGGTACATAAGGAGGATCTACAGGGTGCGGATAATTTACATTGGTATAGTATGGCTTATCATACCCATACATCTGCCAATTCGACGGAACCGGAATACTGTCCCACTGTTCAATTACATCCGGTACCTCGTAATATTTCTCATAATACTTAAACTCCCAGGTACCATTCAATAATTCATAAGCGCCAGATTGCTCCTTAATTCCCTGCAATGCCGTATCCATGTTATGATACGGAATGAAATACGCTCTTTCCTTTTCTCTGCCTTTTTGCAAGAATTGCGGGTCTTGCCATTCTGTTTTATTCATAGCAACCTCTTTCTAATTCTTAAAAGTAAAATCATTTTTTCAATATCACAATATTATTAACATTATTAACATTTAAAGCAACATTTTAACGTAATATTATCACAATCTGAATATAATGTCAAATAAACTTAGACAAAAAAAAGCCCTGGAAAGAGTACTTTTTATCATTTTTGTACTTTTCCAGAGCTTATCCCTAATATTATATGCTGGTAGAATTCCTATAGATGACCTTTGTGCGTATATAGGTTATCTCATAGGGATCTTCCAAATTATCTATCCGGTATAGCAGCTGCTTTGCCAGGCGCTTGGCAATTTGAGAATTATTAACCTGAACCGTCGTTAAATTTTTTGTATATATGAACTCATTATTATCATCATAACCGGACACGGCAACATCCTCCGGGACCCGATAGCCATGGCTTTCCAAATACTGTACCAGCATATTTGCAGCATGGTCATTTACACATACAAACGCATCCGGCAGCTGCTCTATCTTGTTCATAAATTCCTCGATTATTTCAACATATGTTTTCACTGTCATGTTGCCGGTATAACAAATATTCGGCTCTATTGGTATTCCCATCTGATACATTGCCGATACATATCCTTCATATCTTTCCATATTGGTTTTTGCATATTGTATATCACCAATAAAGCCGATACGCTTATGTCCCTTATTGGCCAAAGATGTAACGATTTCCTTAATACTATCCCTGCCTTCCAGAAGCAGAATGTCACCGTTTAAGGATTCAATTGACATATCCGTAACAATATCCAGAAATACCTTTGGAAGTGACAATTCATTCAGCAAGCTGAGGGCAGTCTTATCATATACATTCATAATAATAATTCCCTGAATACTCCCATCCATCAAAGACTGAGGCAGTATATACCCGTCCGGAATCTCTGCCGGAAGGTAAGTGTACATTAAACCAATTCCGGTATTAGAAAATTCTTCTGCCAGCTGATGAATAATTTTCATCCAGAATACCGATGTTTCCGGACGTGATACTACCACCGATACCAATGCCTGTTTCTTTAAAGGAAACGAAAAACCTGCTTCCTGCAATTTAGATGGTTGAAAGTTCAGCTCGGCTGCACATTCCAGCACCTTCCGTCTCATGTCCTCTGAGACACCCTCTTTATTATTAAAGACTTTCCAGACTGTTACTCTGGAAATATTCAGTAAGTCAGCGATATCCTGTATTTTTGCTCGTTTCATCCAATATAAACCCTTTCATATATGTTCCAGATTTGATTCCTTTTAGGTAATTAATGCAAATGTGTGAGATTATAGCAAAATCTCATCAAAAGTTTATATATTATTTCTTTTTCTAATTCCCCCTCATACTTCTTCGATTTTCAACGCTGATTTGTCATTATGTTAACACGTTTTTGATAACATTGCAACATTTTTAACTTTTGTAAATTTCAACCTTGGAGCCTTTAGGATTATAACTGTTTTATTTATATATGGGTGATATATCAAAGCTGCTGAATTGTGCCCGCGAAATCCTCGGCACAATTTTGCGGCGTTCTGGAAAGGCATGGGGAGTTGATTGAAAATGCCACAATAATAAAGCCTGCAGTAATACATAGCTATCGATATATGTATTACTGCAGGCTGAAATATAAACCATCACTGTTTCACAATATTCCGCTCTTCTCCTCTTAAGAAAGCCTTCATGTTTTCCAATACTTCCTCCACACACCGTTTTCTGGCTTCTACAGTTGCCCAGGCGATATGGGGGGTGATAATGAGCCTTTTGCTGTCCTGTATGGCAAGCAGCGGATTATCCGCAGCCATTGGCTCCTGCCTTAATACATCCAGCCCTGCTCCTGCAATCCAGCCCTCCGACAAGGCTCTGTAAAGGGCTGCCTCATCAATAATCTGCCCTCTTCCCAGATTTAAAAGGAGGGCTGAGGGTTTCATTTTGGAAAGAGCTTCTTCACCTATCAGATTTTCCGTATCCTTATTTAAGGGTGCATGAATGGATATGATATCCGATTTTTTTAAAAGGGTGTCAAAATCCACTCTGGTATATTCCTTATTTTGATTCCTGCCGGAGGTGGAGTAATATACCACCTTGCAGCCAAAGGCCCCGGCTATGCCGGCTACACCCTTTCCGATATCTCCCAACCCTATGATTCCCCAGGTCTTGCCGTAAAGCTCATTGAATTTCTCATCAAAACAGCTGAAAATATCGCTTCTTACGTAGCCTCCTGATTTTACAAAAGCATCGTAATGGCTCAGCTTCTCATAAAGATAGAAAAGCAGTGCAAAGGTGTGCTGGACAACTGACTGTGTAGAATAGCCCTTCACATTGGCCACAGCAATTCCTCTCCCATTCACATAAGGAAAATCAACCATGTTAGTCCCGGTACCCGTGATGCAGATCAGCTTTAAATTCTTTGCTTCCTTCAGGTTTTCTTCCTTCATGGGGATTTTATTGACCACGAGTATGTCAGCTTCCTTTATCCTGGTACTGTTCTTATCTGTCTCACTTTTATTGTACTTAATAACTTCTCCCAGGGAATCGAAGATGGATAAATCCACATCATCACCTAATGAATCGGTTTCCAAGAAAACTATTTTCATAAACTTCTATCCTTTTTTATATCAGCATTCTATGGAGTGGCATTGTCATTTAACTTTTGACATTTCTTAATACTACGTGATTTATGTCTTTTAGTTTTTTGTAATTTACCCTGTTAATTCTTTTTAACGTATTCTTTCAGGAAGTCCGATTTTTTTCTGTACCTTTCTCAAGGTCTTGGTCGCATAATAATTGGCTTTTTCTGCGTTATCCTTAATGATGCCGTCCACATAAGCCTTATCCTTTGTAAGTTCCTCCATCCTTGCATGTATGGGACGTAAAACGGTATTTACAGCTTCTCCTACTGCCAGCTTAAAATCCCCATAGCCTTTACCGTCAAATTCCTTTTCAACTTCAGCAGGCGTCTTGTCGTTAACAGCAGAATAGATATCAATAAGGTTCTTGATTCCGGGTTTATCGTCTGTATAGCGGATTTCATTATCGGAATCCGTTATTGCTCTCTTAAATTTGCGGATAACGGTATCCGCATCATCCATCAGGTAAATTGTTGCATTGACATTCTCATCGGATTTGGACATTTTCTTATCCGGCTCCTGAAGGCTCATGATCTTTGCTCCGATTTTTCCGATGTAGGGTTCGGGTATGGTGAATACATCTCCATAGATACTGTTGAAGCGCTCCGCAATGTCCCTGGTTATTTCCAGATGCTGCTTCTGGTCAATTCCAACGGGAACAACGTCTGTCTGGAATAAAAGGATATCCGCTGCCATAAGAACCGGATAGGTAAAAAGGCCGGCATTGATATTGTCCGCATGCTTGGCTGCCTTATCCTTGAACTGGGTCATCCGGTTTAATTCTCCCATATAGGTAAAGCAGTTTAATATCCAGCTGAGCTCTGCATGCCCTGATACGTGGGACTGATAATAAATGCAGTTTTTAACCGGGTCCAGGCCGGCGGCAATATAAAGGCTCAGAAGGGTTCTGGCCCTCTTTCTCAGCTCTGCCGGATCCTGCCTTATGGTAAGGGAATGAAGATCCACCACACAGTAAAGGCACTGGTATGCCTCATCATTATTTAATGCAATCCAATTCTTTAAAGCTCCCATATAATTTCCCAGGGTAATGTTCCCTGTTGCCTGCATTCCGCTGAATAATACTTTCTTTCCGTCTAACATTTTAATCTCCTTTCATAAAACCAAATCTCCGGTTTGATATGCCTGAATTATCATACAAGCAGAAATAAGTTTCCTGACATAAAAAGAACTTTTGCCTCAGCATATTACTGTTGTAATATTTACTGGGACAAAAGTTATAAGCTTCTGCGGTACCACCCGGTTTGGCGCATAGCGCCCTCTTATTTCATATACATAAATATATGCTTCGCTGATAACGGATGAAGCTCCCGTCGGGCATTACTTGGAATTCTCCTTTCCTCCCGAGCCTATAAGTCCATTCATGCAGAATCTGCTGCCGGTTCGCATCCTTCTGCCGGCTCTCTGAAAGCAGATAAAACTGATTACTACTCTTAATCATTGGCGTTATTCATTTCTTTTCCTGCTTTTAGTATACCCATTTAACCAATATAAGTCAACCAAAAATATATGCCGTTAAAAATTTAAAAGCTCGGCAAAGCTGTCGATTTCCCTGTCACAGTCCTTTACTTCCCCGAAACCGTATCTGGCATAAATAAAAGGCACACCCGCCTTGCCGGCTGCTGTAAAATCTCCCAGGGTATCTCCTACATAGACCGGATTCTGCAGGGCATTTCTAGCTACAACGCTTTTTATATTTTCTGCCTTTAACTGTCCGCTTCTGCCAGGATATTCAAAATCCGTAAAGATGTCCCACAGCTTATGGGCATTTAAAAAGCACTGGATGTATCCCTCTTCGCAGTTGCTTACAATAAAAAGCTTATATTTCTTCTTCAATTCCTTTAATGTATCGATCAGTCCGGGATAGAGTATCCCTCCATCCTTTTCCAGATATGGACACTGCTTTATTACGCTTTCTCTCATAATAGCAAGAGCTGTTTCTTCCTCTGCACCCGGCAGCAGTCTGACTGCTATCTCCTCCAGCGGCAGTCCATAAAGGGCCTTTAACTTATCCGCTGTGATAATATCCTTTACATCACCGAATTTCCTGGCTTCCTCTTTCCAGACCTCTGCTGCTCCGTCCGTTGCATCCCACAAGGTCCCGTCTAAATCAAATATAATGCCATCCCACATAATGCTCTCCTTGAATTTAATCTTTTGCTTCTGAGATTTTTTAGTTTCTGTTATAATGTACCAGTACTGCCTTTGCATAAATTTCGAATGCAAAGCAGTACCAGGTCATACTTCATTTTTTAATACCCATATACTCTTTATCTGATTCTCAAGCTGGCTATAAGTCCACTCCTGATTGCTTCGGTACAGGCAAAAAGGATCATTAACCTGAAAGCCCTTTTTGTTATAACCATATATTACGATAAAATGCCCTGCAAGTGTAAAATCCCCCTGACCCATGGAACATATCAGAAAGCCTCCTTCATCGAGACTTTGCTCCATCCTTTTCTTATCCGATGGAATCATTTCAGAGTTGATTTTATATTCGGCAGCACCTTCCGTCATCAAAGACCATTTGGTGCCTGTTCCTTGCAAATAATATCCGTTATTCATGGCAAAATCAGCTATATTATCGGGGGTTGCCTCCTGATTATGGGTCAAGCCTACAATAACCATAGAAAGTGCTGTTGGTCCACATCCGCTCACAGCTATCATACTTTCATTTCCATAAGTAAACGCTCCCCAGCGTTCATCCCATTGCAAAAAAAGCGGGCATTTTTCTTTTAGTTCTTCCTTTGAAATGCTTCCTTTTCCGGAATCTCCCGACAGACTTGGATAATTTGCAACAAAAGAAGCCATTTCAGGGTTGTTTGCTAAATCTTTCAGCAATTCGTAGGGGTATTCATTCATCTGATTGAGAATTGTCTCATATCTCTCATCCTCTGACAGAGATTCTAGCTTCTGCATTACTTCCTCTTCAGAATAATCCTCAGGAGCAGCTACCGTAATTTCTCCCTCCTGCGTATTCATCATATTTCTGGCTATCTGTACCGGATTTTCTGCTTTCCCTATGCCGGCCCCGCTGCCCGGGTCAACTGTGTCCCGGCTGGAAACACTGGCTATTGTTTGGTCCATCTTCCCTGAGCCAACCATATAACCCGCAAGGTATGCGAGTAAAATTCCTAAAAATGTCAATATCATCCGGCGGCGTCTTCTTTGCTTTCTACGCAGCTGCCTCATCCTTTTTTCATTTATATTCTGGTTATCCATCGTAGATCAAACCTGTCCCTTTTTTCTGATAATAATCTGCATTTATCGCTATTTATTATTATATTACATCGATTAGGCCTTATCAATAAAACATTTTCTTAATTCTATATTACGAACTTTCGAAGGCCCTTTGTGCTAGCAGCTCGCGATACCGGTTCCGGATATCTAATTTTTTCTTTCATCCGCTTCCCTGTTATGCTATAATATCCATGATATCTTAACCGATTGTCATTTTTACTAACTGAACTTATGATAACAAAAAATATAGAAAGTTGAAAGGAGAATAATATGGAACAGATTGCAAGCTTTACCATAGACCATCTGCGGCTGCTGCCAGGAATCTATGTATCCAGAAAAGACAAAGCAGGCGCTGAGACTCTTACCACCTTTGATATCCGTATGACAAGGCCGAATTTCGAGCCTGTTATGAATACTGCAGAGGCCCATACCATCGAACATCTTGGAGCAACCTTCCTGAGAAACCACCTGGCTTTTGCCGACAAGACGATTTACTTCGGTCCGATGGGCTGCCGTACCGGATTTTATCTTATCTTAGCGGGAGATTATCAATCCAGTGAGATTGTTCCGCTAATTACAGAGATGTATGAATTTATCCGTGATTTTACCGGAGAGGTACCCGGTGCCGCGGCTATTAACTGCGGTAATTACCTTGATATAAACCTTTCCATGGCCAAATATCTGGCGGACAAATATCTCAGAGAGGTTCTGACGGATATTGATGAAACACACCTGACCTATCCGGTTTAGGTCTGTTCCTCTTCTGCCAGCTGAGCTACGGCTGCTTCTTCTGCCTCCAGAACGGAAAGAATGAAGCTCCAGCCATCCGTTTCCGGCCACGGAGATGCCTTTTGTATCTGGTGGTACAATGCCGAATTATTTCGGATTGTTTCAATTGGAAGCTCAAGCTGCCGCCGGGCAGCGAGAAGCTGAGGAATATTTCTTGTGGAGCAAGTCAGGGGATTAGCCCATTCAAAATACCGAAGTAAACGAACCCGCTCTGTGCAGCCGCGCTGCTTCCACTCTTCTCTCTTGCGTTCCCAGCCGGCAAGACTTTCCACCTGGGCCAGTTCAGGGAGGATATAGTGTTCCAAATCCTCCCTGATATGCAGCACTATATCCTCCAGATTCATATCCTGGGGCTGATAATTTTTATATCCATCAATCTGGTATTCCATCCCCCTCCGGTAAGGATGCAGATATCCCATATCCGGCAGCAGAACTGCTTCGGAAATGGAGGTGTACTCCATCCACCATCCCTTTTTAATACTCTCTGTCACCTCTCCCTCAAAGGCCATGATTTCAAATCCGAAGCAGTAGCCTGTAACAGTCGAGTTATAGTGGGAGCCTTTCAGGCAAAGGGCAAGGCAGCAGTTTCCCCGCTGGGAATAATAAACCCTCCCGGAGCTGCGATACCCCGCTTTTTTTAATAAGGGTTTTACAATCTCTTTCAGAACCAGATTCTTTTTTTCTTTTGAAGTCATTTGTATTCACACTTTCTAAGCCTTCCGGCTTCTTTTTCTGATGGCTTGTCACTCCTATTGGTTATATTTTTCCCTTCCCTGAATATAGTATAATGATAAAGCAGAAATGGAGCAGTCATGGAAGGTTACGGTAATCCAGGTTCCTTTGATAAAGAGGAGGCAATTAAAAAAAATAATCCAGACATTGCAAATGGACCTACTCCTCCCCCTGTTAACGGTAATACAGGAAATACAAACGGGGATTTTGGTACCGGTAATTTTGGCAATGGGTATCCTTACGGATATCCCTATGGTGCTACGATAACCAGTGACTACGGATATAACTACAGTGCAGCGGAAATCAATGACTCCGGCTACTCTTATAACGGAGTTAACACGGGCAGCCCCGGATACGCTGGTGATGCCGCAGGCTCCGGCTCTTTAGGATATTCTAATAGTACTGAACATTCCGATGAATTGAAAGCTCCTGACAGCTCTGAAGGCCATGAAAGTTCCGATAACCCTGGCAGTTCTATTCATTCTGGCGGCTCTGACAGCTATGGAAATCTCAGCACTTCCAGCAGCTCTGGCAGTTCCGCTGACTATGGCAGCTATGATAATTCCAACAGCTATGGAAGTTCCGGCATTTCCGACCCCTTTGGAAATTCCAGCAATCCCGGCGGCTCTGAAAGCTTTGGAAATCCCGGTAATTCCGGCAGCTCTGAAAGCTTTAGAAATCCCGGTAATTCCGGCAGCTCCGGCAGTTCTACTGGCTCTGAAAGCTCCGGCAATTCCGCCGGTTCTGATGAAACCGCTCCCGAAAATAGCTTAAAGCACATGGTCGATATTATGAAAGCTGCCCTCCCGCATCTAAATGGCCAGACACAGGAATCTGCCAGCCTGATTATTAAAACCTCCGAGCTTATGGATAGCCTTCGGACTGTCGGTAGTAATGAACATGTATCTGCCCTTGGCTTCGACTTGCAAAATATAGACCTGGAAGCTCTTCTGAACAGTATCCGCAATGTCTGTTATGCCAGCGAAAGGAAAATTATTGATAATATACTCAACTTATTAAGAATGAAAAATATGTTCGAAACCTATTCCGTCCTGTCCAGTATGATGGCTTCCCAGCCAGGTACCGGAGAGAACCCTGAAAGCAATAAGGATGATCCCGGCGGAAATGGAACCGGATTCAACCAGAATATGATGGAAATCCTGTCGACTATGCTGACACCGGAACAAAAAAGTACTTTCGATAACATTTCTATGATGTTTAATATGATGCCAAACGGAGGTAATTATGAATAATTTTTCGTGGATGAATCATCCGGCAATAAAAAATATCGATGCCAGAAAGCTCGCAATCCTTATGGATTTGGCAAAGGAAGCAGAAGGAAAATCCCAGGATAAGCTGGTCCCGCTTATGGTAAAGGCCAATGCGCAGCTTAAGACTATGAATCTGTCCTTTACAAAGGAAGAAAACGATCTGCTGGTAGATATACTGACACAGGATATGTCCCCTGCTGAAAAACAGAAGGTTGAAATGATAAAAAGAATGGCCAGAACAATGAAATAAAAATGATAGATAAAAAAGCAGATACCGGATACAGTCCATAAATTCAATAATGGATGCAGTATCCGGTATTTGTTCTTCTTATTACGACAATCCCTTTTCTTAAATCACTTTCCTGTTGTACTGTTTGCCCGAACTGATTCTTTACGGATTAGTCGGCTCCGGAGTAGTTGGCTCCGGAGCAGGCTGCTCCTTTTGGTCTGCTTCCCCGTTACTCTGTGAATCCAGTGTAAAATGGCAGACAACCGATGCTTTCTTGTTATGCTGCTGGATAATGGTATAAGTCACCTCATAGGTTTTATTATCCTCCGTTGAAATGCTTACTGTTAAAAGTCCTGCGCAGTCAGTATTATTACTGTCAAGAGCCTGAATGCCTGACAATGCAAATGCATCATCTATTACCGTATCCTGAGGTATGTCATACCGATTTTCAATTCCCTCAATACGCATATTGTCAAAATAGGTGTACTGCACAGTTTCCTTCGTAATATTACCTGCTTTATCAGCAACCTCATAATGAACCATGTATGCATAATCTTCCTTGGGTTCTACCGTTATCTTTATATCATCAGGAGTCAGCTCCGAATAATCGTCATTTACCGCTATATCCTTTTTCGCTAACTTCAGAATCTCCTTCTTGCCGGCTGCCAGTTGTTTCTTGGTAATAGTCTTAAAGGAAACCCCTTCCAGATCAGGAGGAGTCGTATCAATATAAACAGATGCAGCTGCCTTTCCTGTCTTGTTGTTTTCAGCCTTTATGCTATATGCAAAAGCATATTCATCCGCACTGGTTTTCTTAATGGTAACCTTAATATCCTTACTTGAAAGCTTTTTCGTTGAAAGGTATGCGGATACTCCTTTAAGGGCATAGGCTTTGTTAATTACGGTACCTTTTCCTGTGATTCTGTCAGCTGCTCCCTTAATCACAGGTGCTTCCTTACACTGCTTGACCGTATAGGTTACGGTTTTACCGGTCTTTCTTCCCAGCTCATCACTGACTGAATAGTTGATTTTATATTTTCCGGCTGTATAGCTGTCTACCTTTCCTTTGACTTTGATGCTCTTTGTAATGTCAACACCGGTAGAAGATACTGCCTTAAGGCCTTTATACAGATCAATTTTAGAACCCCATTCCACCGATTTACTGCTAGCAGCTGTTAAAACCGGTGCTTTATCCAGGTATGGATTATTTTTATCAGGGTCTGTGGGATCCCAGCCTGTACCAAGTGAAAGCTTTATTGATTCCGGCTTTCCAAGTGGTCCCGGGTCTTTCCCATTATATATTTCTACTGAGGTTCCAAGAGGACAATTATCATAAATCCACTTGGCATCCTGCACCGTCAGCCTTACACAGCCATGGGATGCGGTAGTACCAAGCTTATTATACTGGGCTGCAGACAAGGTGGAGGCATCCATCTTGTAGTACCAGACGGAATGAAATAAAATCCCTTTAACAATTCTGGTGGAATACTGTCCCCAAACGTCTCCCATCAGTAACTTCCAACGATATTTGGCAGGCGTTTTAAATACTCCCAAGGGGGTATCGGCACCCACGGAGCATATCATTGCTTTAACCGGCACCGTGTAATTCCCTTTTGCATCCTCTTTGTATACTGTGACGCAATTTTGCTGCTTATTAACCTTGATATAGTATGGTTTTGTTACATTTGCTTCTGTTATTACCGGAGAAAAAAAACTTATTATCAGCGTGGCAATGCTTAAGATAATAATCCTTTGTATGGTTTTCTTTGAATGTGTCATTGATTACTCCTTGCAGCTATTTTTCTTACCATATTTTGTCGTACTAAGTACTGATACCATAAGTAATTTTTGTGTTAATCTTATGGCAAAACTGTTTCAAATCTGTTAAGACGAGAATTAGGAATGATACAGCTTATAATAGAAGCCCTTTCTGTCAAGCAGTTCATTGTGATTTCCCTGTTCAATGATATTGCCGTTCTTTAGTACCAGAATGGTATCCGCCTCCTTTATGGTGGAAAGCCTGTGTGCAATGACAAAACTGGTTCTTCCCTTCATCATCTTTAAGAAGGCTTCCTGTATTTTTATCTCTGTTCTGGTATCAATACTGCTGGTCGCTTCATCCAGTATCAGCATGGGAGGGTCCATAATTAACACTCTTGCTATGGTGAGCAGCTGTTTTTGCCCCTGGGAGAGATTCCTTCCATCCTCTTCTATAAGGGTGTCATATCCTTTGGGAAGCCTCATAATAAATCCATGGGCTTTCACGGCTTTTGCAGCGTTTATGATATCCTCTCTGGTTACCCCCGCTTTTCCGTAGGCTATATTCTCGGCAACGGTTCCCGTAATGAGCCAGCTTTCCTGGAGAACCATTCCTATGCTCTGCCTTAAATTATTTTTCTTAATGTGAAGGATGTCCTTGTCATCAACGAATATCTGTCCGCTGTCCAATTCATAGAATCTCATCAGCAGATTTACTAGGGTTGTTTTACCGGAGCCGGTAGGCCCTACAATTGCTACGGTACTTCCCTTTTTCACTTTCAGATTAAAGTTCTCTATTAAGGGAACCTCCTTCTTATAAGCAAAACAGACCTCCCTGAATTCCACATTTCCCTGGCAGTCCGTCAGTTCCTCATAGGGCTCTTCCGCAATCCTCTCCTCTTCTTCATCCAGAAGTGCAAATATTCTTTCAGCGGATGCAAAGGCTGCCTGTATCTGAGTAGTAACTGCCGTTATTTCATTGATTGGCTTGGCAAACTGGTTGGAATAGGTAAGGAAGCTTGCAATATTACCAACTGAAAGCTTTCCCGCCAGGCTAAGGAGAGCGCCCATTACCGTCACCATAACATATGCGATATTGTTGATAAGCCTAGTGGTAGGATTGGTAAGGGAGGAATACCATTGAGCCTTCTGCCCCACACGGTACAGCTCCTTATTTTGCTCTTTAAAATGGTCCATTGTTTTCTCTTCATAGCTAAATGCCATAACCAGCTTCTGATTCTCGATTATTTCTTCCGCATAGCCATTGAGTTCTCCTGTAAGGCTTGACTGCCTATGGAACATCAGCTTGGAGTGCTTTGCGATAAAGGAAGCCAGGAAGAAGCAAAGCGGTGTCACTATAATGACTCCCAGGGTTATCAAAGGGCTTATTGTCATCATAAATACAAAGCTTCCTGCAATAATAACCACCGAGGACATAACCTGTGTAATCCCCTGAAACAGTCCGTCAGATATGGCATCAATATCATTGGTCAGCCTGCTGATAACATCGCCGTGGGGATGCCTGTCAAAATAGCTGACGGGCAATTTATTAAGCTTACGAAAGGCATCTTCCCTCATTTCCCTTACGATATTCGTGGATGCCCGGTTGCTGAAGACGGACATGAGCCATTGAAAAAGGCTGCTTACCAGATAAAGCACCAGCATCAGGAGCAGTATCCCCTTCAAGGTCTCAAAATCGACCTTACCGGCTCCAATAATCGTGTCAACGGCTTTTCCCATTAACAGAGGAGTAAACACTGCCATGGTATTCCCCAGGATGGAAAAAAGAAATGCTGTAAGGAGTACTTTCTTGCTCTTCCCAATATAACCCCATAATCTCTTTCTCGTTGTTTTTTTCGTAGATACCCTATGGTTACTTTCCACTGCCGACACCCTCTTTCTCACCGGTTTCAGAAGTTTCCTGGGAACGGCAGATCTCTTCATAGACCTGGCAGTTTTTAAGAAGCTCCTCATGGGTGCCGAGGCCGGCAATCTCTCCTTCATTTAAAACCATTATCTGGTCACAGTTTCGTAAAGTACTTGCTCTCTGGGATATCATAAATACCGTCATTCCCTTTGTCTTTTCCTTCAGGGCTTTTCTCAGGGCGGCATCTGTGGCATAATCAAGGGCATTAAAGCTGTCATCCAAAATCAGGATTTTGGGCCTTCTCACCAAAGCCCGGGCAATGGCCAAACGCTGCCTTTGCCCGCCTGATACATTCACTCCTCCCCTTCTGATAGGCGTATCAAAGCCCTCCGGTAAGGAGCGGATAAATTCCTCCGCCTGGGCAATGGATGCGGCTTCCTTTAATTCTTCCACGGTACTGTCTTCCTTTCCCCACCTGAGATTTTCTGCAATTGTCCCGGTAATCAGTACGGACCTTTGGGGCACCATGCCGATTTTCCTCCTTAGCTCTGCAAGGTCATAATCCCTGACCTCTTTCCCAAATACCTTAACGGACCCAAGCAGGGTATCGTAGAACCTCGGAATCAAATTTACCACAGAGGATTTTCCCGAGCCTGTGCCACCGATAATACCAAAGGTTTCCCCTTTCATCACCTTAAAGGATATATCATTCAGGGCATAGCTGCCTGTTTCTTTCATATTATCCTTGCTCTCGTTACTGTCCTCTTTATATGCAAAGAAAACCTTATCAAATTCTACGGCAGGTGCTCCTTCCCTATAATTTCCTTCCCTTCTGCCGGCGGCGGCAGGATTTGTAATACTTGTCTCTGTACTTAATACTTCATTGATTCTTCCCGCACTGGCATAGGCCTTCGTAAAGATGACCACCAGATTGGATATTACGATTAATGCGGCAAGTATCTGGGTAACATATCCCACAATGGCAATCACTTCACCGGTTTCCATAAACCCCTTATTCACCCTGACGGCTCCCAGCCAGATGATGGCTGCAATAGCCACATTTAATATGAGCGTTGTCACAGGATTCAGCATAGCCGAAATTTTACCCACCTTTACGGCATTCATGGCATACTCATTATTTACTTTCTGAAACTTTTCCTCCTCTGCCGCTGTTCTGGCAAATGCTCTGATAACTCTGACTCCGCTCAGGTTTTCTCTTAAGCTCAGGGAAATCTCATCCAGCTTCTTTTGTACTCTGCCATAAAGGGGGATTGATTTCTTCATGGTCTGGTATAATACCCCAACAAAAACAGGAAGTACCAGAAGTACTATCAGAGACAGCTTTACATCCAGCAGAAAGGACATGATAAGGCCTCCGATGCATAGAAAGGGTGCGCGGATAACAAGCCTGATGAACATGGCGACCGCAAGCTGTACCTGATTTACATCATTGGTTATACGGTTGATTAATGAAGCTGTCCCAAACTTATCCTGCTCCTTACCCGACAAGGTCTCCATATGCCTGAAAAGCTCATTTCTGATATCCGTTCCTATTCCCTGGGATACTAAGGAAGCACTGTACTGGCATATCAGGGCACAGATAACCCCTACGATGGCTGTTACAAGCATCACTGCACCCATCCGATAGACATAATCCCTGTCTCCGTTCTTTATACCCACATCAATTACCTTTGACATAAGAAAAGGCAGGAATAGTTCCAGTATTGCTTCTGCCAGTTTAAAAGCAGGCCCTATTATAAGAAGTTTCTTATAGGGTTTAAAGAAAATTCCCAGATTTCCCATATATAAATTCTTCTCTTTCACTTCTTTACCTCACTATACTATTTACCTAATTCTGCCTGAAAAGGTACCCTTTTAAACAAACATGCTCTAAATTATACCATTGTTTGTAACACTTGTTAAGAGTTATCCGCATATTTGTACGATATTCACATGAATCTTTTTCCAGTCCCAATTTAAAACCATCTTTTTTAATTTTTAACTCCAGTATTTTTTCCCAATTATCTGCATGTGCCAGGGGGTTGGGAACGGACGATGATTTTGGCTTACCTTTCGTAATTTTCTCGTTCGGGGTTCCGAATTCCACTAAAATGCCAGCAGCTGTTCCTGGCAGGTGAAATTATGCCAAACTCGCTGGAAGGTTGTTTTTGTGTGGTGTTGTGAGCTCAGACAGTGGTATAATTTTACCTAGGAACAGCTGCTGCCATTTAAGTGTCATTAGGGAACTCCTCAATAGAAAATTACGAAAGGTAAGCCAAAATCATCTGGGGGTTGGCAATAAACCCTTGGACAGTTGTTGTGTTGTTTTGGTCTTATAAGGTTTTGGGCATGGCAAATACACAAGACCAAATAATAGATATGCACAGATGACCAAGGGGGTTGTTTTGGAATTTTGTCTCAAGAGGTCCCTTATGACACTTAAGCGGCAGGAAACGTGACTAGGTAAAGCAATACCACTGTTTGAGCTCGATATCTAACACGGCCATAGTTATTATAGCGAGTTTGGCATTGATTTACCTGCCAGCCACGTTTTCTGCCGCTTTAGTGGAATATGGGTTCTCGCGTAACAAAACTCCAAAACAACCCCCTTGGTCATCGTCCGTACCCATAAACTTCCTTCATACATCTGTACTTTACCTTAAAATTTCCGTAAATAGATATGCAAGGCTTGCTGTAAAACAACTATAACTGCCCTGCCGCTTTAACAGTTTCAAGGCTTTCGGCTCTATATGAAATAAAAAGGAATAGCCCGTCATATAATTAATTTGACAAAGTGTTGAGATTAAATAAAGAAAGGAGCAAAATCCCCTACGCCAAAATCGGGATATGCAATGGGTGTTAAAATGACCAATTGGCACAGTATTACAAAGGAAGAAGCCCTGCAGGAACTGGATTCTGCACTTACAGGATTGACAAAAAAGGAAGCAGCAAAAAGGCAGAAACAATATGGGTATAACCTGCTTGAGGCTAAGAAAAAAACGCCTTTAATCTTGCGATTTATAAGCCAATTTAAAGACTTTATGATATTGACATTGATTTTTGCTGCTCTGGTCTCCTTCCTGGTATCCTTTTTACATGGAGAGCTGGATATCGTTGAGCCTGCAATAATAATTACTATCATTACGCTGAATGCAATCTTAGGAGTTGTACAAGAAAGCAAGGCCGAAAAATCCCTGGAAGCCCTTCAAAAAATGTCCGCACCGACCGCTCTGGTTATGCGGGATGGTCTGCTTGAGAGTATAGATGCCAAGGAATTAGTTCCCGGTGATATTATATATCTTGAAACGGGACATTTTGTACCTGCCGACGCAAGACTAATAACCTCCGTTAACTTAAAGATTGACGAAGCTTCCCTGACCGGCGAATCCCATCCCATTGAAAAGGATGCCGACAAGGTATTAATGGAAAATCTTCTGTCGGCAGAGCGTATTAATATGGTAGCCGCCACGGGTATCGTTACCTATGGCCGGGGTACGGCAGTGGTAACAGCAACAGGCATGCATACCGAGGTCGGCCATATAGCCAGAATGATTATGGAGGATGAGACTCCCATGACTCCCCTTCAGAAAAAGCTTGCCAGTACCGGCAAAGCTCTGGGTATCGCTGCCCTTATCATCTGTATTATAATTTTTCTGGTCGGCATCTTAAAAAACCGGCCCATATTTGAGATGTTCATGACCTCCGTCAGCCTTGCCGTGGCAGCTATTCCGGAAGGTCTTCCTGCCATTGTAACCATCATGCTCTCCCTTGGGGTGCAAAGAATGGCAAGGAAAAATGCTGTCATAAGAAAGCTCCCTGCCGTTGAAACTCTTGGAAGCGCTACGGTCATCTGTTCCGATAAGACCGGTACCCTGACACAGAATAAAATGACGGTAACGGAACTTTGCTCCTGTAAGGGCAAGGAAGCTCCCGATGGAAGCACCGGAAAGTTTCTCCTTACCCTGTCAAGCTTATGTAATGACGCCGTATTACAGGTATCAGGTAAGGGAAAACACCAAAATGTATCCGCTACGGGAGAGCCCACGGAAAATGCCCTCATTATGGCCGCCTACCAGGTAGGGCTAAGCAAATCCCAGCTTGATCTGCTGAATCCCAGGATATTTGAGATTCCCTTTGATTCAGGGCGAAAGCAAATGACCACCGTACATAAACTTTCTGACGGAAGCTACAGGCAGATTACAAAAGGTGCCTTTGATATACTGCTGTCTGAGTGCATCAATATTTACCGTGGAAACAAGGACGCTCCCATTTCCAATACCCTTCGGGAACAGCTTACACGTTTAAATGAAGGGATGACTGCAAAAGCACTCCGGGTCATTGCAGTAGCCTACAAGGATTATCCTGCTGACAGCTCCTTTCCTGCCAGGCTGAAAAACTTTAACGGGACTCAAAAAGACAGAGCCACCGGGCTGGAACAGGGACTGACGCTGGCAGGCATGATCGGTATGATTGACCCGCCAAGGCCTGAGGTACGTGAAGCTGTTCTGACCTGCCAGATGGCCGGTATCACCCCTGTTATGATTACAGGTGATCATGTTACCACTGCCTGTGCCATCGCAAAAGAGCTGGGAATATTAACAAAGGATACCTCTATGGCACAGCTTAGGGCAGCAGAAATCAGAAGCAATCACCCCGACCGCTACACTTCCCCCGTCCCCCAGGCCATGACCGGCGCAGAGCTCTCTCAGATAACCCAGGAAGAGCTGGTGGAGCAAATTAAGGACTACCGGGTATTTGCCAGAGTTTCCCCGGAGCATAAGGTCCGGATTGTAAAGGCCTTTCAAACAAGGGGCGAAGTGGTTGCCATGACCGGAGACGGTGTAAACGATGCTCCTGCCTTAAAGGCCGCTGATATCGGCTGTGCTATGGGGATTACCGGTACAGATGTTGCCAAGAATGCGGCGGATATGATACTTACGGATGATAATTTTGCCACAATTGTTGCTGCTGTTAAGGAAGGGCGGGGCATCTATGACAATATCAAGAAAGCCGTTCATTTCCTGCTTTCCTGCAATATCGGAGAAATCCTTACCATCTTCGTGGCTATCCTCTTTGGTCTCCCCTCCCCTTTAGTTGCCGTCCAGCTGCTTTGGGTAAACCTGGTGACAGACTCCCTCCCTGCCATTTCCCTGGGTGTGGATCCGCCGGATAAGGACATTATGAAAAAGAAACCGATTCCGCCTAACAAGGGTATGTTCGCCGATGGCCTGGCCTTTAAAATCATTACGGAAGGTATCTTAATCGGTTCCTTAGCCCTCCTGGCCTTTATCATTGGTATCCGATTTTTTGACAGTGCCGCACTTCCCGGAGATTTAGTCCGGAATTCAAGGACCGTAGAGCTTGCGACCCTTACAACTCCCTATGTGGGAAGAACCATGGCTTTTGCTGTACTAAGCCTTTCACAGCTCTTCCATGCCTTTAATATGCGGAGTGAGCATTCCCTGACTAAAATCGGACTGTTTTCCAATATGAAGCTTGTACTATCCTTTATTATATGTGCCTTCCTGCAAATAATCGTAATATCCGTAAAACCTCTGGCTGACATCTTTAAGGTTGTTCCTCTGACACCTGCCCAGTGGTCCATCGTGCTGGTATTTTCCTTCCTGCCGATTGTTGTAGTAGAGCTGCAAAAGAACAGAAGGAACAGATAGAAAAAGAGAGCCCGCAGCTTACGCTGATATAAAGCGCAAGCTGCGGGCTCTTTCTTATTTCCGTTCCGTAATTTTATTATATTTACGAATGTAAAATATTATAGATTATTCTGTGATATCTGCATACTGGAAGTACCAGTATCCATAAGGTGAATGCCAGGATCCGGTAACCTTGGGGCTCTGCAGATAGAACTCGTTATAGTATGCAATCGGAATAACTGCAGTATCTGACATTACAAGGTCTTCTGCCTTATGCAGATAACCGGAACGTGTCTTAGCATCTTTTTCAACAGCAGCCTTCTGCATTAATTCATCATAAGCAGGATTACTGTATTTTGCATTATTATTACCATTTGTACTAACCATAAGATCAAGAATATTGGAGGCATCATTGTAATCAAATACCCAACCGTCACGGCTTGATTCATAATCTCCTGCACGACGCATAGGAGTAAAGGATGCCCATTCAACAACGTCTACATTTACAGTAATACCAAGCTTTTTCCAAGCCTGCTGTAAGTACTGGGCAACTACCTTATGGTAACCGGCATCATTGATAGAATACTTAATAACAGGGAAACCTTTACCATCAGGATAACCGGCATCTGCTAATAATTGTTTTGCTTTTGCAAGGTTGCCTTCATAATCGTCATTATTGATATAAGGCTTACCACCATTTGCATTGGCCATAAAAGCACTTCCATCCCAATCAGCAACACTTGTTCCAACAAAGTTTGTAGCAGCTGTGTAAGTACCCTGCATTAAGGTTTCAGCAACATACTTTCTGTCGATTGCAAGGCTTAAAGCCTGACGTACCTTGGAATCAGAGAACTGAGGCAATGTGTTGTTAAGGTCAACATAATAGGTTCCTAAAAGGGGCTCAATATGGAATTCCGGATTTCCGCTAAGGGAAGGAATTTCAGCTGTAGGTACATCCTTGATCATCAAAGGTGATTCGCTGTCCTGTTTGTTGTAAGCACTGTAAGCTGCGTTAGGATCTTCCATCAGAAGCAGTTTAATAGAATCCAGCTTGATGGAGTCTTTATCACGGTAATTTTCGTTCTTTGCAAAAAGAATATAAGAGCTGGGTACCCATTCCTTAATATAGAAAGGGCCATTGCCGATATAAGATTCAGGCTTTGTTGCCCAGGAATCACCATTCTTTTCAATTGTTGCCTGATTTACAGGAGACAGTGTTGCAAAAGCAGCCAGCTTATCAAAGTAAACGCAGGGATGTGAAAGTTCTACAACAAAAGTGGTATCGTCAGGTGCAGAAACCGCTAATGCATCAACATCTCCCTTTGCTGCTTTATCATAACCTTTTACCATGCCAAGAACTGTTTCACTGTAAGGTGCAGCCGTAGCAGGATCTGCAACACGTTTCCAGCTGTAAACGAAATCTTTTGCTGTTAACGGAGAACCATCGGACCACTTTAAGTCTTTTCTTAAGTAGAAGGTCCATTTCAGACCGTCTTTGCTTGTTTCATATTTTTCTGCAGCACCAGGAATAATCTTATTATCCTTGTCAACATTTAATAAACAGTCAAAAGCAAAAAGAAGCATATTTCCACCATCAACCGCACTATTCAATGCAGGATCAATCGTCTCAGGGTTAGGACCAATTTCAGCAATAAGCTGTTTTTCTTTACCGCCGGTGCTGCTTCCGCCGTCACCACTATTATCACTGGTGTTATTTTTGCCGCTGTTGCCATTATTGCTGCCGCTGTTGTTGTCGCTCTTACCGCAAGCACCTAATACCATTGCTGCCACCATTATAAGAGCTAAAAGAATTGAAAGTCTTCTCTTCATAAATTTCCTCCTTATTTTTAATTTATATTCAATTCACCATATTATATATGATGAAATTGGATGCGTCTTTGAAACAGCTATTTCACTCTGTCAAGATGATGACATGCAGCATAATGACCGGGTGAAACCTCTTTCCATTCCGGTTCCTGCGCCGCACAACACTCGTCTGCATAGGGGCAGCGGGTACGGAAGCGGCAGCCGGACGGTGGATATACCGGGCTTGGAACATCGCCTTTTAAAACAATTCGTTTTGATTCGCGGGTCTTTATAGGATCTGCAACAGGGATTGCTGAAATTAAGCTCTTTGTATAAGGATGGACACTATGGAAGGTTAACTCCCTGCTGTCCGCTAATTCCACTATCTTACCTAAATACATAACCCCAATACGGTTCGATATATGCTTCACTACACTTAAATTATGGGCAATAAATAAATAGGTCAATCCCATACTTTCCTGAAGTTCTTCAAACATATTAACTACCTGAGCCTGAATAGATACATCCAGAGCGGAAATAGGTTCATCGCATACAATAAATTCCGGATTTACAGCCAATGCACGGGCTATACCGACACGCTGGCGCTGCCCACCGGAAAATTCATGAGGGTAACGATTGGCATGCTCTGTATTTAATCCTACGAGGCTCAACAGCTCCACAATCCGGTCACGGCGTTCCTGCTTATTGGCAGCCAGTTTATGAATATCAATAGCCTCACCTACGATGTCTCCTACTGTCATACGAGGGTCCAGACTGGCATATGGATCCTGGAAAACAATCTGCATTTTCCTGCGGTAAGGTAACATGTTAACATGTGTGATATCTTTACCGTCGTAGATGATTTTACCGCCTGTAGGTTCATGGAGACGAAGCAGTGTACGTCCGGTAGTAGTTTTTCCACAACCTGATTCACCCACAAGTCCAAGGGTTTCTCCCTTATTTACAAAGAAGGAAACATCATCTACCGCTTTTACTACTTTTTTATTAAAAGCTCCTCCGCCGCTGACGGGAAAATACTGTTTCAGGTGCTCTACTTCAACTAGTTTTTTATTTTCCATTAGTCTGCACCTCACTTTCAAATTTAGCCTTATCTAACAGCCAGCATGCACTTTGATGTCCATTTCCTAAATCGGTGTATTCAGGCATTTTGCGAAGACAAATCTTCATACAGGAATTGCATCTGGGTGCAAAAGGACATCCTGCCGGCGGATTCAGCATATCTATGGGCTGACCTTCTATGGGAACAAGCTTCTTATGCTCTGTGTCATTTAAATTTGGAACACTTAAAAGTAAGCCTTTGGTATATTCATGGGATGGATGGTAGAAGATATCATCCGTTGTTCCGGTTTCCACTACCTTACCGGCATACATTACAGCAATCCTGTCACACATACCGGCCACAACTCCCAAATCATGGGTAATAAGGATAATTGCCATTCCTAATTTTTTCTTAAGGTCTGTCATAAGTTCAAGAATCTGGGCCTGGATGGTTACGTCAAGAGCTGTGGTTGGTTCATCCGCTATCAGAAGCTTCGGCTCACATGCAAGTGCCATAGCAATCATAACACGTTGTCTCATACCACCGGACAGCTCATGGGGATACTGTTTCAAACGCTTTTCAGGTTCATTAATACCTACTAACTGCAAAAGTTCCTTTGCACGGTCATGAGCCTGTTTTCTATCTTTATCTGTATGGAGAAGAATAGCCTCCATAATCTGATTTCCTATTGTAAAAACCGGATTAAGGCTTGTCATAGGGTCCTGAAAAATAATAGAGACTTCATTTCCCCTCATTTTACGCATTTCCCGTTCTTTCATTTCATTTATGTGATGACCGTTAAAGTACAAATCACCGCCGATTAATTTACCGGGATATGCTGTAAGTCCCATGAGACTGTAAGCTGTAACAGACTTACCGGAACCACTTTCGCCTACAATCCCTAAAACTTCTCCTTCTGCAACTTTCAGTGAAACATCATTTAATGACTTCACTTCGCCCGCAGGGGTAAAGAAGGAGAGCCGCTCATTTTGTATATCTACTAAATATTCACTCATATCATTCATCCTCTCCAATTAACTCTTCATTTTCGGATCAAATGCATCCCTCAGTCCGTCTCCAAGTAAGTTAAAACTGAGGATTATAAGGCTGATACCAACGGCCGGTGCCACTAATAAATAAGGATAGGAATTCAATCCGTTAACAGCATCACTTGCTAAAGATCCCAGGGATGGTAAGGGAATAGCAACTCCCAAACCAAGAAAGCTAAGAAAGCTTTCCGTAAAAATAGCGGATGGAATCTGTAATGTTGTAGTTACAATTAAGGTACCAATACAATTGGTAAGCAGATGCTTTCCTATGATTCGTCCATTGGAAGCTCCCAATGCCTTTGCAGCAGTTACATATTCGCTCTGCTTCAAGGTAAGTATCTGGCTTCGGACAATTCTTGCCATACCTACCCAGTATAAAAGGGCAAATACTAAAAAGATACTGATCAGGTTAACGCCTACCGTCTGAATCCATTGGAATCCAGGCTTTGTAGCAAGTGTTTCCATGGGAGACTTAATGGCAAAGGATATTAATACTATCAATAAGATATCAGGTATTGTATAAACAATGTCTGCAATACGCATCATAATAAGGTCTACCCAGCCGCCGAAAAAGCCTGCTATTGATCCATATACGGAACCAATGATTAAAATGATGGCTGAAGCAATCAAACCTACAAGCAGTGAAATACGGCTTCCCACCATTACACGGACCGCATAGTCACGGCCAAGATTATCCGTTCCCAGAATATGCGGGAATACACTTTTTCCTGCATCCTTAAGAGCTGTTTCCTGTTTGGAATAAGTCATGGGTTTTAAATACTCGGAGCCTTGAATCTGCTGGTCATATTTATATGGATAAAAGCTGGGAACAGCAAACGAAAAAATCAAAATAAATATAATTACGGCAAGGCTTACCATCGCCACTTTGTTTTTATATAAACGGCGTAATGCATCTTTCCAAAAGCTTACACTGGGACGCATCTGCACCAGGCTTTGCCTTTCCTCGTCAGTTGCAGGCAGGAAATCATCCACATTCAACTGAAAACTTAGTACATTCTTATCCTTCATTTCTGGTTCCTCCTAATTCAGCTGGATACGTGGATCAATTATCTTATAAACAATATCCACAATCGTATTCATTACGATAACTAATGTTGCAAGACATATTGTAGTACCCATAATAACAGTGTAATCACGGTTCGTAATGGAACTTACAAACTGGCCTCCTAAGCCGGGAATAACAAATATTTTCTCTACAATAAAGCTTCCTGTCACAGTATAAGCCAGCAGAGGACCAACATAGGTTACTACGGGTAATATTGCATTACGCAGGGCATGTTTGAAAAGGGAGATAAACTGTGAAACACCTTTTGCTTTGGAGGTACGGATATAATCCTGACCAATTACATCAAGCATGGAGGAACGCATCAGTCTGGTAATATATGCTGTAGGATAAAAGGCAAGTGCAATTACAGGCAGTACATAATGAGCCGGTGATGTCAATCCGTAAGTAGGAAGTATTCCCAAGTGAACACCAAAGAAGTACATACCCACCGTACAAATTACAAAGCTTGGAACTGCTATGCCGCAAGTCGCAATAACAATAATAAAATTATCTCCCCATTTTCCTCTGTTAATGGCAGCCGTACAACCTAATGGTATACCAATCAGTATGGCAACCAGTACGGATATACCTCCGAGTCTTGCAGAAACAGGAAATCTGCTGGTGATAATTTCCATTACAGTACGTCCGCGCTGCTTCAGACTTAGGCCAAAGTCTCCATGAAGAATACTTACCATGTAATTTTTATATTGAACTATCAATGGTTTGTCTAGACCAAACTTCTCATTCAGAGCAGCCTGTGCCTGAGCACTGATGGATTTTTCCGATACAAATGGTCCACCCGGCACTAAATTCATAAGGAAAAATGTAATTGTTGCAACAAGGAAAATGGTTACCACTGCTGCACTTACTCTTTTTAGTATGTATCTACCCATACAATAACCTACCTTCTATCAAAATATTTATTTGATGATATATTGCATTTACAAGAGCTTTCATTCCTGTATTTATTTATACCTACAACAAAAAAATCTCCACTACTACCATGTAAAATACATGTATACACGCCATTGTGCAGACTTCATTTTTATATATACTCTTATGTCGGAAGTTATATACAGTAAGTATTTGTGGTATATATCAACTTAGTAAGAATATTATAAATCTTTATGTTTGTCAAGTAAAACATGGCACATTAAAGCATTGAAGTTTTTTCCAATTAATGCTTCAAACCGCTAAAGTACCGGGTTTTAATTAATTTTTAATAAAAAAAATTTATGATAATTGAAAAATAAAGATTTTACAGGTATAATATAGATAAAAACAATGTAAAAAATTCTAGGATTCTCTGATTAAAAAAAGAACGAATACAATGATACACAAAAAATACGAATGAGAAGAGGATGATATTTATGAATGCATACGAGCTTCGCAAAAGAAAGGATATGGCTCCCTATAATGACAACATGGAGGATGCCTGCCAAATCTATGACAACCTGTTCTATACAATGGATGTGGATTTATGCCCTAAAAACGAGCACAGACTTGTAAGCGGAAATGTTATCAAAGGATTCCGCTGTATTGTTGATAATGTATATACCGTACCATTAAAGCAGTGAATGTGCTTTAATAAGGAACCAGTCAAAAAAATCACAAATTTTATGGAACAGGAGCCCTGTGCAGAAGAAACAACTTTCTTTTACACAGGGTTCCTGTATTATTCTGCTGCTTTTTAACGGCCACCATCAGACTGCTTTAACTATTTTTAACAACCCACCCTCAGGATGCTTTAACTGTTTTTTAACATTCATTCCTCAAAGGCTGCTTTATCCGTTTATTTAACAGCCCTTCCTCAAAGCTGCTTTATCCATTTATTAACAGCCCTTCCTCAAAGCTGCTTTATCCATTTATTAATATCCCTTTCTCAAAGCTGCTTTATCCGTTTATTTAACAGCCTTTCCACAAAGCTGCTTTATCTGTTTATTAATATCCCTTCCTTAAATACTGCTGAACCGTTTTATTTAACCTGAAAGCAATTTCTTCCCAGGTATATGGCCGTATCCCCTAACTGCTCCTCGATTCTGAGAAGCCTGTTATATTTTGCTACACGGTCGCTTCTGGAAGGAGCACCTGTCTTAATCTGCCCTGCATTGGTAGCGACAGCGATATCTGCCAGGGTAACATCCTCCGTTTCTCCTGACCGGTGGGACACAATAGCCGTCCATTTATTATTCTTTGCCATCTCAATTGCTTCCAGGGTTTCCGTTAAGGTACCGATCTGGTTGAATTTAATCAGAACAGAATTGGATATGTCAAGCTCTATCCCTTTTCTGATTCTCTTTGTATTTGTCACGAACAAATCATCACCTACTAACTGGACTTTGCTGCCCAGTCTTTTTGTAAGCTTCTCCCAGCCTGAAAAATCTTCCTCTGCCAGGCCGTCTTCAATGGACATGACCGGATACCTGCCGCATAAATCCTCCAGGTAGGCAATCATATCGTCCACACTCTTATATTCTCCGGCCTTCCAAAACAGGTACTCTCCTTCTCTGCCGGCCTTTTTCGCTTCATCATACATCTCGGTGGAAGCCACATCCATTGCGATGCCGAAATCCTTTCCTGGTTCAAAGCCAGCTTCTCCTACCGCTTTTACAATGTAATTCAGTGCTTCCTCATCACTTTTGAATTTCGGAGCAAAGCCGCCTTCATCTCCTACTGCTGTCACATAGCCTTCGCTCTTTAACAGTTTTTTCAGGGTGTGGAATATGGTGGTACTCCATTCCAGCCCTTCACTGAAGCATTTGGCACCAATTGGCATAATCATGAACTCCTGGATATTGAGGCTGGAATCCGCATGCTTTCCGCCATTTATAATATTCATCATAGGCACCGGCAATACCTTGGCATTTACTCCGCCAATATACTGGTATAAGGGCAGGTTCAGTGCTTCGGCAGCAGCCTTTGCCGTTGCAAGGGAGGCTCCCAGAATGGCATTGGCTCCCAGTTTACCTTTATTTTCAGTGCCATCGGCCTCAATCATCTTTTTATCAATTTCCACCTGGTTTAGTGCATTGAGTCCGGCAATTTCCTTTGCAATGACCTTATTAACGTTTTCAACTGCTTTTTTTACACCATTTCCAAGATATCTTTTCTTATCATTATCCCTTAACTCCACTGCTTCAAAGGCTCCTGTGGAAGCTCCTGAGGGAACTGCCGCCCTTCCAAGGCTTCCGTCCGCCAATAACACCTCTACTTCCACCGTGGGATTTCCTCTGGAATCCAGTATTTCTCTTCCGGTGACTTTTTCAATCTCAAAATGCTTTTTCATAATGAATTCTCCTTTTTCTGCACAGCTATACATTTTATGATTTTCTATCTATTTCTTTCTCTATATATTATAGACAATCCCTTTCCATGTATTCATTCCTGCGGTTTGTTCTGCATATTCTTTATGCTCTAAGGTAATCCTAAGTCTGGCTGTGTTTTACACATTATAAAAACATTCTTTTTAAGTTGCTGCCAGCTCTTACCATATGATATACTGGAAAAAATGAATCAAAAAAGGAGATACCTATGAATAAAGCTTATGCTAAATTATGTGAATATATTGAAAAAAATATTTCCTTTCGGGAAGCGTTAACCTTATTTGAATGGGATAACGAAACACTGGCACCGGAAGCTTCCGCAGAAAATACCTCTAAGGCAATCGGCGTGATATCCGGCGAATATTTTAAGACCCTGATAAACGACGAAGTCAAAGAGCTGCTAACGGTCCTTTCCGGCGAAGAAGAAGGAAAAAGCCTGGATTTTAACCAGAAGGCAATTGTAAAGAACATGAAGAAGTCCTATGAACAGATGGAGTCCATTCCTCCCCAGGAATACAGGGCTTACAGTGAGCTGACTGCCAAAGCTCCCGGAATCTGGGCAAGAGCTAAGAAGAATAAATCCTTTGACGAGTTTGCTCCAACCCTTGAGGAAATCATAAACTACCAGAAGAAATTTGCCTCATACCGCAAAAAAGGAGACAGGAAAATCTATGATATCCTTCTGGATGATTTTGAGGAAGGCTTTTCCATGGAAAAACTGGATATCTTCTTCGACAAGATCAAAGCTTCCCTCGTACCCTTATTAAAACAGGTTACGGACAAGAAGGATATGATTGACAAATCCTATAATTATCAGACTTTTGATAAGGAAAAGCAGCTAGCCTTCGGAAAGTTTATCAGCTCCTATGTGGGTTTTGATTACTCCAAGGGAGTTCTTGCCGAAAGCGCCCATCCCTTTACGACCAATCTGCACAATAAGGACGTAAGAATAACCACACATATTTATCCCAATAATCTGGAAAGCTCCATCTTCTCCGTAATCCATGAAAGCGGACACGCCATTTATGAAATGGGTATTGATGATGCCATAACCCTTACTCCGGTAGGCGGCGGCAGCTCCATGGGAATCCACGAATCCCAGTCCCGCTTCTTTGAGAATATGCTGGGCAGAAGTGAAGCTTTCTGGCTTCCGGTCTATCCGAAATTAGTGGAATATTTTCCCGAGCAGCTAAGTGACATTCCTCTTGAGCAGTTCATTGCCGGAATCAACAAATCAGAACCGGGCTTAATCCGTACGGAGGCTGATGAACTCTCCTATTCCCTTCATATAATTATCCGCTATGAAATAGAAAAGATGATTTTTGAGGAAAATGTATCCGTAAAGGACCTTCCGGCTATCTGGAACCGCAAATACAAAGAGTATTTAGGAATTGAACCGGAAAACGATGCGGAAGGCATCTTACAGGATATCCACTGGGCAGGCGGAAGCTTCGGATATTTTCCTTCCTATGCCTTAGGCAGCGCTATTTCCGCACAGATATACAGCTGCATGGCAAAAATGCTTCCCGTGGAAGAGCACTTAAAGCAGGGTAATCTGGCTCCCATTGTTGCATTCTTAAAAGAGCACATTCATAAATATGGAGCTACAAAGAATACCTCCGAACTACTGACAGGCATGATGAAGGAAGATTTGAATGCCGACTACTATGTATCTTACCTGACTGATAAATATACAAAGCTTTATAACCTATAATAACTAAATATCAAATAAGGAAGCACCGGGAGTTCATTCATCCCGGTGCTTTTAATTTATTACCCTCTCATCATTCTCAATCATTTTGCTGTAATTTCAACACAACAAACGCAGGAAGGAAGTTAGTGGAAACGGACGATGAGCAAGGGGGTTGTTTGGGAGTTTTGTTACGCGAGAACCCTTATTCCACTAAAGCGGCAGAAAACGTAACTGGCAGGTAAATCAGCGCCAAACTCGCTGTGACAAATATGGCTGTGTTAGTTAACGAGCTCAAACAGTGGCACTGTTTTACCTAGTTACGTTTCCTGCCGCTTAAGTGTCATAAGGAACCTCTTGAGACAAATCTCCCAAACAACCCCCTTGCTCATCTGTGTATATCCATTATTTGGTCTTGTGCGGTTGCTGTGCCCAAAACCCTATAAGACCAAAACAAAACAACAACTTTCCAAGGTTTTATTGCCAATCCCCAGATGATTTTGGCTTACCTTTCGTAATTTTCTATTGAGGAGTTCCCTAATGACACTGAAAGGGCAGCAGCTGTTCCTAGGTAAAATTATACCACTGTCTGAGCTCACAGCCCTGCACAAATACAACCTTCCAGCGAGTTTGGTATAATTTTCACCTGCCAGGAACAGCTGCTGGCATTTTAGTGGAATTCGGAACCCCGAACGAGAAAATTACGAAAGGTAAGCCAAAATCATCGTCCGTTCCCAATCAGCAATTAAAAGATTCATGCGTGCTCCGTGGTAATTTCAAATCTTTCTATTGTATAATTATAATATTTATTGTATAATTAATTAATTTTAAATATAAAAATCATAGTCAACGAAAGAAATGAGGTAATAACATGAAGCTATGGGGCGGACGATTTACGAAGGAAACCGATGAATTGGTTCATAATTTTAATGCATCCCTTTCCTTTGACAGTAAATTTTATAAGGAAGACATTGAAGGAAGCATCGCACATGTGACCATGCTTTCTGAACAGGAAATCATAAAGAAGGACGAGGCCGTTCTTTTGATAAAGGAATTAAATCAAATAAAGGCTGAACTGACAGAGGGCAAGCTTCTCTTTGATGAGACCAAGGAGGATATTCACAGCTTCGTAGAATCAATTCTCATTGACAGAACCGGTGATACGGGAAAGAAGCTGCATACGGGTAGAAGCCGCAATGACCAGGTTGCCCTTGATATGAAGCTGTATACCAGAAATGAGCTTTTAAATGTTCAGGTACTTCTAAAGGATTTACTGGAGCTTCTTCTTAAGCTTATGAAGGAACACCTTGATACTTATATGCCCGGCTTTACACATCTGCAAAAAGCACAGCCGGTCACACTCTCCCATCATTTGGGGGCCTATTTTGAAATGTTCAAAAGGGATTACGAAAGATTAAGAGATGCCTTGGAAAGATGCAATTATTCCCCCCTGGGGGCAGGTGCCCTTGCAGGAACCACCTATCCCCTTGACAGAGAATATACCGCAAAGCTCCTTGGTTTTTATGGAGCAACCAATAACAGCATGGATTCCGTATCGGACAGAGATTATCTGATTGAAAGCTTAAGTGCCTTCTCCATCATCATGATGCATTTAAGCCGCTTCTGCGAGGAAATCATAATCTGGAATACCAATGAATATCAGTTTATAGAATTAGACGATGCCTATTCCACCGGAAGCAGTATCATGCCCCAGAAGAAGAATCCCGACATAGCAGAGCTTATCAGAGGAAAAACAGGCCGTGTATATGGCTCCCTGGTCTCTCTTCTTACCACCATGAAAGGACTTCCCCTTGCCTATAACAAGGATATGCAGGAGGATAAGGAATTGACCTTTGATGCAATGGACACTGTAAAGGGATGCCTTAAGCTCTTTACTGATATGCTCTCCACCACGACCTTTTGCAAGGATAAAATGGAAAACAGTGCCAGGGGCGGCTTTACCAATGCGACGGATGCCGCTGATTACCTGGTAAACCACGGAGTTCCCTTCCGTGATGCCCATGGAATCATCGGCCAGTTAGTAATTCATTGCATCGGCAAAGGCGCAGCCCTGGAGGATTTAAGCCTGGAGGAATTTAAAGCTGTATCTCCTGTATTCGAGTCTGACATTTACGATGTGATTTCCCTTAAGACCTGTGTGGAGAAACGTACTACAAAGGGTGCTCCCGGCAGGGAGGCAATGTCGGATGCAATCAGGCTAAATGAAGACTGGTTAAAGAATTTATAATATTTGATCCTGGTGCCGTATGTAAACTCTGAATTCTTCTATGTGTATTTGGAGCAAAAAATGCAACGTATTTTAAAACTAACAGCCATTCCGTCCCTGTCACCGCAAGATTGGGCTGAGGATTTTGCAGGCACAATCTTGTGTGTGAATTATGCAAACATGAGCTTTTACACCTGATTCAATAGTTATCACATAAATTCAATAGTTATCTTTTCAGAAAAAGAAGGGACCTTTCAAACGAAAGAAAATGACCCCTTCTTTTTTATTCTACTTAATCACCTTTTAATTCTGACATAAAGGATATAAGAGTATATATTTGTCACAATGATACCGGCTAACAACAGGCCTATCACAAAATAGTTGTAGGCTTTTTCATTTATAATACCCATAGGAACCATCAAGATTCCAAAGACCATAAAGAGATATCCTCCTGCCTTATGGGTCTTCCGCCAGACATTGCCGTCCGATAAAGTCCACGGGTTCTTAATTCCCATAAAGAAATTCGTCTTTACCTTCGGAAGATAATTTCCTATTACCATAAAGACAATGCCAAGACCAGCAGGAAGAAACAATTTAAAATTCAAATTAATCTTTAGGGCAGTAACCACAGTGGCCCATGTAAAAAATATACTCATGAGAACAATGGCCCCTCTGATAATCCCATAGGTTTTGGGATCATAATTCTTTCTTCTGGGATCTATCTCCTTCAGAATATAAAAAAGCCCATTTAATATGGCAGGCAGTGCGCCTATGAGAAACATATACTTCTTATCAGCATAGCCGTTAATATCCCAATTGCTGTCCCAGTGTACCGGAACCATCTGCGGCAGCTTATTGTAAAGAATCAGAATTCCAATATATGATATTGCTGACGCTATCCATAAAATAATATGTGCCTTTTTACTCATCCCTGTTTTCTCCTTGCCCGTCTTTTTCCTTATTCCCTTGCATTTCTTTTTGTTCCTCATTCTTTGTTATATCAAAAAACCATCGGACCACATCCTGAAAAACTGTGGTATTTAAGGTATATACAATATTTTGACCTTTTCTTTCATCGCTGATTAAATCAGCATTTTTAAGAATGGCCAGATGATGGCTTATGGACGGTTTGCTGATATTAAAATAGTCCGCAATTTCTCCTGCATTCATATCTTTTTCAGATAATAACTCAAGTATTTTTCGCCTTGTAGAATCGGATAAGGCTTTAAAAACATCATTCATTATGACCTCCTGTCTTTTCTTACGTAAAAGCTCTGAACCTTTTCTCCCCTGACCTCATAATGGCCAGGTATAGAAGGCCGCTTACCGCTAACAGGAATACTGCATAGGCTAAAAAAACTGCAAAGCCTGCTATAGAAGGCAATGCCCCCGCGAGTATCTTTGGCACCATGGCTGCCACAATTCCGGTAAATAACGATGCAAGCACTGCCATACTCTGTTTTATAACGGTAATTTCCGAACTCCAATCAAATTTCGGCAAAAGCAGGTTAAAAAATAAACCAGAAACAGAGGTATAGACGCTAATGCTTACATCAAAAACCATAAGGACAATAATTTCCTTAACAGTAAGCCTTAATCCAATAGCCAATAAAAGAACATCTATGAAAGCCAAAGGTGCAGTCATTGTAAGATTGACAGCTATCTTACTGCAAAATATCCTGCCGGCAGACAAGGGCAGGGATTTTATAAGCCAGAGATTTTTTCCTTCCAGGGAAATGGAGCTTGCACTGATACAGGTCATAGCTATACAAAAAGCCATAAATTCCGGTAAGAATTGTTTTAACTGCTCGATGGCCCCCGGCATCTTAAGAAGCCTGCTTACCGTATCCGGAGCAAGAAAAAGCGAAGCAATGCTCAAAACTGTTAACAGTACCATTCCAAAGCCCGTATTGATTACATAGTTAACCGAAGAAAAATATCGTTTCACTTCTTTTTTATAGAGGGCACAAAATGGAGAGTCTGTACGAACCTGTAATCCTTTCCTGTTTCTGCTGCCAGTCTTCTTCACCAGTTGTGTATTTAAAGCTATGAACCGTTTACCTGCCGCCACGGAAAAAATACCGAAGCTGCCAAGGGAAATTAAAAGGTACCCTGCTAGCGCCGCAGCTTCCTTCTTCCAAAAGGCACTCTCGTAAAGTACAGCAGGCGGATATATCTGTGTCATACTATCCAGGCTTCCCAATCCGCCAAAATAAGGAACTGCCATAAAGCCAAATAATATTATAAATATCAGTATTATATTTATCACTTTGCTATTTCGGAATCGGGAGGCAAAAAAAGCCGCCAGGATTCCTACAATAGCTGCCAGGGTTACCGGAAGCATGGGAAGCAGCAAGGCTCCTGCTATATTATATATAAATGCAGCCGCATCCCACCCGGTGAGCATACAATATGATATTCCTGCCGGTACCATTATAAGAATTGCAGTCGGAAGGTTAATCAGATACAAAAGCAGCAATCTGCCTGTTACAATGGTGGTATATTTAACCGGCAATGCTAAAAGAAAATCAAAATCTTTAAAATCAAATATAATCCCTCTGATTTTATAAACCGTAGTAAAAAAGATGGCTACAGAAGCAATGGCTGCCGCCAGCTCTATCAGCATATCCACCCTGCCGGCCGACTTTAATCCCAAGCCAAGCCCATAACTGTAAAGAAAGGACACAAAACTAAGGAATATAACAAATGCTGCAATGAATACCATTAATACGCTGTTACTTAATCTTTTCTTTCTCCCCTTCCTAAGAAAGGGCAGGTCAAATACCTCCGGAAACTGAATCTTCAGCAGCCGGATAAGCTTAGTCCATTCTCTCATAATATCCTCTTTCCCGAATATCCGTCCTTTATGGATATTCGTAAATATCCGTCTTTCATTGGATATTCGTTAATATCCGTCCTTTATTGGATATTCGTAAATCCCCTATTCCCTTGTAAGTTCCAGGAATACATCCTCAAGGCTCTGATTGCCTTTAACCTTATTTGTCTCTCCCGATTCAATCAGCTTTCCGCCCTTAATAACCGCTATTTTATTGCACAGTTTTTCCGCCACCTCCAATACATGGGTGGAAAAGAATATGGCACTGCCCTCACTGCACAGCTCCTTCATAAGATTCTTTAAGGTATGGGATGCCGAAGGGTCCAATCCAACAAATGGCTCATCCAGTAATAAAAGCCTGGGTTTATGAAGGAAAGCCGACATAAGCACCAGCTTTTGCTTCATACCATGGGAATAGGAGGCAATGGGATCGGACAGTGCCGAGAGCAGCTCAAATTCCTTTCCGTATCTCTCTATCCGAAGCACCCTTTCGCTCTTCTGCACCTCATAAATATCCCCAATAAACTTTAAAAATTCCATTCCAGTCAAATGCTCATATATATCGGGATTATCAGGGATATAAGCCATCTTTTTCTTACAGCTTAAAGCATCCTTCTTAACAGAAATCCCATCAATTATAATATCTCCCTCTTCAAAATCCAGAATTCCAGAGACAGCCTTTAATGTGGTCGTTTTACCGGCACCATTATGCCCGATAAAGCCATATATATCACCAGCTTCTACTTCCAGTGAGAGGTTATCCACTGCTTTTTTACCTTCATAGCTTTTACTCAAATTAATAATCTGAAGCATAAATTTTTCTCCTTTCTTACGGATAGATATTTAGATAATTATCTAAATATCTATCCGTATATTACTACTACTATATACAAATGTCAACATATTAATACAACCTTTAATTCTAATTTTAACGCATACTTATTTATAATTTTAGGATTTGCCCAACAAATCCCTGTTTCTATATAACTACAGGCAGTTTGCACAAAATAGAAAGCTTCCTGTGCCTATGGAAATGTATTAGAGGTCCTTTTCTCTGAAGCTTTTGTGCTATATCATCAAGCAGATTGTCTGAGCTCACGAGTTATCTGCTTGATGATATGTCCAGCACAAAAGCTTCAGAGAATTAGGACTTCTTATACATTGGAAGGAAGCAGGAAGTTTTCTATTTTGTGCAAACTGCCGTCCCCTTGCGAAAAACTGCCTATTTGCAATTTCCAAATCCCAAAAATACCGTTATTTATTGCATTTTCATCCTGAAAGCTGCTAGCAATAAATAACGGTATTTTATATAAACTATTCTATTGTCCTGATGCCGGTTGGTCAGTTGGAGTTACTGCCTCATCACTGGAGACTGTTTCTTCACTACCATAGATGAAACTATGAATCTCAGCTCTGGTTGCATCCCAATCCGTTGGTACTAAAACATCTACATTGTATTTTCCGATTGGCACTCTTTGGGAGCCATAACTTCCGTCAGTGGGGATTCTGTAATTCTGCAGTTCCTTTAAATTCATGCTTGCTCCCCATTGCAGATAATTATTGAAATCAGAATTTGTTATATCCGTATCAATCTTCACCTTGTTTAGCATATCATTCATTAATAGGCCTAATTGAAGCAGATTCTTACTCTTTATCTTATCAAATATCGCATTTAAAACTGCTCTCTGTCTCTGTGTCCTGCCAAAATCATTATTTTCCGTTCCGGTAGATACCTTACGCACCCTGCAATAGCCAAGTGCCTGATTGCCGTTCATGAGCTGTGTTCCTTCATGAACTTTTCGGTTGGCCGGGTTGGAAATATAGTTTGTTCTATTCAGATAACTTGCCTCTTTCGCTGTCAGAGTGACATCTACACCGCCAACCAGATCAACAATCTGTTCAAAGGAAGAGAAGTTGACCATCATATATCCATCAATATCTATTCCAAAATTCTCTTTTATCGTTTGATATAAAAGGTCGATACCGCCTAAGGAATAAGTTGCATTCAGCTTGTTATTATTATGCCCCGGTATCTGTACATATAAGTCACGCATAATGGACGTGAGCTTTACCGACTTGTCCTTGGTATTCATAGAAGCAACAATCATAGAGTCCGTATTGGTTGCCCCGCCGATTTCTTCCACACCGATAAGCAATACGTTAATTACATCCTTATCAGGCTTTACCGGAACAGGGGTAGGTGTTACATTGTTATTAACTTCTTCACCTGACGGCTTGTTGCCTTTATTGTAATCCAGTTTATTGTATATATAATTGCCGGCCAGGTTGAATAACAGTTTTTGCCCTCCCGGCGTAAATACCAGCAGTGCCAGCGCCAGCATAATACCTGAAAATATAATCGTAAATATTTTTAATCCTTTCGGAAATTTCTTTTTCTTATTCATTTCATTTATTGTATCCGTAGTATTATCCTCCAACTCTGAGCTGATCTGCTGTGCCAAAGAAGCATTCACTTCCTGCATAAAATTGTCATTCGCATCACTATAGCTGTTAACGCCGGCTTCCAAGTCTCCCGTATAAGAAGACCATTTGCCTTTATTTTTCTCCGCATCCGTTTCCCCCAAGGAATCTCTGCCTTCTTTCTTTTGATTATCCATACCTGCTCTCCTATATAATCCTTAATTATACTATGTTTCCATTACAAAGGAAATAAAATATTTAATTATTTTAAATTTTGCGTTAAATCTCGAACAATTATATCACAGCTTTTCGTAAAATGAAAAGTGTATTTTCTAAACTTAAGAATAACTTAATGAATCCGTATTGTATTTATTATAATTTGTTTTTTTTACTGCTATCATTCAGGAGTTCAATGTCAAATCAACAAAAGACTGCCAGTAAAACACATAAAGAATATTGTTCTTTTACGGTGTTTTACCGGCAGTCTTTATTTACTTTTGCTTTTTAATCTGGATTATTTTGATAATTTATCCAGCAATTTCACAATTTCTTCGATTTTTTCATCCTTATCCTCTTCGCTTCCCCGTTCAAAGCTATCCTTTACACAGCTTTTTAAATGGGACTGGATGATTTCATTGTTTACTTTTTGCAGGATTGCCTGGGTAGCTGACAGCTGATTAGAAATGTCAATACAATATCTGTCGTCTTCCACCATTTTCAGCAAACCATCTATCTGCCCTCTGGCAGTTTTTAACAGACGTGCAATCTTTTCTTTATCCGCTTTCATAATAATCTCTTCCCCGTTCTATCTTCCAAAAAGCCCCTTCTTCTCTGCTATGGAAACTACTTCATATCCTGCGTCGGTAACAGCATTGATAAACTCATCATCATTAATATCAGCAGAATAGTCAATTACAGCTTCCTTCTTGCCAAGATTTACTTTAGCGCTCACTCCGTTAATATCATTTAAAGCCTTTTCAACTCTTGCCTGGCAGTGTCCGCAGGACATTCCTTCAATTTTCATTACTTTTTTCATCATTCTACCCAGCCGTAATCACGGCCTTCCTTTCTTTTATTATATATCAAAATTACCTGTTTGTCATCTTTAACGTCACTTTACATTTTCAGGAAGATTTTCTATTCCTTTTTCCTTACAGCGTTTTGAATTTTGGTTTGAAAAAGCGAAGTCTAAGTGCATTTGTGACAACGCATACGGAGCTTAAACTCATGGCGGCAGCTGCGAACATAGGATTTAATTTCCACTCCAGTATACTATAAAACACACCTGCTGCCAACGGAATACCGATGGTATTGTAAAAGAAGGCCCAGAAAAGGTTCTCCTTGATATTCCTTATGGTTGCCTTACTGAGGGCAATGGCTGTAACCGCATCCATTAAATTACTCTTCATAAGTACGATATCGGCGGATTCAATTGCAATATCCGTTCCGGCCCCAATGGCAATTCCCACGTCAGCTCTTGCAAGGGCAGGTGCATCATTAATACCATCACCAATCATGGCTACCTTTTTGCCGGCCTGCTGAAGCTTTCTTACTTCACTTTCCTTATCCTGAGGCAGCACCTCTGCTATGACCTTATCTATCTGCAGCTGCTTTCTGATAGCTTCCGCCGTCTTTTTATTATCCCCTGTAAGCATAACCACATCAATGCCAAGGCTCTTCCATTCCTTAATAGCAGTGACACTGGTAGGTTTAACAACATCAGCCACAGCTATCAGGCCTAAGAATTTACCACCCTTCGCAAAAAACAGGGGGGTCTTGCCGTCTTCCGAGAGTGCTTCCGCCTTCTTAAGAAGCTTTGCAGTATCAATTCCCTGCTCTTCCATCATAAAGAGATTTCCGGAATAATAAGTTTCATTCTGATCCTTTGCAATAATACCTCTGCCTGACACCGCCTTAAATTCTGTAACCACAAGAGGCTCAATAGCCATTTCCTTTGCCTTTTCCAGGATAGCTTCGGCCAGGGGATGTTCGGAGGGCTTCTCAATGGTGGCTGCAGTCCTTAAAAGCTCTTCTTCGCTGACACCTTCTGCTGTCAGAATGTCTGTGACCCTTGGCTTGCCTTCTGTGATAGTACCGGTTTTATCAAGGATTACGGTATTTACCTTATGAGCTATCTCCAGGGCTTCTGCGGACTTGATCAGAATTCCGTTGCTAGCTCCCTTTCCTGTTCCGACCATAATAGCAACAGGTGTGGCAAGACCCAGCGCACAGGGGCAGGAAATTACAAGTACTGCTATTCCGATGGAAAGTGCAAACTCAAAGGGTGCTCCTGTGAGCAGCCAGACCACAGTTGCCAATACAGCTATGGTTATAACTACCGGCACGAATACCCCGCTGATTTTATCTGCGAGCTTTGCGATCGGTGCTTTGGAGGAATTGGCGTCCTCTACAAGCTGAATTATCTGCGACAGGGTCGTATCGTCTCCTACCTTTTCCGCACGGAACTGAAAGTATCCTGTTTTATTTATTGTTGCACCTATTACTTTGTCTCCTGCACTCTTTTCTACCGGGATGCTCTCACCGGTCAGTGCAGATTGGTCCACTGCCGTACTTCCTTCAATAATTACACCATCTACAGGGATGCTCTGGCCCGGCCGAACTGCCAGGATATCTCCGATTGCAACTTCCTCTATTGGTATTTCTTCTTCTTTTCCCTCTCTTATCACCACGGCAGTCTTCGGTGATAAGTCCATAAGCTTACTGATTGCCTCGGAGGTCTTGCCCTTTGACCTGGCCTCTAAAAATTTCCCTAAGGTTATAAGGGTCAATATGGTAGCTGCCGATTCAAAATAAAGGTCCATGGAATAACTCATTACAACGTCCATATCCATATGTCCAAGACCATACCCGATTCTGAAAATGGCAAATATACCATAGCATATGGCAGCACCGGAGCCAATGGCAATAAGGGAATCCATATTGGGATGACCCTTAAAGAGGGTTTTAAAGCCTACCTGATAATACTTACGGTTTACATATACGATAGGCAGGGTCAGTAAAAATTGCAGAAAAGCGAAGGTTATGCTGTTCTTTTCGCCGTGGAGGATCGAGGGCAGAGGAAATTTAAACATATGTCCCATGGCAATATAAAGCAATGGTATTAAAAAGCAGGCGGAAATGATAATCCTCTGTTTCATTTCTTTTAATTCCGACTGTACTTTATTCTCCGCAGTTTCGCTGCTCTTTGCCTCGTTTCCCTTTACAAAGACAGCTGCATGATAGCCTGCATTTTCTACCGCATTAATAATTGTATTCTGACTGGCTGCTTCGCCGTCATAATCTACCAGCATACTGTTACCAAGCAAATTGACAACAACGGAGCTAACACCCTGCACATTTTTAACACTTTTTTCAACAGCCGCAGAGCAGGCAGAACAGGTCATTCCGGTAACAGAAAATTTCTGATTCATAGTGTCCCCTTTCATGAATAGTAATGCTTGTGATATATTTTTAATATTCCCCATTTTGCAAAAAACATAAATGATGCAAGCAGCAGAATGGCAGCCGCGTTACTACCATACCCCCGTGGGGTGTCTATATTATTAAAATACATCATCTTTCTTCGTCTGTCAAGTCGATTTTAAAAGATTTTCATTGGATTTATCTAACTGCCAATAGCCCTATAAAGCTTCTGCCTGATTTCTCAGAAGTTCATAGAGCTATTGGTAATACAAGGGGTACAGTCCCCCTTGCTTTTCTTATAATCTGACTTTCCTTTCAGGCGGTTATCCTTTTCCGGAATTATTTCTGATAGACCTCGAACTCCGCAGCCTGGCCGCCGCCGGATCCTGAATTTTCTGTAAATACCAGCTGTACATACCTTGCCTGGGTATCCTCAAAGAGCAGCTGTACTTCATTGCCCGTATCCGGGTCAAAGGTATATTGTCTGCTTTCAATAAAGGGAGTGAAATTCTTTCCGTCGTCGCTTAAGTTCACCGCAAAGGTCTGGGTTCGCTTTCCCCATATTGCCAAGGGACTTAATGCAACTCTTACTGCATGGAATTTCTCCTTGCTCTCCAAATCCACCGCAAGATAATTGGGATAATCTGATTTTCCTTCCCAGTAGGATGCTGCGAGGGCATCTCCGTCCGTTACTTTTCTGGGAGTATAAACGTCTGCAAAGCTGCTTGCCGTCACTTTCTTTTTCAGTGCAATATTATTGCCCTCCGGCAGTACCAGCTTATATTCTTTTTTCTTAAAATCCGGATGCTCCATGCTCTCTGTCTGGTCCGGTGCACTTACCACAGTTACCCTGGAAGCTTCGATTTCCTTGGGCGGCTCCTTTATTTTTTCCGGTGCAAAGCCAATCAGATAGATATCTGCCGCCAGCAAAAGTACAATAATAATGGGACGTACTATTTTCATATGCCTCTCCTCCATAGCCTCGGTTATTTCATGGTAATATTTTCAGTCGTATCAGGGTCAGTTTCAAATTTACCCTGGTCAAGACTTGTAATCTTCTCTCCCAGAATCTCCAGATTGCTGATGGTAATATACTTGATTTTATGTGTCCCATCAAAGCCCTGGATTCTGGAAGGACTGAATTTCCCTGAAAGTACCTTTACATTTTCAATGGTCACGCCATCAATCTGTCCTCTTTCTTTGGTTGAGGTCCAATTGGAGGTCTTTGGAATATTGAGGTCAATAAGATAGGGCATCTCCTCTCCGTCTCCTGAGCCCATCTGTGCATTTTCAACGGTTATATTCTGAAATGCCACGTCTTTTATCACTGCATCATCTGCATTATGTACGGATATGACCGGCTTGTGAAAGTTATTTAGAACAGTGATGTCTTTAAAGCTTATACCGGAAACAGACACTCCCGCCTGCTGCCCTTTATTGGTCTCATAGCCGATTTCCATGGACTGGGCAAAGTCAGTCCAAAGCTGCATATTCTGAAAGGAAATACCGGAGGAACTGCCCTCATAATTCTTTACGACCAGAGAATCATCCCAGCTTCTTACAAAGCAATTGGATACCTTATAATTGGTGCAGGACTGCAGGGTAATACCGTCACCGTTAGGCCTTGAGGATATAATGCGGATACCGTCGATCACACCATTCGCTGAACTTTTTGCAGAGCAGACCCATGCATTAGGATTCAATACGATAATATCCTTTAAGGTCACGCCGTCACAGTTATCAAATTTGAGAGGAATATAGGCGGTCTTGCCCATCCAGCCCTCAAAGCCGGAACCATCCAGAATTCCTCTTCCCTCTACCTTTATGTTCTTTGCAAAGCTGGCATTGACAATGCCATGTACAACTGCTCCGCCTGCCAGATATAAGGTCTGGTTATCCTCCAGCACGATGTTTTCAATATTCCATTCACCCGGTCCGATATATTTGATCGTATCGGAACTCTTTACAGGTGCCTCCGAATCAATTGCATTTGCAAAGATATGTAAGGCCCGTTCCGGTGAGTCATTAAAGGTCAGGGTATAATTATCCGGTCTGGTAATTGTAAAGGTTACTGTTTTTGCTGCCTTATCCACTTCAGGCTTAATGCCATAGCTGACCGGGCTTATTTTTACTGAGTTGAAAGCCCTGTCCGGAACACTTACTTCAATTTTAGCAGTACCTTCAAAATCAAAGTATGTGACAGGTGTCCTTGACTGAGGGGGCATATAATTGGGATACCAGGCTCTGCTGTGATTAACATTGGTATCATAAACATAGCAATCATAGCCGTCCACCTTAACTTTCGTATCCGTACAATGTAATAATGCAAAGTTCCTCTCCTTCTCCCCGGCACTTACAAGGTCCTCCGCCGTGGCATCCTTTAAGGATTCCGGGCCTTCATACAGAACCAGCCTGGAGCCTTCATAGCTTATCATGCTACCGGCCTCTTCCGTTCTGCCCTTTAAATGTATTCCCGCCGCCACTGCAGTGATAATAAGCGTGAGAATTGCAAACCATTCAATAATCATTACTGTTTTTTTCCTGCTTCCCATGTGTAGACCCATTGGTGGCATCCTTTCTCCTTCTTATTTTCTTTCAGCCCTATACTATAAATTAAGTTGTCCCCTCTTATACTTCTCTTATACTTCCAGGATTGTCTCCCAGTCAATGTGTGCGTTAAGGCCCGGCGCCTCATAATCTGCACGAAGCTGTACATATTCCGTTCCAACTCCAAGGGTCTTCATATGTGCTGCTCTGCCTGCAACGATTCCGGCAAGGGAATCCTCTACTACAAGACACTCCTCATATTTCAGCTCCAGCTTATTGGCTGCCACCTCAAATACTTCCGGGTCCGGCTTTGACCTGGTAATGTCAAGACCGCAGCTAACCTTATCAACGTATTCCATCAATCCGGTTCTCGCTAAGATAAGGGGGGCGTTCTTGCTTACAGAACCGATTCCTATCAGTATTCCTCTGCTTCTCAGCATTTTAAGGCAATCAACCGCTCCCGGAAGTATGGCGTTCTCATCCAGCCCCGCAAGAAGCTCCTTGTAGAAATTATTCTTTCGCTCCGCCATTTCTTCTTTCTCCGTCGCCGTATAAATCCTGCCGCCCTTACTAAGGACCACTTCCAGGGATTCCATCCTGCTTACACCTTTTTGCCTTTTATTATCCTCCTTTGTAAATTTATCAATGCCAAGCTCCTCCGCCAACATCTTCCAGGCTTCAAAATGCATTTCGTCCGTAGACACCAGCACCCCATCCAAATCAAAAATTACTCCTTTAATCATCTTATCATCTCCTGAAATTTATTTTAATTTCCATGTATACAGCAAGCTGGCTTGCGATACTGCATATAGAATCCCACGGCAAACCCATGAGACCAAATAATGGATAAGAACAGATGACCAAGGGGGTTGTTTTGGAATTTTGTCTCAAAGAGGTTCCTTATGACACTTAAGCGGCAGGAAACGTGACTAGGTAAACCAGTGCCACTGTTTGAGCTTGATAACTAGCACAACCAAATTTGTTACAGCGAGTTTGGCACTGATTTACCTGCCAGTTACGTTTTCTGCTGTTTTAGTGGAATAAGGGTTCTCGCATAACAAAACTCCAAAACAACCCCCTTGGTCATCGTACGCTTCCATCAACTTTCTTTATGCGTTTGCTGTGTATGGAATCCTATTTAATCTGTACATTTTACGAAAAATATGGTAAACTGTTTACACTGAAGTTTAACATTAAACCTTTGAAAGAAAGGAACATGAAAATGACCACCATTAAAGATATTGCACAGGCTGTAGGGGTAAGCTTTACCACTGTCTCCAATGTAATCCACGGAAAGACAGGCCGTGTATCGGCAGAAACCATTACCCGTATAAACGAAGCCATTGACAGACTGGGTTATGTTCCGAATATGTCCGCGCGTTCCCTGGTGTCCAGTTCCTCAAAAGTTATCGGAATGATAAGCCACCTTACTTCAAATAAAAAAGAAAGTATCGTAGAAGACCCCTTTCACTCTGCCTTTATTGGGTCCATTGAAAAAACCTTACGGGAAAACGGCTATTATTTAATGCTGCGTACAGTTGAGACCACCTCTGATCTGGTAAACTTTTTACACAACTGGAATGTGGACGGCCTGTTCTGTACCGGTGTATTCCAGGATGAATTTTTTGAAGCTTTGACAAACCTTAAGATACCTGTGGTACTGATTGACAGCTACGTATCACATCCTAATATCTGCAATGTAGGTCTGGAGGATTATCAGGGAGGCTACACTGCTGCCAGATATCTGATTGATAAGGGGCATCAGAACATTGCCTTTGCTTCACCCAGTATCAAGGAAAAGGGTGTTGTTTATGAACGTTTTCAGGGATATAAGAAAGCCCTGGAGGAAGCAGCCATTCCCTTCCGCAGAAATATCGTGTTTGAGCAGGAGCTTGATACGGCAACGACCATTGCTCTTGGTACCACCCTTGCTGCCCGCAATGATATCACCGCAGTCTTTGCCACCGCAGATATTTTAGCCGCCGGTATTATGGCCGGCCTGAAGGAAGCCGGTAAAAGGGTCCCTGAGGATATCTCCGTTATGGGCTTTGATGATATCAATTTATGCCAGCTGACATGCCCTACCCTTACCACTATTCACCAGGATGCCCCCTTAAAGGGAAAGCTGGCAGTTTATTTTCTAATGGATAAACTGGACAATAAGCCCATCCTTAACAAGGAAGTTATCCTTCCAATCCATCTTGTTGAACGAAACAGTGTAAAATCACTTCTTAGCTAGCCAGAAAGGGGATGTAAAGCATGTAAAGCCATTCATCCCCTTTTAAACATTCTTAATGGAGTGTGAAATTACGTTCCTTTCAGACGAAATTCCTAGCCATACATCCGCTGTTTTCAGAGAATCTGCTGTTATCGGAACGTTCCCTGTTATCAGTCCATCCAGTCCACTGCCTGCAGTTTCTCCACACTGGCTTCTTCTTCCGTTACCGTTACCTGATACAAATCTCCCAGATAATAAAGTTTAAAGCTTAACCTGCTCCATCCTTTTGGAAGCTTCGGCTCTGCTTTTAATATACCATCCTCAATATGGATTCCTCCAAAGCCCTCCACTGCTGTCATATAAGCGCCGCCGCTGGCTGCCGGATGGGTGCCTCCTATATAGATGAGGCCTGCCCACTGCTTTCCGCCCTCTTCCAAATCTGCCTTTGCAGACTTAATAAAGAAGGGATAGGCCTTATCCGCCATGCCACACTTACAGGCAAGCATGGAATACATACAGGCACTTAAAGAGGAACCGTGCTCTGTCCTTGGTTCATAGTAGGACCAATTCTTATAAAGAATATCCCTGTCGTATTCTCTTGAAAAGAGATTTACCATGGTTACAACATCCGCCTGCTTTATCACCTTGGTATGGGAGGCAACTCCATATGCTCCTCCCCAATATTCCTTCTCGTTCAGGAGCCGTGATTTGACCTCGGAAACAGTTGCTTCTTCCATTTGCTCATATCCGTCAAACTGCTCAATTACCCCTGTACTTTCATGGGGCTGGGGAATATACAGATGTCCGGCTGCATTCTTGAAGTTATCAAGGAGCTCTTTACTGCCTGTGCCATCCTGTACCGGGTAATCCTCCAGCAGCTTAATGGCGGAATCAAAGGTGAATTTGGCCATGCGGTTGGTGTAGGCGTTATTATTCACTCTCTCATGGTATTCGTCAGGGCCGATAACATCCCATAGCTCATACCTGTCCTTATTCACCTGCTTTACTAAAAGGCTGTAATAGAATTTGGCACATTCGATAATTACTTCTGCTCCGCCTTCCCTTAACAGGTCATCCTTTCCCGTAAATTCGGAATACCGCATAATGCCGTACACTACAGCTGCTGAAATGTGTATCTGCTTATCTTTAAAATAGGTTCTCATGGGACGTCCCGTAAATACATCCGTTACATTATAGTCGGAGCAGGCATCAAAACCGCCCTCCTGACTCTCCCATGGATAAAAGGCTCCGTCAAAGCCATAGTCCTTTGCCTTTTTCCTGGCTCCGGACAAGGTATCAATACGGTATTTCAGCAGTGTCTTTGCGACCTCCGGTTCCGTAAAGAGGAAGAAGTCCAGCATAAACATCTCCGTATCCCAGAATACGGCTCCCTTATATGTCTGCCCGGAAAGGCCTCTTGCAGCAATGGACAAACTCTTAGAATGCCTGGGTGCGATACAATGAAGGTGGTAGAGGGAATAATTCAGGGCTTCCATCGCCTCATCATCCCCTTCAATGAGAACCTCCGATACCTTCCACAATTTTTCCCATCTGCCGCAATGCTTTTCTGACTGCTTTTCATAGCCGTCTTTCCCAGCCTGTTTCACAAGAGCTTTTCCTTCTTCCCGGAAGCTCTCCAAATCCTTGCTGGTATAAACGCTGATATACTTATGGAAGATATATTCCTCACCTGCTTTAACCTGGAACCTCAGATGCCGGATTATTTTTCTTCCAGTGCTTTCCATTTTTTCCTCTGCCTCAAAGAAAGTCTCAAGGCCCTCACATACTATGACCTCATCCCTGTTCTCATGAGTAATTCCCAGAGCGTGAATAACCCCTTCCTCCGTACCGGTCTCGACCTTGTCATAATGAGGTCCGTTGATATCCCAGACATCTCCGTCTATTCCCGTAAGAATTTCAAGGCTGCCGTCAAAGGAGGCCGTAATCTTAACCTTCAGGCAAATAAGGTGTTTTTCCTCCATACTTGCAAACCTCTCCGCTTCAAGGAGTATCCTGCCCTTTTTGGTCATAAAGCCGGTCTCTCTGGAAAAGATTCCATGCCTGTAATCCAGTAACATTTTATGGGAAAGGCACTCTTGCTCCGGAAGAGCATATTCCTCTCCGGAGACAAGTACCCTTGTATAAAGACCATTGGGTGCATTCAGCGGCTCCCTCCAGCCGCTTCCCACCTGGTCATAAATACCGGAAAGATTGACAGCAGGGAACTGGTCCTTCTTAAATTCCTCCAGTGTTCCCCTGATGCCCATATAGCCATTGCCGATTAAGAACTTATTGCCAAGGCCTGTGGCTTTTTCTGTATCAAATCCATTTTCTTCTATCTTCCATTTCATCCTACATGAAATCCTTTCCTAACGGGTGATGGGAATTACCAATTCCTCCTGCCCTAAAGTATATGGCTTTCCATAAATCAGAACCTGAATGCCAGACCCTTTCCGGGAGGATATTTTAATACCTGCCTCATCCACACTGGTCAGAATGACATCCTCCTTAAAATGCACCTTAAAGGAATAGCCCTTCCATTCCTCCGGCAAAGAAGGAGCAAAGGAAAGCTCTTTTCCGTCAGACCTCATACCGCCAAAGCCATAGACAATATTCATCCAGGCTGCTGCAATGGAAGTGGTGTGAAGACCTTCACCGGTATTTCGGTTGTAGTTATCCAGATCCATTCTGGTGGCAAAACCGAAGAATTTGTATGCCTCTTCTTCCTTCCTTAGCTGGGAAGCCAGGATGGAGTGGACAGAGGGTGAAAGAGAGCTCTCATGAATGCATCTGGGCTCATAGTACTCATAATTATTTTTTAACTGTTCTTCTGTAAAATCCCTGTTATACAAAAGCATCATCATCAGGACATCCGGCTGCTTTAACATATCATTACGGTATATTCTGTCATAGGTCCAATGATGGTACAGCGGAAATTCCGCTATGGGAATCTTATTTATATCCACATGGGGCAGGTTAAAGTATCCTTCATGCTGCTCAAATATACCGGTCTCTTCGTCATAAGGAATGTACATATGCTCTGCTATATTACGGAAAAAACCAATCTCCTCTGCAGTCAGATTACGTTCCTTCCGAATCTCCTGATATCCGGCAGGGTCTTTTCCGGCACATCTTTGCAGAACCTCCAGGGTATATTCCAGCGTCTTCTTTCCAAGATAGTTGGTATAGCAATTATTGTTTACCATCATCTGGAATTCGTCGGGCCCCATTACGCCATAGAAGCCGTAACGCGTCTGATCTGCACTCCAATCTCCCCGGCTTGCAAGCATCCTGCTTAATTCGATTAAGATGGGAAGGCCCTTTTCAAAGATAAATTCTTCATCCCCGGTTATATTTTCATAATGCCAGAACCCATAAGCAACTGCTGTGGAAGCCTGAAGCTGCAGGCTGGCATGCTGCCAGAGGGAACAGCACTCTCTGCCTGTGATGGTAGCAATCGGATAGAAGGCACCTTTACAGTCCAGTGCCTTTGCTCTTTCCATTGCCTCAGGAAGTGTCAGATAACGGAATTCCAGCAGATGCCTGGCCGCTTCTGTATTATTAAAGATATAAAAGGGAAGGCAGTAGGCTTCGGTATCCCAGAAGGTATTCCCGCTGTAGGCTTCTCCTGTTAATCCTTTTGCGCCGATAATGGTCCCTTTGTCGGCGCCATGATAGGTCTGGTGCATTTGGAAGATGCAGTAGCGGATACCCTGCTGGTTCAATTCATCTCCCTCAATTGCAATATCAGAATCCCTCCAGGTCTCTTCCCACCAGCTAAGGGTATCCTCCCTGAGCTTCTCATAGCTTAAGGACTTCAGTACCTGGCTGTTTTCCCTGCATTTCTTCTGAAATTCTTCCTTCTCCCGGTAACCGGTTCCCTTTCTGCTGATATTTCTGATAATCTTGGTGAACTCTGCCGTTTTTCCTTCTTCTCCTGAAAGCAGGAATTTTCTTACCAGCTTCTTCTCCTCTTTATAATCTGTCTTCTCCTCGCAATCGCACTGAAACAGGCAGCTTACTAAAAGAGACTGGTCCGTACTGACGGTATTTCCCAACAGGCTGATAGCGTTATCTTCTGATGCGGCTTCCGTAACGTTCCACATACAATTGCCGGTCATATGATGAATCTGGGTAAAATCAATACCGGAATAGAGGGTTATCTCTCCGGAGAAATCAACAGGTGTAATTTTAATCCTTTGTACGGCGATTTCCGCCTCTTTCATAGATAAAAAACGTTCAAATTCAAGCCTGAGCTTTTTACCGCTCTTTAAAACCCAGGTATAGCTTCTGGTCAAAATGCCGCTTTTTAAATCCAGCACTCTTTCAAAATCCCTGAAAGCGGCGGTATTAAGGTCTGCCGCCTCACCGTCTGCTTCGATTCTTGTGTATAACCAGTCTGCGGAATTCACAATAAACTCCGTCCTGTCTATTATTCCTTTATAACCGGACTTCTCCAGTTCTGCCGCTTCATATATTCCGTTGAAATAATTACCGATAAGGCTGTCGCCTGAATAGCCTTCTTCAAAATAGCCTCTGGTTCCCATATATTCATTTCCCAGAGAAAATACCGATTCAGAAACCCTTGCATAATCCTTGTTAAAGCCTTTTTCAATAATCTTCCATGGATGTACTTTATAATAAATATCTGCTGATTTTGCCATACTCTACCCCTTTAATGCTCCTGCTGCTGCGCCTTCTGTTATTTGTTTTTGGAAAATAGTAAATAAAATAATTGGAGGAATAATTGAAAAAGCTACTGCTCTCAGAACTTCAACATCTGTGGCGGTGGAAGTCCTGAACATGAATAAGCGAACCATAACCGTTTCCTTTCCCGAACCGTTTAATACCAGGTAAGGCAGGAGGAAATCGGACCAGGCAGCATTGATGGCAAATATTACTACTACCATAACGATAGATTTTGACAGCGGAAGTACAATGCTGGCAAAGGTCTTCAGATATCCGCATCCGTCCAGCTTGGCAGCCTCTATTAATTCCTTTGGCAGTCCTTCAAAGAACTGTTTAAACAACACCACATAAAACGCATTGGCGCCGAAGGAAAGCCACAAAGGTAAGAAGGACTGGTTCAATCCGATTCTGTTAATATTTACAAATAATGCAACAACGCTGGTTGTTGTAGGGATTAATAAGCTCCACATAACCAATCCGAAAACCACTTTATGTCCCTTGGGCTTTAATATTCCGATAACATATGCAATCAGTCCGTTAAAGATAACCGCACACACAACACTGCCGGCAACGGAAATCGAGGAGTTAATATAAAACTTGGCAAATTTCAAATCATTCCAGGTCTTCGAAAACGTACTGAAATCAAAATGGGAAGGCAAAATAGTTGCACTTCTTCTGAACTCCCTGATGTCCTTAAAGCTTGCCAGGAATACCCATACAGGCGGAAACAGGGAGGTTATGATAATAGCAAAACATATGATATAAATAATAATCAGCAATGTTTTGGTGCGTTTGGAATGAAGGTCATAAAAACGGACAACACCGTCTTCTTTTTTTCTGTAATTATCAAAGAACATTCAAACACCCCCTAGTCTTCTTTGGAAGCGGTAATTTTAAAATACAAGCCGCTTAATATAATTAGCACGATACTCATCATAACGGACAGGGCGGCTGCCATGGGATAGTTGTAATCCCGGAAGGCGTAATTGTATACCAGCTGCATAATGGAAATACTTGCATTGTTTGGTCCGCCGTTTGTCATAACCAATGGCTCGTAAATTATCTGGAACACAGAGATTATTTGCAGAATGAGTAAGGTCTTGCCCAGAGAAAAGATGCTGGGGACTGTAATGTATCGCATTCTACTTAAGATACCCGCGCCGTCAATTGTTGCTGCTTCATACAGCTCGGGATTAATATTCGATATACCTGCCATATAAATTAAGGCAGTGGAGCCGGCCCCCTTCCAGGTCATTGCAGCCACAATAAGGGGAATGGTCCATTTGGGATTGGTGAGCCAAATCTGAGGTGCCACACCGATTTTATCCAGCAATATGTTCAAAACACCTGTATTTCCGGGACGGAAAAAGAATCCCCACATAAGTACGGTGGCAAGTCCCGGCATAATATTAGGGAAATATACTCCTACTCTGAAAAAGCTTCTGAAATGTGTAGTTTCTGTTATCAATACCGCCATGATAATCGGAACAAAAAATCCGATAATCAAAGACCATAAAATATATACGAATGTGTTGGAAAATGCCGCCAAAAAATCCGGATGCTTTAATACCTTTATGTAATTGGTAAAGCCTATAAACTTATCTAAGCGGATTCCTTTTGCGGTATAAAGAGAGAGTCGGATACTTTCAACCAATGGCTCCCACACAAAAAATGCAAATAACAGGATTGTCGGCAGCATGATAAGCCATCCTGTTAAATCTTTTCTCTTTATCCTACCACCAGTTCCCGATGCCTTATTTGCCATGTTATTTTTCGTTCCAGCCACGTTATCTGCCCTCCTTGTAATTCAATTTTGTCTTATCAGAGTTGATGGGCATCTTGCTTAAGATCCCCATCAACTCGTATGTCTATTTATTTATTAACATTTTCGTCAAGAAGCTTCTGATAGTTATCGTTAGCTGTCTTCATAAGTGCTGCAACATCTGCGTTCTTGTCAGTAATAACTGCCTGAAGAACCTTTGTAAGCTCAGCATATAAATCCTGTGCGGAACCGGGTTCTTCCAAACGTAAGTTACCGTCTGTCTTAATGATGTTAAAGTAATCATTGAAAAGATTCATATCAACATTGCTGTACTCTTTCTGAACAGCACTCTCGGCATCCAGAACCTTCTGGTCAATCCAGCAGGGGAAACGGGGAATTACAGGTACGCCGCTGTCTTTCTTGTTCTGGGCGTCTGCCTTCATACCGGCAACAGCATCATCGGTAGCAACGGGAGCTTTACCCATAACTTCAAGATAGTCAAGAGCTGCGTTAATCTGGTCGGGAGTAGCATCCTTGGAGAACATATAAGGAGTGCCGCCGGATAAGGAGTACTGTCCGCCAGGACCTGCAGGCAGGGGTACTAAAGATAATTTGTCAACAGGCAGGCCATTGACCTGAGTAGGCTGGTTAACAGCATCATTCGCTGCTATATACATAGCTGCCGTGCCAGTTCCCAGGTTCACAAAGCCGGTTCCCCAATCTTCGTTGGTAGGATCGGGAGTAAGTACATCATATTCCCATTTTAAGGATTTTACATATTCCATTGCCTTGATAGCTTCCGGAGTATTTACATTAGCAACGAATTTGCCATCTTTTTCAAGAGTTAAGGTTGCACCGAAATCCCATGCAAGGTTGCTGAAATGCCAGCCGCCTGCATTGTCCTTTGCCAGGAGGCAAAGACCGGCCTGGCCTGTCTTATCCTTGATCGTCTTAGCGGTCTGGGCAAATTCCTCCCAGGTCTTGGGATATTTGGGAATTCCCTTGTCATCTACCAGACCGGCCTCCTCAAAGAGTTCCGTATTTATCATAAGGCCCAGGGCATATCCGTCACGGGGAATACCATAAATTTTTCCGTCCTTTGAAAGCAGGTTAAGAATTGAAGGATTCATTGCCGTATCCCAGCCTCTTGCCTTTAATTCATCGGTAATATCGGCTACAAAACCACCGTTGATCAACTTCTGAGGTTCTGTGTACCAGGTTTCAAAAATAGTAGGAAGGTTTCCTGATTCTGCAAGGGAAACGAAGGTATCCGTTGCATATTTGTAATGGTCAGGAACAACTTCAACATTGGGATGCTTCTCATTAAAGGTCTTTACATAACCTTCATGAAGCTTAATATCATCTGTTAAGGTATCTTCCGGCCAGATGCCAAGCTTTATCTGGAATTTCTCAGCTGGAGCGGCTGTTGCTGCTTCCGTAGGCGTCGTTTCATCTGTTGCTGCAGGTGCTGCATCCCCCGTACTTGTATTTGCTGTGTTGTTATTCTTCTTGCAGCCGGCAAGCATGGCTGCAATTAACAAAAAGCACAGGAGCATACTAACAAGTCTTTTCGTTTTTTTCATAAATCTTCCCCTTCCTTATTTTAGGTTCTTATATAGTTTTACGTTAAACTTACCCTCTTTATTTTCTATGTATTGTGCGTTTAACGTTAAACTTATTATAGCAGTTGTGTGATTTGCTGTCAATAGGTTTTAATTATATTTTTCTATTGTATATATTGTATGGTAAAATGCTGCTCCTTACAGAACTATTTCGAAATCTGCCATCTATGAAACAAGCTGTAAAGCTGTTCTGCGCTCTCTTTCTAATATGGTCTAGGAAAGAAATCAGCCTGACAAAAAGGGGAATGATACTATCTCCATAGTACACCCCCCTTTTTTGAAAAGTAGCTCAAGTCTTTATTCTTTTTTAAAAACAATTCAATCTTATTCTTAAATAAAAACAGTTCAATCTTATTCTTAATTAAAAACAGCTCAATCTTATTATTTTTTATTAAATAGTAGCTCGATTTTATTATTTAGATTTGAAAATAGCTAATCTTCTTATTCCCATTTGAAAAAGCCCAATCTTCCTATTTTTGATTAATGTACTGCAATAAAGTACAGTAACACTAAAATTCCTAATACAATTCGGTAAATTCCAAAGGCCTTGAAATCATGCTTCTTAATATATCCCATAAGAAATTTGATAGCCAGAACGGAAACCACAAAAGCGGTTAACATGCCAAGTACCAGAACCAGTACCTCATTCCCGGTAAAATCGAAACCAAACTTCAGCATTTTAATTAAGCTTGCTCCGAACATAACAGGAATTGCTAAAAAGAAGGTGAATTCTGCCGCAACCTCTCTGGATACACCAATCAATATGGCACCCAGTATGGTCGCTCCTGATCTGGAGGTTCCTGGAATCAGGGAAAGTACCTGGAAAACGCCGATAATAATCGCCGTCTGATATGTAATGCCCGATAACTTTCTGATTCTAAAATTCCCGCTCTTATTGCGGTTCTCGATAAGAATAAAGAGGATACCGTATACAATCAGCGTAATTGCTACTGTTACATAGTTATAAAACAGCGCATCGATTTTGTCGTCAAAGGGTATTCCAATTATCATGGCAGGAAGTATTGCTACGATAATTTTGAACCAAAGATTCATAATATCCCCTTTTATAAAGGGTTTATTTTTATCTTTCAACTGAAAGGGAAAGATTTTATTCCAGTAGAGAACAAGAACTGCAAAGATGGCTCCCAGCTGAATAACTACCCGGAACATTTCCATAAACTCCTTGCTGACATTTAAGGGCATTATCTGCTCTACCAAAATCATATGCCCTGTACTGCTGATAGGAAGCCATTCTGTAATACCTTCCACAATTCCGTAAAAAATAACTTTTAAAATCTCGATGAAATCCATTCCTTTACCTTGCCTTCCTCCTTATTTTGGGGTGTTTAAAGCACCCTTTTTTAAACGTTCTGTTATATTATAGCATAACAGGCAAGTTACTAATAGTTTAAAATTTATTAAATTATGCAGCTATCTCTTCTCCGTTATTATCCTCCCTTGCTCCATTCATCTATACACATATTTTTTCCGTCCGTTATTACCGTTACAGCCCCGCTCTCCGGCGTCTGAAATATTCTGCAGCCGCTGTCCATCAGCCGTTTTAAGGTTTCCTTGTGGGGATGGCCGTAGGAATTATCTGCTCCGCATGAAATTATAGAATAGGCAGGCGCTGCGGCATGAAGGAATTCACTGCCGGAGGAGTATTTTGAACCATGATGTGCCACCTTAAGAATATCGTAATAAATAGGTATCCTCTTTTGCAGTTTTCCCTTCTCAATTTCCTTAGTAACCTCCCCTTCGCCCATACCTTCCAGATCTCCGGTAAGTAAGAGGTCGAATTCCAGGTAACGGAGGCTCAGCACAATGGAATGGCTGTTGGTATCTGAAGCTTCCCCGGAGGATTCGATTGCTCCTTTATCCGGCCAAAGACAGCTAAGATATACCCCTCCCCTCTCCAAGGAATCTCCTTTGCTCAGAACAGATACCCCAGCACTCCTCTTTTCTGCAGCCTGAATAAGGTTATGGTAAGCTTCTACCTTTAATGAAACACCAGGAAGTATCAGATGCTTTATCCTGATATCTCCCTTGTATTCAGGCTGCATGAATTCAAGGACACCGGAATAATGATCACTGTCCCCATGAGTAACGACAGCGTAGTCAATCCTCTTTATTCCTTTGTATTTTAAAAAGGGCTCCAGCCGGTATTTCCCTAATTCCTTTACATCAGAACTGCCGCCGTCCACCAGCATGGTGGTACCGTCTGGAAATCTCAAAAATATCCCGTCTCCCTGGCCTACATCCAGAAATACCACCTCCAAATGCTTCTCCTTTACCGGTACCAACAGGATAACGAAAGAAAGCAATAGCAGCAAGCTAAGCCTTCTTCCCTTCTTTTTGTTCCACTGCACAAAGAAAAAGAGCGCTGCATAAAAGATAAGAATCACCAATATCCCGGGCCTTCCCGTCAGGATACTTTTATAAGGGAGCTTAGAACCCAAACGGCATACTCCCTCATAAAATTCCAGAATATAGTTTACACTGCCCATTAAAAAAACACCAAGTGGCACACTGATACAGCCTGCAAGCACAGTTATAAAAGCAAGTATGGTCAGCAGAGAGGACAGGGGAATTATCAAAAGATTTACAAAGAGAGAATAGGCAGGCATTTCATAAAAGAACCACAAAAGAATTGGAAGAAGTATAACCTGGGCACTCAGGCTTGTAAGCAGCGTCTGCCATATTAAATTACCAGCCGCCTTTCGAAATGAAGGACCCGCCTTTTTATCCGGCATCTTCTGCCCATCCGGTTTCTTCTGCTCATCCGGTTTCTTCTGCTCATCCGGTTTCCTCTGCTTATCCGGTTTCTTCTGTCCATCCGGTTTCCTCTGCTCATCCGGTTTCCTCTGCCCATCCATCTCCTTTCCGGATAATGCATTTTGCAGTGCCGGATAAACCGTACCTATTCCTATAACAGCCCCAAAGGAAAGCAGGAAACCGGCACTGGTAACTTCAAGGGGGCTTTGTAACAATATGATAAGCGCACTGAAGGCTGTCCCGGAAAGAAGGTCATAGGTCCTTCCCACAAGAAGTGCCGCCATGTATACTCCCATCATGACTACCGCCCGGTTGGTGGATACACCAAAACCGGTTAGGATTCCGTAGGAATATAAGAACAGCAGGGTAAAAGCCGTGGATAAGAAGAGAGGAACGCGAAGGCGCCGGAATATCTTGTACAGTGTAAGTCCCAGAAGAGATATATGCAGCCCTGAAATGGCCAGAATATGGGATATGCCGTTTTCCCTGTAGAGCTCCTTTATATCAGCGTCCAGATTATTGGTATCACCTAACATCATGGCTGTAAGAATTCCTGCATTTTTTTCCGAAAGCAACATATAGTAGGTAGCCGTTAATTGTTTTCTTATTGTGAAAAGGGTCTGATGGTAAGAATTGATTTTAGAATTGAGAATTATAACAGACTCTGCATAGAATTTGTAATGATACTTTTTGGTTCGATAAAACAGATATTCGTTGAACTGGCCCGGATTAGAGGCTTTTGTGAACTTGATTACGCTGCCGGATACCTCCACCTTATTGCCGGCACGGTATTTTTCATTATCATCGATATAGACTAACAGCTTAAGGTCCTGATAGGTACCTCCGCCCTCTATTGAAAGCACCGATTCCTTTATGGTCAGCCTCGTGTATTTTTCTGTTTCTTCCACAAGACTTACTTCTCCTTGTGCCCGTGCCCTGTGCTTTTGTTCAAAGGCTTTGTCTGCCGCCGGGGTCAGAAGCTCTTTATTTATCTGTATATATCCCATAAGAAACAACAGGGGAAGAAGCAGAAGAAAGGAGTAATTCGTAAGCCTTTGCCGTCGCCGCTGCGGTAGCAGCAGCCAGACAAGTATTGCAAGGAGCATGCCTGCCCCGGCTGCCAGCACCGCCGGAAAATCTGCCTCATGAACAGCAAGCCCGGCAAGATATGCGGCAAGAATCCATATGAAAGGTCTTTTTATTCCCATTATTTATCCCCGCTCAGCAAGTCCAGATTTCTTTCAAAAAGGCCGTCAAAGGGAATGTCCTCCTGGAAGGTCTTTTTCTTGGAACCGTTAATGGTAAATTGCACCTTATTGATTGTTGATAGTTCATCCAGGGAATTTACAACAGAATACAGTACAACCTCAGGCTTGACCCCTGACACCTTATTCAGAAAATTTTCATTAAAATCCACATAACAGATTCCATCCTTGGTAGTAACTTTTAAAAGCTGTGTTCCGTCAGGGATGCATTTTTTCATGTTGGCTTCAATGGGTCCCTTTATCAATGCCTTAATGATGGATTTTTCGATAGGCTGCATATTCCCATCATAGGAAACCTTCAAATCACTGGCAACCAGTTTATTTCCCTTTTCATTGGCAAAGTAAACGGTAACAGTGACATCCTCTGCATTGCTGTCATCAATAAAATCATCTGCATTTTTAAAGCCTATTGGGTTGCCGTTAGGGCCGTTTAAGGGCTGTCCCTCCACATAAAAGGCAACATCATCTACTCCGTCAATCTGGCACAGGGTCTTAATGATACAGGCTCTTGCCAGCACCTCTGTTACTCCGGTAAGATTATTATAGGCCGAATTAAAATAAAGGCTGAGTCCGCTGTCACTTAATAGTGCTTTTTCCACATAAACCCCATCCGGAATGGCCCGCTTCAGGGTGATATCCTCCGGCTCCACCGATAAGGCTTCCAGGTATTCCCTGATAAGCCCTTCCTTGTTTTTCGCCTCTGGGGTATATTTTGCTTCCACTACCTTTGTCTCAGCCTGGTCCATGCAATAGACAAAGGGTCCCTTGGCACTATCAGCCGTATCCTTTTCATTTTTACTGCAGCCTCCTAGAAGAAGAATGCCAGGCAGCAGTAAAAGAAAGGTCAAAGACAATTTTTTCATTATTCTGTTTTTTAATAATTTATGAATTAACTCTTTCATTCTTGCTCCCATTGCCTACCGCAGACAGGTCTGCGATATGACTAAATAATGGAGTGTGAAAATGCTTTTCTTTCACACCTGCTCCCGTTGAACCACAGATATGTCTGCAGTAATGCCAGAAATAGTGGTGTGTGAAAATGCTTTCCTTTCACACCTGCTCCCGTAGAATACCACAGATATGTCTGCAGTAATGCCAGAAATAGTGGTGTGTGAAAATGCTTTTCTTTCACACCTGCTCCCGTTGAATACCACAGATATGTCTCCAGTAATGCCAGAAATATTGGTGTGCGTAAATGCTTATCTTTCACACTGGCTCTTGTTGTATATCTCTGTTATATCTGCGTCACTGCCAGAAATACTGCTATCCCATCAATATAATTCCGTCTATGCAATGTAATTCATAGGAATTCGTACGGTAAAGGTAGTTCCTTCATTTTCCTTACTGTATACCTTTATAGCACCCTTATGCATATGAACGGCATTCTTTGTAATAGCAAGACCAAGCCCTGTCCCTCCGGTACCTCTGGAACGTGCTTTATCCACTCTGTAAAACCTGTCGAAGATGGAGTCCTGGGCTTCCTCCGGTATCCCGATACCGGAATCGGACACTTTCACATAAAAATACTTATGGTCGGCATTTAAGGATACCCTTACCCATCCGTCCTCCACATTGTATTTAATGGCATTCTCTATCAGATTGGAAAAGGCCAGGGACAGCTTCACCTCATCGATTTCAGCAATTACAGGCCGGTAGCTTTCATAAATCAGCTCAATATTATTTTTCTTTGCAATGGGGCGAAGTCTTTTTAATACCAGCTCCAGCAGATCATTGATACTGACAGAGGTTATATTCATATCACTGGCCGCTTTATCAAGCTTTACCAGAGATAAAAGGTCGTTGATGATTTTATTTTCCCTCTCGATTTCATCTGCGATATCCACCAGGAATTCCCGGTACAATTCAGGTGCTACATTCTCCTGCATCAAAAGGGAGTCCGCCAAAACCTTTACGGAGGTTAAGGGTGTTTTTAACTCATGGGATACGTTGGATACAAATTCCTGCCTGGAATTCTCCAGATTCTTAATTCGTGTAAGCATCTGGTTCAGGGAAAGGGAAATCTGCTGTACCTCATAAAAGCCATCAATCTTTACCTCATCATCCATATACCCTTCCGTCAGGTGACCGATTGCCTTTTTTAAGTTCAAAAATGGCTTTGTAAATACACCGGAATAGAAAAAGGCATAAATGAATATGAGCATGATTGTTGTGACAAATAAAACCGTTGTTTTCCTGTAAAGTATCACATAAATATTCTGGATGTTCTTCGTAGAAAAGTTCATAAGAATAACACCCACAATTTCTTTGGAAGAGGTATGGGTGATAGGAACTGTCATTTCAATATTGTGGTCCCCACGGTAAGCACTGCTGCTGCTGCCGTTAAGACATTTGATGACATCCTCGGATATGATGACGTTTCCGTCCTCGATTCCATAGGTATCCTTAACAATATTAAGCTTGCTGTCTATTACAAGAATTCTTCCCTCATAAAGATCCGCAATTCTTAAAATCTCCGTGTTTACCTCATCACTGGAAGTGTCCGAAAGATATCCCGATGACACCAGAAGGTTGGCAAGAGAATTGCCCTGACTTTGCATATCAGCCTTTCTCTGGCTCATGGCAGTACTATCGTAGGTATTTAAGATTTCCCAGGAAAAAAACAAAAGAGGTATGACACCTATTATAAAAAGAGCAAGAAGAGCATGTACTCTCATGCTTTTAAAAAACCAGAATTTTTCTTTAATTTTGGAAATAATAGCCAACACCCCATTTTGTATGTACATATTTTGGCTCGCTGGGATTATCTTCAATCTTTTCACGAAGTCTTCTTATATGCACATCCACTGTTCTAACATCTCCGGGATAATCATATCCCCAAACGGTATTAAGTAAGTTTTCCCTGCTGTAGACTTTATTGGGATTGAATATTAATAGCTCCAGCAAATCAAACTCTTTTGCCGTTAAATTCACCTCTTTGCTGCTTACATAAACTCTTCTGCTTTCGCAGTCGATCTTTAAATCTCCGAATACAACGACCTTTGCCTGGACATCCGCATTTTGCTTGGTGCTGCGGCGCATAATAGCCTTGATTCTGGCCTTTACCTCCAGGATATTAAAGGGTTTCGTGATATAGTCATCTGCTCCGTATTCCAGACCAAGGATTTTATCCATATCATCTCCCTTGGCAGTAAGCATGATAATAGGCATATTGGAAAATTCCCTTATCTGCTGGCATACTTCAAAACCTGTCATTTTGGGAAGCATGACATCCAGTAACACCACATCATATTCTTTTTTCTTTGCGAACTCCAGCGCTTCCTCGCCGTCATAAGCACAATCCACTTCCATTCCGTCCTGCTCCAGGCTAAAGCGGATTCCCTTTACAATTAATTTTTCATCGTCTACAACAAGTACTTTTTTTCCCACTTTAATCACCTATTCCAATTCACAATTTCTAATTGACAAGCATAGTACCTCTCTGTACCTATGCCCTATTTACTGACTATCCTATCTTTTATTTTATTAAAAACAGCATCCTTGATTCCATCAATTTCTTTTAATTCTTCAATACTCTGGAACCCGCCATGGCTTGTGCGGTATTCTATAATGCTGCCTGCCTTCGCCTCTCCTATCCCCGGCAAAGTACACAGCTCTTCCTTTGTAGCAGAATTAATATTGATTTTATCCGTACTCCCTGCATCGTTTTGGGCTTGGCCCAGTCTGCCGGAGGCTTGGCTTAGCTTGCCCGAGGCATCCTTCGTAACTTCGGCTTCCCCCGCCTTTTCCCTCTTTACCTCTGCTTTCGTAGGAATGTATATTTGCTGCCCGTCTTCTATGGAAACTGCCTGATTAATATAATCTTCATCCGCTTCCTTCGTAAAACCGCCCGCAATACTTACCACCTCAAAAATCCGGGTTTTCTGAGAGACCTCATACACTCCGGGTTTTTTGACTGCACCGCAGATATGGACGAAATACTTTTCCTCCTTTTTGGCGGCGGTAACCTTATCTTCCTTTATATCGGTATCTTCTTTTATATCGGTATCTTTTGGTAAATCAGCAAGGGTATCTTCCTGCTTTGTTTCCTCTGCTGTAAGGGGAGTGCCTAAAGCGCTGTCAGGCTGTTCATTTCCACCCCTCTGACAGCTGTAGATAATTCCTGTCAGAACAAGAAAGACAGCTATAAGACCTGCTTTTAAATATTTAATCTTTTTCATGATAACACCTTTCTTCATTCAGAAAGGTCTCACAAAGTGTATCCTCAATACATTTGCATGTTATCATTCTACCTAATAAATTGTGGGATTACAATAGGTATTTTGAAAACTTTGTAACCTTAAGAAAATCGTAAAATTTACTCCCATTTAAAGGTCAGTATGCCTCCAATTACCAGTACCAGGCCTATCACCTTGCGCCATTCAAAATCTGCCTTTTCCGCTCCGAATATTCCAAGCAGCTCAATGAGGTAGGCTACGATAAGCTGGGAGGTGACAATCAGCATAATTGCCTTGGCAGGACCCAGGGTATCCACACTTTTAATGACCGTGTAAGTGATAAAGGCTCCGATAGCTCCTCCTAAAAGCATATACTTATTGTCAATTTTAAAAAGGCCTCCAAAGCTTCCATCCCTTCCTGTTATAAACCAGGCTATTATGCATACGATAAATGCCGTAAGCTGGACGAAGCTTGAGGAAACCCATATACTTGTCTGTTTTGTTACTCCTGTATTAAAAACCCCTTGAATACTCATGAGGGCTCCTGAAATAATTGCCATAATAAATCCCATAATTGTACTCCTTTTCCTGAACTTTCTTTTATAGTCTGTACAATTATGGGATCATTTACTCTTTAGGATATTACTTTTTTCAGAATTTCTATCATTTCGTCCACATGCTCCCTGGTAATGACAAGGGGCGGAACAAAGCGAAGCACATTGCTGCCTGCGGAAAACAGAATCAGGTTATTGTCCATGGCCTTCAGTATAATATCCTTTACCGGATATTCAAATTCCAGTCCCTGCAGTAACCCCTTCCCCCTTCTCTCCTTAATGGCATTATGGCTTTTTGCCAGCTCATCCAGCTGCAATTCAAGATAGGAGGATATTTCCTTTACATGGTTTAGAAGGTCAAGCTTCTCATACTGGTCAAATACAGCATTTACCGCTGCTGCCGTAAAGGGATTTCCGCCATAGGTCGTTCCGTGGTCTCCCGGCTCAAAGGCCATACAGACCTTTTCCACCGCACCAAAGGCTCCCACCGGAACGCCGCAGCCAAGGGCTTTGGCAGAGGTCAGGATATCAGGCTTAACGCCATATTCCTGCCAGACAAACATGCTTCCGCATCTTCCCATGCCGCACTGGATTTCATCGAATATGAGAAGAATATCCCTTTCCTCGCACAGCTTTTTCAGCTCCTTCAGATATTCTTCCCCAGCCGGATAAACTCCGCCTTCTGCCTGAACAGGCTCCAGCAATATGGCACAGGTCCTGTCATTTATTTTAGCCTTGATATCCTCAATGGAATTCAGGTCTGCAAACACAACTCCGCCGATTAACGGTTCAAAAGCCTCCCTGTAGGAGGGCTGACCGGTTACGGAAAGTGCTCCCATGCTTCTACCGTGAAATGAGCGGTTCATGGCTATGATCTGGCTGTCACCCCTTTGATGCTTCTTATAATAATACTTTCTGGCAAGCTTAATAGCACCTTCGATCGCTTCTGTTCCGCTGTTGGTAAAAAACACCCGGTCCATGCCGGAGGCTTTTGTAAATTTAGAGGCAGCTTTGACAGAAGGTACATTATAAAAGTAATTGGAGGTATGAATAAGCTTATCTAGCTGCGCTTTCAGTGCATCGTTGTATTCCCTGTTTCCATATCCCAGGGCAAACACAGCAATCCCCGCACCAAAGTCCAGATATTTCTTCCCGTTTGTATCATAGAGATATACTCCTTCGCCCCTGTCAAGAATAATCTGATATCTTGAATAGGTGTGCATTAACAGACTTTCCGCTTCCTTTATGTATTCTTCCATGGCTTTCCCTCCTTAACTTTCCTCCGGTGCTTTCTCATTGTCATACAGGATACTTTCATTATTAATAATAGCCGTTCCGATTCCCCTGTTTGTAAAGAACTCCAATAACAGACAATGCTCCATTCTTCCGTCCAGAATATGCACTCTGGAAACTCCTTCTTTGACAGCATCAATGCAGTTCTTAAGCTTTGGCAGCATACCTCCTCCGATAAAGCCCTTCTGCATCAGCTCATCTGCTTTTTCAAGGGTCAGTACCGATATAAGCGTACTCTTATCGGAAGGGTCCGTATAAACCCCTTCAATATCCGTAAGAAATGCCAGCTTCTCCGCTCCGATTGCCGTTGCCACCGCACAGGCGGCATCATCGGCATTGATATTATAGGCGTGGTACTCCTCATCCAGTCCGATAGGTGCTATGACCGGAATAAAATTATTATCAATCAGTGTATTAATTAAATCCGCCTTCACCTCCGTGATATTTCCCACAAAACCGATATCCTTCCCATTTACGTATTTTTTCTCTACCTTTATGGTGGAACCGTCCTTACCGCTTATCCCTACGGCTTTTACTCCCAGCTTTTCTAACATCTGTACAAGGTTCTTATTGACCTTGCCCAACACCATTTCCGCCACTTCCATGGTCTCTTCGTCCGTTACTCTCAAGCCTTCCACAAAGGTGGATTCATGTCCCAGCAGGCTCACCCATTTCGTGATTTCCTTTCCTCCTCCGTGGACAATAATCGGCTGCATACCAACGAGCTTTAGCAATGCCACATCCTTTATGACATTTAACTGAAGATTCTCATCCAGCATGGCACTGCCTCCATATTTTACGACAACCTTCTTATTATTGAATTTCTGTATATAAGGAAGCGCTTCGATCAAAGTCTGCGCTTTCATAAGTATCTGGTCCATGGGTTCCATCTAAATTCCTCCTGCGATATCATTGGGTTTTATTTCTGAAACAATATTCTCTTAAGAGCGATAATCTGCATTAATATACACATATTTATCCGTCAAGTCGCATCCCCAGGCTGTAGCCTGAAAGCTTCCGCTCTTGATGTCGGCGACTGCCTTCACTTCCTTTTGTTTCAGGATTTCCGTAGCCTTTTCTTCACTGTAATCTGTGGCCATTCCATTTTCTACAAGCTTAAGGGTGCCAGCACAGCTCTCTACATATAAATCTACCTTATCAGGATCAAATGCAACACCTGCATAACCCATCGCACAAAGAATTCTTCCCCAGTTAGCATCATTGCCGTATACGGCTGTCTTTACCAAATTGGAGGTAATAATGGATTTACTTAAAATAACTGCCTGTTCCTTGGTATCAGCTCCCACCACACTGCATTCAAACAGCTTGGTTGCGCCTTCACCGTCGGCAGCCATCATTTTGGCAAGCTCTGTCGTCACCTTGTGAAGTGCCTTCACAAAGCTATCATATGCCTCGCCTTTTTCTGTGATTTCTTCATTTCCGGCCATACCATTTGCCAGTATCAGGAGGGAATCATTGGTTGAGGTATCCCTGTCAACAGATATCATATTAAAGCTGTCCTTCACATCCTCCCTGATTGCCGTAAGCAGCAATTCCCTGCTGATGGCAAGGTCCGTCGTAATAACTCCAAGCATGGTAGCCATATTGGGATGTATCATACCGGAGCCCTTTGACATTCCTCCTATGGTTACAGCCTTTCCTCCTATTTCAAAGGAAACCGCATACTGTTTTGAACAGGTATCTGTGGTCATAATTGCTTCCGCAGCCAGACCAGCATGCTCCGCATCTTCCCCCAGTTCCTTCTTCAACAGCTTGCAGCCCTCTGCGATAATCTCAATAGGAAGCTGGTTTCCAATAACGCCTGTGGAAGCTGTCAGCACTTCTTCTTTCTTAAGGCCTAATTCCTCTGCCATAAAGGCAGCCATCTTTTCGTTATTTTCCACTCCCAATGCACCGGTACAGGCATTGGCTACCCCGCTGTTTAACACCACAGCCTGAGCCGCACCATATTCCTGTACAATCTTCATGTCCCATACAACAGGCGCAGCTTTTACCAGATTGGTGGTAAAGGTACCGGCAGCCTTTGCGGGAACAACGCTGTAAACCAGTGCCATATCCTTTTTCTTCTTCTTAATTCCTGCATAAATACCTGCTGCCTTATATCCTTTTGGGGCCGTGACCCCGCCGCTAATAATTTCCATGTGTATACCTCCTATGCTTTGTTACCGCATCATCCGTTTTTCTATCTTAACTGATTTATAATTATACACATTAATAAATTATTATGCAATACCCAACTTTATTTTTTTAAAATATCAATTCCTTCTTTTAAAAGCTCATGATATATTCTGGCTATGGGCAGCCCGACAATATTATTATACTCTCCTTCAATCCCACTGATATGCACGGCAAATTTTCCCTGGATGGCATAGGCTCCTGCCTTGTCAAAGGGTTCACCGGATGAAATATAGGCCTCTATCTGCTCCTTCGATAAGGTTTCCACCTCCACACGGCTCATTTGATGGAATACCAGTTCTTTCTCTGCTTTTCTCTTTTCTCTTATTATAATGGCAACGCCTGTATATACCTCGTGCTTCCTGCCGGAAAGGCTGCTAAGCATATGGTAAGCATCCTCTCTTCCCTTCGGCTTTCCAAGGGGACTGCCATCCAAAAACACCAGCGTATCCGCACTTATTATAAGAAACTCTCCTTCTTCCTTCTTCTTTATCTCCTCTGCTTTTAGGCGTGCCAGGTCCTCCACCATTTCAGGCGGATTTGTCTTATCCGTTATTTCCTCTGCATTGCTTGCCTTTATTACAAAGTCCACACCTGCCTGCTCCAAAATCTCTTTTCTTCTCGGCGAACCGGACGCCAATATAATTTTATACATACTTATCCTCCATACTATCGCAAGCTTACTTGCGATACTGCTTATTATGTGTTTAAAAATGCAGCGCATTTATAGAACTAATTCCATGTATATCGCAAGCTTCTTTGCAATACTGCTTACAGTGAATTTAAAAATGCAACTCATTTATAAAGCTAATCCAATGATATCACAAGCTTCTTTGCGATACTGCTTAAATAGTAAGTATTAAAAATACAATGTATTTTTAATACTTTTCTTCCTGACTTGACCTTTTCTTTTCATTTTCCAAATTATATCATTTCTTCAAATGGTTGTCCATATAAGGAAACAAGGGTCCATGCTGATATTATAAATATGCTCTCTTCCCTGTTTTACTGCTCTAATTTTATTATTTGAAAATTAAGTATTGCATAAATTAACAATTTGATGTATATTTATAATAATTTAAAACGAAAAACAAGGAGGATTTATCATGAAAGAGAAAGTAATACTTGCTTATTCCGGAGGTCTTGATACCACTGTGATTATACCCTGGTTAAAGGAAAACTATGATTATGATGTTGTATGTGTATGTATTAATGTAGGGCAGGGCAACGAATTGGACGGCCTTGAGGATAGAGCCAAGGCTTCCGGAGCCGTTAAGCTTTATATTGAAGATGTGGTAGATGAATTTGTAGATGATTACGTTGTACCCTGTGTGAAGGCAGGTGCGGTTTATGAAAATAAATATTTACTCGGTACTTCCATGGCAAGACCTGTTATTGCAAAGCGCCTTGTGGAAATTGCAAGACTGGAAAATGCTACTGCCATCTGCCACGGTGCAACCGGCAAAGGCAATGACCAGGTGCGCTTTGAGCTTGGTATCAAGGCTCTTGCACCTGATTTAAAGATTATAGCTCCCTGGCGGATCTGGGATATCTCTTCCCGTGAAGAAGAAATTGAATACTGCAAAGACCACGGCATTCACCTTCCTTTTTCCGCCGATAACAGCTACAGCCGTGACAGAAACCTCTGGCACATCAGCCATGAAGGCCTGGAGCTTGAAGACCCTGCCAACGCTCCTGACTACGACCACCTGCTGGTTCTTGGTGTTTCTCCCGAAAAAGCTCCTGATGAAGGAGAAACCTTAACCCTTTCCTTTGAAAAAGGTATCCCCACCACTTTAAATGGCCAGTCCATGAAGGTTTCCGAAATCATTGAGAAACTGAATGCACTGGGCGGCCAGCATGGTGTCGGTATTGTGGATATCGTAGAAAACAGAGTAGTTGGAATGAAATCCCGCGGTGTATATGAGACCCCTGGCGGAACAATTCTTATGGAAGCACATACCGCCCTGGAAGAACTGATACTGGACCGTGATACCCTTGCCTATAAAAAGGGCATTGGGGATAAATTCGCTGATGTTGTATATGAAGGCAAATGGTTTACTCCCTTAAGGGAAGCCCTTCAGGCTTTCGTAGACTCCACCCAGGAATACGTAACCGGTGACGTTAAGCTGAAATTATATAAGGGTAATATTATCAAGCAGGGTACAACTTCTCCCTATTCTTTATATAATGAAAGTATAGCTTCCTTTACAACCGGTGAGCTCTATAACCATAAGGATGCGGAAGGCTTCATCAACCTCTTCGGCCTCTCCTTAAAGGTTCGCGCCATGAAGCAGGGCGGCCTGAAATAATTTACACTAGAATTAATTTTTAATAAAAGGTTAATACTCCTCTCACAGATGCTTAAGATTTATACGGTATGATTTGAAATTGTAAAGCTTATGTTCTACTTTTATTATTATAAAGCAGATATCATACGATAAGAGTGAAAGAAAAGCGTTTTCACATTCCATTATTTATGCAGTACCGCAGACAAGTCTGCGGTATGCAATGGGAGCAGGTGTGAAAGAAAAGCGTTTTCACACTCCATTATTTATGCAATACCGCAGACAAGTCTGCGGTATGCAATGGGAGCATGTATGATAAGAATGGAGGAAATTATGATTATTACAACTACAAATACCATTGAGGGAAGAGCTATTGCAGAGTATAAGGGCATTGTTTTTGGCGAAGTCATATCCGGTGTTAACTTCATAAAGGATTTTACTGCCGGATTATCCAATTTCTTTGGAGGCCGCTCAGCCACTTATGAGGAGGAATTAATCCAGGCAAGGCAGAATGCAATAAGAGAGATGGAGGAGCGCGCCAGAAGCATGGGTGCCGATGCTGTAGTTGCCGTTGATGTGGATTATGAGGTTTTGGGCTCCGATAACGGTATGCTTATGGTTACTGTTTCCGGTACGGCAGTTACTTTAAAGTAACGTCGATTATTTAGCTGTAATGGCAGTTACTTTGCAATAGCTGTAGTTTCTTTGCAATAATTGCGGTCACTCCGAAATAACTGCAGTTGCTCTGCAATAACTATGTTACGCCGTAATAACTATGGTTACTCAGCAACAACTGCAGTGAAGTTAAGTAAATTTTCGTAACACGCACGAAATTTGCCGTTTTTTCGCTTACTGATGCCCAGCATAAATCCTTATATTATGCTATAATCCGCTAAAACCGCGGATACCTCAACAATTTTTTTAATTTATGTTGGATTAAGTTGAAATTTTCTCCAAAATGCTATAATATAAAATTAGTTACTGGTTTCAGTATTGCAATTTTAATTATGCAAGGAGATTTATTATGGAAAAAGACACCGTCTTGGTAGTTGATGACAGTGAGATTATATGCACCATCATAAAGGATATATTAGTATCCTCATCATTGCACATAGCTATTGCCCACTCAGGGGAGGAAAGTATTTCTATTGCCAAAACTATTCACCCTACCCTGATATTATTAGATATCATGATGACTGGGATAGATGGATATGAAACCTGTAAAATCTTAAAAGGCTTTCCCGAAACCAAAGATATACCTATTATATTTATAACCGGTAATAACGACTCGGAATCCGTTCTGCGCGGTTTCGAGGTAGGGGCTGCCGATTATGTATCCAAGCCCTTTATTCCGGAAGAGCTTAAAGCCCGTGTCAAGGTACATATGCAAAATGTCAGGAATCAGCGCGAACTTCAGGTTCTTATGAATGAGCTAAAGGAGATGGCAATTACCGATTATCTCACAAAATTATATAACAGGCGCTATTTTATGGAGAAGCTCCATGAATATGTAGAATCCGACTATACAGAATTTACCCTGATATTGTTTGATGTAGATAACTTTAAAAATATAAATGATACTTATGGCCATAATGCCGGAGATATTGTCTTGGTTAGTATATCCAATATTTTCAGGCTTATTTTGAAAGAAGAAGACACTGTAAGCCGTTGGGGAGGAGAAGAATTTCTGGTATTCCTGCCAAACGCCGATATTGATTCTGCCCTGAAAATTGCGGATAAGTTGCGCAAAGAGGTTGAAAAATACACCTTTACCTTTGAAAACAAAGATTTTCATTGCAGCATAACAGGTGGTGTGGTCAGATACGATTCCGCCCTCTCTGTGGAAAAGAACATTACCTGCGCGGATCAGGCCCTCTATCAGGGCAAATCCCTTGGGAAAAATATTTGTATATGCTACTCGGATGTATAGACGTTAAGCAGGAAAGGACATAATATGGCATATGAGATACTTGTACTGGACATAGACGGAACACTGACCAACTCCCAAAAACAGATATCGGATAAAACCTACCGCTCCATCATGGCAATTCAGGAAAGGGGCCACAAGGTAGTATTGGCATCTGGACGACCTACCCCTGGCATCCTGCCCCTGGCTGAGAAATTAAAGCTCTCTGAATATGACGGTTATATCCTTTCCTTTAACGGAGCTAAGGTAATGAACTGCAGAAACGGGAAAATCATCTTTCAGCAGGTTTTAAACCGTGATTACATACCACTCCTTCATACTACCGCTGTTGAAAATAAGGTTGGCCTGTTATCCTATGAGGGAGACTGCGTTATCACCGATTCCGAAATTGATCAATATATTGAAATAGAATCCCGAATTAATGGGATTCCGGTAAAACAGGTGGATGATTTTGTATCCTATATTCAATTTGATATTAATAAATGCCTTATGACCGGAGAGCCTGATATTTTAAAAAGAATAGAACCAGAACTGAAGGCGAAGCTTAAGGGTGAGCTTAATATCTACCGCTCCGAACCCTACTTCATAGAAATAATGCCTAGAAATATCGATAAAGCCTATTCTCTTGGTAAGCTTCTGGACTATCTGAATTTATCAAAGGAACAGATGATTAGCTGCGGTGACGGCTTTAATGATATCTCCATGATTGAATATGCCGGCATGGGTGTGGCTATGGCAAATGCCCAGGAGGTCGTAAAAAGCAAAGCAGATTACATCACTCTTTCCAATGATGAGGACGGAGTTGCTCATGTAATCGAAGCCTTTATGCTTTGATTTTATGCTTTTAACTTTATGTTATAACTATTATGCTTTAACTATTTACTTTAACAAATTACTTTAACTTAATGGTTTGACTAAAATATAAGTTTTCCGAAAGCCCTCATCGCAGATGCTCTTTTATATACTATGATTCGCCCGGTATATGACTTGTTTCTATCTGTATACAGGCAGTTTGTACAAAATAGAAAGCTTCCTGCGCCTATGGAAATGTATTAGAAGTCCTTTTCTCTGAAGCTTTTGTGCTATATCATCACACAGATTGTTTGAGCTAGCGAGTTATCTGTTTGATGATATGTCCAGCACAAAAGCTTCAGAGAATTAGGACTTCTTATACATTGCAATCGAAGCAGGAAGCTTTCTATTTTGTACAAACTGCCGTCCCCTTGCGAAAAAACCGCCCTTTTTATTTCACCTCCATAACCACCACCTGATACCCCTGAAAGGTTACTGTGCTCCGCTCCATTCTGATATCCTCATCGTTATGAAGCAGTACTTTCTTACAGGTAACCGGTAAAGTAAGAGTAACTGCTTCCTTCTGGAAGTTCGCAGCTACCAGAATATTCTTATCCTGCCCCTTCCGAAGGTATGCCATAAAATTCTTAACCTCAGGCAATACAGGCTCAAACTCGCCGTATACAAAGGTTTCCTTATACTCTTCCGATTTTCTCAGAGCTATTAATTCCTTATAAAAGTAATATACTGAAGTTTTTCTTTTAATCTGTTCGGCAGCATTAATAACCGGATAATTGGGATTTAAGGCAAGCCATGGTTTACCTTTGGTAAAGCCTGCATTGTCCTCGTCGCTCCATTGAAAAGGAGTTCTGGCATTGTCACGGCTGTATTTACTTACGATCCTAAGAGCCTCTTCCTCTGAATACCCGGCATCCAAAGCGACCTGATATTCATCCCTGGTGGAAATATCATCCACCTCTTCCATGGAATGAAACACGGTATTCTCCATACCCAGTTCCTGTCCCTGGTAGATAAAGGGGATTCCCTTCTGAAGGAAGTATACTGCTGCCAGAAGCTTCTTACTTTTCTCCGATAAATCCTCTTTTGGTATAAATTCATTTACTCCTCTGGGTTCGTCGTGATTCTCTATAATATTTGACATAAATCCAATCTTGTCTGCTTTTAACTGGCTCTTAAAGCATACCTCTTTATATACTTCTCTTTCAGCCTCTTTGCAGTCATACCATCCATTGTCACTCTTTCCGATAAGTGCGGGGCCAAATTCAAAAATACTGGAGAAATACCCGTCTTCCCCAAAGAATAAGGGCAGCTCTTCCACTCTGGCATCAAATACCTCTCCCACAGTAAAGGCATCATACTTTTCAAAGGTTTCCCTCTTCATTTCCGATAAGAATTCTCCTACACCCTCTGCTTCCTTCAGCATGGTCCTAATACTTACCATGCCATCCTCCCTGTCCGGTTCATAATCCTTAAAGGGAAGCACTTTCTTAATGTTGATAATAGCATCTATACGGAATCCGCCGAGGCCCTTGTCCAGCCACCAGTTTATCATCTTATAGATTTCCTGCCTGACTTCTTCATTCTCCCAGTTTAAATCCGGCTGCTTCTTATGGAATGCATGAAAGTAATATTTATTGGTTCCGGGTATCCGCTCCCAGGCACTGCCTCCAAAATAGGAGCGCCAGTTACAGGGAGGCTCTTCTCCTTTTCCTTCCTCGATATAAAAATACTTTCCATATCTGCCTTCCGGCTCTTCCATCGCCTTCTTAAACCATATATGTTCATCAGAGCAGTGATTGACCACCAGGTCCATCAGAATACAGATATTCTTTTCCCTGGCTTTGGCAATTAATTCTTCCATATCCGCCATGGTGCCGAATTTGGGGTCTATATTATAATAATCGGAAATATCATAGCCCTGGTCCGCCAGCGGAGAACAAAAAATCGGCGAAAGCCATACTATGTCCACTCCAAGTTCCTGTAAATAATCCAGTTTGTTTATTATTCCCCGTAAATCTCCTATTCCGTCACCGTCTGAATCAGCGAAGCTCTTTGGATATATCTGATAGGCAAACTTATCCTGCCACCACTTCTTTTGCATCTTACTACCCAAGCCCTTTCCGGTACCTGCAAATTACTGACTGCAGGTACAAATTTCCATGAAAAATCTGCTTCTATTACTCCTAAGCTTGAAATACGTATTACTTAATTGCACCCTCGACCATTCCCTGAATAATCTGTCTCTGAGCAAATACAAACAGAATAATAATCGGAATCATTGCCAAAAGTGCTGCTGTCAGTATCAAATCCCATTGCTTTACATAAGAGCCCACAAAGCTGCTTACCGCAATGGGCAGCGTCTTAATTCTTCCGTTCAGCCCAAGCATGAGGGAAGGGAGCAGGTAATCGTTCCATATCCAGATACCGTTAAGAATCAGAACGGTCATCTGTACCGGTTTAAGCAGGGGAAAAATGATTCTGAAAAAGGTACCTTCCGGGCTGCAGCCGTCAATCCAGGCAGCCTCCTCTAATTCATAAGGAATTCCCTTGATAAAACCATGCAGAATAAAAATAGACATGGAACCGCCAAAGCCTAAATAGGCAAATATAATCCCCGTGTAACTGTTAAGGAACTGTATTCCGGTAAAGACGGATAAGCTTCTGAAGGTAGACAGAAGAGGAAGCATGACCACCTGAAAGGGAATAACCATGGCAGCTACAAAGAGCATAAATATAAAGTTGGACCAATTCTTTTTGTTTCTCACCAGGACCCATGCCGCCATTCCGGCAAACAAAGACAGCAGCACCAGGGACACTACGGTAATGATCAAAGAGCTGGAGAAGGACTTCCAATAGCTGAAATTCTGGTTATGTATAACATTGCTAAGGTTCTTGAACAATTGGCCTATGTGAGTCGGAGGCATGATTGGACTGATTACAATATCAGCACTTTTCTTAGAGGAATTAAACAGCACCAGAACAAATGGGAGCAGTACCACGATGGACAGCAGGATTCCCATGATTTCCGCAAGCAGCAGATTCATTCTTTGCTTTTTCATCACAATTCAACCTCCTTCCTCTTATTTATGGAAACCTGGGTAAGAGATACCACCGCCAGTATAATAAAGAATACAACGGCTTTCGTCTGCCCCAAGGCATATTCATTTTTCGCAATTGCTGTTTTATAGATATTAAGTGCCATGAATTCCGTTGACAGTACGGCTTTATCCTGCAGAATTCTGCTGGGTGCGCCATTGGTTATGGCAAAATTCAAGTCAAACTGTTTAAAGGAATTTACCAGCGTCAGGAAAAGACATACCGTAAAGGTGTTGGCAATCATGGGTATTTTTATTCTTCGAAGGGTTACCCACCAATTTGCCCCATCTACATTGGATGCCTCCATAATATCCCTTGGCACTCCCTGCAGCCCGGTTACATAAATCATCATGATATAACCGGCATACTGCCAGGTACTTACAATCAAAATGGCCAGCAGGGCCATATTGGGATCCGTTAACATGGACTGGCTGTCAGCAATGACAGATGTAAATACCTTATTAAAGATAAACTGCCAGACATAGCCCAGTACAATTCCGCCAATTAGGTTTGGCAGAAAGAAGGAAGCACGGTAGAAATTTCTGCCCCTTACCTTTGATGTACAAAGAAGCGCCAGTGCAAAGGCTGCAATATTTACTGTTATCATATTTAATATGGTATAAAGGAAGGTTATCAGAAAAGAATAGATGTAATCTCCTGACCGAAACATGGTAATGTAATTCTCTATCCCCGTAAACTTTGTAAATTTAATACCATTCCAGTCCGTCATAGAGAGGAAAATACCCTGTATGAACGGGTTTAAAACGGTGAAGAAAAATGTCAGCAGAACCGGGAGCAAAAACAGGACATTTACAATAGAACGGTGTTTTTTAGAAGGCAGTATAAAAAGTCCCGCTACTGCCAGTACTAGTCCTGCCGCAAGCAATATCCCCCTGTAGCTGCTTTCACTGCCCGTAAAATCCAGGTACAGAGCAAATGCCATTGCACCCAGTCCAAGTATCATTTCTATCAGGGAGAAAGTTCTTTTTAGCTGTGTATTCACTATAGTCCTCCTATCACATAGCAGCCTTGCCTGAGATTATCCCATAAAGGACTTTCTGCATACTGAATGCAGATGCCGTAAGAAACACCCCGCTTCTTCCAGCCGGTTTCATCCAGTATGCAGCCGCCCTCTGTCAGCATTTATTTCTTTACATAATCAGCAATTGCTTTGCCCAGCATTTTAACAAATCCATCTTTGTCAATATCACCCTTTGCGTATAATTCAAATACCGCACCAGTTGCATTGGTTGCAATACCCTCTGGCATTTTTGCCCACTGCCATGCATAGGTGTTTCCGGCATCAATATAACTCTTTAAGCTGACTGCAAGAGGTGTTTCCGGTACTTCCTTACAGGTCTTATAAGGTGATATCATACCGCAGTCTTTTACCAGTGCCTTCTGACCTTCCGCAGAAGTAGCAAGGTCATTTAAGAAAGCCTTGCAGGCATCAATGTTCTTACCGTCGCCATATACAGCCCACCAAGAAGGGCAATCTGCCAGTATACCTGAAGTATCTTCTTTTAAGAAAGCCAGAGGTGCAATTCCGCAGTCAAAGGTAGCATTATAGCTGGGAAGGGAAGGATCGATCCAGTTGCCCTGTGTGATAAATGCTGCTTTTCCCTGTGCCCAGAGTGCCAGCTGGTCATCATATGTACCGGATATCAAAACCTTTTGATCGGAATAGCTAAACAGCATCTTTGTAAAGTCAGCAAACTGTCCAAGCCTTTGCTCATCTACCTTGCCTTCCTTTAACATGTCGATATAGGTAGTATCATCTCTCTTTAAACCTGCTGATAAATAATAGCCAAAAATATGATTGGCAGTTGACCAGTACATCTGTCCTGCCTCTGCAGCAACGGAGCATACGGCTGTTATGCCAAGCTCGTCCTTCATGGAGTCAATCTTTTCAAAAGCTGCCTTATAGGCATCAAAGTTCACAAGGGACTTCGGATCAACACCGGCCTTTTTTAAAATATCAGCATTGTAAGTAATTCCATAACCTTCAACGGCATAAGGGAACCCTACGGTCTTGCCGTTCCCGTCCTTAAAACCGAAATCTGTCTGGGAAGCCCAGTTTTCACTGCTTAAATCTGCCATATAGTCTTTCCAGGTCTGATAATCTCCTTCACCGCCAAATACAAAAATATCAGGCATGTTATCTGTTGCAAGATATCCCTTTAAGGTTCCGTTGATATCCGCACCGCCGCCTAAGGACTCTATAATAACCTCCTGCCCTGTTCTTTCTTTATAAGCTGTTGCAAAAGCTTTTAACTGATTATCGATTTCAATCTTTCCATTTACCAGACGGATGGGTTTACCCGTTCCCTTGGAAGTATCGTCCTTCTTGTCCTTTTCTGCTGTAGAAGAATTGTTAGTGTTGGCGCTGCCGGCATTATCAGCCGGGGCATTGCTGCTTGCACAGCCTGTTAAGGAAGCCGCTGTCAGCACAGCTGAAAGTAAAACTGCAAACAATCTCTTTTTCATATAAAACCTCCAATATCAAGATATAATTTATTTTACCTTTTGCGCATAAGGTCCTTACATTTTTTATATTATCATTTTGTTTTATAATTTACAAGTATATTTTTCTACTTTTTTAATTATTATTTGTGCATTTTTACGTTTTGCCGGAGATGCTTTTAATTATTACTATATTTTTCACCTTCCTTGTTGAGCCGGCAGCCGTATTTTCTGTAAAATCCTGATTATACTTTTTTACAGCTGCAGGTCTACCGCTGCATCCCAAGCATCAAAACGCATCCTGAAAATATAATAATGCAGATTGCCTTACCTCCATAACCCAAACCACTTTCTCTGTTTTTCAATGAAATTAAGTTTCTTCATTGACCCCTTCTTCTGTCTTAGAATCCTCTTCTTCTGTCTTAGAATCCTCTTCTTCTGTCTCAGAATCCTCTTCTTCTGCCTTAGAATCCTCTTCTTCTGCCTCAGGTTCCTCCTCTTCCTCCTCCTCACTGCTGTCCATTAATACGCTCATGACGATTCCCTGGGCAAAATCTCCGAATTTTTCTCCGAACAAATTCATTCCGCCAAGATTTTTAGCATCGGGCTTAATGCCAATCTTAAAGCTGATAAAATAGTCGTCACAGATACAAAGGGTATCCAGTGTTTCATCGGAGGTTTTTACCAGATCCTCAAAGCAGCCCTGCCCATTAATGGTAACATTCTTTAATACTCCGTATTGGGTCATGGTATCGCTCCACCAGTCCGGATTCAAATGTCCTCTCCTGCCGCCAAAATCCCCTTTGGAATAAATTGTTGCAATCTCCTTCTCATTAATCCATACAGTTATATCGGAAGGCCAGTCATTCTGATATCCCGGTGCTTCCGAGCAGACTTCAAAAGAAAAGGACAATTCTTTTACCTTGTTCTTCTTTAACATATAGTTGGGAAAGCGGTATTCCAGATAGCCTGACATAAACCAGATAAGCTGGGCTTCATGGCGGTTTTGTGCATAAAAGCCATAAGGGGCATCCTCCACCCCAAGGTAGGAACGCTCGCTGATAATACCGCAGTTCTCATTCACCATGCAGTTATAGTAATTACCGATTCCCATGGGGAAATGATATACTTTAATATTGTCCCTGTCCATTTTATGACGGAATGCATTAAAATAGATATCTTCAAATGCAATACCGCAGACCTTCTGCGCACCTCTTACTCCCGGCTGCTCTGTTGCCGTTATCATACCTGCTTCTTCCAATACCTTTACATGCAATGCTGCGGTTGATAAGGGGATCTGAAAGGTATTTGCAATTTCACTGATATTCACCGACTTATCAATTAACAGTTTTAATATATCAAGTCTTGTATCAGAAGAAAGTGCCTTTCCCACCTGTACGATTTTTTCTTTGTTATCAAAGTCAAGAGCAATCCTTTTCTTCTTGATCTTCAAATAAACTCCTCCTTTCTTGAATATTACATTATTCATGTAATTTAACGTATCTTACATTTTTAATATAACATTCTTATGTCATACAGTCAATCATTTATTACATTTTTTATGTTGTATTAATTACATTATTTCTGCTTATAAATCCTTTTGCATTTATTATTTTTTTATAGCATTTAACTCATTTTATAAATATTGTACAATTATTGCTCTGTTAATTTGGATATTTTTTGTATAGTAATGTACTCGATTTTATTGTAGTTTTATATTTAGATATCTTTACAAGAAATGTCATATTAATTTTATTACAGTTTTTTATGTTGTAATTTTCGTCTTTTTATAAAATAATCCTACAATCATGTTGTAGCTTTTTAAAAATTATCAGTAACGACAAGTTTGTATCTGCGCTGCAACCATAAAAGGCTAAAGCGGGCAGCAGCGCAGTAATGAGGTAAGCATCACATAAAAGAAGGACCTTACTTTTTCGGAAATCATGCTCTTAAGACAGAATTAATTGACAAACATTTAAACTAGGAGGTTTTTATTTATGCTGCGTACTGAATATCCACGCCCCCAATTCGTCCGGGAGGAATGGCAATGCCTTAACGGAACATGGGATTTTGATTTTGATGACATGGGGGAAGCCGAAAGCTGTCATTGGGAAAAGGACTCCCATACCCTGTCCGGACGGATAGAGGTTCCCTTCTGCTTTGAGAGCGGGCTTAGCGGAATTAAGGATACATCCATCCATAATAAATGTTTTTATAAACGTACCTTTACCCTGCCGGCAGAATGGGAAGGAAAAAATATTCTGCTGCACTTTGGTGCGGTGGACTACCGCTGCAAAGTCTATATTGATGAAGCCCTGTGCGGGGAGCATGAAGGCGGCAGCTCTGCCTTTTCCTTTGACATCACCCATTGTCTCAGGGACTCTATTACCATACACAGCCTTTCTGTGTCAGCAGAGGATCCTGCTGCCGACGAAACCATCCCAAGAGGGAAACAGTTCTGGGAAGAAAAAAGTGCCGGAATCTGGTACACCAGGACCTCAGGCATCTGGCAGTCTGTGTGGCTGGAACCCGTTGACCCCGTAAATATAACCAGAATTAAAATGACTCCTGATTTTGACCACGATATTCTGGACCTGGAATGCACTTTCAGTAAGCTCATTCCCAATATGGCATTGGAGGTCACTATTTCCTTCGGAGAAGAGCTTATCTGCAAGGACTCCTATTCCATAAACAGCAATACGGTATTCAAAAGAAGCATCCATCTGGCAGCGGATAAGATTTTTTACACCAATAATCATGGCGCCAGCCGCTCCTGGACACCGGAAAACCCTGCTCTTTATGATATCAGCTTTACCCTGAAATCAGGCGAAGGCATTCATGACTGTGTCAAAAGTTATTTTGGCATGCGTAAGATACATACTGAAAACGGAATGGTCTATCTGAATAATTATCCTTATTATCTGAAGCTGGTGCTTGACCAGGGCTATTGGCCGGAGGGCATTCTTACTGCGCCAAAGGATGAGGATTTTCAATATGATATTGAGATAATGAAGGAAATGGGATTTAACGGCTGCAGAAAGCATCAGAAAACAGAAGACCCCAGATTCCTTTACTGGGCAGATAAATTAGGATATTTAGTCTGGGAGGAGGTTGCTGCCGCCTGCTTGTTCACAGACAATTCCGTGATGCGCTATATCAAAGAATGGATGGAGGTCTTGGAAAGAGATTACAACCATCCTTCTATCGTTGCCTGGGTACCCTTTAACGAAAGCTGGGCGGTGCCGGATATCGGCCGCAATGCTCTTCAGCAGGATTACACCCTTTCCCTGTATCACATGCTTAAGGCACTCGACCCTACAAGGCTTGTAGTGAACAATGACGGCTGGGAGCAGACCAGAACTGACATCTGTGCCATCCATAACTATTCCCACGGAACCGCAAAGGAACCGGGAAAGCAGGACACCTTCAAACGTTTTACCTCAGACCTTAGTATCCTCCTCTCTCCCTTCTCCGCAGGAAGAAGCATCTTTGCTCCTCCCTATAAATACCAGGGCCAGCCAATTCTGATAACAGAATGCGGCGGAATTCATTATAACAATTCTGAGAATGGAAGCTGGGGTTATACCAGCGCGGACAGTGAAGAGGATTTTCTGAAGCAGTACAGCTTTGTCATCGACAACATCATGCAGTCTGATTATATATATGGTTTCTGTTATACCCAGTTATCCGACGTGGAGCAGGAAACCAACGGCCTTCTGACTTATGAAAGAGAGCCAAAATGTGATCCATTGAAAATAAAGGCAATTAACGGCCAATACCGTCACAATATTGCCACTATTCCTCACGATTAAGCAATTCCTGCATTTGGCAGCATAAATTTTTTCTCTGGTTTTTATGTTTGCCGGTACTTACATTTTAAATAAACCTGGGAAAAAGATTCTATAAATCTATGGGGAGATTCTAATGAAATCAGTGTGCTTGTAATACTGCAAGAACATTGAAATAAATAATAAAGGGAGTTAAATATGAGAAAAAAGAGTTTAGTTATTCTACCATTAGCAATAATATTTACATTATTGCTAACAAGCATTACCTATGCTGATGTAACATCCAGTTATCAGAACCCGCTTATACGCGGAGCCGACCCTACAATTGCCAGGGCTGCAGATGGTTACTATTATTCCTGCTTTTCTACTGGAGATGGTATCCATTTGCAGAAACATGAAACTATTTTAGGGGTAACAACTGCAAAAAGCAGATTAGTATGGCCTGAGCCAGATTCTTATGGCTATGTATGGGGACCATATATTTACCGTCTGGATGGGAAATGGTATATTTATTTCTCATCCAGCAGTGAAGATAGTTATGGTTTTGGACATCCTGATTCTTACGTCCTGGAAAACTCATCTCCTGATCCTTATGAAGGAACATGGGTCGAGAAGGGAAAGCTTAATACTCAAAGCAATGGCTTGGCATGCGGAGTTGTAACACTGAATGGCAAGAGGTATTTTAGCTATACAAAATATTTCTATAAGGGAGATTCCTTTGACGAGTGCCCGACCCTGGTGGAGATGAGTAATCCCTGGACATTAAAAGGTACGGAAGGTACCGTAGCTTATCCGGTAAACTCATGGGAAAAAAATGGCGGCAGCATAGATGAGGGCTGTGCTGTAGTTGAAAGAAACGGTAAGATATATTTTGGTTACTCTGCAAGCAGCTTTATGAATGACAACTATTGTGTCGGAATCTCATCGGCTAAATCAGACAGCAACTTGCTGGACAGTAACTCCTGGGTGAAAAATCCTCAGCCGGTGATGGTGAAATCACCTGATAACAGTGCTTTTGGACCCGGCTCACCCTTATTTGTAAAATCAGAGGATGAAACAGAGGATTGGATTGTTTACCATGCCGGACCGGTGGGCGGGCAGACAGGTTCAAACAGATGGGTAAGAGCCCAGCGCATCAATTGGAATGAGGATGGCTTTATAAACCTCGGAATTCCTTCAAATCCCGGTACAGTGCTCAGCAGACCATCCGGTGAAGAAAAAAGTGAGACTTATGAAGCGGAATATGCCTCGTTATCAGGAGCTTCAAAAGTAATTTTAAGCAATAGTCCGAATTGCTCGGGCAGCGGATATGCCCAATACAATAATAACAGCAATGACTATGTGGAGTTTACTGTAAACACGGAAGCGGCAGGCAGCTATTCACTGAATTTCAGATACAACAATAATACAGCAGGAAATATTCCCATGAAATTACAGGTAAATCAAAAAAGCAGTGATATTTCCTTTGGCTCAAATGCCGGAAATAAGTACAATTATGATCTTTTAAGAATTAACAATGTTCAGCTTAATGCAGGAAGCAACAAGATTCGTCTTACTGTAAGCGGAAAAAGCGGACTGGCCTTGGATGCTTTGATTTTAAAAAGAAGTGTGATGTACGAAGCAGAAAATGCCACTTTATCCGGTGGTGCCACAGTAGCTGCCGACCATAACGGTTATACCGGAACCGGCTTTGTAGCCGGGCTGTTAGACAAGGGAGCTTCGGCTCAGTTTACCGTAAATGCTCCTTACGCAGGAAATTATTCGGTTAATCTCCGTTACTGCAATGGGTATGACACTGACAAGACTCTGAGTATCTATGTAAATGATGAAAAGGTCAAGCAAATAGAATTGCTCAATTACAGAAACTGGGACAAATGGGCCGACCGCTACGACAATATTACGCTGAAAGCCGGAAATAATACCATAACCTATAAATATGACGACGATGACAGCGGCAATGTAAATCTTGACTCAATCACCGTCACCGAAGCAGCCACCTGGCATTATGAAGCAGAAAATGCAGTTCTTTCAGGAAATGCCAAAATAGCGGACAACCATTCCGGCTATGCCGGAACAGGCTTTATAGACGGGCTTTGGGTTGCCGGCTCAGCAGTGGATTTTTCAGTGGATACTGAAACTGCTGCGTCCTATGATGTGAAACTGAGATATTCAAACGGCAATAATGAAAGCAAGACCTTAAGCCTTTATTTAAATGGCTCAAAGGTTAAACAGATATCCTTGCCAAAAACCGGAAACTGGAATACCTGGAGTGAAAAAGTGGAAACCGTGTACTTAAATAAAGGGACTAACACTATTACCTTTAAATATGATACCAGTGATTCAGCTAATATTAATATTGACAATATCCATCTCAACAAACGTGTACCCTGGAAGTATCAGGCGGAAAGCTCAGCCCTGTCAGGAGGCGCAAAAACTGCTACAGACCACTTATGGTACGATGGAACAGGCTTTGTTGCCGGTTTCTGGCAGCAGGGTGCATCGACCCAGTTCAATGTAAGCGTACCGAATACAGCTTCTTACACTACAACCTTGAGATATTCAGGATATTGGCCTTCAAAAGGAAATTTAAGCCTGAGCCTGTATGTTAACGGTACTAAAGTAAAACAGATTTCACTGCCCCAGACAGCAAGCTGGGATGCTTGGGCCGAATCTACGGAGGCAGTAAATCTGAAGGCCGGCAATAATATAGTGGAATATAGATATGATGAAGGTGACACCGGTGATATGAATATTGACTGTATCACAATCGACAAGTACAGCGGCGGAAATACAGTCTCAAATAACAGTGTATTAGCCTCCGGAAGAATATATAAGATTACGGCAAAACACAGCGGCAAATCCTTGGATGTATCAAATTATTCATCGGATGAGGGAGCGCTGGTCAATCAATGGTCTTATGTTGGCGGAAACAATCAAAAATGGGAAATTTCAGACACCGGATCGGGATATTTTATAATAAAATCGGCTCATAGCGGACGTGTCCTGGAAGTTGTGGGAGGCTCAACCGAAAATGATGCAAATATATGCCAGTCAGCTTATGTTGCCGGGAAAAACAGCCAGCAATGGGCATTGGAGAAGGTAGGCGATTACTATAAAATAAAAAATAGAAACAGCGGAAAGGTGCTTGATGTCAGTAATATTTCAAAAGATGACGGTGCAAAAGTGCATCAGTGGGAATATGTGGGCGGAGAAAATCAGCTGTGGAAGATAGATATTCCCTAAGTGAGCGAAGAATTTATACTGGTATCGGAGATTATAGCTGAAACAGTAACGGATAATAGCGTAAGCTAAAACTTCTGAGATTGGGCAAAAATTAAAACCACAAGTGTTACAGAGGCCCGGTAATTTATTATGTGTAAATTCCGATTTCGCAAGCCATGATTTTAAGCTTAATTACAATATAAATCCCAGAAATACAGTTAATGCAAGGATTCCTTACTTTACGGTATTTCTGGGATTTTGTAAAATTCCAAACTATGAAAATTAAAAATACAAACTAAATTACAACCTCTTATTTATTTTTTTCAGGAGGAGTAATTTAACTTTCCAACCCCGCTTTATTTCTTTAGCATTTTGACGCTTTGGCGGACAATTAACTCAGTGGGAAGAATGATTATCCTCTCCTCTATGTCTTCGCCGTTGACAAGCTTCAAGATTTTCTCCACCGCTATTTCTCCTTTTTGGGATACATCCTGGTGAATGGTAGTTAAGGAGGGCCGCACTATCCGTGCATATGCATTATCATCAAAGCCTGCGATAGAAATATCCTCGGGTATCCTCTTTCCATGATCCCTTAAATAATTCATGATTATCACGGCATAGTAGTCGGAAACACAAAAAAGTGCTGTATAGCCCTTTGTATACTCCAGCAGATCCTTAAGACACTTCTCCAGTTCCTTTTCACCCGGAGTTATTAAAAAGAAATCCTTATCTCTGTAGGCTATCTCCTGTTCTCTTAATGCCTGCTTATATCCAAGAAACCTCTCTTTATCCGCTCCCAGGCAGTTATCCGCAACAAAGCCAATTCTTCTGTGTCCGCAATCCAGCAGGTACCTGGTAATATCATAGCCTCCCTGTAAATCCTTCAAGCCTACATTTATATATTCCATTACCTCTTCACTGAAGTAACTGTCAATAAAGACCATGGGCTTGCTGACCTTACTTTTAAGCAGGATGCAATCATCGCCTATCATACCAAACAAGATCAGACCGTCCACATTCCAGGTGGATACATAATTGATAATCTGTTTCAAATCCTCGGAAATATAAATCATCAGAAAATATCCGCTGATACGCAGGCTTTTTTCAACGGCTCCTACCAGCTCACTGATGAAGGTATCCTTTAAGGCATTTTTTTCATATTTTTCACTTTTTGCCTTCATGGCAAATCCAATGATTTTAGATTTATTCTGTGCAAGATTTCTTGCATTCATATTGGGAACATATTCGTATTCTTCAATAACCTTCTGTACCTTCTCTATGGTCTTTTGTGATACCTGATTGGTCTTTCCATGTATCACATTATTGACCGTGGTAGTACTGATTCCCAGCATATCAGCTATTTCTTTAATCGTAATCACAATGCAAACCCCACTTTGCTTGAATTTAAAGAATTGCATAACCCCAAAAGGCACTCCCCCGTAGCATTTTTTCAGCCTGTCAAAAAAGTTCTAACTTTAGTATATTTTGATTTCTTCTAATTTGCAACAGGTATTCCGGAAATACGAAAGATTCCTTTTACCTCTTCCACCAGCTTCTTATCCGGCTCCTTTGTATCATAGAGCTTATATTCATACCCCAGGGCCTTCCACTTGTATTCTCCCATCTTATGGAAGGGAAGAATGTCTATTCGGGAGATATTCGGGTAAGCCTTCAGGTGCTCCGCCAGCCCTCTGATACTTTCTATATTATCCGTAAGCCCCGGAACCAGGACATAACGGAGCCAGACGGCTGTTTCCTTGTCTCTGGTATGGTCCAGGAATTTAAGTGTGGGTGCCAGTTCAACTCCCGTTACTTTGCTATATACCTCCGGATCGTAATTTTTAATATCCAAAAGTACCAAGTCCGTACTTTCAAGAACCTTCTCAACCGTATCGGAAAATACATAGCCTGAGGTATCCACTGCCACGGATATGCCTTCTTCCTTGCATCTTCTGCTCATTTCCAGTATGAAATCAGCCTGCAGGAGGGGTTCTCCTCCTGTAAAGGTTACTCCTCCTCCCGAAAAAAGCATGTAGGATTTATATTTTATAATTTCACTCATAAGCTGGTCTGCCGTATAAATGGTGCCTTTATTGGTATCCCAGGTGTCGGGATTATGGCAGAACTGGCATCTTAAGGGACATCCCTGCATAAACACCACAAATCTTACGCCAGGTCCGTCCACCGTACCGCAGCTTTCTACTGAATGTATTCTTCCTGTTATATTCATAGTAAGTCCACCCCTTTCGCTTTGCTTCAAGGTACTGGTTCCTTCCTGATAAACATGCAGGGCCTGAAACCATTATAAAACCGGTTGAATTCCGTCCCAAGGACAAAATACCAGCCAATCCTATAAAGATAGCAAGCCCCTCATTTACCTTATATTTATTGTTAGTGCTTTACTGTATCTGATTACCTCTCATGGAAAGTACGGTTAATAACATCCAGCTGCTGCTCCCTGTTCAACTTCACGAAGTTAACGGCATATCCTGATACACGGATTGTCAGCTGAGGATATTTTTCCGGATGGTCCATGGCATCCATAAGGGTCTCTCTGTCAAATACGTTTACATTGATATGATGTCCTTTATCAAAGAAATATCCATCCAAAAGTCCCACAAGGTTTGTGGCACGTTCTTCTCCTGTCTTGCCTAAAGCCCTTGGTACAATGGAGAATGTATAGGAAATACCGTCTTCCGCATGTCTGTAGGGAAGTTTGGCAACAGATGCCATGGAGGCAACAGCACCTTTCTTATCCCTGCCATGCATGGGGTTGGCTCCCGGTGCGAAGGGCTCGCCAGCTTTTCTTCCATCGGGGGTGTTGCCTGTCTTCTTACCATAAACAACATTGGAAGTAATGGTAAGGATGGAGAGGGTCTGCTTTGCATTACGGTAAGTCTTAAACTTGCGCAGCTTATTCATGAATCTTTCTACTAATTCTACGGCAATCTGGTCTACACGGTCATCGTTGTTTCCGAAAGCAGGATATTCTCCTTCAATTTCATAGTCCACCGCAAGGCCCTTCTCGTCACGGATTATCTTAACCTTTGCGTACTTGGCAGCGGACAGGGAGTCTGCTACTACGGAAAGTCCGGCAATACCGCAGGCTTCCGTACGAAGGATGGAAATATCGTGAAGAGCCATCTGAAGCCTCTCATAGTTATATTTATCATGCATATAGTGGATGACATTAAGAGTGTTGATATATAACTCCGCCAGCCATTCCAGGGTCTGGTCGAATTTGATCATTAACTCATCATAATCCAGGTACTCTCCCCTAACAGGTTCAAACATAGGTCCGACCTGTTCGCCGGTCTTTTCATCCTTACCGCCGTTGATTGCATAAAGAAGAGCCTTTGCAAGATTGGCACGTGCCCCGAAGAACTGCATCTGCTTGCCGACTCTCATGGCAGATACACAGCAGGCAATTGCATAATCATCGCCCCATACATCTCTCATGATATCATCGCTCTCATATTGGATGGAGCTGGTATCAATGGATACCTTCGCACAGAAGTCCTTAAAGGCCTGAGGCAGGAAGGTTGACCATAGCACCGTAAGATTGGGCTCAGGAGCGGGTCCTAAATTGTAAAGGGTATGAAGAATACGGAAGCTGCTCTTCGTAACCAGCGTACGTCCGTCAAGTCCCATTCCTCCGATAGCTTCCGTTACCCATGTGGGGTCACCGGAAAATAAATCATTATAGGATGGGGTACGTAAGAAACGTACCATACGCAGCTTCATAACAAACTGGTCTACGATTTCCTGTACATCCTCTTCTGTTAATACGCCGTTCTTTAAATCTCTTTCGTAATAAATATCCAGGAAAGTACTGACCCTTCCGATACTCATGGCTGCTCCGTCCTGTTCCTTAATCGCACCAAGGTATCCAAAATAGGTCCACTGGGTTGCTTCCAGAGAATTCCTGGCAGGATTACTGATATCACAGCCATAATTGGAAGCCATTGCCTTTAATTCCTTCAAGGAATTAATCTGCTCTGAAATTTCTTCTCTTAAAAGGATTTCCGGTGATTCCAGAGTATTACGCTCCAGCAGCTTTTTCTGGTCCATCTTCTCCTGAATCAGGGCATCCACTCCGTAAAGTGCCACTCTTCTGTAATCTCCGATAATACGTCCTCTACCATAAGCATCGGGAAGGCCTGTGATAATACCGGTATGCCTTGCCTTTCTCATGGAATCGGTATAGGCGGCAAAGACACCATCGTTATGAGTCTTTCTGAGATGGGTGTACACCTCTTCTGTCCGCTCATCCAGCTTGTAGCCATAGGATTCCAAGGCATTTTTTACCACACGGATTCCGCCGTTTGGCATAATGCCTCTCTTTAAAGGCTTATCTGTCTGAAAGCCGACAATAATCTCATTGTCCTTATCCAGGTATCCTGCGCTGAAAGCAGTAATTGTAGAAGGCTTCGTTGTTTCGGCATCCACAATTCCCTTCTCTGTTTCTACTTTCATCAGCTCCAGGACCTTATCCCAAAGCTTTTTGGTCTTTTCCGTAGGTCCCAGCAAAAAGGAGCCGTCCCCTTCATAGGGTGTATAATTATGTTGAATGAAGCTTCTGACATTAATATCTGTTGTCCAGCTTCCGGTTGCAAAACCATTCCATTCTTCTCTCATGAAATTCCTCCTGACTATCGTTTCAATAGCTTTATATATCTAGTAGTTAATCAAAGAATTATGAATTAATACATCAATATATAGAGAATACTAAAGAATACACAGTGACTTGTCAATACTTTTAATGACCTTTTTTATCATTTAGGAGAAACTGCTATGAAACTATTTTTACAAAGCACTTCTTACAGCACTTTTGATAAGAAATCCTTCAGCCTTGTATTCATGGGATTTCCAAAGAATTCCTGTGGTTTATTCTGCTCTTTTATCATTCCCTGGTCCATAAACAGGACTCTCGTTCCAACCTCTCTTGCAAAGCCCATTTCATGCGTTACCACTACCATAGTCATTCCGTCATCTGCCAGTTCCTTCATAAGCTCCAATACTTCCCCCACCATTTCCGGGTCAAGGGCTGAGGTAGGCTCATCAAAGAGCATCACATCCGGACTCATTGCCAGGGCGCGGGCAATGGCAATTCTCTGCTTCTGGCCGCCGGAGAGCTGCTTGGGATAGCTGTCTGCTTTTTCCGGAAGTCCGACGCGTTTCAGAAGTTCCATTGCTTTTGCTTCCGCTTCTTCCTTGTTCATAACTCCAAGCTTAACAGGAGCAAGAGTAATATTTTCCTTCACTGTCTTATGTGGAAACAGGTTAAACTGCTGGAATACCATTCCCATCTTTCTTCTTAACAGATTAATATCATTCTTAGGGTCTAAAATATTCTTTCCTTCAAACCAGATTTCTCCGCCATCGGGTACCTCAAGGAGGTTAAGGCAGCGTAAAAAGGTGGATTTACCGGAGCCGGAGGGACCGATAACAACGACTTTTTCGCCTTTTTCTATGGTTTCCGTGATATTATTTAGCACTACGTGGGAGCCGAATTGCTTTTTCAGGTTTTTAGTTTCTATCACCTTGAGCCATCCTCCTTTCAATAAAATGCAAGAGCTTTGTAAAGCCTAATACCATAATCAGATAGCAGGCAGCAGCGATCATCAGCGGAGGCAGCACATCATAGGTCCTGGAACCGATGTACTGGGCCGCTTTTGATAAGTCTGTTACTGCTATGATGCTGGCAACAGAGGTCTCTTTAATCAACACGATGAATTCATTGCCAAGGGCCGGTAATATATTCTTGATTGCCTGGGGCATAATAATAGTGAACATGGTCTGGTTTCCATTAAGTCCAAGAGACCGTCCGGCTTCATACTGGCCTTTTTCTATGGATTCAATTCCAGCTCTCACAATTTCCGCTACATAGGCACCGGAATTGATACCAAAGCAAATTCCTGCCACGATAATTTCATTCGTATCCCTTGCGGTAAACACCAGATTACTGATAATTAACAATTGCACGAGTACCGGCGTACCTCTGATTACCGTCACATACAGGTTACACAGGGACTTCAGCCAGCTCAGCCCATTTATACCGGCTGTCGAAAACCGAATTACTGCGACCAGTATGCCAAGAAACGCTCCGATCAGCAGCGCAATCAAAGATATAAGCAGAGTATTCCCCAGCCCCTGCAAATAAAACATATATCTATGTTCTGTTATAAAAGCATCATAGTAGCTCTGGCCCAGCTGATTAAACCAATCAATTATTGCATTCAAAATTCCTTCTCCTTCTTTACACATAATTAGCAGCAGACAATCAAATCTTGGCTGCTGCTAATTATGAAGTCTATCCATTTCACCAATAATAATCAGGTTGTTTACTGACCGCTTGTTTTTGTATGGTTTGCAGTGAATTCCTCAATTTTACCGTCGGCAATCAGTTTATCAATTACTTTATTAATCTCGTCAAGAAGCTTTTTATTTCCCTTCTTAACTGCTATTGCATATTTATCTTCAAAAAGCACATCATTGGTACCGTCACTCTTTTTTATGATTGCCAGGTTATCATTTGCTGTCACCAGCTCCTGTGCGGGATACTGGTCCATTACAATACAGTCAATCTTATTATTCTTAAGGTCTTCCGCAGCCTGAACAAATTTTGAGTACCTTTTGATATCCTTTGGTGTTACATTCTCCGGATTTGAAACATAAAAATCCGCAATGTTTCCCTGCTGTACACCGACTATCTTGTCATTTAAATCTTTGGCACTGGTCACATTGGGAGTGTTCTTATTCACTACAATAACATCCGTGGAGCTTACATATTCATGTGAAAAGTCCATCTTTTTCTTACGCTTGTCATCAATTGATACACCTGCTGCAACAAAATCAACTTTTCCCTTTTGAACTGCCAAAAGGGCTCCTTCAAACTCCATATTCTTAATTACCAGTTCTTTTCCCATATCATCCGCAATGGCCTGGGCAATGTCCATATCGATTCCAACTACCTTATCACCCTCCATGTATTCATAAGGTGCAAATCCTGCTTCCGTACCTACGATCAGCTTATTATCATCCGAGGATTTACCGCATCCTGCCAGAGATACAGCTGTCACAGCTGCCAGTAGTAAACACACAATCTTTTTCATATTAACTCCTTTCATGAATATCAAATACCTTTTATTCAATACTCTTTCGTAAGCGCTTAAATAATGGACAGGCATCTTCTATGTACATCCATCCATTTGGCACATGCCCATAAAAAATACGTCAAACAAGGGAATTCGGCCTTCATTGACGAATGGAAGATACCTTATAATTATTTAATAAAACTAATATTAATGCTTAGTATTGTATCATGTTTTTTCAAAATTTCAAGTATTTTTATTCAAAAAGTCAGAATATTTTTTCGAAAATGTGTTTACAGCTATAGGATGGTCCGAAGTAATCCCTCTTCTGACTCCAGATGTGCATAATCGTTAAAACGCTGCAGGTAAAAGCGTTTACTGTCATTATAATAAACCAGCTGAGTAATACTGGTATTCTCCAGGGACGCTCCCAGTAACAGCTTTTTGCTCATATCAAGCCCCAGCAGGCCCGATACCAGAGCTCTGATTACACCTCCGTGGGTCACTACAGCAATATTGGATTTACCGGAGGTACGGATTTCCTCTATGGTCCTCATGGCTCTTTCAAATACCTGTCTGCCGCATTCTCCGCCCGGATAGGGGATATCCTCCTCCAGCAGCATCTGCTCCCTTTTAAAGGCCGCAAATTCACTGTCAATCTCTTCATTGGACATTCCCTCTAAATGCCCGAAAGATATTTCTCTGATATCTTCCCTGATAAGGTGGGGCTGGTTAATATATTTATTCAATATCTCAGCTGTCTCTACCGCCCGTATTAAATTACTGGAATAAAGGGCATCTATGTGGTAGTTCGCCAAACGCCTGCCAAGGAATTCCGCCTGCCTTCTTCCCTCCTTAGCCAGCTCCACATTCACATTGCATAATGGGCTGTTCTGTCTGCCATGCCTTATTAAATATATATTCATAATTTACTCCATTCCAATATAAATTTTTATGCACACGTATTGAAATCCATTTTATCAAACTAACAACATCCTACTTATGATAGGGCTCGCCCAAAGTTATACGGTAAGCTCTGTATACCTGTTCCAGTAATATCACTCTCATCAGCTGGTGAGGAAATGTCATTTTAGAAAAACTGATAAGGGCATCGGCTCTTTTTAAAACTTCTCCGCTTAGTCCCAGGGAACCGCCAATAAGAAAAGTCAAATGACTCTTTCCGTTGATTCTTAACTTCTCAAGCTGTTCTGCAAATTCCACTGAATCATACATTTTTCCTTCAATTGCAAGAGCCAGGCAGTACGAGCTGTCCTTAATCTGCTTTAAAATTCTCTCGCCTTCTATATTTTTTATCTGCAGCTCTTCCGCTTCGCTTGCCCCATCGGGTGTTTTTTCGTCAGCCACCTCAATAATCTCAAGCTTGGTGTACCTGCCAAGCCTTTTGGAATATTCAGAAATAGCCTGTGCCAGATAGTTTTCTTTTATCTTCCCGACACCTATTAGTGTAATCTTCATTTAACCTCTTTTCTGCCTGTCCGTATCCATAAAATCATCTGTCATTTCTCAGCCTGCTATTCCTCCATTTCAGGTACAGCATTACTCATGGGATTCTCACCTATGTACTGATATAATACCCCATTCTTTACCCTTCTGATCTTTTCACCGGTAAAGCCTCTTTTTTTAAGCTCCTTCTGAAAGTTATATAACATGAATCCATGAAATACAATCAGAATATTTTCCTGATTCCAGTCTATCTTATCAAGAAATGCATTGATGCGCTTTCTGGTTCCTTCTCTGGTCTCAGGTTGGCTCTTGGATTTAAAGTACCAGGCCAGTCTTCCGCAGACATGCCATATTTCAAAGGGCAGCTTTATTCTTTCCGTATGAATAAAAGGTGCGTTATCCACTTCTCTGAGTAATTTATCAATATGCAGGTGTCCGCTGTAAACCTCCTTGGCCGTTGTAATTGCTCTCGGCAAATCGCTTACATAGCAGATATCCCACTTACTTCCATACATCTCCACTTTATTTTTAATGACCTTTGCCTTTTCATAGAGCATTGACCATTGACGGAATTCTTCCGATGTCATCATTTTATTATGAGGGCAATTTACCTTAAAATGCCTTACCAGACCTATTCTCATGTGTTTCTCCTACCGGCTTTGTTTCTTTTGATAATAATATTCTATCTGCTTTTCCCTGTGATTGCAAGAATGATTCCGCGTTTTCAGCCTTTCTTTTGAAACATGCGGAATATCGTATCCATAATGAAAATCGCAAGGGCTATCATTCCCGCTATCTGAATGGTCTCATTCATATAGTGGGCTGCCAGCCCATTATTATTTGTTATAAGGTTATAAACAATACGGTACATTCCCACTCCCGGTACCAGAGGAAGAATGCCGGCAATCAGAAATAATGTTACCGGAGCTTTCATCAGCCTTGCAAAGCTGTGGGATATTAAGGCTACCATAAGGGCAGCAAAAAACATTCTGCCTACAATGCTCAGACCGGTAGATTCCAACATCAGATATACGAACCAGCCCACGGCACCTACAAGACCAGCATGTCCCAAAAAATTACGGGGTACGCCGATAATCACAGCAAAGGCAACAACTGCGATGAAGGCTCCCACTACCTGTACGAACATCATAGGTTTATCCCCCCTGCCAAAGCAGAATAAACAGCAATTCCAATACCTATTCCCACCGCACTGGAAGCAGCCAGCACAAAGGATTCTATCGCTCTTGCCCCTCCCGACATATAATCTCCCTGCAGGGTGTCTCTGATTGCATTGGTTATAGCAACTCCCGGAAGCAATGGCATGATCGAACCGCCGATTAAGGCATCCAGTTGGATATATCTGCCCATAAAATGCAGGAAAAGCATACTGTTAAAGGCAATTAATACGGAAGCCGTCAGATTCTTTATAAAGGTGTTTATATTTAATTTCATGGTAAGAATTGTTACAAGTACTATAAAGCCTCCGTTCAGCCCGGCTATAATACTGTTAAGTAAATCTCCGCCCAAAAGAATGGTAAAAGCGGAAGAACCGACGACCGTACAGGGGTATATCAGATAATTGCTGTATTGTTTCCTGGTCTTAATACTTTTCAGTTCCAGGAAGGCTTCTTCTACCGAAATAATACCAGAGCACAAATTTCTTGAAACATTATTGGTTTCATATATATGTGCGATGTTAGTTATACGGTTGTCCACCCTTTTCACAAGAGTAATGCCGTCGATGGCAGCATCATCAAGGCACAGGAATATACCTGTCGGAGTTACAAAAGCTTCTGTTCTCTCAAGTCCCGAGGTCCTTAGAATTCTGCTCATGGTATCTTCAACTCTGTAAGTCTCCGCTCCGCTTATTAACATAATTTCTCCTGCCAGCATGGCAGTATCGGCAAGTAACTTATAATTCATGGTGATTCAGAGGCTCCGTTCTTACTTTAAGGTAATGTGAATTATTAAAAAGCATAATTCACAAACAAGATTGTGCCTGCGAAATCCTCGGCCCAATCTTGCGGTGCGCTGGGAAGGCAGGGCAGGTAATGTGAATTATTGAAAAGCATAATTCACAAATAAGATTATGCCTGCTATATCCTCAGCCCAATCTTGCGGTGCGCTGGGAAGGCAAGGCAGGTAATGTGAATTATTGAAAAGCATAATTCACAAACAAGATTGTGCCTGCGTAATCCTCGGCCCAATCTTGCGGCGCGTTGGGAGTGCATAGCAGTTAGTGCGAATTTTAAAATGTTCACAATTAATTTTTATTATCTTCATACTTCACTTATAAATTCATACTATAATACATTTAGAAAGAAAAACAATATTTTTCAGCTTTTACTTTCTCCTCCCCTATATTATACATACAGGCATTTGTACATTGCCGAGAAATTGCCAAAAGAAGATATTTATCTAAAATATTCTTTTGGCAATTTTTTCTCTGGCACAGATAAGGACAAGCTAAAAAGCTCGTCCTTATCTGTGTGTTATATTTCCATTGTATGCAATGCTCTTCTCTTTCTTCTGGCCTCTTCGGAAGCCGTTAAGAGAAATTCTTTAATTTCTGATGCATTTTTAATATGCAATATTTTTAATTCCGGGTGTGTCGTATCCCCCGTATAACAGGTCAAGGAGCCCAATCCATAGATTCTTTCCCAAAAACTCTTCGTAAGTTTCACATCCTGAACTTTATACATATACGCATCATCTACCGTAATGTTTAAGAACCCGCTCGTGATTGTTATTTTTTCGTCCGCTATGGTGTAAGATGTAAAAGTGAGAGGCAGTCCGAATAACTTCGTCCGCTTTTTTTCTGTATAAATCATTGCTTTGCTCCTTTAAGGAATTCCATTATTCATTCAAATCTATTGCCGTATTTTGTCCGTTTAGTGAAATACTTAGAGTAAGCCCCTCGCTGTTCAAATCCTTCGGTACATCAAATACCAGAACTGCATCATCTGATTTACCGCTTTTTAACGTATAGTTCAAATAGTTTAAATCCGTATCCAGAAGGGTTACCATTGGCTTATAGGACTTTCCGTCAGCCAGATTCAGCTTATAGTCTATATGTATTTTACCCAGATTCATTTTTATTGCCTTCTTGGTATCGTTCTTTACCTCAAAGCTCATTATCAGAAGCTTTCTTCCGCCTGTTGGCTGCAACGTAAAATAATTGTCTCTCTGGGCATAGGAATCATATAGCTTAAAGCCTGTATATTTTACCTGATAGGTATTATCACTTAAATTCTTATAAAATTCCTGATAATTTAATTTGTTTGCGTTCTTTGCATCCTTTGAAGTACTGTTTGCACTATTATCTTTTGCAGCTGCATCCGCCGCATTACCTGACTGGCTGTTCTTGGTTGCCTCACTAGCAGCATCTTTTGAAGTATCAGACGCTTTGTCGGACATTTTGTCCAATGTCTGTTTATCATCAGTACCCTTATCCTCCGGGTAAACCAGGGCTTCCATGTAATTATCCGTATATCTCAACACAGAACCTGCCATATATTCTGCAATCACATCGCTTTGTTTATCCGTTAATTTTGTCAGCTGCGCACAGCCTGTAAGTAATAGACCACATGCCAGCACCAGCACTAAGAAAGTTTTTTTCATAGTTCATCCTCCGTAGCAAGTATATGTGAATATATAATACCACTATTTACAATAATGGGCAATGAAAATTTTAAAACTATCCTTAATTCATGACTCATTTCCTATTGGACCTTGGTATCCAGTTCAAACCAGAACTCTACCCCGTCGGTATGATTTATAACGCCGCACTTTTGATTATGGGAATCCATAATTGCTTTTACGATGGATAGTCCGATACCGCTTCCGCCGTATTCCCTGGTTCTGGCCTTGTCTACCTTATAGAATTTAATCCATATATTCTCCAGGTCTTCCTCTGGTATCGGCAGTCCGGTATTAAATACGCTGATTCGGACGACACTCTCCTTCTGAATAAATTTCACTTCAATTATCCTTGGCTCGTCAACATGATTCAGGGCATTGCTTATATAATTGGTCATTACTTCCTCTATCATGTACTCATCCGCCCATACATACAATGGCTCTGTCTGTTCAAAATCAAGGGTTACCTTCTTTTGCTCCATTAAGATCTCGGTGGAATGGATGACAGAAACCACAAGGGCGGTAAGGTCAAACCGCTCGATACCAGGCTGGTTGTTGCCGAATTCGATCTGATTCAGGGAAAGAAGCTTTTTCACCATGGAATTCATTTTCTGGGCCTCATCGACGATAACCTCGCAGTAAAAGTTCCTGCTGTCTTCATCGTCATTGACATTATCCTTTAACCCTTCCGCATAGCCTTGAATAAGGGCAATGGGCGTCTTTAATTCGTGGGTGACATTGGAAAGGAAATCCTTTCGCATTTCGTCTATCTGCATTTTATCCTGAATATCCGACATCAGCTCATTATTTGCCTTCTTTAATTCAGTTATGGTTCCCTCCAGTTTTTCTGAGAGAGCATTAATACTGTTTCCAAGTACCCCTAATTCATCCTGGGATTTTACCTGATATCTTACATCAAAGTCCAAATCGCTCATTTTTTTTGCAATTCCTGCAAGTTGAAGGATTGGATTTGTAAACCTCTTGCTAATCCAGAGCATTATCAAAATAGAAACAATTACAGCCCCTAATCCGACATAGGCTAGAAACTGGTTGGCTACCTTGGCACTCTCTTTCATACTTTGCAGACTGGATGCAAGTATTACAATACTTTTACTGCCATTTGGTTTTTCCAGTAAGCCAAGATATTTTGTATCCAGTCTTTCGTCATATCCTTTTAGTATATAATAATCCTTTGTAGTTTTAATAAGTTCACTATCTGAGGAAAATAATAATCCTTTATACTGGTTTATACGTCTTTGTAACACGTCAGGAGCATCTTCAAGGTTAATCCATTCATCTTTATAGAACCACATTCCATTTGCAAAAATATAAGAACTGATATTCCTGTTTTCGCTATACTTCTCGAACATTAAATTCAATGTATCGGCTAATTCGTTTGCATCCTTTGATTCATTTATAACTTTCTTAATGTCTACATAGATATTTCCAAGGCTCTCTGCCTTGCTCCTGATATAATATTCTTCCAGGAAGGTCCTGTTTAATACCCATAGTATGCCTATTGTTGAAATTATTAAAATAGCTAGGGTCAGGGTTAATTTTACCCTGATGGAATCCTTATATAAAAACTTTCCTGCTCTTTTCTTCATGGTTATGCTCAAGCCTCTTTCTAGTCAACCTCAAATTTATAGCCCATCCCCCATATTGTCTTAATATAATCACCCTTGATGCCCATTTTGCTTCTCAGCTTTTTCACGTGGGTATCAATGGTTCTGGCATCTCCGAAATAGTCATAATTCCATACATTGTTGAGTATCCGCTCTCTGGACAATGCAACTCCCTGATTGGTGATAAAATAGGTCAAAAGCTCAAATTCCTTAAAGCTTAAGTCGATGGATTCGTTATCAATCTTTACCATATGGGCGGCTTTGTCCAATACAATACCACCTATTTCCATTATGCCCTCTTCCAGGACATTTGTTCTTCTAAGTATCGCTTCCACTCTGGCAACCAGTATCTTGGGGCTAAAGGGTTTTGAAATATATTCATCCACGCCAAGCTCAAAGCCCAGCAGTTCGTCCTTCTCGTCGCTCTTTGCAGTCAGCATGATAATAGGAACCTTGGAATACTGTCTGATTTCACGGCATACCTGCCATCCGTCCATCTTCGGCATCATAACGTCCAGTATAATCAAAGATATCTCCTTTGTATTAAAGAACATATCCACAGCCTGCTCCCCATTTTCTGCTTCATATACCTCATAATTTTTCTTGCTCAAAAAATCCTTGACCAGTTTTCTCATTCTGCTTTCATCATCTACGACCAATACCTTTAATTTATCCATATGGACCTAACCTCTTTTCCGGAACTGCCCTTATACTCTCCACGTTTTACGGCGTTCCTCCTGCTATATGTATCCGTACTGATTTGCTTTCGATAATATTATTATAACAGATATTTATGAAAAAAGTATGTTTTCAGCGGTAAATGATAAGGACTGCCCCTTACACAGGGCAGTCCTTATCATTATCTCTTATTACCGACGTTTCATTCAAAACCGCCGTAATTTATTCTCCGTATTTTGATACAATTATTTTCTCAATTACAACATCGGTCAAAGGCTTACTATTCTCCTCATCCGTCTTGGTTGCCGCAATGGAATCCAGTACATCAAGTCCTTCATATACCTGTCCGAAAACAGTATGTGCGCGGTACAGCCAGGGTGTTCCTCCGGTTTTGCTGTAGCCTTCTTCGGCATCTTCACTGAATTTATTCCCGTATTGCGCTGTGATGGAATCCAGGGTAGCTCTATCATAGGTATCCTTATCCTGGACAATAAAGAACTGGCTTCCATTGGTATCAGGACCACTGTTTGCCATGCAAAGGGCTCCTCTGTAAGGCTGAAGGTTATCGGAAAATTCATCTTCAAAGCTGCCTCCCCAGATACTCTCTCCGCTGGTACCGGTTCCTGTAGGGTCACCGCCCTGAATCATAAAATTATCCATAACCCTGTGGAAGATCAGTTTGTCATAATAACCCTTCTGGGCATGGGTGGTAAAATTAGACACTGCCTTGGGTGCTTCCTTCGCAAAGAATTTAACATGCATGGAGCCAAAATCCTTCACAACGATTTCTGCTACGGTATCTCCTTTTTTAGGTGCAGCTAACTGGTCCTCATAACCGGATACGGATGAACTGCCGGCTGTCTTCCCGTTTTTTATGGCAAAACCGACGCCCACAACTCCTATCAGGAGAATTAGAACAACTAAAATTGTAACCTGACTTTTTTTCATACTATACTGTTTCCCTTTCTCGTATTATTGCCCTTCCCTATTATTCCTGCGCGAAGGAGCTTTATACGTCCAGCTCAGGCTAAAACACATAAGCTCCTTTTTTCTCTTTCTTCAAGGATTTATCATAACACAGCTGACTTCTTACGTCAATTTTAATGAAAGCTGTTTTCCTATTTCAAAAGCCTCCTGTAAATCCAGAGGAAATTGTTCCTTCCTTACCTTCTCTTTTTCCTCCACTGAAAAACGGCTGGCATTATATTTGTCATAATCTTTAAACTGATAAGTATCACAGGAAACCAGCGTCCTGGACTCTGCCTTTAGCAGCCCTCCGATAATATCCTGATTTCTTTCTGTCAAAGCCTTATAACTCCCGCTCTCATACTGCTCTCTTGGTACGTTCATGGTATAGATAAAGGCTGAGGGTATGCTTTTCTTAAGCTGCTCCCTTTCTCCCTCATTATAGGATAGTATAGGGAATAGAAACCTTTCCAAAAAGGACCTTATCTCTCCTGTCACATCCGAAAAGTAAATGGGTGAACCAATTATCAGAGCATCACATTTTAAGATTTCTTCCAATACTTCCTTTAAATCATCCTTGATAACACAAAGGCCCTTGCAGTCATTTCCTTTCTTCTTACAGGCAAAGCAACTGACACAGCCTGTATATTCAAGCTCATATAAATGATAGAGCTTCGTTTTGGCTCCGCCTTCCTTGGCCCCTTCCAATGCACGTTTTATCAGCTCTGCCGTATTTCCTTTTTTTCTTGGACTTCCGTTAATTGCAATAACTTTCATAGCTGCCTCCTTTTCTTATTAAAAAAATGGAATATTTAAACTTATTCTATAATTTTTTTCTCCGTCCTGTCAAGTATGTCCCGACCCTTCCGCACGGCAAACGCATAAGACCAAATAATTGAAATGAGCAGATGACCAAGGGGGTTGTTTGGGAGTTTTGTCTCAAGAGGTTCCTTATGACACTTAAGCGGCAGGAAACGTGACTAGGTAAAGCAGTGCCACTGTTTGAGCTTGATAACTAACACAGCCATATTTGTTACAGCGAGTTTGGCACTGATTTACCTGCCAGTCACGTTTTCTGCCGCTTTAGTGGAATAGGGGTTCTCGCATAACAAAACTCCCAAACAACCCCCTTGGTCATCGTCCGTTTCCACTAACTTCCTTTATTTGTTAGCCGTGTTCCCTTCCCCAGGTTCATTGCCTGTCCAGCTTAAGAAGATTGGGCAGTATGGTTTTGAACATATTTTTCGGCATCTGTACTTTCAATATGGCATAGCCGAAATTCAGGGAAAAGGTTTTTGGATTAAAGGCAAGGTATCTGGGCTGCCAGTCTGTTGGACCGTATTTTAATTTTGCATGGTGCAGGGCCTGAAAGTCATAGGTCTTATTCATATTTTCATATATAAAGGTAAAAACCTTTTCCGTGAAGCTGGAATTTTGCTCGTTGCAGATATTATACAGGGGAGAGAGTCCCATATTCCCCCACAGCACCCCCTCTTCCTTCATTTTCATAAAGGCATCGTAAATAATCTTCTCCAACACTCCCTGAGGTGCATTGCTTCTTCTTCTGGTTACATCTGCAAGATAAGCCTTTCCTTCCATATAAGGCAGGAAAACTACAAATCCTAGCATCTCTCCTTCTTTACTAAGGGCATAGAAATACCTTCTGTCCATGGGATCATTTAATCCCATTCCGCCAAGCATAAAGCTCATTTCTACTCCGCCCTTTTGCACCAGCCATTCCTCTGTTATGGACTGCATCTGCTTTTCAATCAGGTGGTCCTTCCTTTCAAGTGGCTTGTATTCCGAAACAGTGATTTCCTCTTTGTTCGCATGGTTGATAGCTGCTCTTACCTTGGCAGCCCTTCCGCCTGCAAGATTATATTCGGCAAGAGAAAAACAGGCATCCTCCCCATATTTTACAATGCCAAAGCCTGCCAGCTTTAGCAGGGAATGAAATTTCTCCGTGATATTGATAAACAGGATATCATAGCCATTCTTCCTGCAAAAATCCGTTATTTCTCCTAAAAATAAAAAGCTGTCCTTTTCATCGCATATCATGTCACCACATACGGTAAATACGCTTCCCGCCAGACTGTAAGCACAAAAGCCTTCAATGCCGCTGCCGAAAAAATATTTCTTATCATTTTCCAAGGCCAGATAAGCCATTGGATTGTCACCATATTTTAATACAAGCTGGCGGGCCTTGTGCTTTCCCTGTATGTTGGCAATCGGATTATATACCAGAGGCTTTAGCAAAAGAAAAGCAGATGTCATAATACATATCCAGTTTATGATAATAAGTGTATTGCTGTAAAATTCTCCTGCTGCTCCCTTAATGCCAAGGCTGTCCGTATCCATAAAGACTAAGAGCTTTACGGAGCTGAAGATGGCATCATAGATCGAATGAATGCTTCTGATATCCTCTTTCATTAAGAATAAGCCAATAGCCGCATTGGTCAGCACTAGAAAAAAAGAGCAAAAAATAAAACCCACGGCTCTTTTTACCGTTATCCGGTCGCTGCTTCTTGCAAAGTCCTTATAGGAGGCCAGAAGCACCACCAGTACAAATACATCCACCAAAACAGTGCGGAACGGCAGCACCTGATGCCTGGTAAGATGATAGGTCAGTCCCATTGTTAAGGCAATTATTTCAATCAGCCAGGCCAGCCGCACTCTTTTATAGAGCCTATATGCCAGCAGCAGCATAAGGGTACCGGATAAAAAAGGAAGAATACCCCGTGGCTGCAGGGGAAGTGTGGAATGCATTCCGCTTAACATATTTTGCAGGCCGCCATGCCTTCTTATCGGCAGTGATAAAAGAATATTTTTGAGCGCTACCAGAATCAATAATATCATTGCCAGATACTGCAGTGCTTTTTTAATAAAGGCCTTCATGATTACTTACCTTCCTTTTACTTTTCTAAAGCGGAGCCTTTCTGCCATTGTACTACCCCAGACGTTATTTTTCAAGCAGGCAGGTAAATATAGGCACGGCAGACGCATGATAGTTTATGGAACCGGACGATGACCAAGGAGGTTGTTTGGGAGGTTTGTTACGCGAGAACCCTTATTCCACTAAAACGGCAGAAAACGTAACTGGCAGGTAAATCAGCGCCAAACTCGCTGTAACAAATTTGGCTGTGTTAGTTATCAAGCTCAAACAGTGGCACTGTTTTACCTAGTCACGTTTCCTGCCGCTTAAGTGTCATAAGGAACCTCTTGAGACAAAACTCCCAAACAATCTCCTTGGTCATCTGTGTATATCCATTATTGGGTTTCATACGTTTGCCTCAGATATAGATTACTGCAATTAGGGCGCATCACAAAAATATCACAGTTTTCTAACAGCCTGAACATAATATTGCTCTACACTAAAGGAAACCCTAGCATTTTGAAAGGAGCTGCTTTTTTGCATACAGATAAGAAAAATCGTAAGAAACCGTTAATTATACTGATTATAGTACTCGCTGCCGTTGCAGCCATACTTTATATGGCTGCAGACCGCTACCTTATCCAGCATGTCAAAGTAAATAATGCGCTGGATACCGGCAATACCGGAACAGAAAATTCTGATACGAATTATACCTCCGATGACTGGAATTACAACAGTGATTCCGTAACGATTAAAATCAACAAAGTCTCCACCGGTACAGGTGATGACACCGTAACCTATTACACCGCGGACGTTACCTTAAAGGATTCCTCCAGTTTAAAATCAGCCTTCGCTGACAATAAATTCGGACAAAATATCGTAGAGGACACCTCGGTAATAGCAAGTGCAAATAATGCTATTTTTGCCGTTAATGGTGATTATTATGGTTTTCGTGATGATGGAATCATAATACGGAACGGTAAAATCTTTCGTGATATCCCGGCTAGAACCGGGCTGGCCTTTTATTCTGACGGCTCCATGAAGATATATGACGAAACGAAAACTACCGCTGAAAAATTAATAAAAGAGGGAGTAACACAGACCCTTTCCTTTGGACCTGCTCTCGTAGAAGACAGTAAGGCAATAACCGGACTTGGCAAGGTGGAAATCGATACAAATTTCGGCAACCATACCATACAGGGCTCCAATCCCAGAACCGGAGTTGGCATAATAAGCCCCAAGCATTATGTTTTCGTCGTTGTGGACGGGCGAAGCAGCGGATATAGCAAAGGCATGAGCCTTGATGAATTTTCAGAGCTGTTTGTAAACCTTGGCTGTACGGATGCTTACAATCTGGACGGCGGCGGCTCCTCTACCATGTATTTTATGGGAAAAGTCGTAAATAATCCCTTAGGCAGAAATCATGAACGCGGTGTAAGTGATATTCTCTACGTCGGTTAACTGCCTGCCTGATAAATAACCCTTCCAGCTTAGCTCCTATTGCATGCAGATTCTGCTTGAGGATTTAGCTGCTATCAATCAGGGTGTGAAATGTCTTTTATTTCACTAATCCCCATGCAGTATCGCAAGTTTACTCGCAATACTGCTCAAATAATAAGTTAAAAAACACAGCACATTTTTCAATCCAGCTCCCATTACATGCTGCGTCTGCTTGCATACGTTGCACTATCAATGAAAGGAGGTATTATGTTAAATATCGTAATCCCGGCATATGAGCCGGATAATAAATTGCTAACTCTTATCGATTCCTTGAAGTCCCGTCCTGATTTTGGCAGGGAACTAAACATACTTATTGTCAATGACGGAAGCTCCCCAAACTATAACCGAATTTTTTCTGAAGCGGCAAGAAAAGGCTGCTCTCTCCTGACCCATGAAAAGAATCTCGGAAAAGGAGCCGCTCTAAAGACAGCCTTCTCCCATCTTATAGAAACCGGATACCAGGGCTTTATTGTATGCGCTGACTGTGACGGTCAGCACCGCCCTGAGGATGTTGAAAAGGTTGCTGCTTCCCTGCCCGGTAATACAAACTCTCTTGTACTGGGCTGCCGGGATTTTGTCGGCAAGGTTCCTTTAAAGAGCCGGCTTGGCAACCTGCTGACAGGAGCAATCTATTCCTTTATCTCCGGGCAGAATCTGAAAGACACACAGACCGGCCTTCGGGCATTTTCCTCTGAGCTTCTTCCCTGGTTGGTAAGTATAAAGGGAAGCCGCTATGAGTACGAGATGAACCAGCTCCTGGAAGCAAAGGGTGCCCATGTAAAGCTTTGCTGTGTTCCCATTGAGACCGTTTACGAAAATAAGAATTCGGGAAGCCATTTTCATCCTGTCAGAGACTCCATACGGATATATCTGCCTATCTTAAAATACCTGCTTTCTTCCCTTATGGCAGGCGGAATTGATTTTATCCTGCTGTTTCTCTTTATGAAGCTGTCGGACAGTCTGCTATTCTCCGTCATAGCTGCAAGAGTAATCAGTTCGGCTGTTAATTTCTTTTGCAATAAAATTCTGGTATTTGAGAAAAAGGAGCTATCCCTTAAGGAAAGCCTGGTAAAATACTACCTGCTGGCAGCCTTTATCCTGCTGTGCAATTACACCCTTATCCACTCCTTTACCTATGTGGTGCATATGCCTTTGCTGGCGGGTAAAATTCTAACCGAAATTATTCTTTTCTTTTTTGGTTACCAGATCCAGCGCCTGTACATCTTTCGCAAGGAATATGCTTAAGGCTGTTCATTCATCTTATTATATTCTTTTATAAGCTCTTCATAAAGCTCAGGGGCAGTCCAGAACCGGTTCGTATCGGTAAGGACTGCCTTTAGGCATGTTTTTTGTACCCCTGCTTTTTTAAGTGCAGTCAATACCGTTTCCATTTTGGCACCGGAAAGACCTGCCATAACAATCATTTCGCCTTCCAGTTCACTGCCGTCATAGATATCCTTTATGCCACTCATATCCTTATATCCGGCGAGGTAGTCGATGCTTTGAAGATAATCCTTTTTGTCCGCCGCCTTAACTGCAATACCAAGAGGAAGTAGCGCTTTCCCGATTTTCAGCCTTTTTTCCCTTACAGGTATATTAAAAAGTACTATAGTTTCTTTCATTTCTGTTTCTCTGCCTGCCGCATATCATTGTAATACTGCCAGCTAAAGGAAGTAATTAAAATTACAATGCGGCGTCCTTTCATTATGGTTTATATTGGTTTTAGTTTTTCTATTTTATTGCTATTATTGTTTTTCTTTCTACTGCTTTTTCACTTTATTACATTCCATTTTCATTTTTCTTTTTCTATTATTATTCAGTTTTTAATTTTAATCAACCTTTATTTTATCAATCTTCATTCTCTATAAAATTATTGTTTTCCCTTCTGTTTATTTCCATTACCTCCCGAAACCATTTTATTAAAAAATGAGCCCTATACGGTACTTATCTTCCTATATTCCTCCTGCTGCCAGCCCGGTCTTTACTACAAAACCATCCCATCAAAAGCACAGATCATACCTTCTGCCTTTAACTTTACTTCTGTCTCTTCAATACTGTCATGCAAGGTTCTTGCAAAGTGAGACAGTATCACACTTCCGTTCTCTTTCAAAACATGGTTTCTCTTCATGGCAGGCAGAAGCATTCGTATCATCGGCAGAGTATTATGTGAGGCTATTCTGAAATCATCCGCATAATCTCCTACGGTTGCATCCAGGATAACAGCATCCAGGTCCCGTCCCATTAGATAACTCCAGGTTCCGGCAAGAAACCATCCGCCATCACAGCCATAGAGAATTCTTTCTCCACCCAGCTCAAATTCATAATGCAAGGGAGCTTCCATGACCATTGCAACTTCATGATTGGCAGCCAGGGGCATAACCTGCAGCTCATCAAGCATCACAGGCTTTTGTACCTTCAGGGGCCGCAGCTCTGTCCGGTATAAGGTTTCCTTGTCAAGCTGCAGGTATGGTACCATACTTTCATGGCAAAAAAAGTGGACCTTCCCCTCTGCTTCCAGGATAAAATTACTTAACGCTTCCCTGTCAAAATGATCTTCATGGCTATGGGTAAGAAAAATATCTGTCAGCTGAGATAAATCAAGCTTCAACACATTTTTAGCAAAAAAGAAAGCCTCAGGAGCCGGATCAATTAAAATATGCCCATTTATCCACAGACTGCTGGTTCTTCTCAGTTTACTGCCCCTGTCAAATTTTAAATCCCCCTGGGGATGATATGCCCAGTCTGCCGCACCGGTTCCCAGAAATATAAATTGAAAATTCTTCATATTAATCCTCAATCCTTATGCCAGATTTAAATTTTTTAGCCATAATGCCATAATACAGTATTTCACAACCGTTATCAGGCATTATTTTATAACAAGTACTATTACATCAAATGCTCCATATATTCCTTTGGAGTCATGTTATATTTCTTTTTAAATAAGCTGAAGAAATACTGATAGCTGTAAAAGCCGGACTCTTCAATCAACTCCTTCAGCTTCCTGTTTTTAAGGTCCATCAGTTCTTTTGCATGCTCAAGCCTTACCTCATTCAAATATTCCACAAAGCCGACTCCAACCTCGTCCTTGAACAGCTTGCTGATATAGGAGCTGTTCATATTCAGGCTCCGGGCAATTTCTCCAAGAGAAATGGATTCCCGAAAATGATTATGAACATAGGCAATCATGCTTCTGACCGGTTTTGAATAGGACTTATCCGCTTCCCGCTTGATAAGAACCTCCAGGATAGAACCGTATAATCCAATCATAAAAGCCTTACAGTCCCTGAATCGTTCTATATTTCCCACGTATTCCATAATACCGGTTGATTTATCATAGATATTTCTATAGTCAATTCCATATTTTTTGCAGATGGAAAAAGAAAGAATCACCAGCTCATTAAATAACTGTGCACAGCCCGCTCTTGGTATTTCCTCTCTCCTGATTGTTTCAAAGATAGTATTCAGTAGGTACTGCAGCTTTTCTTCCTCTTTATTTTTAACAGCCAGGAGAATGCTTTGTTCATCCTTAAGGGATATCCCCTGCCCGTTATTATATTCTTTCACTGCTTTTGAGCTGATGCCGTTACCCTCTTCCTCCAAAAACATACTTTTTCTTCTCTCATACAGCTCCAGATAGCTTTGGTCAATCTCCTGCAGGGCACATATCCTGCCAACATGGAAGTTGGCCTTCTGCTGCAGGTACTTATACAGGCAGAATTCGCTTCTTTGCACTAATCTTTGCACATCCTCGCTGACCGTTTTCCGGCTGACCACTCCGTCAAAGGAGACCAGTATCAGAATCAGGTTATCTTCTATAGAAACCGCAAGTCCCTGATGATTTTCAACAATAATGTGCTCCAGCATCGTACAGATGGAAGCATCTGTCATCAGCTTTTCCTGCACGTGGTTTTCCACGCTCCTGCTCCCATTGCTGCCATTAATAACGGTGTGCGGCAATGCTTTTCTTTCACACTTGCTCCCGTTGCATACCGCAGATGAGTCTGCGGTACTGCCATTAATAACGGTGTGTGAAAATGCTTTTCTTTCACACATCTCCTCCATACGCCCAAAGGAGACCAGTATGGGCAATACCTGTGCTGTTCCCATATCCAACCGTATCAGCTTCAGCTTAAGCTTAAGCTGCTCTTCCCTGCCATGGTAAAGGCCGCCCAGCAGCTGCCATACGAACTGCTTGCAGATTGCTTTCCGATCGCTTTCATTTTTCAGGGTATCAAGTCCCAGGTTCAGCTTCCCGCTGCCTCTTTTTAAGGCTTCCAGTAAAACCTCGCCAGTTAAATCATTTTTAATTAAATAATCCAGTGCATTATGCTTCATAGTATCCCTTACGTACTGGTAATCATCGTAGCTGCTGATGACTATCGTACCAATCTCAGGATAATTTTTATCTATAAATCGTACTAATTCATCCCCGTTTACATGCTCCATCTTCACATCGGTTATCACAATGTCCGGATGAAGCTTTGGGATTAAACCCATTGCCTGTTCTCCGTCGCTGCACTCACCACAGATCGTATAGCCATACTTTTCCCAGTCCAAAAGCGTACGAAGTGTAATCCGTACCAGGAGCTCGTCATCTACTATCAGAACTTTAATCATCCTCACCACCAACTTCCGTCAAACGGGGAATCCGCAGGGTTATCCGTGTATAAATCCCTTTTTCTCCGGTAATGCTTACACCATATTCTTCTCCGTAATGCAGCAAAATCCTCTGGGAAATATTAAAAAGCCCAATCCCAGCCGAGTCCTTCATGGTTGATAATAACTCACTGCTTTCCTCCTCGCTAAGCCCAATCCCATTATCTTCGCAGACAACCTGGACTTTATCCCCTTCCGAATAAATCATAACCGTGATATATCCCCTGGGATCATTCATAATACCGCCGTGCTTGAGAGAATTCTCGACCAGAGGCTGTATCAGCATCTTAAGTATATAGCAGTTCTCTAACCCATCCTCGATTTTACAGATAAATTTAATGGGGCTGGCACTCTGGTATTCCTTCATACAAATGTATTTGTTTAAATATTCAATTTCTTCCTGAAAGGTATGATAAGTCTTCTTGGACATATTGGTCCGCATAATGCAAATCAATGCGTCACAGGCATCGGCTACCGGGTTTGCTTCCTGCATCTTTCCCATAATCTTAATAGTATTCAGGCTGTTATACAGAAAATGAGGATTTATCTGTGCCTGAAGTGCCTTTAAGCCAAGCTTGCGCTTATCCCTCTCATTCTTTTTGATAGCTTCCATCTGCTGATTAATACGTTCAATCATCTGCTCAAATTTATGATAGAGCAGTTCCACCTCATCCCCTGAGTCAATCGTGCATTCCAAAGTCAAATGGTCCGCATCTACCTGCTCAATTCCGGTAATCAGGGTACTCATATTCTTTAAGAAATGCTTTGCCAGGCTTAAGGAAAGAATGATTGTAAGGACTACGACCGCAGCAATAATGAAAAACTGAACCGAAAGCAGATTATCGTAGCTGTCGGCTATTTCGCGGTAAGGTATAAATATATAATTTCTCCATCCGGTCACCTCAGATATATTACAAATGACAACGGTTTTCACATGGTTGATTCTGCCTATTTTATAAGAGTTGTCCGTTCCGTATTTCGACAGGTCACCAAGTTCTGATGAACTGGACAGGCCCAGATTCTCCATATCCTTATCGTAGACAATCTCTCCGCTTTCCGGATCGGCAATGAGCATGGCCGAGGAATAGCCTGCGGCAGTATTGTATTTTTTATACAGGCCTTTACAGTTTACCGTCATTATTGTCCAGGCCCTGGGGCTTTGCTCGGACAGTTTAAGCTTCTTTATCAGTATCAGCTTGGAATAATCATATTTGTCTGCAGCAGGGTCTATGGAGAAGGATATCTCCTCCCCATCGGTCATATTCTTGTAATGCTCCAGCTTGTCACCTGCTATTTTTACACTGCTGCCTCCGCCGGTAAAATACATTCCATTTTCAGATACGACAACAATATTCTCAAGATATTCCGCACCGGTCATTCCCATCCTTAATATCTGGCCCATCTCACTGATATCGTTATACATTTCATTGTGGCCATTATAGGATGACTTTGCCAGAATCTTCGTTATGGTTTTGTTATTCTGCAGAATATAGGCAAGAAGACGTGCTTTTTTCAAATAGGAGTCCACATTGTTATTGGTAAGCTCCGTCATCTCATTGGCATAGTCAATGGCATTATCCATCAGCTGGTCTGTATAAATGCTTCCCCAAAGCAATGCCAGAGCTATGGTAAAGGAAACCACCATGCTGACCATGATAATGATAAATTTCGCCTTCATGCCTGAAAATTTCTGTTTCACTCTGAGCAAATATGCCTCTCTCTCCCATAAACCCATGCAAAATACCCTATTTTAACCTTTCACTGCTCCGTCGGAAAGCCCTGCAACTATGTGTCTCTGAACTGCCAGATAAATAACCACTACCGGCAAGGCAACAATCACAACATCGGCAAACAGCAGATGCCAGTCCGATGCCTTCTGCCCCAAAAATAAATAGGTTGTCAATACTGCCGTCGTACGCTTTGAGTTATTCAGCAAGTAAAGGGATATTCCAAAATCATTCCAGATTGTCATGACACAATTCATCAGTGCCGTTACCGTAACCGGTTTAAGGAGCGGAAAAATAATACCGAAAAACATTTTTAAAGGACTGGCGCCATCAACTATGGCTGCCTCGTCTATTTCACCGGAAATTCCTTTTATAAATCCCGTATACAGAAAAAAGGTAAATGGAAACGTACTGGCCGCATATACCAGTATAGCACCAAATACAGCCGCATTGCCAGTAGTCATTTTCAACTTGGATAGCTCAAAATAAATAGGAACCATGGCAAGGGGAAGGGTCAGACCCATGATAATAAAATTATTGAAAAATTGGGAAAGTCTGGTCTTTCTTCTTATGATGACAAATGCTGCCATAGAGGCAAACAAAAGAACCAGAACAGAGCCCCCCACCGTTACGACCGTACTGTTAAAGAAGCTGGATAGTATCCGTGCTTCCCGAAATACCGTAGAATAATTCTCAAAAAACTGCCTGAAGGAGGCACCCTGTAGATTCAGCTGCAGCAGATTTGCCTCACGCTTGGTTTTCATGGAATTCACCAATACCAGAAGAAAGGGGATTAATATCACAAAACTTGCCAGAATTCCAAGGAGCTCTAGAAGTTTTTCCTTTATTTTTCTGTGTCCTGCCCTTGAACTTTTATTTGTCATAGCTCTACCTCTTTTCTGGCAATGGTTCTATAGGTGAACAGGGTTATGATTAGTATGATTGCCGCAAGCAGCGTAGTACCGGCCGTAGCTTCCCCATACATCTGGTAGCTGTAGGAACGGTAAATTACGGTGTTAAATACCTGTGTGGCATATCCCGGTCCTCCGCCGGTGGTTGCCACAACAATATCAAATACCTTCAGCCCTCCGATAATGGAAAGAACAATGACATTGTTGACAGAGGGAAGCAGCAGCGGAAAGGTGATGCGGTAAAATCTATCCCAGGCAGTGGCCCCATCCACTGTGGCCGCTTCATAATAATCCTTTGAAATATTCTGCATACCGGCCAGAAGTATCATCATGGTATAGCCCGACCACTTCCAGATTTCAATTGCACAGATGGACAGCATGGCTATTTTCGGGTCTGTCAGCCATTTCTGCTCCAGGAAGCCAAGGCCCACCGCTCCCAGGAAATTATTCAGAATTCCCTTGCCCGGGTGCAAAATGGAAGTAAATACAATACCAACCGCAATGGAGTTGATAACCGCAGGCATATAGAAAACCGTCCTTAAATACTTGGTAGCCCTCATAGTCCTGTTTAAAAATACCGCCAGAACCAGGCCGATAATTACCTTCCCCATTGTGGTCACGATTGTAAACAGAAACGTATTTTTAAAGGCAATATTCATATTCTCTTTTTTTAATATATTGATATAATTTTCTAAGCCTACAAAATCTGCTTTTTTAAAATCCCAATTCGTAAAGGAATATCGAAATCCTATGAAAAAGGGGAGGATAAAAAATAAAAGAAATACCGTAATGCCCGGGATAATAAAATAGTAAGGGTATTGTTTATTTCTGATCTGTCTCATTCCTTTCCGTTTACAGGGCTCCGCAGTCCCGGATGCTTCCTTGCTCAGAAAGAGGTGCCGGCAAATAGTAATGCCGGCCCTCCATCCAAACTGCAAAAGCACCTATATGTATTTTTATAGCAAGCTAACCCGGCTATGGGATTTCTTAATAACCCCAATCCGCATTTTTATTATCCTTTGCATACGTATCCCAATCATTGTCTGTCCCCTCTAATACCTGCTTCGGTGTTTTGTCACCTGCCAGCATGGCCTGAATATCCGTTGCAAGGGACGGTACGGAATAAATCATATAGGGCTGGGACTGTGTCTTACCTGCCTGAATCATAGCATAGGCATCCTTCGGAATACCCAGCAGGTCAACATCAATTCCATTGACGGACGGAACACCGGAATGGTTTTGATAATAAACGCTCATGGCATCCTTGGAAGAAAGTGCACCTGCAATCTGTTTTGCCAGCTCCACATTCTTGCCCGCCGACGGAACTAAAAAGCCCGTGGGTGTTTCCGTATAGGCCACCGTTGCGGAGCCATCCTTGGAAGGTATTGCGAACATACCAATATTGTCCAGCTCGTCCTTGGACTCAGCAACTTTTGCCAGCTCCGAGTAAACCCAGGTAGCCTGGGGATACATGGCACAGCTGCCGGTTAGCAGAGCCTGCTGGGCATCCTCATAGGTGTCTGACAGGAAGGTATCTTGGGTATATCCCTTATCAAACAAGCCTTTGAATTCTGAAAGCATCCAGTTAGAATACTCATCATCGGCCCATTTAGCACTGTGATTGTTCAGCTTATCAAAAATCCCCTGCTCCTTCAGAAGCATTTTTGCACGTGAGTCAATGGAAAAGATTTGAAGCGTCCACTCATTTCCTGCGGCACCGGATGTAAAGATTGGTGTAACTCCGGCTTTCTTAAAGATTTCACAGGCTGCCATCAGCTCATCCCAGGTCTGGGGAATTGCCACATTGTTATCAGTAAAAACTTTCTTATTGTAGCACATGCCGAAGGTCGTTACATCTCCAAAGGGTGCACAAAGGAGCTTGCCGTTAACGGTCTGCTTCGGAGATTCCAGGATGATATCACTGTAATCCTTTGTCCAGTCACCGGATAATTCTGCAAAGGAATCTTCTCCCATGTTCAGCACACTTACCTGGGCCCCCTGGAACCAGAGGATATCCGGCACCTCACCGGACTGAACCTTTGCATAAATAAACTCTTCACCGCTGCCGCCCTCCGGCACCTCCTCAAATTCAAATTTTACATTATATTTATCCGCTACATAATCAAAAACCTTATTCGCTTCCTCCGTCCTCCAGCTGGAATGGCATAAAACAGTTAAGGAAGTACCCTTTCCGTCAATTGTCCCCTCTGTCCCCTCTGCTGCTCCCTGGGTATCTGCCGGAGCACTTGTTGCCTGGGGAGTATCTGTTACAGCCGTGCCACTGTCCGCCGGTTTTGAACTGCAGCCGGCAGCCATACCTGCAATCAGGAGCATACTCATTGCAAGGCTTAAAAACCTTTTTTTCATAACACTTTCCTCCTTTTTTTGATACTTTTATTATAGCAATGAAATACAACTGAAGTTGTAATAATTTCTTAGATTTATTAGTATTTTTTTTGTTTTTTATATATTTTTTCATTTTCAGAAAGATGAATCTTTTATTCGCATAATATTTACACAATTTTCGCTTGCTGTTTATATGCTTTATTGGAATTATTGTAGAAAGCAGGTCTTATTCAGGAGAGATTCTTCGAATATGAGCTTCAAATTTGGTAAATGGCAGACAACTTATTCCTTAGAAGTATTCCTGTTCCAAAATTTTTGATTGTACAGGAAAGAGGGCATTGTATATGCCATTGATAAAAAACTGGCAGGTCATATATAATGGCCTGCCAGTTTTAATACAGATTTAAACATTTTGTTGTTTTAAATGCCCCTGCTATTTCTGAAATTTTTCTTCAATAATTTTCTCGAATTTCTTTTCCGTTAGAATTTCGTTTGTTACGTATTCGCCATTAAAAAACAAGCCATAAGAAGTAAATGGAGCAGGAGCATTCTGGGCTTGTTCCGTCGTTTCAAAGCGGACTGTTTTTAATGGAACGCCCTTTTCACTAGCAACAGCTTCAATTAAAGGCACATATTTTGCTGTATAGGGGCATTGATACGCATAATATAGTACGAAACCTTGTTCATCAATTTTGGGGGATTTCGCATTATCTTTAAAGCAAGGCCTGGTTGCTCCCTTTTCAAAAGGCAAATACAAAAGCTCGTAAAATGGTTCTGCCTTATCAGCCAATTCAAAGCCTTTATATTTTAAATACTTTGGGTCCGACAGATAGGGCATTTTCTTCTTTGACGACAAAACTACAAGTCCTTTTTTGCCTTTTTCCTTGCTATCCCTGATACATTCCTCCAACAGCAGATTCGAATTGCCCTGTCCCTTAAATTGTCCCGATACCCAAAAGCAATCTATATACATATAGCCCTCCGCTATAATCGGTGCCCACGCTTTTTCAGCAGGAATATACTCAATAAAGCATTTACCTCTTACATCACCTTTTTTGAATACAAGTCCATCGTCAAATCTTTCCGCCAGCCAGGATTTTTTTGCAGAAACCTGGCAGTCGTTGTTATTTGAAATCGCGCAGCAGATATGCTCTTTCTCTAAATTGTCCTTTGTCACAGTAATGATTTCCATTGAACATCTCCTTACCTTACAGTATGTATTTGTAGCAGGATTGCCTGGTACCTTCCATATAGGGTATCTTGCTTTCTCCGTGTTTATGATAGTATATCTAATATATAATTAATACCACTTCACAGCATCAGTATCTATGCTGGCTCAACATGCTGCTCAATACTATATATAAGCTCTTACAAGTATAGGCTAATTGATGTAACAGAGTGGAATCCCCCCTACAATAACTAATTGAATGCGTCTACCCTACCCAGGTAATTTGAGCTTAGAAACTTTTTATATAGACCTTAAGATGTATTTATTTAATAGCTTAAATAATCATTACATGGTAAAACATAATACAAATTATATTTATTTTTAAGCTCATCCCATTAATGCATAGGTTTCTTATGCAATATTATAAAATTAGTTCAGTAAATTTACAAGTAAACTTTATACATAATGGTATAATGAATTTGGTCATTGATGATAGGTTACTCGGCAACATTCCCATGACTACGATACCAAGCCTTGTTAACTATATTTTCAATCAAAACATAATAAATCTATGAATTTAAATATAAAAAGTAAAATTCATAGATTAATAAATGGTAGAAAAATCATACTTGAAAGAATCTCAGGGTCTATTAATGTTATTTTATAATAATCTACAGAGAGGAAAACCCTGTTTACTATGTTTGTGTTTTTTATTGACAAAATAGGTACTTTGTCCCATAATAAATACAATATATTACATAGGAGGGGTAAAATGATATGCCCTTATTGTTCTAAAGATATACCAGATGACAGCAGATTCTGTGTAAATTGTGGAAAAAAACTCACTGAAACATACTCTAATAGTTGTAGATGCACTTCTTGTGGCAGCCAAATACGTGCCGATGACAAATTTTGTGTAAATTGTGGTTCTCCTGTATCCAGTACCGCTGTTAAATCTTCGGATACAGATTTAGCCTTCCAGAAAGCCCAACTTCAAATTCAGGCTATGTCTTTAAAAGCTCAGCAGGAACAACTACAATTGCAGCAAAAACAATATGCATCTATGCCTAAATGCCCTCGTTGTGGTTCCACTTCCTTGTCAGGAAATAAAAAAGGATTTGGAATCGGCAAAGCTGTAGTAGGTGCATGGGCATTTGGCCCATTGGGGTTAGTGGCCGGTAATATTGGTGCGAAAAAGGTTACAGTAACATGCTTAAGTTGCGGAAAACAATTTAAAATCTGATTCAGGGAGAAAAGGAAAATGTTTTGTAGAAATTGTGGAAAAGAATTTGAAGGAAAATTTTGTCCAGCTTGCGGTACACCTGTACTCATAGAAGCTGATAGTGAAGTAGAGTATGTAAGAACTGAACACAAAGAGCCTTCACAACGTATTCAGCAAACACAAAAAGTTCGCATAAATCAAAAGCCATTCAATAAAAATAAATGGTCTGGATTTAGAGGTTTTCTGTTTTTCTTGTTATTAGTAACAGTACTAATAACAGTTCTAGTAAATGTAACAAGCAACTCAGACACAAAACCTGCATCCAGCGTTAAGCCTGTTAAAGTAGTTTTTGATGCCAGCAGGTTTATTGTTAATAATAAAAGAACTGTAACTGAAAAAGAGCTAATTAAAATACTTGGAAAACCGGAAAATATTGATAAATGGAATTATAAGGCAAATGATATGAAATATCCTATAAGAACTTTGTCTTATGATAAGGGTAAATATGAATATTCATTTAATAACAAACACCTTCAAAGAATAAGTATTGATAATACATATAATTATAATGACAAAGACGATATACTTAAGATGTTTGGTTTAAAAAAGTATTCTGACACTGTTATAAAAGATATCAATACAGCGTATAGATGTAGGAATTGCGGAGTCTATGACTTTTGGATTTATGACATGGATAGCAAGACTAAAAAATTTAATGGTGTAAAAATATCATATAGTTCACTATTTGATTAATTGACAACCCGGAGATTTACTCCGGGTTTTTTAATTAAATTTTTAGTTAAGCAATTTTTTATCTTTTTCATACCTGCCAACATCAATATGTAACCTATACATATAATACTATTCTAAATATAATAGAATGGCTGTTCAATTCTTAGAATCATCCTGCTCTTTACATGTATTATAGTAGCTGTTTACCTTATTTATAGCCTCCTGGATCCACTACTGCTCTATTGGAAGCATATTTATTCACCTTCTTTCTTTGTAAGATTCCTAACAGCTTCAAAAGCTCCTGTGCTGGCTAATCCACTCGCTAATCCTCCTAAGAGAATTTCTGGTGTGAACTCCCATCCACTGATCCAAACGTTTAAAATAACCCCCAATATCCCCATAATTAGAGGTATGTATTTATTGGGGATGAAGTCAAGGCTATGTTTAATGATATAGCCTACTGCCAGGCAAATTGCCATTACTAGTAATACTACATACTGTGTTAAGATTTCCATATTTAATACTCTCCTTTTCTTGTGGATAGGTCTTTAAGTTCCACATATAATCTTGTTACAGTTCCTTTTCCGTCTAATTCTTAACTTAAGCTTTAAATTGTGTAAAAATACATTTTATTGCTAATCCGAATCCAGATACTACAAAGGTTATAATGTTTCAAACCAGTCTCTTATAATTCATATTACCATATATTTACTATTTCTGCAAAATAATTAGAAGAGCTATACCCTCATGGAACTTCATATTTTTCTGATGGCCTTATGGATGAATTTAAAGAGTTTAAACAACGCGAAATACAACAAAAAAAGGTCTTGTATACACAAGACCCTTAGTATGAAGCTGAGTGGAATCGATTCTATCTCCAAAATACTCAGAAATATTAAACCTATATACTAAAAGGTTAATCCCACCTATCTATTTTATATAATACAGTTCCAATATCAGTTGTCACTTTGAATATTTCATTCCATTCACTTCCACTTTGAAGTCTTATACCACAAGCAGAAGAATCACTATATCCACAAATGTCTTCTTCTTTAGAATATGCTTCAATTGTAGACCTAATCTCACGTAATTCTGATTTTAAATCCTCTGGGAATAAAGCATTGCCACTACCACCATGCTTATAATTTGTATCCTTTGCTCCATTCAGTATAAAATGCACAGATTTACCATGGTGCTCAAAATTCCCATACCACATCGAAGGTTGATAGCATATCCCTGTTACTTTACAATATCCTATATTTAAATTCCATACACTATAACTTGATCCGCCAATGTATACATAATGAGAAAAAGGATTCCTACGTTCATTGGTGTCCCATTGAATAATTGGCGGAGCATCATCGAATTCAGCTGTTAAAATTGCAGAATAATTCTTTTTCCCTGAAGTTACTAAGTATTCGATATCTTTAGCTAAGGGTAGTACTGTTCTATAAAATTTCTCCCAAGTGATTGTAACAGTAGGTATGTCCATACCTTTTTTTACTTTAGGTTTAGTAATTAAATGAGAGAATACACCTTGCGTGGTATCTTTTAATTCTTGTCTTTTGACCTGCTTCCACAATAGATTTAATTCTTCCAATTCTGCAAATCTTCGATGTAGAGATTTTTCAATTCCTAATTTCTCTATGATTTTTTCTGCTTGCATAATATTTCCGACTGTTGGTCTAGCTTGTGGTCTTTGTTATTGTAAAGGACTCATCTTCTCAGCAAATCTTTTACTAACACTTTCAAATGGTAATCCATCTACTATATCGTCTAGTAAGGTTCCTATCATGTTGCTACTTATATGACAAAATCCTGTTGGAGCCATAGCAACAGCAAGCCAAAGTACATTATTCTTTTTTCTACTGTCATTGATACAGGAAATTTTATTATGTATATCTTTAAACCATTCTGCAACACCTAAACACTTTTCAGAACGATATAAAGAATCAGTCTTTAATAGAGTTATAGCCTGGTTTACTGCTTCCACAGGGTATTTGTTAATTGCACTAATTAATATATTATAGTCCTCAGCCTTTTCAGCCATTAACTGAGATTGATTTCTAAGTCTCGAAGTAGATACCATATGCGAAGGTAATTGAACTGAAATGTGCTGCCATACTCCTGTTATTGGTTTACCTAATATTTCATTATCAGAAATAAACACTCCGGTGACCCTGGAATTGAGTATCTTATCAATAATAACATTAACAGAAGGCGTAAAAAATAGTGGAACTTTTCCCCAGATAGCTGATTCAACATCCCCATTTTCTTTTATAAAAACTAATCCTCCAAACCGTTCTACAAAATTCTTACACGCTCTACAGGTATAATTTTTTCTTGCCTCTTCTGGAAGGTTATCCAGAAATATATCATATAGATTTGTGGCATTTGTTGTAAATAATTTAACATTTTCTTTTTTGGAAAGAATATTAAAGTGATCTTTCAGTGCTTCCAAAAACTTCTCATACTCATCACTTGGCCTTTCATCAACTTTATTGGTGTAATCGTTTGTTATTCCATTCATTTTACTCTCCTTCTCACATTGCACATTACATATTATTTATCGTTTAAATCATTCAATTTACTTAGGTTCTTATCAATTCAATCACCTATTTTACGTAATTCACCCCTTTATATTTTTCCTATAACTATACATCAATCAGTTACTTTTATTCCGGGCCAGGAACTTACTGCTCCGGTCTGGCATGGGATATACTCTTATGTGAGAAAATAGGGTGAAAACGGGAATTTTGTGAGGGCATCTGCATAAAATGTACAAACCAATGCTAAAAGGAGAAAAACATGGAATGTCCCTTCTGTAAGAGCGATAATATAATATCCGGTTATTTGATGGGAGCCTATAAAATACGATTCATATCTAATAAAGACAGACATTTTACAAAAGATACATATCCTGTTGACATCTATGTATGTAAAGAGTGCGGTTCAGTTGTTAGGATAAAGGTTAAAAACCCGGAGAAGCTTTAAAATTGACAGCTACCAACTATCAACGTCAGTTGGTAGTTTATCCTTAAGCCTATTTATCCGTTATTCTCTTTATGTATTCTATCTCATTGTCATCTCTGGAGAACTCGATGTATCCGAATTTCTCATATAAATATTGATTACCTTTACTAAAAATAGGCGTTGAAAGCTGCCATACTAAGATATTCTTATAATTCTCTTCAACTAATTCCATTGTTCTATATCCATATCCTTTACCTTGGTATATCGGTTTAATAACAAAGTCCTCAAAACGCATTGTTTCACTATCTATCAGTATGAGAAATAAGCCACCTATAATATGGCTATCTAATATTATTTTATAGGCAATAAAGTTTTTTATTATGTGAATTTGTGATTCTATGCTATCATAACCAGGCGGGCCTCCATTTCTTCCCAGATATGTACTAATTTCTTGATTATATGCTGCGATTTTAATTTCTGTAATTACACTTGCGTCACGTATATCTGCACGTTCAATACTCAACATATTGTTTACCTCCCTTTTCGTATACCTCTAGTATAAAGCATACATTAAAAATGAGTAGACTATTATTTTAAGAAATGGTAAGATAAAATCAAGTTAGATAAAAAATATATTTTTTCCACCAACTATCCATATTCAGTTGTCAATTTTCATTCCCTCTTTTAGTGAGAAGGCTCTGGGGATTAACAGTGAAAGTATTGATATTAAGAAATATAATGCTTGGTTAATGCTATAGGATAAACCGGATAATGAAGTTTCAAAGAATGGATTTAAAGAATTAATGCAACACGAAATGCAACACAAAAATAAAAACCTCAGTAAATACTGAGGTTTTAGTATGGAGCTGAGGGGAATCGAACCCCTGTCCGAAAGCCCATTCATTGCAGCATCTCCCATTACAGTCAATCTTTTTCGTGAACAAGTTCACACATTCCCTCCATCAAGCGCCGGTTGACAGGCTCATGACTTCAGTAGCTTCATAATTCTTTTATCCTCTCAAAGCTTTGAGGACAAAGTGCCTTGCTAATTTGATGCCGAGGTCTTAAACCGCAAGAAGCTTAAGTTCGACAGCTGCCATTAGGCAGCGTACGCTAAATTATCGTCTGCGTTTAAATTTTATTCTAAGTTGGTGACGCGGTCCTAGTCCGCGAATGGCTTCCGCAACTTCAAAACCCCCGTCGAAACCAGTACAACCCCCTATAAAGGATTCCTTTGGTTTGCAGACATTCGAAAGTTAAAGTTAAACTAACTTCAGTTGTTATTATAACCAGCAATTGTGTCTAAAATGTGTCTAAAAAAAATTAATAATATATTTATACTATATTCAAAGTATATACATATATGAACGTTATAATCATTCTTGTAAACACAAGAGAATTCTTGGTTAAATAATTTTTTTCATAAAAAAGGGGCTGCCGCAAACTTATCCGCATAACTGGGTTTGCTGCAGCCCCTCCTCCAATTACGGCCGTTTAGCCTTCCTTCTTTCAATGACATCCTCCCTGGCAGGAATTGCAATCCCCGCAAACAGTTTTCAAGGTTACTGCCATGTTACAGATTTCAAAGTCATACTCGCTCAAGGGATATATATGTTCCTTCCACCCTTCTTTATAATATCCGTATATAAAACACATCTCTTCCTTAAAACAGATTCTTAATGGAACCACTTCCTCATCATTCCCTCCAATCATACTGGGCCGGATACTTGGTTCTAAAATATCTATGGTATTATTTCTCTTATTATTTATAAGCAGTCTGTCTGATGAGGTAATAAGGGACGCAACACTGCCATCCTCATAGAAGGCAAGAGAATTATCGTCTCCATTTATACCATTGGCATTCTTATCAAATGCTGCTATTCTTCCTATGGGCGTATTAATAAATAAAGGATAGGCCGGTTCAAAGGATTTGACCTTTCCATTAGGGTAAAAGGCCATTCCAAATCGAATTTTGACCCTCCCCCCATACAGCGGCACCATGAGAAACTCTTTGGGCCACAATGTCAGGCTTTTTAGCTGCCCTTTTTCATAAAATTGAAGACTGATGACCTTCTTATCATATTTTCCAAAAGGAAGCTCCAAAGGTATGGCCTGAGCCAGTTCAAGTTCATTCTCTTCCGTCCAATAGCCGGTAATCTTCCCGTTGAGAGGAAATATTCTTTTTATGCTTCCGTCTTCATAGAAGGTGACAAGTTCAGCTTTTAATTGCCCTAAGGGCGTATTTACCGGTGTCTGCCGTTCCATTGCAATCCGTTTAAGATTACCGTTTTGATAAAAGGCAATTGATTTCGTATACTTCTTCCTAACGGCTTCTGTTGTATACTGGGGAATAAGGATTCCATAAGGTGTCTTTAATATGACCTCTTTTTCCAGGCTGCATTCCATTAAAGTCCCATTCGAATAATATTCAGGAGAGGATATCTCCTTTAGACATCCATATTTGGTTTCATAACAAAGATTTTCTTTACCCAAGCCATTCTCCTCCTGCCTGTTTTTTCTAAGAATAGCATCTATAAGACCAGGAATCAATATTGCAAAGTAGCAGGAAAATATTTGTTTGTAACTGCATAATTGGTTATTTTGCAGCTCAAAGATCAGCTTGTCCCATTTTATTATACTCATCTATCTGGATATAACAATTTATTTTGGTTATTTGCCTATCCGGATAGTTTTCTTTTCTCATAGTGAAATTGTTCTTTTTATAATGATTCTTTCTAATTAATGGATTCTTTTCAGTTAAAGTGATTCTCTCCAGTTAAATCAATTCTTTCTAACTAAAGCGATTCTTCTCAGTTAAATCAATTCTTTCTAGCTAAATCAATTCTTTCTAGTTAAATCAATTCTTTCTAGTTAAATCAATTCTTTCTAGCTAAGGCAATTCTTACCAGTTAATCCAATTCTCTCTAGTTAAATCAATTCTTTCTAGCTAAGGCGATTCTTACCAGCTAATTCAATTCTTTTTAGCTAAAGTGATTCTTCCCAGTTAATTCAATCCCTACTAGTTTAAGCAATTCTGTCTAGTCAAATCGATTCTATCCAGTTTAATTGATTCTTTCTTTTAAATGGATTCTTCCCATTAAACATATCCCTTACTTCTTTATGACTACTTTTACTAACCTTATCCCATCCGGAAGGTCTTTTTTTACTCTCATAGCACGGTGAGCTTTGTCAATTAACTGTTTTTTTATATCTTCGGGATATTTTTCATCAAATTCATATATGTACTCCTTTGGCATATCCTTTAGTGCGGCTTCTACCAAGGACCCCCCATTTTGCAGATATTCAAGAAGTGCTTCTTTTAATATACTCTCGTATTCCTGATATTTCATAGTGTTGCTCCCTTTCTTTTCATATTAGACCATTATATGCAGCAGAATCTAAAAATTGCCCGGTTCTCATAGAAAGATGTTTTTTACATGAAATCCAGTAACCCTACATAACATAAAATATAAAAGTAATTTTAATTGAGGTATTACCTTGGACAATGCCAGTCGCAGCGGATATTATTCGGAAGAGGATTTAAGAAATGTATTACGGCAGTACTTTGTCGATTATGCTATGTGGATGAGATTTTTGATAGTAAGCAGTGCAGCTAACCTGAAAGACCTGGATGTTATTAAGAACCGGTTATTTGAAATACCCATTGATTTGGCCAGGCTTTTTCGTATATACTTTGATGCAAAAATGACGGATGTCTTTGAGGATTTGTTCAGAACCCATATTAAGCTGACCATCGATTTGGTGGAAGCTTCAATTGCCGGGGATAATACGTCCTTTGCTCATACAATGACAGCCTGGAATGAGAACGCAAAGGCTCTTTCAGCACATCTGTCCCTTATGAATCCCTATTGGAATCAGCAGCAGCTTGAGAATTTACTGGTTAATCTTTTATCCATGACGCTGGATGAAGCAACGAAAAGAAAGAATATGCAATATGCGGATGAAGTTTATCAATTTGACAATATTGAATATTTTGTCCTTATGATAGCTGACATTCTCTGGAATGGTATGGTGAAAAAATTTTATACTTAAAAACTTAATTTAACTTATATAGCCTGCTTTCATCACAATGGAAAATTAAGCGACATATAATAATATATAAATGTGTCGATTGTTTTGACAATATGTACGGAGGTGGTTTATGGAGGGTATAAAAGAGTTCATCAATAATACCTGTGCCGACCTTAATGTGATCTTAACTGTCAGAGAAAATGATAACCCGGGATGTATCTTTAGAAGAGAGGAATTCTGCCTGCATATTGGAGAATGTAAAAAGGTCTGCTTTGGAAACGAATTTAATCCCTTTCTTGACTGTATATGTGCCTGCTACTGTGAATTCGGTCAATGCGCCAGCACAGAACTGGCTGTCAGGAAAAGAGGAAGTGCAGTTGACAGATTTATAAATAACACTCCTAAAATATTCTTCCTCAATGCCGGACCTTCTATCGTTATAACTTCATTGCACTGGTGTCATTAATCCCCCAATTTAAAAAGGCAGCCTGTACCCAAAACAAGGCCCCGATTGTTTTATCATCTGGCTTATTGAGTATAGTCTGCCCTATCTTTTATACCTTCCGAAATTAGTACAGATTTTTGATCTTAAAATCCTTCTCTGCCTCTCTTCTCTGGTCCTTCTTTGCTATGTCCTCTCTCTTATCATAGAGTTTCTTTCCCCGTGCCAGGCCGATTTCAACCTTTACCAGGCTTCCTTTTAAGTAAACGGTCAAGGGCACAACGGTATAACCCTTTTGTGCCACTTTTCCCATTATTTTGTTGATTTCATAATTATGAAGAAGTAATTTTTTGATCCGAAGAGGGTCTTTATTAAAGATATTTCCCTTTTCATAAGGGCTGATATGCATGCCATAAACATAAACTTCTCCATTCTCTATGCGGATAAAGGATTCCTTTACACTGCATTTCCCCATCCTAATGGATTTTACTTCCGTACCATGGAGTACGATTCCCGCCTCAAAGGTATCTTCAATAAAGAAGTCAAATCTGGCCTTTTTATTATTTGCTATCATTTTGATACTGTCTTTCGCCATATACTCTATCTCCCAAATAGTAAGCATGCTAAACATTCTTGCTGCTTTTGCGCTTATAATTCCTGTTATTCTTCTATCAGCCTGAAGTCGATTACCTTCTGCCATTTATCCGTGTCGACGACTTCAACCTTTACCTTCTGTCCCAGCTTATAGCTCTTTCTGGTATGCTCGCCTGTCATTGCATATTTCTCTTCCTCGTAGACATAGAAATCATCCTCCATATCTGCCACCCGCACAAGTCCTTCTACGGTATTGGGAAGCTCCACATACATGCCCCAGCTTGTAATTCCGGAAATAACGCCGTCGAATTCTTCTCCTATATGGTCACTCATATATTCGACCTTCTTCAGTTTCAGCACATCTCTTTCCGCATCGTCCGCCCTGCGCTCCGTAATGCTGGCCTGCCTTGCCACATCCGGAAGAATCTTGTGGTAATGGTTGAATCTCTTTTCACCTAACCCTCCCTTTAGGTTTTCCTTTATAATACGGTGAATCTGCAAATCCGGGTATCTTCTTATGGGGGAGGTAAAATGGCAGTAATATTTTGCTGCCAGGCCAAAATGCCCGTCACTCTCAGCTGCATATTTTGCACGCTTCATGGAACGAAGTGTAAGCCTGCTGATTAACGCTTCTTCACTGCTCCCTTCAATTTTGCGCAAGAGCTTCTGCAGTTCTTTCGGATGAATGTCCTCCTGTCCGATGCGGATGCTGTAGCCAAAGTTGTTGATGAAAATGCCCAGCTCTTTAATTCTGTCAGAATCCGGGTTCTCATGGACACGGTATACAAAGGGGATTTCCTGCCAGAAATAATCCTCTGCCACTGTTTCATTTGCTATAAGCATAAAATCCTCAATTAACTTTGTCGCCTTATTCCTGTCATAGGGCTTAATATCAACAGGATGCCCTTCTTTATTTAGAATCACCTTGCTTTCGGGAAAATCAAAATCAATGGAACCCCGTTTTCTTCTTTTCTCTCTTAGTATCTCCGCCAGCTCCTCCATTAAAAGAAATATGGGAACTAATTCCTCATACTCCTTCATTTCAGCTTCATCCTTGTCTTCCAGGATTTTCTTTACGCTGGTATAGGTCATTCTCCGGTTTACACAGATTACTGCTTCAACAATCTCATGTCCTATGACATTTCCCTTATCATCAATATCCATCAGACAGCTAAGTGCCAGCCTGTCGGTACCTGCATTCAGGGAACAGATTCCATTGGATAATTTGTGAGGCAGCATGGGGATAACCCTGTCAACCAGATACACACTGGTTCCTCTATTTAAGGCTTCCTTATCAAGGGGGGTATCCTCTCTGACATAGTGGGAAACATCCGCAATATGAACTCCAAGATGATAGATATCTCCTTCTTTTGAAAGGGTTATGGCATCATCCAAGTCTTTGGCATCCTCTCCGTCTATGGTCACAGTTGGAAGGTCTCTTAAATCCTTCCTTCCCTTAATCTCCTCTTCCCCTATCTCTTCCTCTGTTTTTTCGACCTGCTTTAATACTTCCTCCGGGAACTCAAGAGGTAGATTGTAGGCTGCAATTACTGATTTGATATCAACGCCGGGATCGTTTATATGCCCCAGAATTTCTATAATCCTGCCTTCCGGATTTTTTGATTTATCTCCGAAATTGGTAATCTTTACAACTACCTTATGCCCATTGACGGCTCCCTTGGTATGCTCCTTCTGTATAAAGATATCCTTTCCGAATTTCGTATTATCCGGTACGACAAATCCATAATTTTTGCTTTTCTCAAATGTACCGACTACGGTAGTATTACTCCGCTCTATAATGCAAAGGATTTCCCCTTCCCTGCGCTTTCCTGTCTGCTCACCTTTGATACTTACAAGTACCTTGTCATTGTGAAGGGCTCCCTTTGTGCTGCTCTCAGGTATAAAGATATCCTCGTCTTCTCCTTCAATGACTACAAAGCCAAATCCCCTTTGAGTGCCTGTAAAAATTCCTGCTTTCGTATTGTTATCGGATACTCTGTATTTACCCGAATTATCTGCTTCAATCTTACCATCTGCTACTAATGCTTCCACGATTTCTCTGAAATCAGTTTTTTCATTTCTCGGCACCTGCAGGATACCGGCCATTTCCTTTAATTTCATTGGCTTGTATTCTGTACTGCTCAAAAACTCAAGCAGAATTTTTTTTCTTTCTTCCAGTAATATTTTATCCATATATCCTCTTTCTGCTTCTTTAATTTTCATTCTTTTATTAGTATTACCAATAGTATACCATAATTATCCTGTGTTTTATACTGTATTTTAACGAGCTTTTCACCATATTTATAAAATAAAAGCATCCCTGGAAACCATTTCCGATCCAGGGATGCTTCTATTAACTGATTTGAGTTTACTTATATTACGTTTAATATGATGGAGAAAATATAAAATACAGCACTAAGAGCGATGGTTGCTTTTAATAAGCCGCCTTCCTTCGATCTGCTTCTATTTTTACCCCAATAAGTATCTGCTAAACCACTGATGGAACCGGATAAACCGGCAGATTTGCCTTCCTGCGCTAATACACATACTGATAATGCAATGCACGCAATCACAAATATAACTGTTATGATTATTTTTAATACTTCCATTAAGACACCTCCTAACGCACTGTTCTGATTATAACACAGTCTGTCTCAAAAAACAACTATCTAGTTATTTTTTAATTAAAAGTGATTTTCCTGTCATTTCGGCCGGTTTTGTCATTTCCATCATTTCAATCAAAGTAGGTGCGATATCAGCAAGGCAGCCGTCTTCTTTTAAACCATATGCCTTATCATAATTTACAAGGACAAAAGGTACAGGATTGGTGGTATGGGCTGTAAAAGGCTCCCCTGTCTCATAGTCAATTAACTGCTCTACATTTCCATGGTCGGCACATACAAACATCTGTCCGTCAACCTTTATAAGGGAATCATATACCTTGCCTACACATTCATCAATTGCTTCCACTGCCTTTACAGCAGCATCAACGATACCCGTGTGTCCTACCATATCAGGATTTGCAAAGTTAACAATGATTACATCATATTTTAAGGATTCAATGGCTTCTGAAAGCTTTTCCGCAACTGAGTATGCGCTCATTTCAGGCTGTAAGTCATAGGTTGCAACCTTCGGCGAATTAACAAGAATTCTTTCTTCACCTTCGTTAGGAACTTCCACGCCGCCGTTAAAGAAAAAGGTCACATGGGCATATTTTTCAGTCTCTGCTATTCTCAACTGCTTTAAATTATTTTCAGCCAGGAATTCACCAAAGGTATGGTCAATGGAAACCTTATGGAAGGCAACTATCTTATGTTCAATGGTTACATCATACTCTGTAAAGCATACATAGGTTAAGGGCATTCTTCCCTTTGTTCTTTCAAAACCCTTGAATTCATCATCACAGAAGGCTCTGGTTATTTCTCTTGCACGGTCGGGTCTAAAGTTAAAGAAGATAACAGAATCATTTTCCTTAATAACCGCAACGGGTTTTCCGTTTTCCGTCATAACGGCAGGAAGTACAAACTCATCATTTACTTCCTTATCATAAGAAGCCTGAATTGCCTCAGCGGCACTCTTAGCTTCTATTCCTTCTCCATCAGCCAGGGCACGATAAGCCTTTTCTACTCTGTCCCAGCGGTTGTCGCGGTCCATTGCATAGTAACGACCCATAACGGAAGCCACTTTACCGATTCCAAGCTCCTTCATCTTTTCCTCCAGAGCAATAACATAGCCTTTGCCGGAGGTAGGAGGTGTATCTCTTCCGTCTAAGAAAGCATGTACATATACATTCTTTACGCCCTCTCTCTTAGCAAGCTCCAATAATCCGTATACATGTGTAATATGGCTGTGTACGCCGCCGTCGGAAAGAAGTCCGTATAAATGCAGGTCGGAGTTATTCTCCCTGCAATTTTCCATGGCTTTCTTTAAAGTTTCATTCTGAAAGAAATCGCCGTCCTTTATTTCTTTTGTAATTCTGGTCAGTTCCTGATATATAATTCTTCCGGCACCCATATTCAGGTGTCCTACTTCCGAATTACCCATCTGTCCATCGGGAAGCCCTACTGCGAGACCGCTGGCATAACCTTTCTCCCAGGGATATTCAGCCATTAATTTATCCATTACAGGCCTTTTTGCCAGTTTAATTGCATTACCTTCGGTCTTATCATTTAAACCGTAACCATCTAATATCATTAGTACTGTAGGTTTTTTGCTCATATGAATACTCCTTTTCCTTAAGCCCACGAGTATAAAAATTCCCGAATTCGCACCAGTTTCGGCATAAACCGTCTGATTGCAGTGATCTATTGCTTCAAATCGGTGTAAAAGATGCATCGTGTTTTTTAATTATATACCGTGAGTCTCATTCTGTCTCAATAATTTCGGGCAGCTTAACACTGCGAATACGTACATAAAGTTATTCACTTTATGTACGCTGATATTGCAATGGAACATAATTTTTATCCTGCGCTTTATCTATATTATATATGAATATAGATTAAGTGCAAGATTTTGAAAAACCTTTTATCTAATTCAAATAATGAGCTTACACTTATTTATAATTAACGATTTTTCCAAAATCCGGCTTTAAGCTTGCTCCGCCTACAAGGCCTCCGTCGATATCAGGCTGTGAAAATAATTCTGCTGCAGAATCCGCAGTAACACTTCCGCCGTACTGAATTCTGATGGCAGCTGCCGTATCCGTATCATAAATTTCTGCAACACACTCACGGATTGCTTTACATACTTCCTGTGCCTGTGCAGAGGTTGCAACCTTACCGGTTCCGATTGCCCAGATAGGCTCATAAGCAATAACTGCTGTCTTAGCCTGCTCTGGAGTTACATTCAGGAATGCAATCTTAATCTGCTGACGGATAAAGTCAATTGTTACCCCCTGCTCTCTCTGTGTAAGAGATTCGCCGCAGCAGATGATGGGAGTAATGCCATGCTCGAAAGCCTTTAATACTTTTTTATTTACCGTAACATCTGTTTCAGCAAAATATTCTCTTCTTTCAGAATGTCCGATTATAACGTAACGTACGCCGATATCATCAAGCATTCCAGGAGCGATTTCGCCGGTATAGGCACCGTTCTCCTCAAAATGCATATTTTCAGCACCTATTTGTATATTGGAACCTTTGGCAGCTTCAACGGCAGTTGTTAAGGAAATTGCCGGAACACAGAATACAACATCTGCATCTTCCGTTGCTACAAGGGGCTTTAACTGATTGATAAGTGTAACAGTCTCACTGGTGGTCTTATTCATCTTCCAGTTACCTGCAATAATTTTTTTACGCATAGCTTTTCTCCTTTTTATCAAGAAAAGGGACTGTCAGGCATTTTCTCTGCCAGTCCCTGGTTTTAATTTAATTTATTTGTCATTTGCTGCAGCTACACCGGGAAGTTCTTTTCCTTCCAGGAATTCAAGAGAAGCGCCGCCGCCTGTGGAAATATGTGTCATCTTATCACCAAAGCCTAAGGTATTAACGGCTGCTGCAGAATCACCGCCGCCGATGATTGTAACAGCATTAAGGTCTGCAAGAGCCTTTGCTACTGCAATAGTACCCTTTGCAAAGTTAGCCATTTCGAATACACCCATAGGTCCGTTCCAAACAACAGTCTTAGCTTCTTTTACAGCATCTGCATAAAGCTTGCAGGTCTTCTCTCCGATATCAAGTCCAAGCCAGCCTTCACTGATACCTTCTTCGCTGGTAACGGTCTTGAATTCCGCATCGTTGGAGAATTCCTTTGCTTCTATGGTATCAACGGGAATTAAAAGCTTAACACCCTTTGCTTTAGCCTTATCCATCATTTCCTTTGCATAGTCAAGATAATCTGCTTCCAGCATGGAGTTACCGATTTCCTCGCCCTTTGCCTTCATGAAAGTATATGCCATACCTCCGCCAATGATCAGGGTATCTACTTTATCAAGAAGGTTGTTGATTACGGAAATCTTACTGGATACCTTAGAACCGCCAAGAATGGCTACGAAAGGTCTTTCGGGATTATTAACGGCATTTCCAAGGAAATCAATTTCTTTTTGCATTAAGTAACCTACAACAGCTGTGTCTACATATTTTGTAATACCGACATTGGAGCAGTGAGCTCTATGTGCAGTACCGAAAGCATCGTTTACGAATACATCGCAGATAGATGCAAGGTCTTCGCTGAAAGCGTCAACATTCTTGGTCTCTTCTGCTCTGTAACGGGTATTCTCAAGAAGGATAACTTCTCCGTCCTTCATTTCTGCTACGGCTTTTTTGGCATTTTCGCCAACTACGGTAGCATCTGCTGCAAATTTTACAGGCTGTCCTAATAATTCAGAAAGTCTTACTGCTACGGGAGCTAAAGATAATTCCGGCTTGGGTTCTCCCTTGGGTTTTCCAAGATGAGAGCAAAGAATAATCTTTCCTCCGTCTTTGATTAATTTCTGAATGGTAGGAAGTGCTGCAACCAGACGGTTTTCATCTGTGATTTTTCCCTCCTGAAGAGGTACGTTAAAGTCACAGCGAACAAGAACTCTTTTTCCTTTTACGTTAATATCATCGATGGATTTCTTATTAAGCATGTAATTGCTCCTTTCAAAATGATGTTACACAATAATAATGGGCCCGTATCTCTATAGAAAGTCACAGAGGGTTCGGTAAACGTTCCTCGACTTTCTTTCAAAGACCGGACCCATAATAGGATCTATAAATTATAAAATTAAATTATGCTAATTATGAATTATGCTAATTCAGCGAAAAATTTAATTGTTCTTACCATCTGGCTTGTGTAGGAATTTTCATTGTCATACCAAGCAACAACTTTAACTAAAGTCTTGTCTCCATCAAGAGGAGTAACCTTTGTCTGAGTTGCATCGAATAAAGAACCTTCAGTAATACCGATGATATCGGAAGATACTAATTCTTCTGTTGTATAACCGAAAGATGCGCTTGCTGCTGCCTTCATAGCTGCATTTACATCATCTTTGGATACCTTGCTCTTGCAAACAGCAACTAATTCTGTGATAGATCCTGTAGGGGTAGGTACACGCTGAGCAGCACCGTCTAATTTGCCTGCTAATGCAGGAATAACAAGACCGATTGCTTTAGCAGCACCAGTTGAATTGGGAACGATATTTTCAGCAGCTGCACGAGCTCTTCTTAAATCTCCCTTAGGATGAGGACCATCTAATGTCATCTGGTCACCTGTATAAGAGTGAATTGTTGTCATGAAACCTTTTTCGATTTCTGTTAAATCATTTAATGTTTTAGCCATAGGAGCTAAGCAGTTTGTTGTACAGGATGCTGCGGAAATGATAGTATCTTTTGCTGTTAAAGTTTTTTCGTTAACGCCGAAAACGATAGTAGGAAGATCATCTCCTGCGGGAGCAGAAATTACGACCTTCTTAGCACCTGCGTCGATATGTGCCTGAGATTTAGCTTTTGATACATAGAAGCCTGTACACTCAAGTACTACATCTACACCGATTTTTCCCCAAGGAAGATCAGCTGCATTCTTCTCAGCATAGATTTTGATTTCTTTTCCGTCAACAACGATAGAAGATTCCTTTGCTTCAACTTTATCTGCTAAAGCGTATCTTCCCTGTGCTGTATCATATTTTAATAAGTGTGCAAGCATTTTAGGATTTGTTAAGTCATTGATAGCTACTACTTCATATCCTTCTGCTCCAAACATCTGTCTGAATGCAAGACGTCCAATACGTCCAAAACCATTAATTGCTACTTTTACTGCCATTTTTATTCCTCCTAATTGTTAATTTTATAATATGCTGCCATAATGTTCCATAACATCAACTTTATGTAGGAGCGACAGCTATTAACCATTATGATTGACAAATTTTTCTCAAACACTATATTATTTTACCTTTTTTACAAGAAAATTTCAAGAGTAAAATATAAATTAGATTAAGATTAATAGATACTTCATAAAAGCTTTTTGGGAATAAATTTCTTTGTGCACTTTAACTCTTGTCAAAATTCAAAAGGTGATTTTTTCCTTTTTTCAATAAAATTATTTTAAAAAGGAACCGGGGCCCGGGGCTGCCTTTCTTTAAAATGCAGCTGCCCCTCCCGATTTCAGTACTTCCTATCTCATTGACTGTCCGCCCTGGGATGCCTGGTTTGTAATCTGTGTTATAACATTTCTTAAGTCATTAATTTCATCCTGTGATGCTTTTTGTGCCGGTTGATAATAATTTTTATTCGTAGCAATTGTATATAATTCATGCTGGCAGGTTTCTGCCTCATTTCTCATCTGCTGTAAAGTCTGCCTAAGCTGCATATCTTCCGACTGAGAAATCATATCTCCCAGGCTCTTAAGGCCTGCATTAATTGAATTCAGCGCATCTGTTACCATTGCCTGTTCTTGCATAGTGAAACCTCCTATTTTAGAAATTGAATTAGTTTTTGTCTTGTCTGCTCTGCTGACTGGGCTTCTTTTTGGAAAAACTGTTTTACATTAGGATCTGTGCACTGTTCAGCATAGGTCTGGTATTTCTGCTTATTTGTCTCTCCAAATACTAATAAATGCCTCAGGTTCTGAACATCAAGTTTGGATAAGTTACTCATTCATATTTCCTCCTTTTGTGATTTTATGATAATAGCAATTCTTTTTGCACACTATCAGAAATTATTATCTCAAAAAGGGGGCTTTCTTATACAGGCAAAAAAACGGTAATGGATAAATTCAATTTCTTTTTCAGGAGGTTAGCCCGTTATACAGCTCTTCATAGAGAAGGGCGGAAGTTTTCCAGGAATAATCCATTGCCATTCCCCGGTCGACCAGCTTATTCCATTCTCTTTTTTTATCATAAAATACCGATTTGGCATAATTTATTACGGAAAGCATTTCATGGGCATTATAATTACGGAAGCTGAAGCCTGTTCCGGTATTTTCAAATTCGTTGTATGGTATGACCGTATCCTTTAACCCTCCGGTTTCCCTGACAATAGGCACCGTTCCATAGCGAAGGCTGATTAACTGGCTTAACCCGCAGGGTTCGAACAGGGACGGCATCAGAAAGGCATCACAGGCAGCATAGACTTTGTGCGCTCTTTCCTCTGAAAAAAAGATATTTGCAGAAACTCTGTCTCCATATTTCCAGGCATAATGCCTGAACAGATTCTCATACCTGCCTTCACCGGTTCCTACCACAACAAGCTGTATATCTTCCGCGCAGATATTTTCAATTACGCAGTCGATTAAATCAAGACCCTTCTGGTCTGTAAGCCTTGATACAATTCCTATCATAAATTTCTTAGGGTCTGCCGCAAGGCCCAGTTCTTCCTGTAAGGCCTTTTTATTCTTGACCTTTTCCTTACGGAAATTTTTTATATTGTAATGAAAGGGTATTAAAGGGTCACTTAAGGGGTCATATTCTTCATAATCGATTCCATTTACGATTCCTGTAAGAACATTGCTTCTCGCCCTCATAAGCCCGTCAAGCCCTTCTCCATAGTAAGGTGTCTTTATCTCTTCCGCATAGGTCTTACTGACAGTGGTCACCGTGTCAGCATAGGTAATGCCGCCCTTTAGATAATTTGCATCACCGTAGGCTTCCAATTTATCCGGAGTGAAATAATAATCCCCCAATCCGGTTACATCCTTTACTGTCTTTAAATCCCATACTCCCTGGAATTTAAGGTTATGTATGGTCATTATGGACTTGATGCCGCAGTAAAATTCATTATTTGAAAATAAATCCTTTAAATATACAGGCACCAGCCCTGTCTGCCAGTCATGGCAGTGTATAATATCCGGTCTGAAATCTATCTGGGGTAATATGGAGAGTACTGCCTTTGAAAAATAGGCAAATTTCTCAATGTCTTCATAGATATTTCCGTAAGGTGTATTTCCGCAAAAGTAATATTCATTGTCAATAAAGTAATAATGTATGCCGTCTTCTATTATTTCAAACAAACCTACATATTTGTTCCTCCAGGCAAGGTCCATATTAAAGTTAAACCTGTATAACATCTTTTCCTGCAGGGCTTCCGGTATGCTTTTGTATTTCGGCATTACTACACGTACATCATATTCTTCTTTGTTAATGTATTTTGGTAAGGCACCTGCAACATCTGCAAGACCACCTGTTTTAAGATATGGGACACATTCAGAAGCTGCGAATAATATTTTCTTCATAACTACCTCCGGAATATTTATGTGTTACATCTTGATTATACATGATTTTCCACTATTAGCAAAGTTTATTTTCAACAAAAAACTGCTTCAGTAAAACGACGCTTAATATGCATCGTACCCCTTTTACTGAAGCAGTGTAATTTTTTATAGTAAGTTTCTTACTATTATGCTCTTAATTTATATTCTAATCTTATTTTATCAGCTATTAAAGCTACGAATTCAGAATTAGTCGGCTTTCCCTTACCGTTACTGACAGTATAACCAAATAGCTCATCAATTGTGTCCATCTTTCCCCTGCTCCAGGCCACTTCAATAGCATGTCTGATAGCTCTTTCCACCCTGCTCGGTGTTGTTTTATGTCTCTTTGCAATGGACGGATACAGCAATTTTGTAATGGAGTTCAACATCTCGCTGTCATTAACTGACATCATGATTGCATCCCTTAAATACTGATATCCTTTAATGTGTGCAGGCACACCGATTTCATGGATGATATTCGTCACATCGGATTCCAGATTTCTTTCCTTATAGTCATCTTTACTTTCATAAGTACTAACCCGGTGATTCTCAAATACTTTTGTATTATGTAAATCGCCTCTGATCTGCTTAATTCTGGTAAGCACCATATTGTTATCAAAGGGTTTCATAATATAATAGCTTGCACCTAATTCAAATGCATTTTCTGTTACGCCTTCCTGCCCGATTGCCGTAATAACGATGAAGGCCGGCGCATTTTTGAAGCTATCGTCGAGTCTTATCTTTTCCATAACACCTAAACCATCCAATTTAGGCATAATCAAATCCAAAAGAACAACATCCGGCTTCTTATCTCTTATTACTTCCAGTGCGTCAATTCCATTGTCGGCGGTCCCAACCACCTCAATGTCGGAGTCTCCCTTCAAGATCTCCTCTAAAAGCTTTACAATTCTTTCATTGTCATCCACAATTGCTACATTGATCTTACCCACTTTGTTTTCCTCCCAAAATATTCCTTTTGCTTATAAATTTTGTCTAACCAGAATAATTCCTAACCTCCTTTTGTGTGAAATATGCGTGAAAAATAGTTCATCCGTACCATATTATAACTCTTTATCGTTTCCAAGTCAATATTTTCCATATTCATTGACGAAATCTCGGCTTTTTCTATTGATTTTAAAAATCAACTTTAAATATACAGCCTTTTACATAATATATTACGGATGAGTAAAGTCAATTCAAATAATCTGCAAATAATGATTTGTAAATTATTTACATGTTCTTATTATATACATTTATTTCCATTTTATCAATTCTTTCTTATCGCAATTTACGACACAGGGGCTATTGTTTTGAGCGCAAGTGAAAAATAATATTTAATTTTCAAATATAAAATTTTATCTTAAGTAATTCTAATGTTATATCCTGTTACATTTTACTGCTGCGGTTATATTAAGTCGATTGCGGTGAGTTTTTATTTATCTTCAAGGTTATTCAGCATATTTTCGATAAATGTCCCGTATCCCTTGGTGGAATCCTGTATAAATACGTGGGTAACGGCTCCGATTATCTTACCGTTCTGGATAATAGGGCTTCCGCTCATTCCCTGGACGATACCTCCGGTCTTATCTATCAGGGCAGGGTCTGTTATGCTTATTACCATACCTTTGTTGGGGCTCTGGCTGTTTAAGTCAATTTTATCAATATTAATGCTATACTCTTTTACCTGGTTTTCCACACAGGTAAGAATGGTAGCGGGTCCAAGCTTTATTTCCTGCTTTAAGCCTACCGGAATGGCCTCCTGCTCGTTTGCCCTTACAAAACCGGAACCCACTCTGCCAAATATTCCTTGATTGGTATTCTTTTTAATATCACCTATCTTGTCGTCATCATTTTGCTTAATAAGACCTATCAGCTCCCCCGGAACTCCCTGCTTGCCCTTGATTATCGTCATGATATCGGCATTATAAAGATATCCTCTTTCAATTTCCATCAGCAGGCTTGTATCAATATCGGTTATGCCATGGCCCAGAGCACCAAATTGCCCATCCTTTGTTATGAAGGTCAGCGTGCCGATACCCTGGGTATTATCCCTGATCCATGCACCTATCTTGTATTCACCGTCCGCTGTTTTTACAGGTGATATCTTATAAACTGTTATTTTATCGTCTCTGCGCAGAGTTACCTTTATATCCTTACCATCACAATGCTGTATCTCTTCAATTAATTCTTCCTTGTTATGGATAACCGTATCATTAATTTTGGTGATGTAATCACCGGTTTTCAGTTTATTGAGAGAGGGTTCATAATTAAGGCCGTCAGCACCATTTATAACACCAGTCCCCAGGACCATAATTCCATCCGTTTCAATATATATACCGATTGGGTCACCGCAGGGTATCAGTTCTTTCTGGTCAATTACTCCAATGGTAACTTCCTTAAAATTCAGAAAACCGAATAGTTTTAAATGAATCTTATAATTTCCCGTTGAGCTTGATTTTAACGTAAAAGGTTCTCCCAGGTTCAGCTTAATCAGACCCTTTGGAACAGTTTTATTATTTACGCTCAATACATCTACATCTCCGGAGGTTACACTGCCTTCCATCGGAAGATTAAAATCAAATTTCTCATTTTCCCCTACCATGATTTTTATGGAATCCGGTACACTGCTGTCAATGTAGCGGTAAGTAAAAAAAAGTAATACAAGTATGTTTATACACAGTGCCAGGATGAGAATTCTTCTGTAAACTAATTTTTTATGCATGATATTAGCTCCCTTTACGTATCTATCGCTATTTTTTCATTTCTGATGTATTTTGCTCTTAACATCATAAACATATTCTTAACTGATATTTTCATTTTATTAGTCCATCTTACTTCCAATTTAAAAAATGTTCGTTCAAAAATTGCATTTTAAAAAAAGGATATACACTCTTGAGTGTATATCCTTAAATACCTGCCTTATGTTAGTATGTGTAGAAAATTCAAATTCAAACTATTTTTGTTTTGTTTTTTTCGCTAATTGTTTCATTTCCTCGGCGCTTTCAATTACTGTTTTTGTAATCCTGGCACCTCCAAGAATTCTGGCAATTTCCTCGATTGACTCCTGGTCCTTTAGCTGCCTTATCTCTGTTCGAGTTGTCCTTCCATCGGTGTTCTTCTCAATTATATAATGGGTGTCGGCCATGGAAGCGATCTGTGCCAAATGTGTAATGCATATTACCTGATGACTGCCCGATATCTCAGAAAGCTTCTCCGACACCTTCTGGGCGGTTCTTCCGCTGATACCGGTATCTATCTCATCAAAAATTAAAGATTCAATTTCATCTTTATCCGCAAAAACGGACTTAATTGCCAGCATTATTCTGGATAATTCACCTCCGGAAGCGACCTTTGAAAGGTTCTTCAGCTCCTCACCGGGATTAACGGATATCAGAAATTCCGCATCATCGAAACCATCCTGTGTATAATTCTCTTTTCTGGTCAGTTCAATTGCAAAACTCACATCTAAAAAATTCAAATCTACCAGGGCCTCTTTTATCCTTGCCGATAAAACCCTGGAATTCTTGGTTCTAATCTCTGAGAGTTTTTCACTGAGGCTTCTTACTTCCTTTTCCTGTACAGCAATACTTTGATTTAGCTCCCGAAGGGTTTCCTCATAATGATAGTATTGCTCCAGCTTCCTCTCTCCTTCTTCCACCACTTTCGCAATTTCCTCGATGGAATTTCCATATTTCGCTTTGAGGTGGTTTATCAGATTCAGACGTTCTTCCACCTCTTTAAAATCTTCCTCATGATTGCTGAGGTCCGCTGTATACTCGGACAAATTTCTGTTAAATTCATTTACAAGGGCTTCCAAATCCAGACTCTGATTATAAAATTCATTCAGTCCCTTGTCATAATCCATTAATTTTGCCAGCTGCTTAACACTTCTGCCTATCATATCTCCGGCAGAGCCCGCAGCCTGATAGCCCATCTGCTCATAAACCTGGGAAAGCCCCTCTGCAATTATTCTTGCATTGGAAAGCTTCTTATATTCGCTGGTAAGCTCCTCATCTTCTCCCGGTCTCAGATTAGCTTCTTTGATTTCGCTTACTTCATATTCCAGATAAGAAATTTCCCTTAACCGTTTATCTTCCTCTATTGTCAGCTGTGTCAGCTGCTTTTTAAGCTCTGCCAGGGTATTATACTCCTTTGCCAGCTTCTGCTTGACCTTTGAAGCTTCCTCCCTGGCAAAACGGTCTATGATGTCCAGATAATTTTCTTTATATAAAAGTGACTGGTGCTCATGCTGTCCATGGATATCGATCAATAAACCCGCTATTTCCTTAAGGCTCTGGGCCGTAACCGTCTCACCGTTTATTTTACTGATGCTTTTTCCGTTTGTAATCTTTCGTGTAATAAGAATCTGCCCGTCTTCCATGGGCAAATCCAGTTCCTGCATTTTATTTATGACTGCCCTGCTGCCTGACTCAAACAGCAGCTCGACCATTGCATATTCCGCCCCATGCCTTATAATGTCCTTGCTTATTTTCCCTCCCAGGCAGACATTCACGGAGCCGATTATAATGGATTTACCGGCTCCTGTTTCTCCTGTCAATATATTAAGGCCATCCTTCAAAGTAATATCCACTTCATCAATAATAGCAAAATTCTTTACATGTAAATTGAGCAGCAAGTCTCTTCCTCCTAAAGGTTTGATATTATATTGGTAAGCATTGTTGTCGGATTAAAGTGAAACCAAGAGCATATTCAAAACATATGTTCTCTTTTATATTCTTTATATTAGCATAACTTACTAATTTGTGCAAGAAATTTTAAATCAGATAGAAATAGCCGGAAAAGGAATTTTTCAATGAAATTTAAAAGGAAATCAAAATTAACAGGAATTTTAAAAGAAATTACTGAATTAAAAGAATAAAGGAAAGGAAAATGATATTAGTGTATTCGGGATATCTATCCGTCACATTGTCTTATATTTTTCATAGCCGGCCTTTGGATGCCTGCATTATAAATAATTTTACATCCAAAGGCTGTGGGCTATGAATTTATTAATATAAATTTAAATCAGCTTATTTTATAGCTCTTTACTTTATTTTAGTAACCTTTAAACTACAGGTTAAACGCCTGCCGTTTACGGTGGCAATAATCGTTGTTGAACCTACTCTTCTTGTACTGATCACACCGTTATTGACAACAGCGATATTGGAATCCACAATATCCCAGGTTACACCGCTTGTTATTCCCAATACCGTCAATGTATAGTCAGTATACTGCTCTAATACGAGATTTGTGGCATTCAGCCCAACTACTGTTACTTTTGTAGTAGCCGTCTTACCCGATTCCGTCATTACTGAAACATTGGCAATACCTGGCCTATTGGCTGTAAGCTTGCCGGAGGTTGTTACGGTAGCGACTGTTTTATTATCGGTTGCCCAGCTTGCACTATCCGTAGATGTAGAAGGATTAATGGCTTTCTGAAGAACTGCCGTTTCTCCCACAACCATGGTCAGGTTCTGATTTAATATTGTAACGCTGTTAGCAGGAACCCTGGGCTGTACAATGACATAGCTGATAGCATATTTTCCGCTGTTATCCTTTGCTGATGCCTTAACCGTTACATTTCCTGCTTTTAATGCCGTAACCTTACCGGAAGCATCTACAAGGGCAATTGTTTCATCGCTGGATTTCCAATTAACTGTTTTAAAGGATGCACTTTTGGGTTTTACAGTTGCTTTCAGTTTAAAGCTTCTGCCTGCTACTGTTGTAACTGAGGTTCTGTTTAAGCTTATGTAGGAGACTGACCTTACTACTCTAACCCTCACTTTTGCTTTCTCGCCGCTTCCGTCCGTTGCAGCGGCTGTAACAGTTACCGTTCCCACTCTCCTTCCGGTTATATGGCCTTTCTGGTCAACCGTTACGATTCTGGAATTACTGGTAGTCCATTTTATCTTAGGGTTGTTGGCTGCATTGGTCTTAACCTTTGCAACCAAGGCATAGGTTCTTCCAAGTCCAAGCTTGTAGCTGGATTTATTTAAAGTAACACTTGTAACTCTTTCCACTACTGTTACCGTACAGAAGGTCGTAAACTTACCGTCCGTAGTTTTACAGGTTATAACTGCCGTACCGCCCTTTTTACCCTTGACCCTGCCGTTTGCTGATACTGTGGCAACGCTGGTCTTGGAGCTGACCCAGACTATGGATTCTTCGCTTGCGGCTGAGCTTGGCTTAATTGTAGCTTTTAAATCAAAATAATCTCCGATTACTACTGTCTTCTCCGTGTAATTAAGCTGCAGGCCTGTCGCTTCGGCCTTTACCGTTACTGTACAATAGAGTACGCTTCCCGTTGAAGTGGTAGCCGTGATCATGGTTCTGCCGGCTGCTTTTGCTGTTATGGTACCGGTGCTGTCTACAGAGGCAATGGTCGCATCCAATGAACTCCAGGTCAAGGTGTAGTCCGTTGCCGTAGCAGGTGTGGGAGTTACTTTTATGGTATAGGTCTTTCCGATATAAAGCTCAAGGCTTGTTACATCAAAGGCAAGACCTGTTGCTTTTTCCTTTACTATTATCGTACAGCTGGACATATAAAGTCCATCTGCCGTCCTTAAAATAATAACAGTCGTACCAGCTGACTGGGCCTTGATATTTCCTTTTGCATCCACACTGGCTACACTGGCATCCGAAGTACTCCAGGTAACATCCGTGTTGGTGGCATTGGTAGGGGTTATGGTATAGGAAAGCTTTGCTGTATCCCCTGTATACATTATTTTTTTGGTGTCATCCAGTTTAATCGCTGTTATAGGAACCCCTACTGCCAAATTACATACGGCAGAAACATTGGGATTATCCAATGAGGTTACAATAATGGAAGTAGAGCCGGAAGACAATAATGTAATCAGACCCGAATCGTTTACGGTTGCTACTGAAGGATTGGTAGACTTCCAGCTAACCCCGGTATTCGTAGCATCGCTGGGAGTCACGGTTGCTTTCAGCTGATAGGTTCCGACTGATTTCATCAGGCTGAGGTTGGTTGCCGATAAGGTAATACCGCTTACCTGCTGCTTAACGGTTACCTTACAGGAACCAATAATATAATTCTCCGTATTGACAGCAATAATCAGGGCTGACCCAGGCTGGCTCTGTGCAGTAATATTAACAAGTTCGGAACTGCTGTTGGTAATCTTAACAACCTTCTCATCCGTACTTATCCATTTTACCGGCACATTTCTTGAAATGGTAGGATCGAATTTAGCCTTTAATATATAGCTTTCAGCCATATTTAATGACAGCGCCGCCGGATCTATCGTAATTTGGGTAATGGTCTTACCAACAGTTACTTTACATACAGCTTTTTTTGTTACTCCACCGGTAGTAATCGCTGCCACAATATAAGCAGTTCCTTCACCTGCACCTGTTACCAGACCATTATTCGATACCGTTGCAATACTGGTTCCGTTATTAATACTATCATCATAGCTAATAGTAGGATCTTTTACACTATACCATTTTACCTCAGTAGAATCATTGGTAACGGTAGGAAGCAGCTGCAGCGTTCCTGATATATAAATATTTGCTTCCGTAAGGTTCAATGAAATACCGTCTATAACAGTAAGGTTAATTACATATTTCGTTCCATCATCCTTCGTAATCGTAATTGTCGCATTACCGCTTTTTCTGGCAGTAAGGATTCCCTGGCTGTTAATGCCTGCAATCGATGTATCATCGGAATAATAGGTATAGACTCCATCCAGTGGATTTATAAGGCTGCCCAGATCATAGGTATCATTCACATTCATTACCAGAAAAGGAGGAATGTCAGGATTCACATTTAGATGGAGTTTAATATATGGCACCTTAACACTGCCGGGTGCAACATCCAATTTATCCGGAATATACATATTGTCAGCAAAACCCATAATAATGTACTTGCCTGATTTTGCATTATTTACTGTAAACGTTCCGTCCGTCTCACTTGCCGTATAGGATATAATACCTGCGGGATTGGCTATTAGCTGAGGCCCGGTAGTTGTATCACGGTAAAATTTCCAGATAATTTTTGATGCATCCTTTGAATTGGTATAAAAGGTTACGCTTTTCTTGGTTTCTATGGTATCCGTTTCATACTTAAACGCCGAATAATCGGTACCATCCGCGCCGCCCGGAGGTGCAGTGTTAATCCTTGGCGTAACGATCGCCTTAAAACTGGCTGTTAAAGCAGTTGTCTTACTGTCTCCTGAAGCAGTATTTGTTGTAATGGTAATCGTGGCAACACCCGCTCCCACTGCCTTGGCGACGCCATTCTGAACAACTACAACAGAGGGATCAGAACTCGAAACGGAGGTAAAGGAACCAACTAAATTCAGATCTTCCGGATTTATTTTACTGTATTTTATTTCCACATCTTTGGTTTCGCCCACATTATTAAAAACCATAATATTCTTGTCAAAATCGCTTCCAGTAATAAGGGCATTGGTAAATCCCGTATATTTAATTCCAAATTCTACTTTTATATTTAAGGAATAATTATGTGCATACCCATCATTGTCCTTGTAAAAAAGCCTTATGGTAGCATATCCAGGACCTTTTACTTTGATATTAGCAGATAGGGTATTGTTATCAATATTATTCAAGGTAATAACACCAAGTGCGCTCTCATCATGTGCAGAATCACTGACATTAACTGAATTGACAGACCATTTTATCGTACTCGGGTCAAAGTTTTTTATGTAAACTCCATCGGAACCGGACAGGTATATCGGATTGTTGTCTTTCTGAGTGAGACTCACCTCACTACCAGATGTCTTTGGATTTCCATTTACCATAAAATAATAAGAATCTGCTGCTTTTACCTTCTGTAAATCAATTGGCTGAAAAATTGTTACCATTGCTATAATCAGACAGCATATAACTGCTGTCCATCGTTTAATAAATACTTTATTCATTCTGACCTCCCTGTCCGAATCCCACCTAATTTTGTCCTTAAACATATATCGTCATAATATACGTTTTTTCTTATATTTATCTTATATTTTTCTGTTAAAAATTTAATTCTATGTTTTGTCATTTCTGTGTCATATCCTCTTGTAAAAAATAGTATCCTCTAATGTAAACAGTATATCAACCCTTTCATTCCAAGTTACTGCATTAACTATGCTATCTGTACGACTCTCGCCCCTTTGCATAAAGGATAAGAGCTGACAAACTCTGTTATGGCAGCCTTCATCTTCTCATAGGATTTACCATAAAAATAAAATGCTGTTTCAGTTTCTCCCTGCCAATATCTTTGGAGATTTCCACTATTTCCTGTCAGCATACTAAGCTCCTGCAAGACATAGTCCGGGTCGCACTCATTATATACATTATCCGCAAGATTGATCCCATCAAGATATATGGCAAGCCCTTCTGACTTCCCAAAGGATATCTCTTTTGATTCTTCTATGGTAACCGCAGACCCCTTGGGCACCCCTTTCGCTTCCAGAAAAGGAATAATTCCATTAGCGATCTGCTCACAGCTTTGATTTTTATAAACCATAATTTCTATATCACAAAAAATTATTTCACCGGTTTCTGACTGCATTGTTCCACCGCCGCTGACTTCTCCATATCCGTATTTCTGAAGAAATTCATTAAGGGGCTCTTCATAAAAATCCCCTCTGTCCAACGGCATTATTTTATCATTTAACTGGACAATGATAAACTCGTTTGTATCCTTATTAGCCCACGGCATTATCTTAAGTAGTTTCTTAAACATTTTAACTCCCCTCTGTATAACAGTATTTGGTTGATGTTTAATTTTTTTTTATACTTATTTTTTGGCGGTAATAAATCCACCATTGCAAAAACTCATCCTTACATATCGCACCATATTTGTCATTAGCTGCATAAGGACCTTCGAACCGTTTTTTTGCTTTTGTAGATATATTCTATCTTATTGATTTCCTTATGTCCATCCATTAGTAAGCAAATCCATATAGGTATTTCAACCTAATTTTTAATAGCTTTATTATAAATATTTAATAAATGGTTCGAGTGCCATAAATTAACATTTAGTACTATGACCAAAGTGACCTTGCTGCTAAAGAAAATAATAGATATCTGAGAGATTTAACAAATTTCTATTTTCTTTCATGAATTTTTAGAATTTTATGAAGAAGTTCCTTATACTTTAAGTTTATTATTGAAGTAAAGTGTTTTCGTCTTATGTTATATAAGAGGAAAAGCTTTCTTTAATATTGACAAAAGAGAGGAGAGCGTTATGAAACGGATTTTTATTGGAATATGCTGTGTATTTTTATGTTTTTCGCTTGTTGCTTGCAGCAATCATCTTTCCATTATTCAAAGCAGTCGTTATAGCAATTTTACAGCAAAGGGGGAAGACGGCAAATATGAAATATCCGGGAGGTCACAGGTTGTGAATTCTTTACATCTACTATATATTTCCGCGTTGGAAGATACCAGCGTGGACTTGTCTGGTGAATTAAAATCTATATCCGGGGATGTTCAGATAGTATATATTAATCCTGATAATAAAGAAACCGTTATATCCGATAGCACTAACGATTCACGAAAAGGAAAATTAAAACTTGATACAAGTATTAAACTTGATAAAGGAAAAAGCCGCCTCGAATTTAGAGGAAAAGATACTTCCTTTAAATTTGATTTGTTGTTTGCCCATATAGCTCAGGATAAGTTCGAGTATTTCAGTGCAGAAGAGGAAGAGGAATATGATGAAGAAAGTTTTGAGGGAGACAATATTGAATACTCAGATTCTAAGGGCGAAAAAATAAGGAATGAAGGCAAAGATAAATTGCTGAAAAAAGTTTCCGTAACTTACACAGATAAAGACGATAAATGTACTGTGTTAAATACATCACTTAGCGAGGATACAAACATAAAAGTACTGGTTGAAGCAAATGTATCTAATATTGACCATAAGGATAATCTATGCTTTGGCGGCTTTCGGCTGACTTACAAAACAAAAGATGGTGAAAAGGTTGAAGTATTAAAGCATAAGACAAATGAATTTGCCATGGGAGGCTATGCATGGCAGGATAGCTTTGTTCAAGAAATTGAATTGCCAAAGGGAACAAATAAATTGATTTTTAATAGCTATCAAGGAAAGAATTATAAAATAACACTAAATATACAATTGTTTCAGGTTGACTAACGTGCTGCCGGGGCTATCCCAAAGTAAATCCTCCAATAAAGATTATTTACAATTCATCGGTAATCGTTTGGCTGTCTTGCTAAACAAAACTGCCCTTCGGTTTTTATTTGCCGCAGGGCAGTTTTTATTTCAGCATCGCTGGGTCAGGTTCAAAAAGAGTGTCTACTGTTGTTCCAAGCAGGTTAGCCAGCTTAAAGGCTAATAACAGAGTGGGATCATATTTGTTATTTTCAATCGCATTTATTGTTTGTCTCGTTACCCCTAATGCTGTAGCCAAATCTTCCTGCCTATAATTTTTTTCTTTACGTAAATCTCTTATGGTATTCTTCATGCTTCTCACCGGCCAACGGTAAAATATAGGATTGCGCCAAATACAATGAGTGAAAATATTAAACCCAAAGAAATTAAAATTTGTTTTTTACCACTGTCATCGTCAACCTTCTGCTTCTCAAGGTTCGTAACAAAAAAGTAGACTATCTTTGATTCCATCTCATCCATTTTTCTCATAATAAGCCTCCATAATGTCAAATGTATTTTACATTCCAAGAATACTATATGAATTTATTAATGTCAAGAGTTTTTTACATTTTAGAAATAGTATTTAATTGAAAATCCCATCATATATTATAGAAAAAAATCAGGTAATAAGATGAATTATTGTGTATACCCCAAACATGCTATGGAGCTAAATACTTTACCAAAAACATATCCACTGGAGAAAGCCATTCATAACAATGATATTGTAGTAAATCCCTCCAATCCAAATAATACTGAACGGTTTTATGAATTCTTATCAAATATAGGAAAAGGTAAAACTGATAAAATTAGAATAACAAGATATGGCTATGATAATCCTGAATTAGCTATAAAAACAATTCTTGAATATAATGGGACCTTCTTAATATTTTCTCTCTCCGACGGCCAGGTCTCCCCAGTAACATATTACGGAAATGAAATTATTTACAGATATAGACAACCTGATGGACCATGGCAATATTTTCTTAAAAAATGCGATGGTGGTGAAGAATTAGTATTTAATTTATATAAATATGGAAATCCTTAAACCTATATTACTTGTTTATTGCAATAGTTAAACTGCTGCACCCAATCGGAGTGATTTTATGAGTGCAGCATATTGCATCTCCTACAATGCATTACTATTTTAACATCTGATGGAATATATTTCATTGGTAATTCATACCAAATTTGTTGAATTTCAGTATCAATTGAATCTATATATCCCTTGTACGATTAAAATATCAATTTTTTATGTAAGCATGCATATTTTACAGACTTAATTTCAGTTTTAGATACTTTATAATTAATATTTTTAACAATTGTAATTACTTAGTTTAATACCTGACTCTGACAAGCCGACCATTTTTTATAACATTATATCGTATTCACTTTCTGTTATAGCATAAAAACCTCCATACATATCCGCCAGTGACAGTGTACAGAGGTTCTAGTAGTATATGTTCTTTCAGTTTTCAAAATCGCCAGTACAACATCATCGGACCAAGAATCACTGTTAAATCATTTTGTAAATCATTTACAAATCAATTCAGTTGCCGATAAATAAAGGCTTTCACAGACTTTCCCTACTCATCCCAGTTATGATATACTTCCTGTACATCATCATCCTCATCGAGCAGATCCAGCGTACGGTTCATCATTTTAATACCCTGCTCGTCGGTAAGTTCTACCCAGGTCTGGGGAATCATAGTGATTTCGGCTTGTGCCATAGGGATTCCTGCATTTTCAAGGGCTTCTCTTACAGCACTGAAGCTGTCTTCTTCGGTCAGGATTTCAAAGCTGTCCTCTTCCTCGTTAAAATCTGATGCACCAGCATCCAGTGCAATCATCATCAAATCATCAGCTTCTTTTTCGTACTCTTCCTTGTCTATGATAATCTGTCCTCTTTTATCAAACATAAAGGATACACAGCCCGGTGTTCCTATATTACCGTTTCCTTTGGTGAAGGCATTTCTGACATTGGAAGCCGTACGGTTCTTATTGTCTGTTAATGCTTCAACAATAATGGCAGTACCATTGGGTCCATAGCCTTCATATGTTACAAATTCATAATTAACGGAATTGGCATCTCCCGCTGCTTTCTTGATACTTCTATCAATGGTATCATTGGGCATGTTGTTGGCTTTGGCCTTTGCTATCACATCCTTTAAACGGCTGTTGGCATTAGGGTCCGCACCGCCTTCTTTTACGGCAACTGCTATTTCCCTTCCAAGCTTTGTAAATGCCTTACCCTTTGTAGCATCATTCTTCTCTTTTTTATGCTTTATATTCGCAAATTTAGAATGTCCTGACATAATATATCTCCTTTATCTGTTCCCAGACCCAAAAAAGGCCGCAAAAACGGCTCCTTTTTACAGACTGATACTTTAACTTTTAAAAACTTAATTTATTTTACCATGGATAGCTATTCTTTACAAGGTTTTAGAATTAATAAGTTTATTAAGCTTCTCCATTACACCGACTGTTTCTTCATTGGTCTTTATGACGCACATCAGCGTATCATCACCTGCTATACAGCCCATAATTCCAGGTATATGCAGTGCGTCCAGGGCAGCTGCTACAGCCATTGCCATACCGGATACTGTCTTGACAATAATAATATTCTGAGCCATGTCCATTGAAATAAAGCCTTCTCTCAGCACCCTTACATACTTGTCGCTCATACCTGTTTCCGTATTGTTTAACACGATGTATTTCTGCTTTCCGTCATCTACGGCTACCTTTGTCAGCTTTAATTCTCTGATATCCCTGGAAATAGTTGCCTGGGTCACGTTATACCCTGCCTGGGTCAAAAGGTCTGCCAAGTCTTCCTGGGTTTCAATATCATATTTATTGATAAGCTCTATTATCTTACTTTGCCTGCCAACTTTCATCTCTTTTCTCCGCCTTGTCCGATTTTTTTTCTCAGGACCTCAAAAAATTCTACGTGGTTAATTTTAACCATTCTGGTCTTTTCTGATGCCTTTGTTATATGAATGCTGTCTCCGGCTGTGAGCTCTTTTGTCAGCTTACCGTCCAATACAGCAACAGCACCTTCCTGATCTGGTATTTTATTTTCACTTATCTGTATTCTGACAGAATCATTGGAGGATATAACGATACTTCTGGCTCCCAAAGTATGCGGACAAATAGGTGTTAATACCAGTATGTCTGCATCGGGCTTTACTACGGGTCCTCCTGAGGAAAGACTATAACCGGTAGAGCCGGTCGGAGTGGATACAATAACCCCATCACCGCGATAGCTGTCCGCAAGCTCTCCGTTAACATAAATGCTGATATTTATAATCTTGGAAAAATTGCTCCTGGATATCACAATATCATTGAGTACAACACCAAGATTTTCTTGCCTTTTATCATTTATCAGAACTCCGCGGAGCATGATTCTCTCTTCTATGGAATAATCATCCGAAAACAGGCAGTCAAGGGCAGCCCAAACCTGATTTCTTTCAATATCTGCAAGGAAGCCCAGGGTCCCCAGATTAATCCCAAGAATAGGAATCTTCAATTCACATACGATATCGGCAGCCTGAATAATTGTTCCATCGCCGCCTAAGACCAGGATACAGTCTGTGTCGTTCCCAATCTTCTCCGTAATGGCGGCACTGCTGCCGTTCCCATAGCTTTCTTCCCTGTCAATACATACACAATCCTTCTGATGCAAGGTCATATATTTTATTATCTCATTGGTCAGCTCTAAATCTGCATCTTTACTACGATTGGTTATCAGACAAAATTTATTCATGAAAACTCCTGTATTTACATTGTTATGTTTATTTATACAATGATGTATTCATTGTAGCATAAAGCTCCAATATTTACAAGTTTAAAGTATTATGCGACTTTTCTACTACTTCATCTATAAGGGCTTCCCCTGCTAAATCTTCCAAATCACAGGATTCCCCCGGTTTCTTAAGGTAAAGCAGGTATTCGATATTTCCCTCCGGGCCTTTAATTGGGGAATAGTCCAGGTTTAAGACAGTGAATCCAATGGATTTTGCATAATCTATCACTTTTATGATTACTTCCTTATGGACACTTTTTTCCCTTACAACTCCCTTTTTTCCAACCTTTTCCCTTCCAGCTTCAAACTGGGGCTTTACAAGGCATACCACTTCACCCTCTTCTTTCAGAAGGTTTCTAACGGGCTCCAGAACCAGAGTAAGTGATATAAAAGCCACATCAATGGAGATAAAATCCATCTCCTCCCTTATATCCTCCTGGGTTACGTACCGTATATTTGTCTTTTCCATGGAAATCACACGCTCGTCCTGCCTTAATTTCCAGGCAAGCTGATTGGTCCCCACATCTACGGCATATACCTTGACGGCTCCGTTTTGAAGCATGCAGTCTGTAAAACCTCCGGTGGAGGAGCCGACATCCATGCAGGTCTTTCCCCCAAGTGCCAGTCCATAATTTTCTATGGCCTTTTCCAGCTTTAAGCCGCCTCTGCTGACATATTTAAGGTTCTGTCCCTTTACTTCTATATTCACGGTATCAGGAAAAGAAGTACCTGCTTTGTCTTCCCTGATACCATCTACAAACACATTGCCGGACATAATAATAGCCTTGGCCTTTTCTCTGGATTCTGCCAGATTTCTCTTGACTAACAAGACATCCAAACGTTCTTTCACTTCTTTTTCCTCCCGGCTGCTGAAATCCTTATCCTGCCTGACATTCTAGGAATGAGAGATAAAATCCTTTATATGTGCCGTAAGTGATAACGGGTCAAATCCGAATTTTTCCTTTAACACACTTACATCGCCCTGCTCAATGAACTGGTCCGGCAGCGTAATATTCAGGAGTCTTATATCCCTTAGATTTTGTTCAAACAGATAGGCTGCGACCCCTTCTCCATAACCGCCTCTTTTAACGTTCTCCTCCAGTGTCACCCATATGCCATGGCTTGCTGCCATTTCCTTTAGGAGCTCCGTATCCATCGGTCTTAAAAAGCGGATATTTACCAGGGTTACTTCCCTGCCTTCTTCTGTCAGTATATCATGTATCTGTGCTCCTGTTTCTACCATGCTGCCGGCTGCAAGCAGGAGGATTCTGTTCTTCTGGGCATTTTTTTTCTTTCCGGCCGTATTGCTTTGATAAATAACCTCACTCCTGCCATATTCAACAGGCTCCTGGTACTCCGCCAGGCCCTCATAGGCCCTTCCTCTGGGATAGCGTATGGCAACAGGGCCGTCATGGGTATAAGCAAAACAGAGCATTTCTTTTAATTCCGTGGCATTTTTAGGAGCCATTACGGTGAGGGAAGGAATATGGGATAAGAAAGAGATATCAAAGATTCCCTGATGGGTCTCACCATCATTTCCTACGATTCCCGCCCGGTCTATGGCAAATATTACCGGAAGGCTGCTAAGGCATACATCATGGACTATCTGGTCATATGCCCTTTGTAAAAAGGTCGAATAGACTGCCACAACAGGCTTCATACCGCCTAAGGCCAGGCCTGCCGCAAAGGTTACCGCATGCTCTTCCGCTATTCCTACATCAAAGAAGCGCTCGGGGTATTTCTGCTTGAATTTATTTAAACCTGTACCGCTTGGCATGGCTGCTGTAATTGCAACAAGATTGTTATGCTTCTCCCCAAGCTCCAGCATTGTCTCAGAAAAGATATCCGTATAAGTGGCTCCCTTCTTTGCCTTGCTGTTCTTCCCGGTCTTCACGTCAAAGGCATCCACACCGTGAAAATAGCTGGGATTTTTTTCAGCCGGCCTGTATCCTCTGCCTTTTTTTGTAACCGCATGGATAATAACCGCTTTTTTCGCCTTGGAAGCACTGGCTAACGCCATGGAAAGCTCATTTAGATTATGTCCGTCTATGGGGCCGATATAGGTTAAGCCCATGTCCTCAAAGAGCATCCCTGGTATTACGAGCCGTTTCAGAGAATCCTTTGATTTTCTGATTTTGTCAGCAATTTTCTTTCCGATGCCCGGTACATTATTAAGTGCTTTTTCAACGGTCTGCTTTAAATTAATATACTTATCTCCGGTTCTGAGCTTTCCGAGATAATTTGCCATCCCTCCCACATTTTCGGAGATAGACATTTTATTGTCATTTAATACAATGATCAGATTGGATTTTAATTCGGCAGCATTATTCAATGCCTCAAAGGCCATTCCGCCGGAAAGGGCGCCGTCTCCGATTACTGCCACTATTTTTTCATCGCCGCCTCTTAAATCCCTGGCCCGTACCAGGCCCATGGCTGCCGATAAAGAAGTGGAGCTGTGGCCTGTATCAAGAGAGTCACAAGCACTTTCCTTCCTTTTTGGAAAACCGCTTAAGCCTTCAAAAGTACGAAGGCTTGCAAATTCCTTCTTTCTTCCGGTGAGGAGCTTATGGGTATAGGCCTGATGCCCCACATCCCATACAAGCTTATCCTCCGGAAAATCCAGGTACAGGTGTAAAGCCATGGTAAGTTCCACTGTTCCCAGGTTCGATGCAAGATGCCCTCCGGTCTTGCTGATATTCCCTATTAAAAACTCCCTGATTTCTTCCGCCAGCTTATTGTAATCCGATGGTTTTACCTTTTTTATATCATTTGCCCCATTGATGAGGTCAAGTATCCCTGCCACTGATTCACCTTCATTTCTTTTATTGTCCGTTTCTAGCTCTCTGCCAAGGTACCGCTCTTTTTAGCTTTTACGATTGATCAGACTGGTTAAAAGAGCTTCCAGAAACTCTGAATTCCTGTTAAGGCTTCTTAATGTCTCCAAGCCCTCTATAGTAAGCCTGGACACTTCCTGATGGCTTTCCTCCAGACCCAATAGCTTCACATAGGTTACCTTATTGTTTTTTTCATCACTTAAAACAGGTTTCCCTAAGATTTCCACCGTCGAGGTCACATCCAGAATATCATCCTGTATCTGAAAGGCCAATCCGACATTCCTGGCCAGCTGTTCCATCTTTAATACATCTTCCTCACTGCCGCCTGCCAGGATAGTACCTATCATAAGGGATGCTTCCAGCAAGGCTCCCGTTTTTAGCTGATACATATAATCAAGCCGGCTTTTTTCTGCTGTTCCCAAAAAGCCTTCCATGTCAACCACCTGCCCGCCGAGCATGCCATGGATGCCGGATTTTCCCGCCAATACAGCCATACTTGCGGAAATTCTATCACAGTGCCTGTTTTTCCCGAAAGCCATACAGGCTATTTCAAAAGCATAATTTAACAGGGCGTCTCCCGCCAGGATGCCAAGAGCTTCTCCGTAAACGGTATGGGTGGTTTTTCTTCCTCTTCTGTATTCATCGTTATCCATAGCCGGAAGGTCATCATGTACCAGTGAATAGGTATGAATCATCTCAATGGCAGCAAGAAACGGTTCCAGAATATCCCTGTCACTGCCCTCAAATACTTCAAAGGCAGCAAGCATCAGCAGGGGCCTTAAGCGTTTTCCGCCAGCCAGCACACTGTAATTCATGGCTTCGTATATTTTACTCTGGGGTTCCTCACCGGCAGGCAAATATCCGTTGATCACTTCATCAATATACTCTTTTTTATTCTTGCGCAATCCGTTAAATATTTCCGTATCCATAAATGAATTCCATCCTCTCCGGCAAGCCGCATGTCTGTCCTCTTAAGCTTAAGTTATAAGTCTCTATTCGTTGTAAGCTTCCTTGGATTCTCCCAGGACGATCAGCTGCTTTTCAACCCTGTCTATGGAATCATTGCAGCTCTTTAACAGCTTTACTCCTTCCTGATATAACGAAAAGGAATCCTCCAAAGAAACGTCTTCTGATTCCAGTTTTTTTATAATTTCATTTAATTCAAGAAAGGATTGTTCCAGATTATTCTCTTTTTCCTTCATATCTGCCTCTTTTCTTAAAACATTGTATTTGTTAACCTTCCGGTCTGTTAACCTCCGTCAGCTGAGTAACCTCTGCCAGGATATCTCCATCCGTTACACTGATTCTAAGCTTTTCTCCGGGGGCTGTTTTTTTGATACTGTTTACAATCCTGCCCTGTTCATTTGCCACCAGTGCATAGCCCTTATTCAGCTTTTTGACCGGGGATAGCCCCTCCAGCTTTTCTATGTAGAGCTCCAGCATATGCCTCTTTTTTATTATCTTATTATGAAGCAGCTGGTTTAGTGTCTGGTCCAGATCCACAAGTAACTGGCGTTTTTGCCTGATCTGGTAAATAGGGCTTAAATGCTCCAGCTTTAAGGTAAGGCTCTCAATCTCCTTGCGGCACAGGGAAACTTTTATTTCCATATTCCGGTTCAGGGCATTTCTGGCCTTGTCCATTTCATACAGTACCCCACGGACATCGGGTACGGCAAGCTCTGCCGCCGCTGAAGGTGTCGGTGCTCTTAAATCCGCTGCGAAATCCGCAATGGTCACATCCGTTTCGTGTCCTACCGCAGATATAACCGGTATACTGCATTGGTAAATGGCTCTTGCTACAATTTCCTCGTTAAAAGCCCAAAGATCCTCAATTGAGCCTCCGCCACGGCCAACTATTATAGTATCGACCTTTCTTTTTTCCAATGCCTTAATTCCTGCCACAATGGTTTCTGCCGCACCCTCTCCCTGAACCTGTGCAGGATACAGATACAGCTGTACATAAGGGTTACGCCTTTTTGCAATATTGATGATATCCTGAATTGCCGCACCTGTTCTGGCAGTGACAATTCCCACTGAAACAGGATAGGCGGGAATCTCCTTCTTATGCTCCCTTGAAAACAAGCCTTCCTTTTCCAGCTGTTCTTTTAATTGCTCGTATTTTTGATAAAGAAGGCCCAGGCCTTCTTCAATAATTTCCTTTGCATAGAGCTGGTATTTACCGTCCCTCTCATAAACATTGACTGCTCCCAGGGCTATTACGCTCTGGCCTTCTTTCAGTGTGAATTTAAGCCCGCTTCTCTGCCCGGCAAACATGACACAGGCTATCTGTCCGGTTATGTCCTTTAGGGTAAAATATATATGTCCAGAGGTATGGTATTTACAATTGGATACTTCCCCCTTTACATAGATATTCCCAAGGTTGTAATCCCGTACAAAGAGGTTTTTTATATAGGTATTGACCTGTGTCACAGTATAAACATTACTCATAGTAACCTCATTCTTTTGCTAATTTTGCAAGAACACCGTTTACAAAGGCTCCCGAAGAGTCTCCTCCAAAGAGCTTAGCAATTTCCACTGCCTCATTAATTGCAACTTTGGTTGGTACTTCCTCGTCAAATTTGATTTCATATACGGCAAGTCTTAATATGGTAAGGTCTACCTTTCCCATACGGTTCAGCTTCCAGCCGCTGGAGATTTCACTTAAGATTTCATCAATCTCCGGAATTTTGGAGAGCATTTGCATGGAACGCTCCCTTAGATACGCCATGTCCTCTTCCTTTGGCTCCTCCAGGGATTCCAGATATAAATTCATCTGCTCCGACATCTCGTCTTCTTTATGAAAATCCTTCCTGAACAACATGCGGAACAAATGCTCCCTTATCTCTCTTCTATTCATCGGTAACCAACCTTTCTCAGTACTTATACATTAACGCATAAACAACCCTTAAATAGGATATATCTAAGGGCTGCATAGGATTAACACTATTCGTTTTGCTTATTTATTCTTATCGATATTCACATCGGAGATTCTGACATTTACTTCTGATACAGATAATCCGGTCATATTTTCAATGGCTGTCTTTACCTTTTCCTGAACCTGCCTGGAAGTCTCCGGAATGCTGTAGCCATAGTTTAAAGTAAGTGATAAATCCACAGCAACAGAGTCCGTACTCACATCAATCTTTACTCCTCTGGAATATCCCTTCATGCCAAGCTTGCTTACCAGTTCCCTGGTCGTGTTACCGCTCATGGCTGCCACTCCTTCTATCTCGGTCGCAGCCAGGGCTGCTATGGTGGCAACTACTTCATCCGCTATCTGAACTTCTCCGACATTGCTGTCAGCATGTATCTGATAAGTGTTTCTATTTTCTTCTTTGACCAACTTTATTACCTCCTAAGTCTAAGGCAAATGCCCTCAAATACAAACAATCCCTATACCAGTTATTATACCAAAAATATACCTATTTGCAAATGATTTTATGCATCTTTTCCGTTAAGGCCTGTAATACGGCTATATTTACTGCTTTTTCTATTATTAACAGGTATTTTTGTTTCATACTGTACTGATAGAAAATGGCTCTGCCCTCTGGCTCAGTGATTATCAGAAACAGAAGGAAGGCAGCCTTTACAGGGCTGCCTTCCCGGTCTTTGCGGTTTTAAAGCGTAATATTTCTATTCGTTTGCTATGGTCGGGTTAATATGAATCTGGTTTGCTTTTCTTCCGGTTTCGGCTTTTACGACATCCATAATCTGCGCAACATCCTGCTCCGTTAATTTCTCAGCGTTTACAACAACATCAACTCTCTTATCCTGCATGAACACCAGCGCATCACTGAAGCCCTTTGCTTTTAACAAGGTTTCTGCGGCATTTTCTGCATCTTTTACTTTATTTAATTTCAAAAGTGCGTTTACTGCAATTTGTTTGCTCTCTTCTGACAGGCTTTCATTATTAATAATACCGTTGTAGGTCTCTATGTATTTAGATCTCCACTGTTCCCTGTTCAGCTTTGCGGATTCAAAGAAATCAGAAGTGGTCGTCGTGCTTACCAAAACTGCTTCACCAGGTGTACTGGTTTCCTTGTTGTCCTTGGAATCTGCTGTATTCGTAGTATCGCTGTTACTGTCTGCTACATTGGCATCGTCATTCTTTGCTGTGTCAGCAGAATCTTTACTGTCTGCCGTATCCTTTGAACTGTCATTGGAGGCAGTGTCTTTTGTCGAGGAATCCTTTGCCGTATCTTTTGATGTGCTCTTGCTGCTGTCCGATAAATCCAGTGCTGATTCCGGCAATACATTGCCCTGATCATCCAGTGAAAGGATGTCGCTGTCCGTTATATCGTCTCCCATTGTAGATTCGGTGGTGTTATAGTCATTTGTATCTCCGGTTTTTATAGGGTCATGTTTACCGCTAAAATTCAAATACCCGGCAATTATTATCATGATTGCCAATGCCGCAATAATGATATTATTTTTCCTGAATAAATTTTTCATGCTAGCCTCCTTAAAGATTCTTTATGATTTCATTTTCATTACTTTAACTTTATGTGGCGGAACACCAAATAATACCTGTACAGCTTCGATTATTTCACTTTGAATGACAGCCTTATCACCGCCCTGGGCTATCACAAGGATACCCTCCACTTCCGGTTCGATTTCTTTCAGGGCATAAGGTCTTTTAACGCCATCACTGCCCTCTACCATAACGGTGGTATCACTTTGTTCTGTTTTATTACTGTTCCTGCTTCCGCCCTCCCCGTCAACTTCATTCACGCTTTCCTTGGTATATGGCCTATCCTTTAATACTACGACCTCCTTGGACCCTTTTAAGGTTATCATGACTTCTACTGTTCCGATTCCCTCCACCTTCATCAGCAGGGTTCTTAACTGGTCCTCAAGGTCTGTAACATAAAGCTCTGTTTCATCATTTGCAGTGCCGGATGTCTGGCCCATCAATTTATTACTGCTAACGGAAGGTTCCTTGGATTTTTTATCAGAGGACGGTAGATTGGGAATTGATAATAACACCAGGAATATTCCTGCCATAAGCAGCATTACAAGCCTTGCAGGTCCTATTTCCTTTAACGTGATCTTTTTCTTTTCTTTTTCCATACTTTGGCTCCCATGCCCATTGCAGATATTCCGGCAACAAAGCATACATAAGGGTGGTTCCCATCTGGGTGCATTTTAATTGGTATCTTATTATTTTCTCTGCTTCTTTATACCAAAGAAACATTCTTAGTATAAGGGAGTGTTACTCCTGTATACTAATATTTATATTATCAGCCTTTAAATTATAGAAGTCCGACAAAACTTTTTTTGCATTGATTTCTACAGGGGACAGGATGTTTTTACTGACCTCCTTGTCCTCTTTGTCTTTTTTGATATTGATATTGTCTATTACGATCTGGTCAATTGTAACTGCCTCCTTTTCTTTCTTATTCTCCTTTTTTTCACCATATACCCCCTTTATATCAAGTTTTGTTAAATTGCCGTAATTGCCGCTCTCCGCATTTTCATCCAGAGTGACCTTTACACTGCTGACCGCAATATTTTCTCCCTCCAGCAGTTCCTTTACCTTATTTTCTATTTTCTCCTTTACCTGTATAAAAATCGCATCCCGCTGCTTAGCTTCGGTTTTGCTGAATTTCTCTTCCATATCAAGGGTATCCCCGGCTTCTGCTACCAGGGAATTGGTGGTAAAGTAATAATCCAATGTATTATTCAGCTGAAACACCTTAAGAAATGGAGATATCACAAGGATGACCAGAATAATACCCGATATGAGATTGAGGTATTTCTTATAGGAGCTCTTCCCCATCAGGTTCGTTACCACACTGATGAGTACCATAAATATTACAATGTCCTTAACCCAGGAATAAATATAATGCATACTCTTCCTTTCTATGTAGTCGTGGCAGCTACTATGGTTATGGTAATAATAAAGAGAACTGCTCCGACTATGACGGTCTGCAGAAGGAACAGGCAGGCATCCCCGGAAGCGGAGATACATTTCAGCATACGCTTGTCCGATATCGGCTGGACAGCGGCACTGCTGACCTTATAAATCAGGGTCATGACTGCCAGCTTGAGCACCGGCACGGCACAGAGGGTGACAATAACCACAACTCCGGCAACGCCTATGGCATTTTTCAGCAGGACTCCTGCTCCAAGGACGCTTTCCGCCACACCGCCAAAGATATCACCGATTCCAGGGATAGCTTCTGCCGCTTTAAAAACCAATGATTTTTTCATCTTGTCCGATACCGGTGTTATAAGTCCCTGCACGGCATTAAAGCCCACTACAACGCCTACCAGTGTTTTAAGTCCCCAGCTCATTAAAGTTTCCAGCAGATCAGTAAGCTTTGAGAGCAGGTCTTCTTTGGATAGATTGTTTGCCATGGATATTACCAGATAGATATTAATAAGAGGTATAATTATTTTAATCAGCAGAATATCTGCAAATGTTATCAAAAACAAAGTCACCTGATAGAACACCATGGAAGTTCCGGCGCCGCTGCAAAAGGCCACTGCCATAAAGTAGGAGGGAACCAGGGCTTTCATCAGCTCCAGTAGGGAGGAAAGTGTTTCTGCCGCCATGGAGGAGGCTGTTATAAAGGAACCGGTCAAAACGGAAAACAGTAAAAGATAAGCAACATAAAATCCGGTATCCGCCACCTGTATGTTCTTAAAGGCATAGGAGAAATTCGTAAATACAGCCGCTATAACCGCAATTGATATAAGCCCGGTAAAGGTATTTATATTATTTTTCACCTCATTTGATACCACCTGTTTTAAGTCATCCAGTATACCGGTTATGGAAAAGGTTCTCCTGCCTGCTATCAGATCATTTACATAATCCATAAAATCAAATTTATTGCCTGACGAGAGGGTATCATCTATCACAGACTGAATCTGGCTGAAGTCGATATCTTCCCCTCCATTCACCGAATTCCCGGAGGCAGCATAAGCTTTAACTTCGGGTATTACCGTTACTATCAACAGCAGCAGCATTGATAGGAATATTTTCTTCATAGGTCCCCCTTCTCCTGCGCTTTTCCGTTAAGAGGTCAGGAATTTATTAATGGTATCCAAAAGGGCCAGTAAAATAGGCATTCCTGTGGCTAGTATCGTCAGTTTTCCCACCAGTTCAATCTGGTTTGCCACGGCAGTATGTCCAAAATCTTTGCAAAGGTCTGCCGAGAATTCCGCTATGTAGGTTATACCTATAATTTTTATCAATATGCCTAAATAGGATTCATTTAGGTTTATATATGCCTGGATTTTCTTTATGGTGCTGATAATCAGCTCTAATTTACTTAATCCTAAGTAGAAAATAAGGATGCAGCCTGCAAGACTGATGTACACCGAATATTCCGATTTATAGTTTTTAAAAATGATTGCAAGCAGTATTACACTGATTCCAACTAAGGCAATCTGTACCATCCCATTCTCCCTTTCCTATAATGTAAACAGGTTTTGTATGGTCTTAAATAATTCCGAGATATAAGGTACAATCCAGAACAGAACAAGGATAAGACCTGCCAGAGTGGTTAAAAAAGCCTGCTCATCCCTTCCCGATTGCTTTAGTATCTGATTTAGAACCGAGACCAGGATTCCTACCGCAGCAATTTTAAATATCAGGTTGATGTCCATGTTATCCCCTTTCGTGTATGTCAAAACTTAGATTAACTTAAAGCATAATAATTGTTAAAAAGATTCCTCCAAGAATGCCAAGGGTGTTGTACATATAGGTCTTTTCCTTCACATTCTTAGACAGGTCTTTTATCTCCTCTTCTATCTGCGATAGGTATAAATCAATGGTATTAAGCTGCATTTCCTTGTCCAGGTAGCCCATATTCTCACCAAATTGTGACAGGTTCACAAGGTCCTTTTTGCTAAGGGAGGTATTCTCGAGTCCCTTGTTTATGGATTCCTTCCAGATGTCTCCAAAGGAAATCCCCCCAAACTCATTTAATTTTTCCGAAACTACTTGCAAGAATTTTTTGTACTTACCGTCATGCCTTACTGAAAGGGCTTGTACTGCTTCCGGCAGCGGTGAATTAGCATAACGGATATCCCCCCGCAAAAGGGTAACGATTCTTCTCAGCTCCTTCAGATCCTGAATCCTGCCCTTTAATTCTCCGCTGAAATAGATGCCCATTCCTGCCGAGGAGGTAAGTATCAATACACAGCCCAGCATTTTGATAAAGGTAATAATCATCTTCTTCCTCCGCTTCTTACGTTATCTTGTAAATTCCATTGCCTTCCCTGTCATAAATCTCCTCCAGATGTCCCACACTTCCTTTATTGCTTAAAAGGATATACCTCTCAAAGAGCTTATCCTCAATTAATTTCTTGAGTAAGGGTTTCCCCTTAACATCCAAAAGAGAGTTGCCATGTACCGTTGCAATCAGCTTGCATCCGCAGTTTATAACATATTCAATTGCCTCGATATCTTCCTTGGAGCCGACTTCATCCACTGCAATTACTCTGGGAGACATTGCACGGATCAGCATCAGCATTCCTTTTGCCTTGGGACAGCAATCCAGTACATCCGTACGGATACCCAGGTCATTTTGAGGCACCCCCATATAACAGGCTCCGATTTCGGACCTTTCATCCACCACTCCTACCGTAAGCCCGGCCCTGTCTTTTCCGCCGTCCGAAATCAGCCTTATAATATCTCTTAGCAGTGTCGTTTTACCGCAGCAGGGCGGGGAAATAATAAGGGTATGAAGGCAGTTTCCATTCTCCATAATAAGGGGGAGCACCTTCTCCCCACAGCCCGTTATCTGATGGGACAGGCGGATGTTGATAAAGGAAATATGCTTGATGCTTTTTATCCTGTTCTCTTCCAGCACCGCTTTTCCGGCGATTCCTACCCTGTGCCCTCCTGTTATGGTAATAAACCCCTGCTTTAGTTCTTCTTCAAAGGCGTACAGGGAATAATTACTGATATATTCCATGGTTTCCTTTAATTCATTTTTGGTTAACAGGTAGCTGTTCTCACAGTCCTTTGATAGCTCTGACTGCTCAGTAAGAAAATATTCCTTATTGTCATAAACAATAAGCAAAGGAGCATTCACCCGAAGCCTGATTTCCTGTAAAAGTTCATAATCCAGCTCTGCCTTCGCCAGTATATTCCTAAGCTTAATGGAAAAGATCTTAAGAAGCTCTTCTTTCTTATTCATTGTGCATCCTTCCCGAAGGGGTTTAATCAAAACCTTTTCAGTACTCGTCCTCCTCCTTAAAACAATATATGTCCCCCTGTTGAATTTATGACCTGATATTTTAACTTGCAAAATAGATTTTTATATATTATCCTAATGAATAAATAATGAAGCATATGTAAATTAAAAGTGCTGAAATCACAGAGCTTTGACTGGATATATTTGAAGATAGTATTTTAGAATCCTAATAAAAGGTGTCAGAACTCATGTTTATCGAATGTATATTTGGGGTATAAAAATACACTCAGCTCCGTGAAAGTCGCTTCGCTGCATTTTTATACCCCAAATATACATAAAAGAAAGCTGAGATTAATTATAGTACTCGAATCAATACTTTGAAAATTTTAAATTAAGGAAGTTAAATTTTAAGAAATATTAGAAAGAGGTCAATATGGATTATGGATTAATCGGAGAAAAGTTAGGGCACAGCTTCTCAAAGCCCATACATGAAAAGCTGATGCGTTATCATAACGTCAAGGATTACAGCTATGGGATAAGGCCCGTACCAAGGGATGAATTTGCAGAATTTATGGAAAAGAAGGATTTTAAGGCCATTAACGTTACCATTCCCTATAAAAGTGACGTGATTCCTTATCTTTCCGAGATTGATGAACACGCTGAAAAAATTGGTGCTGTCAATACCATCGTTAACCGCAGCGGACGGTTATGCGGCTACAACACCGATTTTTATGGATTTTTATATACACTTAAGTACCATGCTATGGATGTAAGGGATAAGAAAGTATTTGTCCTTGGTAACGGCGGAGCTGCCAAGGCCGTACTTGCCGTGCTTTCCTATCTGGGTGCTTCTGAGATTGTTATTGTTAAGTACAGAAAGGATACAGGCTGTATCACTTATGAGGAAGCATTAGAAAACCACCGGGATGTTTCTTATATCATAAATACAAGCCCGGTAGGAATGTACCCCGGCACAGATGCCACTCCCATGGACCTTACTCCCTATACAGGCTTAAAGGGAGTTGTAGACATTATCTACAACCCCCTTAAGACAAAGCTTCTATTGCAGGCAGAAAGTCTTGGCCTTCCTGCCGTAAACGGTCTTGAAATGCTGATAGCCCAGGCAAAGCAGGCTGTTGAAATATTTTTAGATACTGCCATTACAGACAATGCCATCCAGGATATTTTTAATGAGATGATGACAGAGCTTGGCAAAGGGACTGCTTAAAAGAATTTATTTCGCTCTAATAATCATGCCTTCCCAACGCGCCGCAAGATTGGGCTGAGGATTTCGCAGGCACTTGTGTGAAAATTGCTTTTTAATTTTCACACTAACAGCCATGCCTTCCCAACGCGCCGCAAGATTGGGCTGAGGATTTCGCAGGCCCAATCTTGTGTGTGAAAATTGCTTTTTAATTTTCACACTATTTCCATTTATCTATCATAGAATTCAGCATATCATTAAGCCTGGCCAAATCCTTTCCCGACCTCTTTTCACTCTGACGGATAAGGGCCATGAGCCTGTTAGCCGTATCCAAAAGACGTCCGTATACGGGAGCGGCAGCCTTCTTCTCTGTTCTTTCTGTTTTTTCTGTTCTTTCTGCTCTCTCTTCTCCCCGCTTAACCCTGATGCCCTGATTCTGCTCAAGCCAGACACCTTCCTTTAAATCATAGCAATCACCGCTGAAAGGGGCAAAGCTGTTCAGTCCGTATTCTTCCTTTAACACTCCGGCAAAGGCTTCACAGCTTTCTTCCTCTCCATGGGTCACAAACACCAGGGCCGGCTTCTTCTCAAAGGAATTAATCCACTTCAGAAGTCCAGTTTTATCCGCATGGCCGCTGGTTCCGTTAAGCCTTTTAATTTCCGCATTCACCTGGATGGTTTCACCAAAGAGCTTGACCTGCTCCGCTCCGTCTATGATAATCTTTCCAAGGGTGCCTTCCGACTGGTGCCCTACGAACAGAACGGTGCTTTCCTGGCGCCAGAGGTTATGCTTTAAGTGATGCCTGATTCTGCCCGCATCGCACATACCGCTGGCAGATATAATAACCTTTACATCCTTGTCAAAATTGATGGCCTTGGACTCTTCCGCCGAAACGGCCGTAATAAGCCCCGGAAACTGTATGGGATTTATCCCTTTCTCCACCAGCTCCATAGCCTGGGCATCATAATATCCCCGTACATTTTCCGTGAAGATTTCCGTCGCTTCATTGGCCAGAGGACTGTCCACATAAACCTTGAAATCCTTATGGCCTCTGATCAGGTTTTCAGTCTTTATCTGGCGGATAAAATAGAGCAGAACCTGGGTCCTGCCTACAGCAAAGGCGGGAATCACCACATTTCCTCCTCTGTCAAAGGTGGTCTGCAGGATTTCTGTCAGCTCCTTTACATAATCCGGTGCCGCACCATGGTCTCTGGTTCCGTAGGTGGATTCCATTACGACATAATCCGCATCCTTTATATACTGGGGGTCGTTAATCAGGGGCTGGTCGATATTTCCGATATCTCCGGAAAATACCAGCTTCTTCGTTACTCCTTCTTCTGTAATCCAGACTTCAATACTGGCAGAACCCAGTAAATGGCCGCTGTCTGCAAATCGGAATTCAATTCCGTTAAAGAGGCTTGTCCTTTCCCCATATTCATGAGCCACAAAGGTTTTTATAGTGCCTTTCGCATCCTCCATGGTGTATAGGGGTTCAACAGGCTGTTCACCCTTTCTGATGCCCTTCCTGTTCTTCCATTCTGCTTCAAACAACTGGATATGCGCGCTGTCCAAAAGCATGATTTCACATAATTGCTTCGTCGCCTCTGTAGAATGTATATTGCCATTAAAGCCTTCCTTATATAACAGGGGAAGTCTTCCCGCATGGTCCATATGGGCATGTGTGAGTAAAACGGCATCTATTTCCCTGTCTGAAATGGGAATAGGCTTATTCACAAAGACATCGCGTCCCTGCTCCAAGCCGCAGTCAATCAAAATGTTTTTGCCGCAGGCTTCTAATAAATAGCAGCTGCCTGTTACCTCATGGGCAGCTCCGATAAATATTAATTTCATAAACAACCTCCTGTTCTCTATCATTCCCTATACCAAGTACTTCATACATGGCTGGATAAAGGAATGAAACTTCGTGATTGAATTGCTACGAAACTTTATCTTCCGGATCCGAAAAAGAATAATGCAATGGTTCCGGGACCTGAGTGGGTGCCGATAACAGGGCCGATGTAATTAATAATGATATCCTTTACAGGGAATTTTTCCTTCACCAGTTCTGCCAGATATTCCGCATCCTCTGCCGCATCACCGTGCCCTATAAAGATTACCTGGTCCTCTGCATTTGTAACAGCAGCCTCCATATGTTCAAAAAGAGCCTGAATAGATTTCTTTCTGCCTCTTACCTTTTCCATTGGAATAAGGCGTCCTTCATTGTCTACATGAAGAACCGGCTTTATGTTAAGTGCCGTACCGATTCCTGCACTAAGTGCACTGACTCTTCCTCCTCTTTTTAAATGGAACAAGTCATCCACGGTAAACCAATGGCATAACTGCAATGTATTCTTTTCAAGCCAGGCATAAAGCTCTTCTATGGTATAGCCTTCGTTTTTAAGTCCTGCTGCCGTATAAACCAAAAGTCCTTCCCCAACGGATGCACACCTGGAATCAATGCATTTGATATTTGCATCGCTATATTTTTCCTCCAGCTCCTCCTTTGCAATCAGAGAAGAATTATAGGTTCCGCTTAGAGCAGAGGAAAATGCAATATATAAAACATCCTTTCCTTCTTTTACAAGGGGCTCAAAAACTGTCAGAAAAGTCTCCGCATTAATCAGGGATGTCACAGACTTGCTTCCCTGTCTCAGCATATCGTAAAAATCGTGGGCTGATAACTCCCTTGCATCCGGATAATGAACATAAGTCTTTCCCTCCACCTCAAAATCCATAGGTATGGATATAATTCCTAATTTTTCTATCATTTCCTGTGTCAGGTCCGCTGTTCCATCCGTGACAATGACATAGTCCCTCATTTATATTTCCAAGTATCAGGAGTATTACCATGATACTGCCAAAATGGTGCTGCAAGAATATTTTTGGCATCCTTTCCCTCTCTATTTTCTTCCAGCTGATAAATAGTTCGACATAATCTACTTCCACAGTATTATTTTAACACTTATTGGATATCAATACAAGCTGGCTGTTTCCAGAGTAAACGCATGAAATCAATTATTAAGGAGCCGGAGATTGGTCAGGAGAACACTTAAGCTATGTGAATCACAGTCAGGCTCTGCCTGAATACTCACCCCAGGAAAACAAAAAGGAAAACATCCGGAATAATACCAGCCGGCGCAGAGCCAAAGGGTGAGTATTATTGGGGATGGTTCCTTCTATAGATAATATCAGTAATAGGCAATCCGCTGAATTGTCATAGGCGAAATCCAGTCAATTAACTGTTGATGTAGTTGATAAGGCCCTCCGCCTTTATGATTTTTTGCATAAATTCCGGAAAGGGCTGACCTTTATACTCTGTCTTTTTGGTAAGGTCATAAATCCTGCCGCTGTCAAAATCAATCTCCACTTCATCGCCTGCCTCGATTTCTGCCGCTGCCTCCCTGCATTCAATAATAGGAAGTCCTATATTAATAGAATTACGGTAAAAGATTCTGGCAAAGCTTTCTGCAATAACACAGCTAATGCCGGAGGCCTTTATGGCTATAGGTGCATGCTCTCTGGAGGAGCCACAGCCAAAATTCTTATTGGCAACAATGATATCGCCTTTCTTTACTCTCTTTACAAATTCCGGGTCAATGTCTTCCATGCACTTTTGTGCCAGTTCCGCAGGACTGGTGGAATTTAAGTATCTGGCGGGTATAATTACATCTGTATCAACGTTGTCACCGTATTTATGCACTGTTCCCTGTGCTTTCATTTCCGACTCCTTTTCCGGGCGGCAATTATTTGAGGTTTTCCCGAACAGCTGCCTGCTTTATTTCAATGTCATGGCTGTTTCTAACCCTTTTCCTTGCTCCCATTCAATCATTTATTCTATTCTGTTCGTTTTAAGGATTGAGATATTGCTTATAAACCCAGTTCTTCCGGGCCGGATATCCTTCCGGTTACGGCACTGGCAGCGGCCACCGCAGGGCTTGCCAGGTATATTTCCGATTCCACATGCCCCATTCTTCCGACGAAATTACGGTTAGTGGTGGCAACGGCACGCTCACCCTGAGCCAGGATGCCCATATGCCCTCCAAGGCAGGGTCCGCAGGTCGGAGTGCTTACGGCAGCACCGGCCTTAATGAAGGTAGAAAGAAGCCCTTCCTCCATTGCCTGAAGGTAAATGTCCTGGGTTGCAGGAAAGATAATAACCCTCATGCCCTTCTTTACCTTTCTGCCTTCCAGAACCTTAGCAGCTGCCCTTAAATCCTCAATCCTGCCGTTGGTACAGGAACCGATTATGACCTGCTGGATTTCAACTTCCCCGACTTCATCTATGGTTCTTGTATTCTCCGGCAGGTGGGGAAATGCTACCGTAGGGCGTATTTTTGATAAATCGATGGGATAGGTTTTCTCATAGTCGGCATCCTCATCTGCCTCATAAACCTTATATTCCTTTTTGGAATGTTCCTCCATGTAGGCAATTGTCTTTTCATCCACAGGGAAGATTCCGTTCTTGGCACCGGCTTCAATGGCCATATTTGCCATGGTAAAGCGGTCATCCATGGAAAGGTTCTTAATACCGTCTCCCACAAATTCCATGGATCTGTAGAGTGCCCCGTCCACGCCGATTAATCCGATTATATGAAGTATAATATCTTTACCGCTGACCCATTTGCCAGGACATCCCGTTAACTCAAACTTCAGGGCTGCCGGTACCTTGAACCAGGCTTTTCCGGTTACCATTCCGGCGGCCATATCCGTGCTTCCGACCCCTGTTGAAAAGGCACCCAGGGCACCGTAAGTACAGGTATGGGAATCTGCACCGATTACCGCCTCCCCTGCGACTACCAATCCCTTCTCCGGTAACAGGGCATGCTCTATTCCCATTTCACCGATTTCAAAATAATTGGTAATATCATGCTCCTTTGCAAATTCTCGTAAGCATTTGCAGTTCTGCGCTGATTTTATATCTTTATTGGGGGTAAAATGATCCGGCACCAAAGCAATCTTGTCTTTGTGAAAAACCTGTTTTTTCTTAATCTTTTCCATTTCCTGTATGGCAACGGGTGCCGTTATATCATTGCCTAAAACAATATCCAAATCTGCCTCTATTAATTGGCCGGCTTCCACTTCCTTAAGCCCTGCGTGGGCAGCCAGAATTTTTTGCGTCATTGTCATTCCCATAATATCCCTCTTTCCGGAATATCAAATCCTTGATTTCATATTCCTTACTATGTTTTGAAGAATTTATTTAAAATCAAAAGTACTATTATTTGACTTCTTCTGCAATCAGGTCTCCCATCTTATCCGTTCCTACTAAAACATTTCCCGGGGACATAATATCGACAGTGCGGTAGCCCTTGCTTAATACCTTTCTAACAGCTTCCTCTATCTTCAGGGCTTCCTCCTCCAGGTCAAAGGAATATCTTAGCATCATGGCCGCCGATAGAATAGTTGCCATGGGATTGGCTTTATTCTGTCCTGCAATATCCGGTGCCGAGCCATGGCTGGGCTCATAAAGTCCAAGCTTTGTCTTTCCAAGGCTTGCCGAAGGGAGCATTCCGATGGAGCCGGTTATCATGCTTGCTTCGTCGGATAAAATATCTCCGAACATATTTTCCGTAAGGATTACATCAAATTGTCCCGGGTCCTTCACCAGCTGCATGGCACAGTTATCAACCAGCATATCGCTCAGCTCCACGTCCGGATAATCCTTTCCCACTTCCTTAACTACCTGTCTCCATAGCCGGGAGGAGTCTATTACATTCGCCTTATCCACACTGCACAGCTTCTTTCTTCTCTTTCTGGCAGTTTCAAAGCCCGCCCTTGCTATTCTTCTTATTTCTTCCTCGTCATAGGTCAGGGTATCATAGGCCTTTCTCAGTCCGTTTTCTACTACGGTCTTCCTCTCTCCGAAATAAAGTCCTCCCGTCAGCTCCCTTACCACGATCATATCAAAACCTTCTCCGATTATCTCTTCCTTTAAGGGACAGGCTTTCTTTAAATCCTCAAAAAGCAGTGCGGGTCTTAAGTTGGCAAATAGTTCTAGGCCTTTTCGAATCTTCAGCAGTCCTGCTTCCGGTCTTAGCTCCGGCGGCAGGCTGTACCAGTTTGATACCCCCACATTTCCTCCTACTGCTCCTAAAAGCACAGCATCGCTCTTTTTTGCTGTGGCAAGGGTTTCCTCCGTAAGGGGAACGCCATGGACATCGATAGATGCCCCTCCCATTAGAAGCTCCGTGTAGTGAAAACGGTGTCCGTAAACCTTTCCTGCTTTATCCAGAACCTTCTTTGCTTCTCTTATAATTTCCGGTCCGATTCCATCTCCCGGAATAACCGCAACACTGAATTCCATCGACTTAATTTCCTGCCTTTCCTTCTTTTACTGGTATTCTAACACAAATTTTGATATAATTGAAATACATAATAAGAATATTTATTATAACTATAAGTTATGATAAAGGAGGAGATTTTTTTGGAAACCAATCTGACCCTATACCGTATTTTCAATTCCGTAGCCGGAACGGGGAATATCTCCCGCTCCTCCAAGGAGCTTTTTATCAGCCAGCCGGCTGTCAGTAAGGCAATCCAGGCCCTGGAGGATAATCTTCACATGACCTTATTCATCCGTTCCTCCAGAGGTGTCCGCCTGACAGAGGAAGGAAGCCTTTTGTATGAATATACGAAATCTGCCTTTGACACCTTAAAACAGGGGGAGCTGACGCTCTTTCGCATGCAGGAGCTTGGTATGGGGCACCTTCGTATCGGTGTCAGCAATACCCTGTGCAAGTACATCCTGCTGCCATATCTGAAAGATTTCGTAAAGCAGTATCCCCATATTAAAATCACCATGGAGTGCCAGTCCACCTATAAGACCCTGGAGCTTCTGAACCAGAATAAAATAGATATCGGCTTAATTGGTAAGCCCGACAATCTGAAAGGCATGGACTTTTATGAAATACAGCAGATTGAAGATATCTTTGTCAGCACCCAGACCTACCTGGACAATTTAAGCCTTCAGCTGTCAAAGAATACCAGGAATAAAGTTTCCCCGAAAGCGCAAAACGCCACAGAAATTCTCAGGTATTCCAATGTAATGCTTCTGGATGAAAAGAACATTACCAGATTATATGTGGAGGATTACTTTACCAGAAACAATATAAAGACAAATCAACTGCTGGAAGTAAGCAGCATGGACTTGCTGATTGATTTTGCCAAAATCGGCCTTGGGATTTCCTGTGTCATAAAGGAATTTATACAGGAGGAGCTAAAGACGGGGGAGCTTCTGGAACTTCCCCTGGACCCGCCTCTGGAAAAGAGGTCTGTCGGGTTTGCTCACAGTAAGGAGGCCTTTCTTCCTCAAGCCGTAAAGCATTTTATCAATTTTTACAAGGAACGCTGCATAAGCCAGGTGCATATATTAAAATAAAATAACGGAAAGAGCCTCCTATGATCCAATATAATTCCTATTCCGGAACAATTCTGTCCATAGAGGATATCCTGCTGGACTCAAGAGATACTTTAGGCTGCAGCAAGCTGTTTACCATAGAAGATAACGAAAAAAACATAATCAACTTTCTTGTAACCCCTTCCACCTACTTTATTGACAACACCTTAGCCCAGGAGGGTGACTTTGTTACCGGCTTCTATGACCGCAATGCCCCGGTTCCTCTTATATATCCTCCCCAGTTCCGTGCTCTGATAATGGCTGTAAATCTGGGTGATATTAACATTACAGTGGATTTTTTTAACCGGAATCTGATAAGCAGTAATGGAATGCTTCGTTTAAATATTGCTCCAACTACCCTTATTGTATTAGAAAACGGTCAATACTTCTATCAAAATCCCGAAAATCACAATCTTATCGTGCTTTACGGCCCTACCACCAGAAGTATTCCTGCCATCACGACTCCCTACCGGATTATTGTGCTATGTAATCAAAATTAAACAAAAGCTGCTGCAGCCTTGTTATATATATCCTGCTTAACAAGCCTGCAGCAGCTTTTGTTTAGCGTCGAGCCGCTAATTTACCTACTTAATTATAATTTATCCGTACTTTTGTCAGATAACAAACTTTCTGTAAAAATCAAAGGCCGAGGGGAGAGAATATCTCTCTTCTATTTCACTTTTCAGGGCCCAGACCAAAGATGCCCTGTTCTCCTCATTACCCGTCTTATAGCACCCGGCAGCCTCAGCTACACCTTCCCTTAAGTGTACAAGATAGCCCGTCATATGCCATTCCACATGAGAAAATATATGCTTTGCCTCTCCTAAGGGTATCAATTCTTCTGCTCCATACCCCAAATCCTGAAGATATTCTTCCGCCATAAGTGGTGTAAGCTTCCCCGGAACTCCCGGAAATTCCATCATTCCGGCCAGAAGTCCCTTTTTTTCTCTTTTACAAATAGCATATCTTCCGCCCATTTCCAGTATAAGAATCGTCCGCTCCTGAACCTGCCTCGGCTTTTTTTCCTTCTTGACCGGTATCCGGTTCTCCGTTCGGTTCTTAAATGCCTGGCACAGATGCATAAGGGGGCATTTTTCGCACAGAGGCTTTCCTACCGGGATGCAGACGGTTGCACCTAATTCCATGACCGCCTGATTAAAATCCCCCGGCCTGTCCTTTGGCAGCACCGCCCTTAAATCCTCTTCCAGCTGCTTCTTTACTTTCATTTCCGTTATGTCATCGAAGCTGCCAGACACTCTCATCATTACCCTTAGCACATTTCCGTCAACAGCCGGTTCTGCAATATGAAAGGCAATGGAGGCAATTGCTCCGGCCGTGTAGCTGCCAATACCCGGAAGCTTCAGAAGCTCTCCATAATCTCCCGGAAGCTCTCCGCCATAATCACTGACAAGTATTCCGGCTGCCTTTTGCAGGTTTCTGGCTCTGTTATAATAACCCAGCCCCTCCCAAAGCTTTAACAGCTTTTCTTCTTCCACCTCAGCCAGAGCCTTACTATCCGGCAGTACCTTAATGAAACGTTCAAAGTAAGCTTTTACTGCCTCCACTCTGGTCTGCTGAAGCATGATTTCAGATATCCAGACATAATAAGGCTTTGGATTCTCACGCCAGGGAAGTATCCTTGCATTCTGCTCATACCAGTCCAGTAAAAAATCTATTGTTGGGGAATAATCATATTTCATATTTCCATGGCCTTTCAAATGCTGTTTTCTTCGTGAAAAAACGCACCGGAACCTTTCGTTCCGGCACGCCCTCTATTATTGCTTCTGACAGCTTATGCTTTCCTGTCAATAATTTTTATATTTTACTGTCTGCAAAGCTGTTAGTTATTAATTAATTTGTTCTTATTGGTCCAGCTCATCATCTTACGAAGCTCGTCTCCGACCTTCTCCAGCTGATGCTCGGATTCCCTTCTTCTCATAGCAAGGAAGTTCGTACATCCAATCTGGTTCTCAAGGAGCCAGTTACGGGCAAATACACCTTCCTGGATGTCCTTTAATACCTGTCTCATGGCATTCTTGGTATCTTCCGTAATAATCTTAGGTCCTGTTATATAATCACCGTACTCTGCCGTATTGGAAATGGAATATCTCATGCCGGCAAAACCACTTTCATTGATCAGGTCAACAATCAGCTTCATTTCATGGATACATTCAAAGTAAGCACTTTCAGGTTCATAACCGGCTTCTACAAGTACTTCAAAGCCTGTCTTCATAAGCTGTGTTACACCGCCGCAAAGAACAGCCTGCTCGCCGAAAAGGTCTGTTTCTGTTTCTTCCCTGAAGGTTGTCTGAAGAACACCTGCTCTTGCTCCGCCGATAGCAAGTGAATAGGCAAGTCCGATATCATGTGCCTTACCGGTCGCATCCTGTGCAACAGCTATCAGGCAGGGAACACCCTGGCCTTCCTGGTACTGGCTTCTAACGGTATGTCCCGGTCCCTTGGGGGCAATCATAATAACATCTACATCAGAAGGAGGTAATATCTGTCCGAAGTGTATGGAAAAACCATGGGCAAACATAAGTACATTACCTGCCTCCAGGTTCGGTTCGATGGATTCCTTATAGAGCTTTGCCTGTTTCTCATCATTAATCAGAATCATAATGATGTCGGCTTTCTTTGCAGCTTCTGCCGCCGTATACACTTCAAAGCCCGCTGCTTCTGCCTTCTTCCAGGATTTGCTGCCTTCATAGAGTCCGATAATGACATGAACACCGGATTCCTTCGCATTCAATGCATGAGCGTGTCCCTGGCTGCCATAACCGATAATCGCTACGGTTTTGCCTTCCAGTAATGATAAGTTGCAGTCTTCCTGGTAAAAAATCTTTGCCATATCTTTTATCCTCCTAATAAAATTAAAATTATTATTGAAAAAGTGTGGCTACACAATAGTGTGGTTACACTTAGGAATAATACCTAATCATCCAGATAGTCCGCAATATCCCCCGAACCTCTTGCCAGTCCTGTGATACCGGTCCTGACCATTTCCTTGATGGTAAAGCCCTCTAAAAGCTTTATAAAAGCATCTATCTTAGCCTGGTTTCCGGTTAGCTCTATCATTAAAGATTCCATCGCCACATCCACTATCTTGGCACGGAAAATATCCGCTACTGCAATAACAGCCTGTCGTTCTTCCACGGCGGCAAGCACCTTGACCAAAATCAATTCCCGGCATACAGACTCTTCCGGTAAAAGCTCCCTTACTTCCCTTACATCTTCAAGCTTTAAGAGCTGCTTTCTGATCTGCTCCAGTATCTGGTCATCCCCATTAACTACTACTGTCATTCTGGAATACAAAGGATCCTGGGTAACGCCGACAGTAAGGCTGTCTATGTTATAACCTCTTCTGCTGAATAATCCGGAGACACGGCTTAACACTCCGGCAGTATTATCCACCAGTATTGACAAAACCATTTTCTTCATATTGACCTCCTTTAGCGGATTGTAACACCTTCGCTTCCTGCATATAAATTGTTTACATTGTAACAATATGAATATCAAATGTCAATAAATAAAACCGGAAATGTTTCTTTTTCACTTTTCAGGAACTATCCAAATCCAGCATCTTTCTCAAAGCAGATGAAGTTCCTTGCATAAAAAGCCTTGATTTTTCTATAATATCAACATTAATGCGGCATTTCTTACCAACCCGGATTTTAAGAATCCAAAGCGGAGGCACTGATATCTTTTATAAAACCAGTTCTTTTCCATGAGATGTGCCATTGCATAAACTTGCATTTTTTTATCCTTTGAAAGGGAGTCCCGGTAGATGTCATAAAACTCCTTTGCCTGCGTTACGTTGGAGTAAAGTACTTTTTTCTGCTCCCTTAAAGCGGCTGTCCTCTTCCTTACATAAGCATGAAAATCCTGGTTCCCGACAACATTTTCTCCATGCTGCCGGTAATAAAGCGTAGGAGCAGGCAGATACACCAGATGCCCAAAGGCAGCCCCCAGCAAGCCTATCCACCAGTCATGGTATCTGGCATTACGGGGAATTACCGTCAGCTTGTCTGCTAAGGCACTGTTAAACATAACCGTACATCCGATAAGTTTATTCTCCATCAGGATGTGGGGAAGGTCTAATTTCCCTGTATTCAGGTGATTGCTTTTATGAAAAGAAGGGTTAATTACCTTTAATTTCTCATCTGCTATCAGGGCATCGGTAAATACCGCCAGAGGAAGCTTTTTTGAATACCTCTTCTCATTCCGCTTCACAGCCTTCAGAGTCTTCTCAATTTTATCCGGCATCCAGACATCATCCTGGTCACAGAACATATAGTAATTCTCTGCTGCCTTTACAGGAATACTGTCCGCTGCTCCCGTTACAGCAGTTCTTATGCCCTCCAGAAAATTAAGGGTCACTCCTTTATTTCTTGCATTTTTCATATAATGGATTCTGCCATCGGCTTCTGCTGACTGCCTGTTAATAATATCCTCTGTTTCATCGGAGGAGCCATCATCAAAGATCCATAGCACCCAATCAGTAAAAGTATTCTTTCTAATGGACATAATCTGCTCTGCCAGATATGCTGCTCCATTATAAACTGCCATAATAATATGAACCCTGTCCATCTTTACCCCTTTCGTAAATATCCAATCTCTGACCGGATATTCCTGCTTACTTCCGGCTGCCTTTTCCTTCCCGGAAATAGCCTGGATTCATGCTCCATTTTCTGATAAGGGAAAGGGGCAGCTTTCTGTAATTCCTGCCTGCCAGATATCCCAGGTATTTAAAGCCGCTCTCAGCAACAAGCCCGGGCAGCAGATAAATTCTCCCTCTTTTTACCAAATGGGAAGCAGTCTGAAGTACCAGCTTCTTCCCTTCGCTTTCTGATTTGATGCCGGAAAAGACCGACTGATACTCTGCCTGGGAAACAGCCATGTCAAAGTTCCTTCGGAACTGCTCCTTATAGGTATAGCTGTGGGAATGATACACCTTAGCTCCCGATACATAGGCAACGGCATACCCGGCTTTTATAATGCCGGCTGCCATAATCATATCCTCATTAAAAATTGTCCTGGTAACAAAACCCCCCAGTTCCTCATAGACACTTCTTCTGTATGCAGCACAGACATCAGAACAAAAATAGGTCTTAATCCCAAGCTTTGGCAGGTCCTCCAGGGTCTTGACCGAGTCGGCTTCCGGGTAATTGAACTTTCTGGTATAGCTTTCAACGATTCCGGCTTCCTCTCTGGGAAGCTGCCTCCCGTAGGCTGCTCCGATATTCGGTTCCGTAAAAGCCTCTTTCAGCTTTGTAATAAGCAGGGTATCGGCCGGGACCGCATCCTGCGTCATGAACATCAATAAATCTGCGTTGGAAAGGGAGGCTCCGTAAGCCCTGGTACCGCCATGGTCAAAATCTTTTTTGTTTATTTCAACACACTCAATGCGAAAGTCACTTGCTTCCAGTTCCATGGCATAGGCTATAAATTCTTCTCCTATCAGGCTCTTATTCTTTTCTCCCTGTTTTTCTTCTTCTATGGTCTGAAGGAGGATTATTCTGTCCGGCTTGTCCTTCTGCTTTTTTAAACGCTCTATCAAATGTTTGAATTTAATATCCGGCTTATATATCGGTATAATAACATCTATCTTAATATCCGCTGCTTCCATCACAGATATGACCTCACTTTTCTTAATCTATAAACTACATCATACCCGTGTGTGCTTCTGTTTGTCAAGGAATTAGAATGTTACTTTTTCCTTATGATTTACTTAAAAATAACTAAAAAAGCCACCACCCTGAATACTGGGTTGCAGCGTTAAATCCCGTGCAATTCACTTTTATTATAAATCATCTTTCTCTGCAACGTCATCAATAAAATTTATGGTCTTTGTATAAATCAATCGATATATCGCCTTCCTTTATTTTATCCTCCAGATTTTTTTTTATCTTTGTTTCTTTTGTACTATCTATTATTTGCCTAATGGAAAATGGCGGTTTTTCATTTTTTATTTCTACCAGATAATTATATCCATAACTCAAATCCATATATGCTATCTGCGTTGCATCTCTTAGTTCTTTATCCGTATATCCCATCTGTACCTCCTATACGCTATTGAGTTACATTACTTTCTCCCAATGTTTCTAACATCTCTTGGACTGAATAATTTACCATCCCATCCTTTATTCCATTATTTAATGAATATTTCAAATTATTCTCTTTCAATACCGTACTGGAAGGATGCACTGTACTTTTAAAATAATCTTTGGTTTTTTTATACCCTTCTTCATCATAAAAATAAAACTTAGCATAAATACTAATTCCAGGATATATTTCATTCTCCTTTTCTAATACCTTTACGATCTTATTTAATGTTTCTTTATTCATTGCATCACTTTCATTCAAAATCACATATATGCCAAACTCGCAGTTTGGAATCAACTCTAAATACTCTTTTACTGTTGTATCAAGTGAAGTTACTTCTGGCACAATCGACATTTCTTCTTCTGTAGCCGGCCCTGCTTCTGCTTTACAGAATGCCTCCAGCCCATTTACGTCAAACTCGTTTATTATCTCTTGTGCAAAGTCGTTCCAGACTTTAGCTGTATAATAACTACTTTTATAAGAACCATCTAATTTTCCATCTTTATCTGCAAATACTGTAAAGCGTATTTCCTGATTACTCACTGGTGATACATATGCTTTATATTCCGTATCAAAGTTCGAGCCTTGTAGCCAAAAAACTTTAAACTCTTCACCTATTTCAACTTTTAGATTATCCTCAATTTTATTTTCAATTTTATCTTTTGCCATTTTACATCCTGTTAATCCTGCCATTGACATTGAAATCGCCATAATTAAAATCCCCACTTTCATATATTTCGTCACAGATTCTCTCCTTTAAATTACAATTATTTTCTTTCTTATTGATGTATACAACTCTTATATGTACTCTAGTTTTTTTCTAATTTCTGAAAGTTTCAAAAATCCCACTCAGGAATAAAATTTAATACCTGTTATATTTTGTTTCTTTCTGATTCTCTTCTTGCTGCCTCTCTTCTTTCTTCTTCCTGGATACGAATTATTTCTAATCTGCATTGCCTAATAATCTCATTTTGTTCCTCTATCTCTTCTTGTACCTTATGTATCGCAGAGTTAACCTCTGCATCTGCATCATCAAATTTAGATAACATATTATACCGAAAAGTATCATCAACATTTTCTTGAACTTTATCATTTAAGCTACGAACGAGTGGCAATCTTGATTCCATCATCAATAAATCCTTTGCTGTTTTGCGTTTCTTCTCAATTTGGCCCTGCGTTATATCTGCACCATTGGATACTTCACTCTTCATCGAATTTAAATTATCCAATTTATCTTTCAAAGAAGCTATCTTACGTTGTGCCTCTTCGATTCTACATTCATACCAATATATACCTGCCATAACATTCCTCCTTTTAAAATTATTGTTTTACTGCATCATTATTAAAATAAAACATCTCAAATTATATTTACTATAAAAATACTTAAAGCAAACAAATTAAAACAAACTTTTTACCTGCTACTTCTCTAATACTAATACGACATAATTATAACGTATTAGGATATTTCAGTCAAAAATCTTCCATATTTTTGATATTCGATTTAATTTCATCAATTCGATCTTATTATTTTGATAACCATTATACTTTTTATATAACTTATTTATCAATTTACTTATCATTGGGGTGATTTTGCGCAAAAAAATAAAACCGTACAAGGATATGTGATATGCTCTCCTTTAAAGTCAATGACATTAAGGGGAGCATATCACATTCCCTGTACGGTTTAAATTTATCCTTTGCCGTTTTATAGGATTCGTCTGTTTAACCGGCTATTGTGGTTCATGTAATATCGGTTTATTTACCAGTCTTGGAATCAAAGGTAATATTTAATGTCTTTTCCACATATTTACCCTTTTGCAGAGTTTCTACCTTGATGGTTCCGGCGGAACCGGCTTTGGTATAGCTCAATGCCTGCTGTAAATCGGTCATAGACTGTACCTTCACATTATTTATTCCTGTAATGATATCTCCAATCTGTAAGCCGGCTTTTTCTGCCGCAGAGTTTTTAGATACCTTGCCAACGTAAACACCTTCCGGCATATTAAAGCTTGCAGCATAATCACTGGTTACATCCTTTCCCTGAATACCAAGGAAAGCGGATTCTGTCTTATCGGTAGAGTTGCTGTTCATCAATTCATTGATGACCGGAATAGCATCAGAAATAGGAATAGCATAGCCGATACTTTCAACACTGTCATCTACATATTTAACGGAGTTGATACCAACAACTTCACCCTTAGAATTCAACAATGCTCCGCCGCTGTTACCGGGATTAATTGCCGCATCTGTCTGGATAAGCTTAAGAGTAACATTATTAACCGTGACTTCCCTGTTCAAAGCACTGACATATCCTACTGTTACGGACTGGCCATATCCTAAGGCATTACCGATTGCAATTGCCATATCACCAAGCTTTAAGGAACTGGAATCACCTAAGGTTGCTATTTTAATGTCACTCAGGGTAGTTTTGCTTAATTCACTTGTCTTTACGGCAACAACCGCAAGGTCTGAATTAGGCGCCGTACCTTTGATGGTCGCATTAACCTTTGTATCATCACCAAATACAATTTGAACGGAGCTTGCATTTTCAACTACGTGGTTGTTGGTTGCTATTAAAATCTCATTATCATTCTGTCCGATAATAATACCGGAACCGCTGCCTTCTTCCTTCTGGTCGTACTGCCTTCCAAAGAAATCTGTTGTAGTCTGGTTAATGGTAGAATTAATTGCAACAATGGATGGCATTACGTTGGCTACTACCGTGGATACACTGCTGGAATCCTTATTCTGTGAGGTACTTGTCTCAACAGCGTTTACATCACCATTTGATTTGTTGTCCGTGGAAACACTGCCAACCTTTACACTGGAGGAGCTTCCGCCTGCTGCCATATTAAAGCCCTGGAAAGCGGCACCTGCTACAAGTCCGAATACCAATGCAGAGGCTACCAGCTTGGCAAAGCTCTTACCTCTTCCCTTGCCCCTGCTTCTTCTTTTCTTTTCCTTTTGAGGGATATCATCCAGGATAACTCCCTGGCCTTCAATAATCTTATCGGTATCTTCATGATTAAAATCATTAAATTCACTCATAATCATTTCTCCTTTCAAACTTTAGCTATCTATTTCATTTGTTTCTTTTTTGTTTATGACTAAAGTTTAACATCAAATTATGTCCTCTTTGTGTAGAGAAATTGAAAAAAATATGAAGAACTCTTAGTAATTTCCCAAAATCTTTAACATGATTGCTTCTTCCTTAATCCCATAGAGGGCATTTCTTACTCCGGCATCCTTTAAATTGCCTTCAAAGTCCACAAAAAAACGGTATTCAAAGGTCTTGCCTTCCAAAGGCCTGGATTCGATTTTGGTCATATTCAGGTTGTTGTAGATGAAATGGGACAGCATATTATAAAGACTTCCGCTTTCATGGGGCAGTTCAAAGCAGATACTCACCTTTTTCGCAGCTCTTTTGTACTTTTTATTCTTGCCGATAACAATAAAGCGCGTGGAATTATTACATTCATGGTTGATATTATCTTTTAATATCTTCAATCCGTATATTTCAGCAGTCTGCTTTCCCGCTATGGCTGCCTGAGTGATATCACCATCCATATACACCTTTTTGGCTCCGCCGGAGGTGCTTTCATATTCCACCGGCTTTATCTGAGGATTGGCTTCTAAAAATTTATTGCACTGGAGAATCCCCTGAGGATGGGAATACACTTTTGTGATGTCTTTTAACTCTGCCTTGGGAAGGCCTAAAAGCACATGGTTTACTTTAAGTATATGTTCTCCCATGATGGAATTGTCATATTCAATTAAAAGATCATAAATATCCGTAATTCCTCCTGTGGATGTATTTTCAATGGGCAGAACACCATAATCGGCGCTTCCGTCCTTTACTTTCTCCATTACCTCCTTGAAAGTAGCAGCATTAAAGGCCCTGACTTCCTCCCCGAAATATTCTTTAAAAGCCTGCTCTGTGTAAGAGCCTTCCACTCCAAACCACACCACCTTTGTGGCGGAGTCCACCGGAAGGGCGTCTATTTCTTCAAAGGGAATACCCATATCCTTTTCATTTATCAGGCTGTATTGCATCTTACGGCTCATGGACATGATCTGTATGAATAGTTCCTCTATACCATGACGGTTGAAATCATTTCCTGCCAGGGCTTTCAGGGAGGCAATTTTTGCTTCCTCCCGTTCCTTGTCATAAACCTTTTTTCCTGTCTGAATCTTATATTCTGCTACATCCTTCGCTAACTTCATACGGTGTTCAAAAAGCCGGACGATTTCCTTATCCACTTTGTCTATTTCGTCCCTGCTATCCTGTAAATCTATCATTCATTACCTCACATTCTGCCGCCAAAACGGCATATCTACGGCGGCACAAAATCCAATGAAAGAAACCGCATCTTAAGTTTGTGGTTACTGGTATAAACAATTTACTTCTTCCTTTACTTCTTTCAGAATAGAAAGGGAACCAAAGGCCAGAATGGCATATTCCCCGGCTTCCCCGGCTTTTTCCTTTATCCCGGAAAGAGCCTGCTTTACATTTACCGCATTCACCGCTTTAACCCCCTGCCTTGCTGCTGCCTCTGCAAGCTGACTGGAGGGCAGGCCTCTGGGACCGGGCGGGGTAATGCAGTAGATCTCCTCCGCATATTCCGCCGTAAGACGTAAAACAGCTTCGTAATCCTTGTCTTTAAACATTCCCATAACAAAGTACAGGGTCTTATTCTTAAGATATATCCGTATATTTTCTGCAAGAACCCCGGCCGCTCCTTCATTGTGGGCTCCATCTATTATAATTAAGGGGTTACTGTTAATGCGCTGGAACCTGCCTTCCCATTCCGTACATTGAAGTCCCCTGTAAATATCCTTTCTGTCTATGGGAATTCCATTATTATTTAAGGCCTCTGCTGCTGTAATTGCCGTAGCCGCATTATAAACCTGATGTTTGCCAAGAAGCTTAATTTTTAAATTCTTGAAAGCCCCATAATCAAAGAGAGTCTCGTCCATATCCATCTTGTGAATTGTAATATCCGAAAAATCAGCAGTCGTAAGAACAGCCTTTCTTTCTTCCGCCACCTCTTTTATAACTTTTTCCGCTTCTTCCTCCTGCTTATAGGAAACAACCGGTATGCCAGGTTTTATGATCCCTGCTTTATGCCAGGCTATTTCTTTTAAGGTATTCCCCAGATACTCCCAATGATCCATACTGATGGAGGTAAGCACCGAGCATTTAGGAGCCTCTATGATATTGGTAGCATCCAGCCTTCCGCCCATTCCCACTTCCAGAACCACTATATCACAGTTCTTCCTGCGAAAATATAAAAATGCCATAGCCGTTTCCACTTCAAAAGCAGTGGGATGCTCCTTCCCCTCCTCTGCCATCTTAATGCAGGCTGCCTTAATCACTTCAATACAGGAAGCAAGCTCTTCCTTTTCAATGGGAGAAATGTGAATTGGGGAATGGGCAAGGCTTTCACCAGCAGCTGCTTTATCAAGACTGCTCTCCGGCTCTCCCGTCAATACCTGTATCATTTCCTCATACACAAAAACAGCCGGGGAAGAAAATCTTCCGGTAACATAGCCGGCACAGGCCAGTATGGATGCAATATAGGCACTTACCGAGCCTTTCGCATTCGTCCCTGCCACATGCACAAAGGCCATTCCCTCCTGAGGTGAGCCGAGCTCTTCTAAAAGCTGCCCTATTGCTGTAAGTCCAGGTTTGCTGCCCACTTTTTTTATTTCTTCCAAAAAATCCAAGGCTTCCTTATAATCCATTTTATTTTTCCTCACACACCTGGAAGATATAGAACTTCAGGTAATAAGATTCGTCTGCTGCCCAAAGTATCGGATGATCCGGAGCCTGTGTCCGGTATTCTACCTGGCGCAGTCTTTTTTTCGCACTTTTAGCCGCTTGTCCTACTGTCTCTGTAAAAAGCTCCGGTGTCATAAAATGGGAGCAGGAACAGGTTGCCAGGAACCCGCCATCCTTGATCAGTTTAAGAGCTCTTAAATTAATCTCCCGGTATCCCTTTATTGCATTTTTCACGGAATTTCTGGACTTGGTAAAGGCAGGAGGGTCCAGAATGACCACATCATAGAGCTCCCCTTCCTTCTCAAGCCTTGGAAGCAGCTCAAATACATCCTCACAGGTAAAATGCACCCTATCCTGTAAGCCATTTAAAAGAGCATTTTCCTCTGCCTGGCTGACACCAAGGGAAGAGGCGTCCACCCCTGTTACTTCCCTTGCCCCGGCAAGTCCGGCGTTTAAGGCAAAAGAGCCTGTATGGGTAAAGCAGTCAAGTACTCTGGCGTCCTTGCACAGCTTCTTAATGGCTTCTCTGTTATATTTCTGGTCCAAAAAGAAGCCGGTTTTCTGCCCCTCCGCTATATCCACCATATATTTCACACCGTTTTCAATAATCTCTACCTTTGTATCAAAGGGGTCACCGATAAAGCCTTTGCTTCTCTCCATCCCCTCATTTTCCCGGACCTTGGCATCACTGCGTTCGTAAATACCGCGAATGGAAATTCCATCTTTTTTTAATATATCAACAAGCTCGTCCAAAATATCCTTCTTTAGCCTGTCAATTCCAAGGGCCAAAGACTGTACTACCAGCACATCGGCGAATTTGTCCACCACGATACCGGGCAAAAAATCCGCTTCTCCGAATATAATACGGCAGCTACTGGTATCTACCACCTTTTTGCGGTAATCCCAGGCAGCCTGTACGCGCATTCTGATAAAAGCTTTATCGATTTCTTCCCCCTTAACTCTTGTAAGCATCCTGACAGTTATTTTAGACTTGGTATTAATAAATCCACAGCCCATGTAATAACTGTCAAAATCATGAACATATATCAAATCACCGTCTTCAAAATCCCCGGTAATACTTGCAATTTCATTATCATAAACCCACATGCCTCCGGCCTTTAAGGTTCTTCCTTCTCCCTTTTTTAAGGTTACAATTGCTTTTTCCATGAATATCTCCTGTCTTTTGCTTTTGTCACCAATTATATCATAGTGATGGTGAAAGTCAACGAAGCTAATTAACCTTCGACTGCACAATTTATTTACTCGTGTGTTTATTTTGTGGGGATTGTAGTAAGGGTGAAAGGGGGGGATTGGGAACGGACGATGATTTTGGCTTACCTTTCGTAATTTTCTCGTTCGGGGTTCCGAATTCCACTAAAATGCCGGCAGCTGTTCCTGGCAGGTGAAATTATACCAAACTCGCTGGGAGGTTGTATTTGTGCAGGGCTGTGAGCTCAAACAGTGGTATAATTTTACCTAGGAACAGCTGCCGGCATTTAAGTGTCATTAGGGAACTCCTCAATAGAAAATTACGAAAGGTAAGCCAAAATCATCTGAGGGTATGCAATAAACCCATGGACAGTTATTTTGTTTTGGTCTTATAGGGTTTTGGGCACGGCTAACGCAAAAGACCAAATAATGGATATGCACAGATGACCAAGGGGGTTGTTTTGGCATTTTGTCTCTAGAGGTTCCTTTTTTTAAAGTAAGACGGACTGTTTCATCACTGATATCCTCTACGATTTTTAGTTCAATCAACTTCTGTGTCAGCATAACAACGGTCCAGTGGGAATGTAAGCTGCGAATTATCGACCGGTTTATACATTTGACCGAAAGGACAGAGTACATAAGAAAAGCTATCCAAACAATAATAATTGAATGAATAGCTTTATCTTACATCATTGGATTTACTAATAAATACGCCATAGTAATTAAGAGCTTACTGAATTTCTATATGAAATCAGCTTGATGATTTAAAAACGATTTAACCCAAATATTCAATTGTTTCCTTTGCCTGTACTTGTACCATATTTTAAATACCGGAACACCTTTAAGGAGGCAAGCGGGTGACCATCAAAATCAAACATGGCCTGATTGTCCCATGAGTCACCGCCATAATACAAGCCCGCATCTGCCGGGTCATATTTTGCCGCATAGCTGCTTGCCCAGCCGCTTCCGTACTTTTCCCAGATGGGCGAATTATTCTCTGTTGCTTTACCCACCGGAATCCAGGTTCCTTCCCAATAGAAGATACCGAGAATACCGGCTTCATTTGCCGCCGCACAGATATCACTTATCATACTGGCCTGCCCCTGTACGGTCGCAGGATAGCCCTCCACAATATCGTCCGTGCCTTTTAAGCTATTCCCGGAGCCGTCACCGTCTTCGGAAGTATAGCAATAGGAGGTTTCTGCAATCACCACTTTTTTCCCGTATTTCTCTTGAATGTTTTTGGCAACCTTCTGCATATTTTCATTCGTACCATCCCAGAAGGGATAATAGGATAATGCAAAGATATCATAATCAAGGCCAAAGTCTGACAGGCTTGAAGCAATATGATCTATTTCTGTATCGTTCTCGATATTTGTATAATGTACAGCAACCTGAATCTCCTTTTTGTAGGTCTTAGCTACTTCCCGCACGGCAAGGCTTCCTGACTGTAAAAGCTTCTCAACTGCGGGAAGACCTATTTCTCCCGACATACCATTGTTAATTTCATTTCCAATCTGCACCATTCCCACATTTACACCTGCATCAAGCATTTTCTTAAGGCTTTTCTTTGTAAAATCATAGAGTGCCTTGCTCTTTTCCTCCTTGCTCATGCCTTCCCATGCTTTTGGTACATGCTGTTTGTTAGGATCGGCCCAGAAGTCTGAATAGTGAAAATCAATACATACCTTCATGCCATACTTACTTGCCCGCTTTCCAAGCTTGACGGCAGTAGGAACATCATTATTACCGCCGCCATAGCCGTTGCCATTTTCGTCGTATGGGTCATTCCATACACGCAGACGTATATAGTTTACACCGGACTGGGCTAGCGTCATGAAGACATCCTGTTCCTTCCCTTCATAGTTATAATACGTTACGCCACTTTTTTCGAGGGCAAGTACAGAAGATGCATCCATACCCCGTATAAAATCATCTGAAATATTTGCAACCGGTTCAACATAGATTTCGGATTTTTCAGGGCCCTCCGGCAACGGAAATGTGATTACATCCTGTGTTTTTGCATCTTGTTTCGTACTGCCTGCTCCACAGCCTGACAGAGCTACGGAACAAAGACTGGCACCGATGCAGAATGCTAATAATTTTATGCGAGATTTCCTCATAACTATCCTCCCAATTTAAAAAAGTGGCCTATCATAGCGGATTTTAGGCTGCATTATCAATCAGAAATTCTATATAATGCAAAATCATCCACCGTTCCCCAGCTATTAGTATTACACTTCAAACATACTTTAATTACCGGAACTACCTGCTGTGGTCACGCTTTTCACGCCGCGAATATCATTAAATACATACAGAGCGTTGGTCGCCCTTCCGTTCTTGTCAAACAAGGTCATATTATCCCAGGAACTTCCCTGATCTGTTGTAGAATATTCCGATGCCGTTGAGCTGAATAATCTTTCATATTTTTCCGATGTGGAAGAGGCCCAGCCCGTTCCATAGGTTCCCCATGCGGATTTGTCAGTTCCGATCCATGCCGGCTCCCAGTAGAAAGCACCCAGACCATAGCCGGGTAATGTGCTGTTTATTTGGGCAATACCGTTAAATACACCGTAAAGAGCCTGAGCCTGGCCGGAAATACTGACAGGATAATTAGAATAGTTCATCGCTGCGGTGCCATAGATGCTGTTCATCGAGCCGTCCGCGTCATCAAATGTGTATGGATAAGCTGTTTCCGCTACCATTACTTTCTTGTTATACTTTTTTGCAATGTTAGTCAGAACCGTTGTCATGTTTTCAACCGTACCATCCCACATAGGATAGAAGGATGCGGCAAATACATCATAATCCACACCCATCTTATTGACCTGCTCTGCATACCATTCCCCATCGGCAATCAAACGTGTGAAATGCAGTACCTTCAGTACGTTTCTTCCATACTTTTTATTAATATCATTCACCGCATAGCATCCCTGCTTCATCAAATCTGCAACGCCTGAACTTAAATCCCAGACATTATCTGCAAAGCCGCCAACCCCGCACAAAGAGCCGTTCGTCTCATTTCCAATCTGAACCATCTGCACATTAACACCATAATCTATCAATTCCCTCAGGGAATCATAGGTATAGTTATAAACAGCATCCTTTTTGTATTTAAGATTGTAGTTAGCCCATGCCTTTGGAGCATAATGCTTCGCCGGATCTGTCCAGAAGTCAGAATAATGGAAATCAATAAAAACCTTCATTCCGGCATCGGTTGCTCTCTTGCCAAGAACCTTAGCAGTATACAGATCCGTATTTCCTCCGCCATATCCCTTATAGGGAGAAACAGAATCATACGGGTTATTCCAGATACGGATTCTGACATAATTCACACCCGCACCTGCAAGAATCTTAAAAATATCACCACCGGTACCGTCTAAATACTTATACTTTACGCCGCTGTTCTCCAGTGCAAGAACGGAAGATATATCCACACCGCGAAAAAAATCGCCTGTCATATTAGAGATTTGCGGTACCCCCGAAATAGAAGTGGCTGCATAAGCCTTTTCCGTTATACCTGAATTGCCGACAAGTACTAAAGTCCAAACAAGTATTAACGAAATCACCGTCTTACCTAATTTTTTGAGTACTCTGTTCATTGTATTACCCCCTTTACAAAATAAAATTTATGTGATTTTAATAAGCATTATCTGACCTTTTATGAAAACCAGCTTAAAGCCTTCTCATAATTCCCGCAGATAATACACTCTGGCCCGTATTCACCTCCCTGTTTTTGTTGAATAAAGCTTTATCATAGCAGAAGGGATTTTTCTGTTTTTGAATATCTCATAATACCACCCATGCATTTCGCAGGCTCGTTTGCGAATCTGCCTAAATAAAAAGTGTGAAATATCTTTTGTTTCCATACTACCTTCCAGAATATTAAGGCTTTGCCCGGATATTCTGGAAGCTGTGGTTGAATATTCAATTAACATATCCCTTCATCATGATTGTGAAATATACCCAGAACTTTTAACTAGTGTGATAAAGATAACCGAATAGATTTATAAGGCGTCCAGATTGTATATTAAGAATTTTTTAGTCACGCCCGCTCTTCCTGATTTACCGTCCAGTATACGGCTGTCCCATACTGTCCGATTACTCCGGTATCATCACCCATGAGAAGCTTCCACTCCGTATTCCGCAGGTTGACTAAAAATTTATCTTTTCTAAAATTTTGTATAAACAGGAATTTTTTTAAAGGATTCTCCCTTGAAGTAACCGCTACTCCTTCCGGTATGTCAAACGGAACTTTAAGCAACCCTTTCTCCTCTACTAGCTTCAGGCACAAATCATCATAGAAGCTCTCTTCAAAATCTGCACAGATGTAGTAAGCCTTGCCCTTTTCATACGAATTTCTTGCGAATGCCGGATAACCCTCATAAAAATCCGTTTCAAAGCTAAGAAGTGTCTCTGCGGAATCTGTCCTGATCAGATTACAGAAATTCCTGCATTCATATCGCTTTTCCTTTTCAAAAAATGCTCCTGTTGATTTACCGCTGTTTCGTTCTCCCTCGTAAAGAGCATCCAGTTCGGTGCTGCGAAGTCCAAAAACCTCCATCAGCTGATGCGGTGTACCACCCAGATGACACAGATCATTTTCATTTACAATTCCCGACCAGTAGGTCATGACAAAGGTTCCGCCCTTCGCTACGAAATTACGAATTTTTGTTTCAATATCGCAGCGGAACATATAAAGCATTGGTGCAAACACCAGGTCATAACCCTTTAACTCTTCTTCCATGTCTAGAATATCCACATCTAATCCAAGCTTTCGCAGGCCATGAAATATTTTTTTCAGCACATCCATATAATGCAGGTCCTTGTTTCTTGGCCCCTGGGAATCCTCCATGGCCCAACGGCTTTCACAGTCATGCAGTATGGCAGCTCTTGCTCTTACGGTACTTCCCGCAATCTCTGAAAGCTCCAGCAGCTGGCTTCCCACTCCTGTGACCTCTTCAAATACTCTGGTATCCATGCCGCCATAATGGTCAATAACCGCTCCGTGGAACTTTTCGCTGGCACCACGGCTCTGGCGAATCTGAAAATACTGGACACTGTCTGCTCCATGGGCAACCGCCTGCAGAGAAGCGGCGCCTAACATTCCGGGACGTTTTAATTTACTGACACTCTGCCAGTTCGTTGCAGTCGGACAGGATTCCATTAACAGAAATGGTTTTTTCAAAATACTTCTCATAAAATCATGCTGCAAAGCCGTATCAAGGGCCGTTTCCTTCTCCTCCTCTTTGTGCCAGGTCGGATAACTGTCCCAGGAAGCAAAATCTATCAAATCCTTGAATTTATGATAATTAAGCCCCTTATAATCATACATCATATTAATCGTGACCGGCAGTTCTGAACCGCCCTCCCAGATGGCTTTTTTCTCCCAGGATACAAAATCTGCGGTCTGGTCTGTTACAAATCTCTTCCAGTCCAGATTCAATCCATGCAGCTCCTGTTCTCCCCTTGGAGACGGACTTTCCACCTGTTCAAAGCTTGGGTACGTGTGGCTCCAGAAGGCCGTATTCCAGGCTTTATTCAAAGCCTCTATGGTTCCATATTTTTTTTCAATCCACTGCCTGAACGCTTTCTGACACAACGGGCAGTGACAATCTCCGCCAAGCTCATTGGATATATGCCAGATGGTCACGGCCGGATGGTTTCCGAACTGTTCACTAAGCTTTCGGTCAATCTTATAAATCGCTTCACGGTACACAGGCGAGGTATAGCAGTGATTATGTCTTCCCCCGAATAAATTATTGGTACGGTCCGCATTAACCCGCAGAACCTCTGGATAAGAGTCTGCCAGCCACTTAGGCCTTGCTCCAGAGGGTGTTGACAAAATAACAGAAATTCCATTTTCATAAAGATTATCAATAATATTCCTTAACCACTTAAATTCATAGACACCCTCCTGGGGCTCCAGAGCTGACCAGGAAAACACACCAAGCGTTACTTCATTAATATGGGCTGCCTTCATATATTCAATATCCTGTTTTAAAATTTCCGGTGTATCCAGCCACTGTTCCGGGTTATAATCACCGCCGTATATAAATCCTGTCTGTTTCATATTATCCCCTTTCGTGAATATCAAATCGAAGATTTGATATTCCTGAATCCGTAGTTGAAAAAATGCTTTTTGTTGTTCTCAATTTGTTGATTTACGGAATATAATATCATGATCCAAAATAACCCTGGCTTCATATTTTCTTCCCAACAGGCATTGAATGAGCTGTTTGCCCGCTACATTTCCCATCTGGCTCGCTGCTACATTTACTGCGGTAACTGCCGGTGAATAGCACTCTAAATTGGGACTGTTATAAAGGGAGGCAACGGCAATATCCATGGGAATCCGATAGCCTTCTGCCTGAAGTCTTGACATAATCATAGTACAGACTTCGTCATCTCCGCAGATAACACATTCTACCTTTTGTGCAATGAGATTTCCAATGATGGAATCCAAAAATTCCATTTTAACAGAACCATTATAGAAAATCTGGCTCTGTTTTGAAATTCCATTTTTGAACAGCGCCTTACAGAATCCATCATGCCGCTTTTTATCTGCAATAAAGCTCATATCCTTTACTAAAAGAGCAAACTTTTTAAATTTTCTACCGATCAGCATGGAGGTCATTTTTTCTGCTGCCTCTTCATTATCCGTATCGACCTGAATTACCTCCTCATACTGGCAGGTTCCGGTAAGTGCTGTGGGAAAATGCTTCTCTGTCAGATACCGGAGCGCCCTGTCATCTTCAAAGCTTCTGGTCAGAATAACCCCGTCAACTCTTTTATTTTCTACAAGAAACATCAGTTCTGATATATCATGCTGTTTTCCGGTTATAATCAGAACATTATATCCGAACATAGAGGCTGCTTCACAGATTCCAAGCAGACAGTTCTGAAAATAGCTTCCTCCTCCCCTATAAATATCCGCCGGAAGTACTACCCCGATATTAAGGGTGCTGTTTTTCAATATTTCTTTTTCTTCCTCCACATGATTGTGCTCCCATACAAAGTTCTGCACCAGCTCCACGGTTTCCTTCCCGATTCTTCCTTTTCCGGACAGTGCTCTAGATACGGTACTTTTTGAAATACCTAATTCCTGTGCAATTTTATCTAATGTCATTCCTGCTCTCCTATTTTTAATCCTTAGGTCTAAACTGAACGGTTTCCTTTTCAATACACGCCTAAGAATTAAAGAAGGGCTGCTACGGTTTCTGTAGTAGCCCTTCCGCCTGCATAGCTTTTGATTTAATTCGCCTGTCTTCCTGCTACATATTCATCTGCCTGACGCTTCATTTCATCTAACACATCCTGAATTCCGGCACTCTTTAAGGCTGCTTTCATTTCTGCAATTGTTTTATCAACATCATCCACCAATCCGTTTTTCAAAGGACTATAGTAAGTACCGAGTGCTGCTTCTACCGCAGCAAACTGTGTGCTGACATTGGAGGAGTTAAAATTAAATCCGTCATATACGTGCTCTGCCTTGATACTGCTGTTAAATGCCTTCTGCAGTGCATCATAGGTATCATCTAAGGCTACTCTGTTCTCAATAAATTCGGTTCTCTGGATTGTTGTATTGTTCCATCCCCAGTTACAGTTGTTGCTTACACCATAGTTAGTCTCATCCAGTACCTTATACTGCTTATCACCTACTGCTTCCCAATGTTTTCCTTCAATACCAAGCATTGCAAGATCATAAACGTCAGGATCGGTATAGAACTCATTTAATACCATCATGGCTCTTTCTTTATTCTTGCTGTTGTCATTGATGGCAACGCCATTGTTAATGTAGGAATTTACTTTTTTAGGAAGAGAAGCGTTTGGATCAACGATTGTAACATTCCATTCCGGATGCTCTTTATTCGCCTGCTTTGCATAGGTCATACAGCTTCCCAGGTTCCAGGTTAAGCTTGCTGTTTTTCCTGTAAGAAGACCGGTCTGTCTGTCATCGGTAGAATTTAAGATATCCTTTGACCAGGCTCCTGCATCTGCAAGTTCTTTTGCCTGAATACAGTAGTCACGGAAACCATCCCAGTCAAGAATATAGTTAAAATTCAAATCCTTGGGATCCTGTGCGTTATAAAGAACCAGTTCTCCGCCCTGTGGTGCTCCGCCTGTCGTGGAATAACCCTTTGACTGGAAATACTGATACCAGAGATCGCTCTGGCTTGCGTAAATACCATCCGCAGCACAAGCTTTATAGAAGGCAACCAGTTCATCCCAGCCTGTAATATTATCAAAACCGTATTTCTTCATTAAATCACCGCGAACGGCCATAACATCCTGTCCAAATTCGTTGGTATAGTTCGGTACCATGTAAATCTGTCCGTTAATTTTTGCCTGATCCCATGCTACTTTGGGCACAACCTTCCAGATATCAAGTGCATAGGTCTGGATGAAATCTTCTGATAATGGAGCAAATCCGCCTAAAGCAACTGTTTGCTCATAATGTCCCCAGCTTGATGCCGTAAAGATTAAATCAAAATCCGTCTGTGAAGAGAATAAAAGAGAATACTTCTTATCATGTTCTCCCCATGATAAGAATTCTACCTTTAAGGAGCAGTTCAATTTTTTCTCCAGAATCTCGTTGATTTTCCCATAAACCTCGTCAAAATCGGGTGTTCTGTCCCCAAGCAGATACATGGTCAAATCTACATGCTTTGATGTGTCAGTTGCTTTTTTCTCCCCACTGTCAGAAGAAGCCGTCGTGCTTTCCTTACTGTCTGCCGGCTTAGAAGAACTGCATCCTGCAAGCATTACTACCATCATTGCAGCTACCAGTAAAACAGATACTAATCTTTTCATTCTGTTTCTCATAAGATCCTCCTTTAAATTATATAATTTATTGCTTAACCCGTATTGCAAAACACAGGCTATTCATGGGAATAATACCCCTAATGAATGAATTTAAAATTGCTTCAGCCCTTTACCGCCCCGATTGTAATGCCTTGAACAAAGTATTTTTGAACAATTGGATAGGCCAAAACAATGGGTCCGGTTACAACAATGGTAAGTGCCATCTTTAAGGACTGTGTCGGAAGATTTACCGCTTGGGCTGCACTGCTGGCCGCTGAATTGGAAAGCAGCTTCTTATAGGCTTCAATGTTATTGATCTGCTGATACAGGAAGTACTGTAACGGATATTTTGTCTTATCCTCTATGTAAAGCATGGCATTATACCAGTCATTCCAGTAGGCAAGTGCGATGAAAAGTCCAACTGTTGCAAGGGCAGGCTTTATCAGCGGAAAAATAATCTTAAACAAGATACGGAACTCTCCGCAGCCATCAATCTTAGCCGCTTCAATTAATGAATCCGGAATTCCCACAATATAGCTTTTCATAATCAGCAGATTATAGACGCTGAATATTAAGGGAAGTAATAAAGCAAGGTAATTGTTGCGAAGATGTAAGGTCTGTGTAATCAAGATATAATACGGAACAAGTCCGCCTGAAAACAATGTGGTAAAGTAGAAGAAAAAGGAAAATCCATTTCTCCATCCGAAATCTTTTCTGGATAAAACATAGGCTGTCATAGTCTGAACCAAAAGGCCAACAACGGTTCCTACCACCGTTAACCCAATGGTTGTAGCATAAGCCCTGAATACAACAATTGGATCTTTGAATACGCTCTTATAGGCTTCCAGACTGAAATCCTGTGGAAGAATACTAAAGCCGTTTTTTGTAATTGCTGCTTCGGAAGAAAAAGAGCCTGATACAATCATGATAAACGGAACCAGACAGAATAACGCAATCGTTCCCAAAAGTACGTATGCAATGATGTTCAGTGCAATAACGTCCGAACCTGTTTTTATTTTGTTTGAATGCTTGGTTGTCACTTTTTTCCCTCCTAAAATAATGTGTACTCTTTGTCGTATAGACCGACTAATTTATTTACAAACAGAATTGTTATAAAGCAGAGAACCGACTGATACAGGCCGACGGCTGCCGACATTCCAAAGTCATTACTGGTGATTAGAGCCCGGAAAGCCAGGGTATCAATTACGTCCGTGTATTTAAATAACAGGCCGTTGGTTCCGACCAGGTTATAGAACATATCAAAGTTTCCTTTAAAGATTCCTCCCACCGATAATAAAAGCAGAATAATTGTGGTAGGCATAATCATTGGTATTGTTACATTGAAAATTCGCTGGAAGACATTTGCTCCGTCAATTTTTGCCGCTTCATAAATAGAAGTATCAATGCCCATGATTGCCGCCAAATACATGACGGAGCCATACCCGATTCCTTTCCATGCACTAAAAAACAAAAGAATAAAGGGCCATACATGGGGTGTCGTATAAAAGGCTATCTTTCCTTTCCCAAAGTAGGCAAGAATCCGGTTAAAGAATCCGTAATCAGAGCTGAAAATGTTAAATGCCATAACACCTACGATAACCCATGAAATAAAGTAGGGCAGGAACATAAAGGACTGGGAAATCTTACGAAAGTGCTTGTTCTGAATTTCCGTAAGAAGGACTGCCACAGCAATCTGTAAAACGGTATTGAACGCAATAAATAAAGCGTTATATAATACCGTATTTCTGGTTACCAGTCCTGCCTGTCCTGACTGGAAGAAGAATTTAAAGTTCCTAAACCCATTCCACGGGCTTCCCCATATCCCGCCTGCATAGTTGTATTTCTTAAATGCCATTACAATTCCCGTCATTGGATAGTACGCAAAAATCAATGTATAAATCACTGCCGGAGCAAGCATAAGTAAAAATACCCTGTATTTGTAGAGTTTTTTTACAAATCCTCTCCATTCAACTTTTTTTGTTTTCATAAGCTCCTTGAACTCCTTTCGCGAATATCAAATCCATGATTCGGTATTCCTTAATCCGAAGTTGAAAAACACCTTTTGTTTTTTCAACCTAATCATCATGCGGCGCGCCTTAGCGCACACTGAAATCAAAAGCGGAAATTGTCTATTAATTTCCACTCTATGCCTTTCCCTGCTGCGCAACATATATGTTGCTCACATTTGTTATTTTATTTATAAATATATTATACTTTTACTTTTTTTTATTGTCTATTTACATAACATCTAATATTTTTTTGTTTATATTGTACGTTTTCTCCAATATTTTTATAAAAGTGCGCAACTTTTTTTTGTTTTCGTGTTGTTCAGTAGTGTCATAGGAATTTTACATGTAAAATAGTTTTACAGCATTAGGAGTCACACGGCAAATCATAAATGCAATTGAAAATGACAAATATGATCCCGCTCTGCTATTAGCCTTTAAGCTGTCAAATATACCGTAAACGAAGTGGACGAGCCTTTTATGCTTGACCCGACCGCACTAAAGTAAAAGCCTGCTTATGCATCATCATCCACAAAGCAGGCTTTACCCGGTATCTTATTTTATTTCTTCATTACATAGGCATATTCGGTGTCTGCCGCTATCCCATGAATCTCACAGGCTTTTCCATTGGTAAACACCGGCCACTTTTCCAGATAGCGCTTTGCACCCTCTCTTAGCTCTTCAATCTCAAGCTGCAGCTTCTGCGGAAAACCATAGCGTTTCAAACCAATCTCCCAGGTTTCTCCTGTATAGAACCAGTCATCCACCCATTCTCCATCAACATAAAGCTTTGCCGTATCTCCTCCGAAATCAACCTTTAAAAAGCAGTCATTCCCCCCCTCTGCATATTGAAGAGTAACTTCATAGACCTTTTTACCGTTCTCTTCTCTTACCAGCTTACAATCGGCGGAAGCAGCAGACCGCTGTGCCATACCCTCATATACAGCATAGCCGTCTTTCTCCCCCTTATATTCATAACCGGCAGGTGCTAAAGGCAATGCAGGATAAGTCTTTAAGGACCCTCCTTTACGGTTTAACAGCACATAACCGTCCTCTGATTCAATGACTTCTCCTTCCGTAATAACTAAGTATTCCTTATCCAGTGCTATCTTCCAGGCATTAAGTGCCTCTTCTCTGGTCAGAGTAAGCACCTTCGCACGTCCCGGCTCCTTTACCCAATCATAGGAAGGCTCCGTGTCCGTATAAAAGACATAGATTTCCTGCTCCCCGTTATGTAATAGGCACAGAGGCGTTGCCATGGCTGCCTTAAGCTCACCATCTCCCACCGGCATATAAAAAGGCAGGAAGAAAAAATCTCCGTTAAGAATATCTCTGGCAGGATACTGTAGGACTTCTCCCTCCGTCTCTGCCGTAAGAACAGTATTCAAATGCTCCTCCATAATGTACCTTCTCTGAAAATTATTTACAAACAAATAGCCGCTTTTACCCTTTCTTCGCACAGAAGTCCGCAGCTCTGTAAAGTTGGTCTGAAACAGGGGATTGCTCTCCGGAAGATAGGTTTCCATCTCACATAAAGCATTCCCGAAATCCTGAATAAACATGGCAATCAGCTTGATTTCCTTTAAGGTTCCTGACATCTGCCCGTACTCTCTTATAGGAGCTGAAAAATCATAACTGAAAACCGGTAGATCATTGGGATAACCGGTCTCTCTGGACTCATGAAGCGTGGTCAGCTTCCCCTTGGGATTGGTACCGCCGTGGTACATATAGTAGCCCAGCAGATTCACACCACTTCCAAGCTTTACCATGGTCATGGCTCCGATATCCTTTGGATGTGCCACAGGCCTTCTGTGATGGGTCACCTGTAATCCTCCACCCAGCTCCGCAGTTAAGAAGGGGAATTTTGACATATCATAGGTAATACCGACACCAAAGCCGTAATCACTGCCTATATTATGATCGTTACGCTCCGTGGTAAACACATAATTTCCACTCGGCTCAATCTCCGTAAGTCTCTGATCCCAGGGTGCTTCACAATAACCACCCATAACAGGAAGTAAGCCTCCGGTAACTGCTCCGCCCCAGCCTGTAGCCGTATAGTAGGGAACCACCAGCCCCACTTCCTTTGCCATGGCTGTCAGACGGCGCATATGCTCCTCACCTTCTTCCCCCTGAAGGCCGCCGCAGTGACCGTATTCATTCTCAATCTGCACCCCGATAACGGGGCCGTCCTCCTGATATAAAAGTCCTTTCATCTGCTCAGCAAGCTTTTTATAATACTTCTTTACAACGGCAAAATATTCTTCATTATTAGTCCTTACTTCAAAAGGTTTTTTAAGCAGCCAGTCAGGAAGACCTCCGTTTCTGGCTTCCCCGTGACACCAGGGTCCGATTCTTAAAAACATATTCATTCCGGTTTCCTTTACTGCCTCTACAAAGGCTCTCAGATCCCTCTGACCGGAGAAATCATATTCCCCTTCCACTTCTTCATGGTGTATCCAAAAAGCATAGGTCGACACCGTTTCCACACCGCCTGCCTTCATTTTGTAAAGAGATTCCTTCCAGTACTCTCTCGGATAGCGGCTGTAATGGAATTCTCCCATAATCGGGAACCATGGCCTGCCGTCTTTTGTCATGTACCTTGGAGTAAATCCATACTTGATCCTGTCCATTCTTTGTCCTCCTGCTGTCTGCACATATTCTATATAATTTGTTTTGAGCTAGGGCGTGTTTGAAAACTCATTGTGCCGTTACCTTTCCCTCACCATAATGCACTCTAAATTTCAATCCTTAAAGCTTCCGGTGCTCTGTCTCTTTATTGTGTCGAACGTCTTAAATGAATCTCATAATCCAAAATCTTCTTGTGTATATCTATATCACCGCCAAGCATTTCGATTAAGCGTTTCCCAGCAATACATCCAAGCTCCTTGACGTCCATCCCAACCGCCGTTACAGGTGGGTTATTGCTCTCTAAGTAGATGCTGTCATGAAAGGAGGCCACCTTAATATCCCCCGGCACATGAGCGCCTGCTTCTCTTAACAGTGAGAGTACTCTTGTACATATCACATCATCCGTACATATAATACATTCTGCCTGGTGCTTAAGGATGCTGTTGACCGCCTGTTCAATAGACACCTGACTGTCACAATCGGTAAATACCAGCTCTGTATCAATGGAAATCTGCCTGCTTCTTAAAGCATTAATATAGCCCTCACAGCGGGAGAGATTTACCATATGCCTCATGTCACCCGCAATCAGTGCTATTCTGCTCATCTTATCGGCAAGCAGCAAACTGACCAGCTTCTCACAGGCCTCCCTATGATTCGAATCAACCTGTACAATGGTGCTATCCTCACTGGAGCCGACCAGTACAAAGGGAATATCCTTCTGCTTTAGGTACTCCGTAGCCATATCATTCATAAAATCTCTGGTCAGTATGATTCCGTCAATATTATGATTTTCCACAATCCTCTTCAGCTGGCTGATATCGTTCTCTTTAACAGTGGTTACCAGAACATCATAATCCATAGCCGCTGCCGCCTCGCACACTCCCAGCAAACAGATCTGAAAGAAGGGGGTACTGCTTAAGTTCGTATCGGCCGGGAAAGCTACTCCTATGTTATAGGTTTTGGAAGTAGCCAGCCCCTTAGCAATTGCGCTGGGCCTGTAATTATATTTTTCAATACATTCCATGACTCTTCGCACTGTTTCTTTTCCAATTCTGCCCTTCCCTGAAATTGCACGGGATACTGTTGTTTTTGACACGCCCAGCTCGGCTGCTATATCGGCAATGGTCAATTTGCTTCCGGGCAAACTATTCTCATCCTTGTTTTGTACTGCCATTCGTCCCTCCATGCATTTGGTCAATCGGTTGTCCTTGTTTTATTATAGCATGAATTCAATTGTTTTCAACTGTGATATAATACATTGTTATTGTCTATATATTTGTGCATATTGTATAATTCATCTACTTTTTGCGCAATTTATATTGCGCGCCCATAATCCGCTCCATTTTTATACCCGTGCATATCACAAGCTTGCTTGTGATACTGCTATAATAAAAAGCCAGTTCATGTTCCTCTCTTGTTTTCTGTTGTAAAGTGGAGCTGGTGTCTGCTATAATAAGTTGTACTTAATTTTTCCAGTCGTTTTGCATCTGGAAGAAGAAAACCTAACATTCAATTGATAAAAACTAAATTTCAAATAATATAGAAAGAAGGGTATCAGTTATGCTAAAGGGTATTATATTTGACATGGACGGAGTTATCATTGACAGTGAACCTTCCCATGCGAAAGCTGCCGTAAATACATTAGAAGCACTTGGAGTCTTCATAACTCTTGACTATCCCTACCGATTTATCGGCTCAACAACTAAACACATGCTAAAAACTATGATAGAGGATTTTAACCTTTCTGCCAGCGAAGAATCTCTGAATGAATTGTATAATAAATCCTTAGCAGCGCTAATTCAGGAAGAAGGTTATACTCCAGTCCCTTATGTGGTTAATCTAATACAGCACTTATACCATAAAGGCTATTCACTTGCCATTGCTTCTTCCTCCACTCCCGAGGAAATTGCTGCTGTTACTGAGGCCTTGCAGATTTCCTCCTATTTTACCAGACTGGTAAGCGGAGCTACGGTCCAGCATCCTAAGCCTGCACCGGATGTATTCTTAAAAGCAGTCTCCGAGCTGAACTTAAATACCGGGGAATGTATCATCCTGGAGGATTCCTCCAATGGAGTAAAGGCTGCCTGTGCAGCAGGTATTCCTGCTGTAGGTTTAATTAATCCCAACTCCGGTAATCAGGATTTAAGCCAGGCTGCCATTCTTATTGAAGGCTTCGAAGAAATCGATGCTGCCTTCTTTGAGAAAGTTTATAACAGATATCATAATTTTCCAGTTATCATAACAGAAACTGACCGGCTTATTATAAAAGAAATTGCAGTGGAAGACATCCCTGCCTTAATGGATCTTTATAAAAATCCTGAAATAAATTTTTATCTTCCGGAAATTCAAAAAGCTTCTCTGGACTTAACGGAAACAGCCATCGAAAAGCATAGGGCTTATATTAAGAATATGTATCATTTTTACGACTTTGGACTTTGGGGGATATATTTAAAAGAAACCGGTGAACTCATTGGGCAATGCGGTATTGAACCCCATCAACAGGATAAAGAAGACATCCTGGAGCTTGGCTATCTGATTGCCCCTAACTACCAGCACTTTGGTTATGCTACGGAAGCTGTTACTGCCGCGCTTCAATATTCCTTTAATTGCCTTGCCGTAAACAAAATCACGGCTCTTATAGCTCCGGAAAATAAAACCTCTCTGCATATTGCTGAAAAAACAGGGTTTAAATTAGAAGGAAGTACAAGTAAAGCCGGAGTTGCTTATGAAAAATACAGTATCTTAAGGCATAGCTGAGCTGTAATATAATTCACAAAATAAATAGGGCTGCCACATGACAGTCCCATTTATTGAAAATTAAATCGTCTATTATACCTTATTTCTGCTGCAATTATTTAACGGTTCTGGTTTTGGTATTATCTAATGCATTTTCAACATCACCAACAGCATTATTAACACCATTCTTTACATCATTTCCAATGGTGTTATTAGTACCTCTGGTAGTACCTGTGGTACCAGTTCCATTCGTAGTTCCATTTGTTACACCATTAGTAGTTCTGTTTGTGGTTCCGTTTGTTACACCATTGGTAGTTCTGTTTGTGGTTCCATTTAAAGTACCATTAGTAGTACCGTTTGTGGTTCCATTGGTAGTTCCGTTTGTTACACCATTGGTGGTACCATTAGTAGTTCCATTTGTGGTTCCATTAGTAGTGGTTCCATTAGTAGTTCCGTTGGTGGTTCCATTGTCATAAGTCCCGTTGGTTTTTCCGGTTGTACCAGTATTGTTATAATCCGTACCAGTCTTGTACTTATCATTCGTCGTGGCAGAATTATTTCTATCTGTAGTGGCGCATCCGGTGAATGTTAATAATGTGAGACAGCATATTGAGCATAACAGGCATAAACTTTTTTTCATGATATTCCTCCTATAAAATGATTTAATTTTACTCGTTTAGTATCTCTCATTACATTGATATTATTCCTGCCCCGGTAATTTAAACTCTGGCATGTTACTGCGGAAACGAAGCGGAAGATTATTTCTTTGAAGTCCTTTGTTTTCACGTTCTTTAATGGATACGGAGGAGAAAAAAGCTTTCCACATGCTGTCGATGCTTTCTTCTTTTTCCGTAATTTTTTTAATTTTTTCCAGGTTTAAGATTTCACCGCCTGTAAAAAACCACCTTTCGGCTTTCTGATGAATGATTGCAGTATTTCTATTCTCATCATAAATCACAAAATTTTCCTGATTCAACCTGTCGCTGAAATGAGGCGCCAGTAATCTGATAATATCATTTTTAGGCTTTATTCTGCCAACCAGGATTCCATCCTCCATCTCCTGAAAGCGTAAAAACCCCTTGTAATGATGAGCTTCATTGGATACGTTCCTGTTCAATTCAAAAATCCGCATGACATCTTTGTTATAAAGACAGTCAACCACACCTTTTCCCATTGAAAATCCAATAATCAAAAAACGGTAAATATCATCTCCCCTTGAAAGTTCGCAGGAACAGGATGCACCGCAGATAAGCTCATAGGCTTCTTCCGATATCTTTCCGTAGACAGCTCTTACCACCTTTGAAATCTTCTCATCGGAATTTCTGATATAGAGATATTCTGTGAACAATTCCATATTTCCCTGATCCTCTCCGGTAAGAATGCGGATTTCATTATTGGCATGTCCATTTCTATCACTCCAGGCATCATAAACAGCACTGAATATGCCTTCCAGGCTGTCTTCGCAAAAGTAAACTCTCTTCATCATAGGAAGCTCCTCATCTGCGGATTGGCTGCAGTAAAATTCATATCGTCAAACAGTGATAATTGCTTATAGGCATTGGAAGCCTCCATATCAAAGGGAAGCTTTTCCTTTACCTTTAAAAGCATACTGGTAATATAATTTTCCTCAATTCTTACCGGATACATCATTCTGCCGTTACAGGTAATAAAATAAATGGCACGCTTTAATACCACTCCCATTTTCTTTAAATCTTCAAAGGTCAGGGTCGCCGTCTTTCTGGCCTTCACAATTCGCTGTGCCGATTTAACGCCAATTCCCGGAACCCGGAGTATGGTATAATAATCCGCTTTATTGATTTCTACTGGAAATTGTTCCAGGTGTCCGATAGCCCAATTGCATTTGGGGTCCATTAACACGTTGAAATTCGGCCTGTTCTCTGATAATAATTCCGTGGCTCTAAAACCATAAAACCGCAAAAGCCAGTCTGCCTGATATAGGCGGTGCTCTCTTAAAAGGGGCGGTCCCTGATTTACGGCTGGTAAAGAACTGTCTTCATTAATGCTGATATAGGCAGAGTAAAATACTCTTTTTAGATCAAACTTCTGGTACAAGGCTTCTGCCACCGATATGATCTGGTAATCACTCTCCGGTGTTGCTCCAATAATCATCTGGGTACTCTGCCCTGCCGGTACAAAGCCTCTGTTGATGCTTGGCGGCTTAATGATTCCAAAGGGTGCCTTTATGCCATCTGCTGCCATAATCTCTTGCAGATCCTGAATCATTGGTGATGCAGACGGCATTCCTCCCGCCATCCTTGTATTACGGGCTGTCTGTCCCGGCAGTATCAGTTTATTCTCATAAGAGGAATATGGCTTAGCCTCTCCACTGCTGCCAAAGTCCGTTAATCCTGTTAGTTCTGGCTTTGTAATCTGAAGCTCCCCGAATCCCTCTTCTTCCATAAGAGGAATACGGCTAAAGGAAGGCTTTCCTTTATTCTCCAATCTCCCTATCTGAATCTGCTTCATAGGCCTCAGGATATTCTTCCGGGTTTTATTAGGGGCAAGCTTTCGAAGGCTGTCCGCCGTAGGCAGCTCTAAATTCACACTCATTCTGTCCGCATACCAGCCTGTCATCTCAACAATAACAGGGTCCGCTCCCGGAACGGCTTTGCAATGAATGTATCCGTTGAAATGATACTCCTCCCGAAGCATCCTTAGGGTTCTAAGCATCAATTCCATTGTAAAATCCGGACTCTTAAGCACACCTGAGCTTAAAAACAGTCCTTCAATGTAATTCCTTCGATAGAATTCTATGGTCAGGCTGCAGATTTCCTCCGGAGTAAAGGTGGCTCTCAGTACATCGTTGGAAGCCCTGTTCATGCAGTATTTACAATCAAAAATACATTCATTGGTAAGCAATATCTTAAGCAGTGATATGCACCTTCCGTCAGCTGAAAAGGTATGACATATCCCACAGGCAATCGAATTACCGATTCCTGTTCCGTTTCCCGTTCTGTCCACACCGCTGGAGGTGCAGGCCACATCATATTTTGCAGCATCCGAAAGCACCTCAAGCTTTTTTTGTACTGTCATATCTTCCTGAATAACTATACTCATGCCATCCTCCTGCAAACATTTGTTTGTATCAGTGTAGCACATTTCTTATAATAATTCAAGATTTTTTCGAACAAACGTTCACATTATATTCTTTCGGTTCTGCTCTTATTGATTACCAGAGAAACGCTGAAATATGCACCTGCAATTAAGATATTTACTCCCAGCATATACAGTATCTTATGCATGCCAGTCCAGGCAAAACTGTTTAAAAGGCCTATTTGATTATTTATGTTTTTAAACCAGTAAACAGGTGTAAATTCTGCAATATTTACCAGGCTTTCCTTTCCCGCCCGGACCAAATCTCCGTTAATAAATCCCATTGCAGCTGTAAAAAATATAATTAAGACAATATTTATCCCATGCTTGAATGCCAAGGCTGACACGATGGAGCACAGGCCTAAGATACAGAGGGAATAAACAAAAAAATTCATAAAATAAAAAAAGGTATTCCAGCTTACCCCAATTTCGGGCTTTAATAAAAACATCAGAATAAAAATGATGCAATTGCAGGCCAAAACAAAGAAAAAATTAGATAGCAGCAGCCGAAAGTTATTCCTGGCTGCTGAAATAGGAGCAATTTCATGTTTCTTACGAATTCCGCTTACTCCAAAATAACTGCTTATCCTCCCTATGGCAAAGAAACACAGCAGCACCAGCGCATAGGATGCTTTCAAAAAGAAGCTTTCCATAAAAAGAGTATTCTGGTATTTTCTATCCGCCTGCTCCTGATTTACCTTTACCTGCCCCTGCATATCAGAATCCAGCCTTTTTATAAGCTCTTTCGTGGTAATATTCCTGTTCTCATCAAGGTAAGCCTGTGCTGCACCAAGATACCCGTCGACCATATATTTTAAAGGCAAGGCCTCATTCTTTCCGGTATCCGCCATACTAATGACAGGATTATGCCCCGCCATAAATTCTTTTTGATAGTATTGGGGAATATCCAGAATAAAATCATATTGAATGTTGGACAAATAATCCAAATAAGCATCGGAAGAATCGGATACCACCAGCTTGCAGTACCTTCCCAGGTACTTTAAAAAGCTGCTGCTGAGCTCGCTTCCCATATCCCTGTTAATAATAAGCACCTCCGCCTTCCTCTCAGACAAAGCTCTGCTTCCGGATTCTTTATATGCTGAATATTTCACTGATAAAGCCAGTAAAATCAGTAACAGGATTGGTATTATGATGGAATTTTTTAATAGCTTTCTATATACGGTAGCCATTGTTTTCTATCCTTTCCGCTTTTCCTTATTCTTCCTGGCTTCTGTACCGGAAAAGCAGTCCCAGGCCAACTGCCAGAGTATAGACTGTCAACAGCAATCCATCCTTCAGGAACACAAAAAGCCCATCCTGCAAAGCGATGCAGTAAAGCATTTCCGTAATAAGAGCAGGAGGATTTACAAGCTTTAGCAATGGAAATGTCTGAAGGATGAAGTAACGGGGAGCTGCTGGTATAAAAAAGGCTGCCAGAAGCATAGTAGCCAATACAGCATTCAGCAATATATCCTTCACCTTTAAATTAATCCTCTTAAAGGCTCCAAAAAGCGCCCCTGTCAGGATGCCGCTAAGTGACCCTAACGCAGCAGTCGCAAGATACAATTCCATTCTCAGCTGCAGGGAGATTCCTGTGACTTTTAACATAATAAAAGAAAAAGCCAGTATACAGGCAGTCTGTAATACATAAACACAAGCCAGATGAAGCAGCAGGATTTTCCAACCTGGGGCTGGGATAAAACGAAGCTTTTTTCCAATACTGGAATATTCCGGCATCAGCTCCTTCATTTCCTCAAAGCTCCATCTGGCTCCCAGAATACAAAGCAATGCGGTTATATAAATAAAAGCCAGGTTTTTCTTATCCGGTAAAACGATAGGCTCTGTCATATCAATAATTAATTTATTATTCTTTTGTGCTTCATAACCATATTTACCTTCTGCTGCTTTAGCTCCGCCTGAACTGCCTTCTGCACTGCCTTTTTTACTCCCCATTCTCTGCATTTCACTGTCCAGATATCCCTTAATTATTGTCTGTTTACGCCCCATGTCGTTAATGAAAAGCTCCGTCTCACTGCCGGTGACGATATATGCATCTATTTTCTCTTCCTGTAGTAAAGTCCGCATTTTTTCTCTGGTGCCATATACTATATGAAACTCCTTTGCATCAAGAAAGGAAAAGGGAAGCTCTTCCTGCTCTTCCATCACAATTCCAAGTTCTATGCTCCCGGCTTCCTTCCCGGAAGGCAGGGCAGCCATGGTAAAGTTGATGATTCCCATCACTAAAAGGGGCAAAACAAGTGAAAAGATAAGAATTTTCTTTCTTTTGCACAAGAGCTTTATTCTGTTTAAAATAATCTCTCTATAATTCATATCCTTCATTCTTAATCCTTTAACTCCTTACCCGTTATCTCTAAGTAAACATCATCCAGAGTAGGCATCTCTGTAATAATCCTGCCAAAGGGAATTTTCTGCTCCTGCAAGTAATCCAGCAATGTCATCAGATTATTCCTTCCCTTTTTAGCTCTCATAATCAGGGACTGGTTATTATACTCCGCGCCCGATACATTGGGAAGCTGCGAGATATCCTTAAGCTGATTTTCTGAAAGGGAATATACTTCTACCGTTATCTTTTCTCCAAGCGAAATCATATCCTTTAATTCTTCTTTTGTTCCCTGCGCAATAACCTTTCCCTTGTCCAGCATCGTGATTTCCGTACAGAGCTGTTCAATCTCATCGATTTCCTGGGAAAAATATAAAATGGTAGTTCCCCGGTTCTTTAACTCCATTATGGAGTCCATTATTTTCTTTTTGCTGTGAGGGTCGGTATCCTCTATAGGTTCATCCAGTATCAGAAGCTTTGGCTTATGCACAATACCGCAGGCAAAATTAAGCCTTCTTAAGAGGCCGGGACTTAATTTCTTGGGATAAAGTCTGATAAAATCCTCCAAACCAAGAAATTCTATGGTTTCTTTGGTATACTCTTTCACCTTTTGCTTATCTCCCAGATAAAGACTGCAAAAATAGGATATATTTTCATATAAGGTCAGCTCTTCAAAAACGGCTTCTTCCTCTAACACCACACCAATATCCCTCTTTAACTCATAGGAATCCCTCTCCATTTTCTTTCCCCATAAAAGAATGGAACCTTTATCATACTTCTTAAGCCCTAATATACAATCCGTCAGCGTGGTCTTACCGGAACCAGCCGGGCCTAATATACCGTGGATTTGTCCCTCTTTTACCATCAAATTCAGGTAATCCAGAGCTATAATCTTATCATACCTTTTTACCAGATTCTTAATTTCTATCACCATGAGAATACCCTGCCCTACTAAGTCTTTTTTTCATTATACTGAAAGTAACTTCCCTTCGCAATATGAATTGCTTTTTATTACTGCTTTTGTTATGATATAGAAAAAATCATGCTTACGCGGAAGGAGGAAATACAGCTTGCAATTTATTACCGATAAGATGATTCTTTGGGCAGCCTGTTTACTTTTATATCTTATTTCCTACCCCGCTGTTTATTCACCGGTACACATACTGCTGTTCATCATATTGACCTGCCTGTGCACCTATACGGAAAACCACCGTATCAAATTGGCACTGTTTCTGTTGGCATTAGGACTTTGCCAGTTCTGGCCTCCCTGTCTTTTGCTTATGCCCCTTGTATATTATGATGTTGTATATGAGATATATGGAAACTTCGTTTTTTTGCTGCTTATTCCTTTGTTTATGAATTTTACAGATTACAGCGTTAAGGCTTTGGCCTCCCTTCTTCTGTTATTCATACTCACCACCTTCATGAAGCACAAATCCTTTCAGTATTTAAAAATGAAGCGGGAATACAACGAGCAGCGGGATACCTCAAAAGAATTATCCCTATTACAGGAGGAGAGGAATCAGAGCCTGCTAGAAAATCAGGATTATGAAATAAATGTTGCCACCTTAAACGAAAGGAACCGTATCTCCAAGGAAATCCATGATAATATCGGCCACATCCTCTCCCGTGCCCTGTTACAAATAGGTGCCCTGCTTATGATTACCAAGGATGAAACGGAAAAAGAAGGATTAACTTCCCTAAAGACCTCCCTGTCACAGGGAATGGACAGTATCCGCTTAAGCATCCACAATATGTACGATGAATCCATTGATTTGTTCACCTCCATAGAAACCCTGACGAAGGATTTTACCTTTTGCACGGTGAATTTTGATTATGATGTCCGAAATACACCGGATGTCAAACTAAAATATGCCTTCATAGCCATTACAAAGGAAGCACTTTCCAATGTCATGAAGCATTCCGATGCCACAAAGGTTCAGATAAGCCTCAGGGAACACCCTGCCATGTACCAGCTGATCATATCCGACAATGGACATATCACGGAGGAAAAACGGATTAAGCTGAAGGCTCTGGATAACAGCCAGAATTACTTTGATGGAATGGGCGTTCAGAATATGCTGGACAGGGTAAGGGGATTTCAGGGAATTATGAACCTGTCTGCCGATAACGGCTTTAAAATTTTTATCAGTATACCAAAGTCGGTCACACCGGAAGCTCCGAATATAAAATAAATTAAATAAAAAGACATAGAAAGAGGTATCTATGAAAGTTCTTATCATCGATGACGACAAACTTGTGTGCTCCTCCTTAAAAATCATACTTTCTTCCGACGCGGAGGTCAATGTCTGCGGAAGCGGCAACAGCGGCGAAGATGCTATAAAGCTCTTCGATGAAACTTCACCGGATATTCTTCTGATGGATATCCGTATGGAGCCCATGTCCGGCCTTGTGGCCGGCGAAAATATACTAAACCAGCATCCGGAAGCAAAGATTCTTTATCTTACTACCTTTCTGGATGATGACTATATCATCAAGGCTCTTAATATCGGAGCAAAAGGATATATGCTAAAACAGGATTTTGAAAGTATCCTTCCTGCCCTGTATGCAGTTCACAAAGGACAGAATGTCTATGGAAATGAAATCATAACAAAGCTGCCCAGCTTATTGCAGCAGCCTGGCAACAGACTGGACTATGAAAACTATGGAATAACCGATAAGGAATACGAAATCATATGTAAAATAGCAGACGGCTTGTCAAACAAAGAAATTGCGGAATTGCTGTTCTTAAGTGAAGGTACCGTAAGAAATTATATCAGTCTGATTCTTGAAAAGCTCTCTTTGCGGGACCGTACACAGATTGCGATTTTTTATTATAAGAATTCCTGATATTAAAAGAGGTTCTATAATAAATATTTGGGTGTGTAAATAACATACTCCCAACTATTTGACACAGAGCCTTAAAAGAAGCCTCGAATCTTTCTGGTATTACTGCTAAGTAATATCTCATTTGAAAGATTTGAGGCTTCTTTTATTATTTATAAATAGTGAAATTATTCAATCTAATTCCATCCATATCGCAAGCCCACTTGCGATACTGTTAAACAGATTAAATTGCATTTATCAATCTAATCCATACTGCTAATTAGAAGAAAAGCCAGGCAATTAATGCAAACAGCCCTAATATCAGAATAGCTACCGGCATAAATATTAGGATGGCTGAAAGGAATAATGCAGTCATATCATGCCTTTCCAGCTCCATGCCCTTCTTCCTTTTCTTTCTTGGTCTGCCTTCCTGCATTTCTGCCAGAGGTTCCTCCGTGGCATTTTCACTTCCAATAATATCTTCTTCATCTTCCGGTGAAGATGGTGTTAAATCCTTTTCCTTCTGTAGCTCTATTTCATTCTGCTCTTTCAGCCAGTTCATAGCCCTGTCATTTTTCTTTTGAAAAAACACCATTTCACCTTCCTTTCGGTTTAAAGATTAATCTTATGGTGGCATGCCACAAAGTGATCCGGCCTTACTTCTTCAAAATCAGGAACCACTTTCTTGCAGATGTCGGTTGCATAGCGGCAGCGGGTATGGAATTTGCAGCCTGAAGGGGGATTTATGGGACTTGGTATGTCTCCTTCCAGAATAATTGCTTCCTTCTTATTATCTACATCCGTTGTAGGAATAGCCGATAACAGCGCTTCCGTATAAGGATGGGTGGGATGGGCAAAAAGCTCTTCTGTTGCTGCAAGCTCTACAATGTTTCCAAGATACATAACACCTACTCTGTCACTGATATATTTAATAACACTCAAATCATGGGATATAAAAAGGTAGGTTAAGTTCTCCTGTTCCTTTAAGTCCAATAAAAGATTGATAATCTGTGACTGAATGGAAACATCCAGCGCAGATACCGCCTCGTCACACACTACAAATTTCGGTTTCAGTGCCAGTGAACGGGCAATTCCGATACGCTGACGCTGGCCTCCTGAAAACTGGTGGGGATAGCGGTGGATGAAATAAGGTGCAAGACCGCATTTTTCCATAACTTCCATAACATAATTCTGAAGCTTATCATCATTTTTATCAAAATACTTATGAGCCAGCAGGCCCTCTGAGATAATTTGCCCTACTGTCATTCTGGGATTTAAGGAGGAGTAAGGGTCCTGGAAGATTAATTGCAGGTCTTTACGGAGCTTACGGCTTTCCTCTTCACTTAACCTGGCCAGATTAATTCCTTTATCCCTGTATACCTCATACTTTGCAAAATCCGGATTGCCCTCATATTTCTTCATGAGCTTATAAATTTCTGAGCGGATTTCTTCCAGTTCTCTTTCTTTTATCTTAATGATTTCTTCCTGCTTTTTTATCTGCTGTAAAGCATTTTGTGTTGCATCATCAATCTGATTAGCTGTTTTTCCTTTTTCTTTTAAGGAAGAACGCTGTCCTTCATATACAACACGGGCATTATTCAGTTTTTCCTTTAATCTGCTGCATTCAACTCCTGCCTTGTATTCCTTTACCAGAATATCGGATACGGGATCCAGGTCATCTGCCACAAAGAAACCGCCGATTAACTGTACAATATCCAAAAAGCTGTCTCTGGCATGCTTTTCTGTTTCCAGAAGGTGTGCTCTGAGTGCATACTTTTCATCACCGTCAGGCAAGGCATCATATTGCTTTTTGACACTGTCCGCTTTTTCTTTCAGATTAAAGTATTCTTTTTTTCTTTCTGCAAGGGACTTCAGAATATCCAGCACATAAGCAGGTGCTATCTCATCCACATCTCTTCCATAGTACATGGTTCTTCCGTCTGTCTGGGTATAAAGCTGCAGCAGTGTACGGCCAAGGGTGGATTTTCCGCAGCCGCTCTCTCCAACCAATCCAAGGGTCTCTCCCTCATAGATGTCAAGGGTTATATCATCATTAGCCCGTACAAAGAGCTTTTCTTTCTGAACGAAGCTCTTCTTTATGGGAAAATATTGTTTTAAATTCTGAACACGTATTAATACTTTTCTGTCCTTATTTGCCATTTGCCCTCACTCCTTTCTCCGGATAAAAACAACGAATAGGATGACCTTTTTCCACTTCTGCTAAAGGGGGCTCCTCGTTACGGCATTTATCCGTTGCATATTTGCATCTGGGGGCAAATTTACAGCCCTTGGGCAAATCCAGGGGATGAGGTACCGATCCCGGAATTGCCTCCAAGCGGACTCCGGCAGGTGTATCAAGCCTGGGAATGGAATACATAAGTCCCTCCGTATAAGGATGGGAGTAGTTGTTTTCTTTGCCAAAGATAACTTTGGCAGGAGCCATCTCCACCACCTGTCCGCAGTACATAACAGCCACATCATCTGCCATTTCATTGATAACTCCAAGATCATGGGTGATGAACAGGATGGAAGTTCCGTTTTCCTTCTTTAAAGCATTCATAAGCTTTAGTATCTGAGCCTGAATGGTAACATCAAGGGCTGTGGTAGGCTCATCGGCAATCAGAAGCTTAGGCTTGCAGGCAAGTGCCATGGCAATCATAACACGCTGCCTCATACCGCCGGATAACTGGTGGGGATATTGCTTTGCCACAGCCTCCGGATTGGGTATATTAACCTGTTTTAGCATTTCCACCACTTTTTTAGCCGCTGCTTTTTTATTCATGCGCTGATGGATGATAAAAGGTTCGGAAACCTGTCTCTCTACGGTAAATACCGGATTCAGGGAGGTCATTGGTTCCTGAAAGATAACAGAGATATCATTTCCTCTTATTTTGCTCATATCCTTAACGGAAACATCGGCAAGATCCTTTCCGTCAAAGATTACTTCCCCGCTGTCAATATAACCGTTACCGTCCAACAGCTTTATAATACTCATGGCAGATACGCTCTTACCGCTTCCGCTCTCTCCAACAACACCAAGAGTCTTTCCTGCTTCAACCTTGTAAGAAACACCATTGACTGCCTTTATTATTCCCTTTTTTGTAGTAAAGAATGTGTGTAGGTCTCTTAATTCCAGTAATGCCATTGTATTTCCTCCTAACGTTCCTGAGATTTCGGATCGATTGCATCACGCAGTCCATCACCGGTCAGATTTATGCAGATTACACAGATACCAAGTACAATGGACGTAAATACCCATCTCCACCAGTAATTCTGTATAACAATACTGTTATTGCTGTTATAAAGCATGTTGCCCCATGTTGGCTGAGGAGCTGGAACACCGAATCCCAAATAGGACAGAGTTGCTTCTGTTAACATACAGGTTGCAAAATCAAGTGTTGCAGTAACGATAATGACCGAAATAACATTTGGCAATATATGTTTAAATACAATGGAAAGTTGCTTTACACCAACTGCTTTGGCTGCCGTTACAAATTCCTTCTCACGTTCGGAAAGCACCTGGGCACGAACCAGACGGGAAAGACTTGGCCATTGCAATAATCCCAATATAATCATCATTAAATAGATACGCTGATTGGAAGAAAGGGAATTACCCAGCAAAGCCGAAAGAATCATGGCAAAGGGAAGGAAGGGAAGTCCTGATACAATTTCAACCACACGCTGTAGGATAATATCAACTTTTCCGCCGAAAAATCCTGAGACACCTCCGATAATTACACCGATAATCGTTGAAATTACAACTGCAATTGCTCCGATGGTCATGGACATCTTACCGCCGTTGATCAGTCGATTCAAAATATCTCTTCCCAAATCGTCGGAGCCTAAGATATAGCCCTTAAGGCCCCAGGTCAGAATCTTTCCGGTGTCCGTTATCGCATAGTTCTGATAATAGCCCGTATATACTTTGACAATCTTACTGCTGTTTACCGAAGCAGGTACCTGGGTCTGTTTAAAATTGTCAAAGCCCCATGCTACCACTTTTCCATCTTCCGTAATTCCGGTATAATGATATCTGCCGTTGCTGAGTCCCACAACCTTACTTTTGAATTCAGGTATTTTACCTTCTCCTCTTTCGGAAAGGTTGCCCCATACGAATACTTTGCCGTCACTGTTTACGGCTGCCATGGTAGAAGCAGTTGCCGCTATATCAACAACCTTCCCCATATTCTCAGGCACACGGGTATACCCATTGGTCTGTTTTCCAAGATATACTGCCTTGCCATCCTTTGTAAGGCCCAATACAGCATCCGAGGTTACCGCGACCTTAACAATCTGTCCCTGGTAATCATGTGTATTCTTATAATCATTATTTGAATCATTGCCAAAGAAATAGGTATGTCCATCAGCGGTTAATACAATTGAACATTGATAGCCGGCAATAACATCCACAATATTGGTAAGCTGCTGGACCTTATCCGGGATGTCACACTGCTTTTGCCTGTCACTTCCCCAGGCAAAGACCTTGCCCTCTTCATTTAAGGCCAGAATATGGTCAAAGCCCGCTGATACACGTTTGATTTTACCCATATCGGAAGGAACATATTTTAAGTTCAGTACATTTGTAACCTTTGTCTTTCCCCACATATACAGCTGTCCGCTATCTGAAACAGCAATGGTATAGGTAGGTCCTACAGAAATATCCGCAGCCTTTCCCTCTAAGGAGGAAGGCACCTTCATTAAATCCAATCCCGGTGCCACATTCTGCTGACTGGTTTCCGTATAGGATAAATCCAGCTTCATAAAGAAGGGTCCGATTATAACTACGGCAAATATCAGCAGGAATAAAATCAAGCCTGTCATTGACAGCTTGTTACTGGTGAAATTTTTAATAATGGTCTTTACAGGTCCCTGCATCTGTTCCTCTTCCAAGACAGATAACTTCTTCTTCCCGGCACCAAAGGTATTTATAAGAAGAAGGCTAAAAAAACTTTTTTTCTTTTTGGGAGTATTCTTATTTTCCATCACTTTGCCTCCTTCTAACGGTTAACCCGGACACGGGGATCTACAAAACCATAGCTTAAGTCTATAATTAAGTTACCAACTAATGCGACTACCATGTAAAACATCTGTACCGCAAGTGCAACATTATAATCCTGATTCATAAGTGCATCCATATAGAACTTACCCATACCGTTTAAGTTGAACATCTGCTCAATAACAAGAGAACCTGCAAATATATTAATGAACCAGCCAATAATTAAGGTGATTACCGGAAGAAGAGCATTTCTCCAGGCATGGGAATAGATAACAACTTTTTCTTTTAATCCTTTTGCTCTGGCAGTCCTGATATAATCCATACGAAGTGATTCAATCATAGCTGCGCGGACATATCTGGTCATACCGCCGAGGGAACCAATAGTCATAACAATTAAAGGTAATGCAAGATAATGCATCCTATCCAGAAAGAAGGCTATGCCAGTGCCGTGAAAATTAGGTGAATTCATACCGCTGACGGGGAACCACCCCAACGTTACTGCAAATATAAAAATACTGACTAGCGTAATAATAAATATTGGCAAGCTATATCCCACAATGGTTAATACCTGTACCACATTGTCCATAACCGAATTGCGCTTCACAGCACAAATAATCCCAAGGGGAATTGATATACCAAGTGCTAAAATGGTAGCAAAGATATTGATGAATATGGTATTGCCCATAGGCGCTTTAATAAGGTCGGCAACCGGCTTTTTATGCCTCGTTGACATACCCAGATCACCCTTTAATATACCACCGATCCACTTTCCGTATTTTACAATAATCGGATCATCAAGACCCATCTGTTTTCTTAACTGCTGATACCTCTGCTGATACTGCTCCGCCGACAGGGTAGCCTTAGCGGGTTCCAATTCAGCTCTCGCTGGATCTCCTGGTATCAAGTTATATAAAAAGAACATAACAAGAGACATGATTAAGAATACAAACACCATGTAAAGCACTCTCTTACCAATATACTTTAACATCCTTATTCCTCCTACAATAATTAACTGACTTGTCTTACAATTGCTTCTACAATGCTGATTATCAGAACATTTCCTATCAAGAATAAATAGGCTTCTTCACTGCGTTTAGCATGCAATGTCCGCCTCTAAGCACAGTGAAGAATCCTATTCTCACAGAAAGACTTTACTTGTTTAAATCAATAAACAGTTTTTAATCATGAGAAATAGGGTATTTAACATACCCTATTTCGTCAATCATTCAATATTTAAACTTATTTTTATTGTTCTTCTACATTAGCATATAAAAGTGCATATCTCATATCCCAGATACCATTCGGATTATAGTTCTTTAACTTAGCGTTATAGAAATCATGATAATTATTGGAATACAGAGGCAGATCAGGAAGTAACTTATTCCATCTTTCAATGAAGGAAACAAAATTCTTCTCAAATCCAGCTTTATCAGAAGGTTCAACTAAAAGCATATCCTGTGAAAGCTTTGCAAGCTCATCATCCTTGATATAATTAGAATTTGTACCCGCTTTAAACTGTTCAGGATCAGTTGTATAGGTTGAAGCCATGTCATAAACAGGTGTAAAGCCGGTTGCCAGGTTGAACATATGGTAGGTAGGCACTCCATACTTCTTATCAGTTGAGCCATCTCTGTATATATAGTTCAGTAATTCAGGGAATGTCATTACTGTCTGGTTAATCTTAATACCGGCAGCAGCAACATCGGGATTCTGCTGTAATTTAACTACAAGTAATTCTGATACAGGGTTCTGCTCGGAAGAAGCCCATTCAATTGTAAGAGGCATTAACTTTCCGTCGTCTAATTTCTTGTAACGGATACCGGAAGAATAAGGCTTGCCGTTCTTGTCATATACCCAGCCGCCGTCTTCCAGTAATTTGACTGCATCATCAAGGCTGTAAGGATAAGAGTCTAATTTTCCATCAAGTTCATCCTTTGTATCCTGGTACATCCACATTGCAGGTCCATAAGGTCCGTTTACAGCTGAACCAAAACCACCTGTGTAGGATTTGGCGAAATCATTACGGTCTAACAGATGGGCAATTGCCTGACGTACTTCAACGAACTGTGTAGGTCCGAAATCGCAGGAAAACTGTAATTTACCATATCCGTTACGGTCATAAGCAGTATAAGCAAATCCACCCTTATCTACTAAATCAAGACCGGCATTAATTTCATCTCCTGTTGTCATTTGTGCCAATAAGTCTACAGAACCTGTTCTTAACTCATCCATTGCAGTTTCAGAAACAACCTTTTTATAAACAATTGTCTTAATATGAGCAGTCTGACCCTGGTAATCTCCTACAAACTTAGGATTTACTTCAATAACTGCTTCTTTGGTAGAAGTATCAAATTTTACTGCATTGTAAGGTCCGCAGGTAATAGCAGGCACCTTGGTTCTGGCAGCATTGATCTTCTTTTCATAGTTTGCCTTTGTAAAGTTGTCGGACAGATATGCACCCTTGCCATCATCTGCAATGGTTACAGCATCATCTGTGAAAAATGATAATTTAACAGGCTGAAGGCTTGCAAAATATAATTCATAGAAGGAAGGCAGATATTGTTTATCAATGGTAACTGAAAAGCTGTCATCACTAATTAAGTTAACGCCTGTAAACACCTTGGATTTTCCGGTGGAATAATCCTGATAGCCTTTTAAATATTTAGCAACCTGCGTAGTATCGGCTCCCATATCACCAACTAATTTAGAGGACCATAAAAGTGCTGATGCAACGTAATCCTTTGCTGTTATAGGAGAACCATCATTCCAGACAAGGTCTTTTTTAATTGTCCAGGTATAGGTCTTTGAACCGTCAGAATTATCTGTAACTTTTTTATCTGTCACAACTGTATTGTTTACGGTAAACTCACCGGTAGATGTAACATCAACAGTAGGATAAGCATTTGTTAATGTATAGATAACATTGTCGGCTGCATTATTTTGAAAGAAAGGAATAAATTCACCGCTGATTTCTGTTGTGTCTCCGATAACAATCTGTCCGGAAGGTTCACTGGATGTTTCTGTGGGAGTTGCTGTGGCTGTTGTGTCATCTTTATCAGCAGGCGCTGTAGTTGGCTCTGTTGATATTCCCGTGTCATTTTTTCCTTTGCAGCCTGCAAGGGAAAATACCATGACCAGGGTCAGCAATAATGCTAACACTCTTTTTTGCATAAAATTTCCTCCTTAATATTTGCTTGATAATCTCCCTATATCCTATTTGTCTTGCGGCTGTATTATGTACATTTTCAATTTAAGCTATTAAAGCATTAAATTGTTAAAACGTTATACAAAAAAAGCCTTTCTTCACTCCTAAGGAATGATTCAGAAAAGCAACATCGCAAACAAATTTTTATAGGTCTATATCACTACGACTTTAGTCGTCATCACAAGTTGTATTATATAATACAATTACATGATTGTCAACGAATCTTTACAATCGCTGCATTTATCTATATTTATACATATTTCACATTGTATTTCATTAATTTTTCTGTATTCTCTATGTAGAAAAATACAATCCAAGTGATTACTTATCGATTTTTGAAATATTATGCAATAGAATTTTAGGGATTTCACCAACAAATAACTTTTATTTACTTAAAAAATTGTTAAAATGCTTAAAATAATTTTTACATTATTTTAAGCTGTATTCACTTCCTTAATTGTAAACAAATCGTAATAAAATGTAAGTGGCAATTTTGTTTATTTATGGTATAATAAGGCTATAAGGGGGTGCTTTTGTGAAAAAATTAATGACATTATTAATAGCGTTAGCATTGATATTGCCAATTAAGGTAAACGCAGCAACTGTATATACTATAAGTTCAGAAAATTACGCTCTTTTTCCAAAAGAGACCGTACAATTAAATATTCTTAAGTATAACGAGCCGATAAAAGCAAAAGTCAAGTGGATAAGCAGTAATAAAAAGGTTGCCGCAGTTACTGTTAGCGGAAAGGTCACTGCAAAGTCAAAGGGAAAAGCAACTATTACCGGAATCTACAATAAGATTAAATATGAATGTAATATTAAGGTAACGGGGAGTACCCACGCTATTTTAAAGGCAGGTGATAATTCCGGCAGTAAACCAGACGATAATTCCGGCAGTAAGCCAGATGATAATTCAGGCAGTAAGCCAGGCGATAATTCAGGCAATTCAAGTGTTACTTATATTTCCTTAAGTAAATACAATTCTCTCAGTGATGGAATCAGCTATGCTGATGCCGTTAAGATAATCGGAGCAGAAGGAAGTGTATTATCCACTGTTGGAAGTGGTGATAAAACAACAATCTCTTATGTTTGGTATGGTAAAGACGGAATTTCAAAAGCAATTGTTATTTTTACAAATGATAAGCTCTATAGCAAGTCCCAGACTAAGCTTGAGTAATAAATGCCCTGTAAATGCAGGAATGGGATTGCTGTAATTAGATTATAATATTTATAGAAGGAATACCTGGCTTGCTATGGCTGGGTATTTTTTATTTTCTTGTCCATAAGATACCTGCCTGTCACAGATGAGCCTATCCCTTATACTGTTCACAATCTTTTCAATAAACCTTCATACCTGGTACACATATGAACGATATACTAAGTTCATAAGATAACAACAAGGTTCCCCACCTTGCTAATATAAACTTTTTTCATAAATAGCCAGCAGGTTATCCTGCTGGCTCCTCCTTTGTAAAATTGCTTACAAGCATTTTATGTCACTTATTCCCCCTTGTAACAATAATAAAAATTCTCTATATATTATATTAAAACCAATTTCGAGGCCTTAAATGATACATGCCAGCCAGCTAGAAAAAGTATGTCCAATTGGTGCTTATCCTCCCAGCTATTTAAGTGAGACAACGAATGAAATTGGTCAGAATTACACGTTTCCCGAATTGCAGCAAATAGTATACCAATATGGAGCATTACTCTCTCAAATCCCTGCTGATTTATTAATTCCGCTGCCGCCGTCCGTACCGCAATTAAATTCAGAAAAAGAAAATACTCAGTTGTATAACTGCCTGCTAAATAGCTGGTCCGTTATCAATTTAACAGCCATGCCTCCGGCTCCTCCCGGCCCGTACCCCTTTTACTTTTTTCTGACAGGTGCAAGTACCTTTGGATTCATGGGATTTTTATGGATTAATCAACTCCCTTCCCCATTCCCTGTATATGTTTTTATACCACTTTCGAATATTTCCGGCATATCATGCGTCTTTTAATATCTTCCTTAATCTTCTATCCATAGGACCTCTACCCCTAAGACCGTCTTCTGCCTAAGTGTTCGTATATACTATTATAATATAATATGCTTAACCAGGCAGCCGGTAGGGCGGTCACGCCATCCGTTTCGAGTCCTGCGAAAGGGGTGGTGCTTATGTATATTACATATAGTGATCTATTCACCTTTGTAATTATGCTTGCAGCTATAATAACACTTGTCAGAAATGACAGGTACAAAAAATAGCCGCCCTGCTCTCTGGTAAAGTTTAGGGCGGCTATTTTAGTCCATAATCATTCGCCGAAGCGGATAGGTGCGATCTATCCTCCGGCTGTCTTGCTAAACATATAATACACTAACATTAAGTGCATGTCAATGTTATAGGAACCTCCACAGATTGTAATAAGGGGGATTGGGAATGGACGATGATTTTGGCTTACCTTTCGTGATTTTCTCGTTCGGGGTTCCGAATTCCACTAAAATGCCGGCAGCTGTTCCTGGCAGGTGAAATTATACCAAACTCGCTGGAAGGTTGTTTTTGTGTGGGGCTGTGAGCTCAGACAGTGGTATAATTTTACCTAGGAACAGCTGCTGCCATTTAAGTGTCATTAGGGAACTCCTCAATAGAAAATTACGAAAGGTAAGCCAAAATCATCTGGGGTTGGCAATAAACCCTTGGACAGTTGTTGTGTTGTTGGAGTAGTTTGCGTTTAATATTATAGCGTTAATATTGGTCTATTTCTAATTTTGTATTATTATACCACATAAAAGGAAACAGTGAAATGGATTTAGTTTGTGAAAAAAAAGAGAATTTTGGTAACCATATTTATTTTAATTGTAGTTGCCATCACTACAAAAAATACTTTTGTTAATACTACGGCAAAGCAAGCCGAAGAAGATCAGACTATATTATATCAGGATGTTATCATTACTGCTCTTGCTCCTACGATTGATAAAGCAATAGACGAATATTATAAAAATGTTTTGAGTTATTTACCAGGTTATGATAGTTCATTTATAAAAATTTTGAATATTGAACGACCAAATGGCAATCGTACTTCGCACTTTATCATTAATATAGAAGTTGAACCATTTATCGGACCACACATAACGGTGGGTAAAGACAAGATTTCAATAAATCTTTCATACCCTGGAATACCTGAAATACTAAAATTTGAACATGTAGAAGACCATCCATTGCCAGAGCGTTATAAGGATCTATATTTACATTGAAAGATAATTATTCGTAAATATATAATGCAATACTTTAATACATATTATATAGTCTGCTACTAAAAATAACACACGGATAGAGATGGTGACGGAAAAGCCGGCGAATAAGTGCATTCAATAAGGTTCTTATATTGACATAATATAACAAAAGTTTCATACTGATAGTATAACTTTACTATCAGGAGGGTTATATGAATAAAGGAATTAAAATCTTTATCGGAGTTTGGTTAGCAAATCAAGACGCAAAATCCATCCCAAATGGTGATGCTCACAATAAAATAAATCCGAATAATGAGTCTAAAAATAATAAAATAGAAAATCATTATGTGGCTGGAACATCCTATAGGAGGGGCGAAATAGAATGCCTTGGTATGCTGAACGCTGATTATACAATGAGTTAAAATAAAAAAATGGCACTGTTCGTTGACAAAATAATATACTTACCCAGGCAGCCGGTAGGACGGTCATGCCATCCGTTTCGAGTCTTGCGAAAGGGGTGGTGCTTATGTACATTACATATAGTGATTTATTCACCTTTGTAATTATGATTGTAGCTATAATAACACTTGTCAGTAATGACAAGCACAAAAAATAGCCGTCCCAGTCTCTGCAAAAGTTAGGGCGACTATTTTTATAAGTTCTTAGTTTTCGCCGAGACGGATAGGCTTCATCTATCCTCCGGCTGTCTTGCTAAGTATATTATACAACTTTAGTACTAAAGAGTCAACGTGTTAAAATGTTTGATATAATAGCAGCTTATAGAATCGAATCCCTGTGACCGGGTATCTCCTCCAAAGGATAATAAAATGACAACCGAGGTAAAGCATTTTACTTTGGAACAAGTTTATTTGCTTTTTAAATACTTAATCTTGCATTGTTTGGTGGAATACGAAAAGGTGAATTAGTAGTTTTGAAGAGGATAGGCTGCCAGATAACAATGATATCAAAACAGTATCGGCCAGGCTGGGACGCAAAATAGTGTGCCCTGGTATTTTTTTAGTTAAACATTCACAAAAAAGTCACAACAGCATGAAAAAAGCACCCTTCCAGGTGCCTTGACTTTTTCTTTCAAACTCTCTAACCTTTGATTTTCCAAAGTTTTTCATAAGCTGGAAATGGGACTCGAACCCACGACTTCCTCATTACGAGTGAGGTACTCTACCAACTGAGTTATTCCAGCAAATAAAAAATCGAGGTGACGGGATTCGAACCCACGGCCTCTGCGTCCCGAACGCAGCGCTCTACCAATCTGAGCCACACCTCGTTATAGCATACTTCTAAATTAATCTCGCCAAACTATTATGCTACTTTGAGAGCAAAAAGTCAAGCTAAAAATAATATATTTTGCCAAATAATACTGTAATTATATGTATTACTTTAAGAATGCGGAATATATATTTAATTAGAAACTTGTATTTGAGGTCTCTTATGACAATTTATGTGGTACAACCGGGCGATACTATATATTCTATTGCTGAAGCCTATAAAATATCACCGGAAACTCTCATCCGTGATAATGGAATTATAAACTATACTAATTTAGTAGTCGGTCAGACTATTGTAATCGTATATCCACAGGAAGTCTATACTGTTGTCAAGGGAGATTCTTTATATAGCATAGCTGCATCTACCGGTGTCACGCCCCTTACGCTCTTGCGAAATAACCCGCAATTGTCAGACAGAAGTTACCTCTATCCCGGTGAACAACTGGCCATAAAGTATAATAACAACAAAGGACGTTTAAAAACCAATGGCTATGCCTATCACTTTATCGACAGTGACATTTTAAAAAAGACTTTGCCCTATCTTAGCTTTCTTACCATATTTGAATACAGGCTCTCTCCCGATGGCACATTGACCGGGGATGAAGACGAACCTCTTATTAACATGGCAAAGCTTTATGGGGTTGCTCCGATTATGGTACTAAGCTCCTACAATTCTACGGATGGCAGCGGAACAGCTTCCTATTTTACTCAAACGAATTCAGACGAATTCAACAGGACCACCTTCACAGCCATCATTGAAAAAATGATTGAGAAGGGGTATCTTGGTGTCAATATTTATGTACAAAAAATAACAGAAGAAACGCTGGAAGTGCTTACTGCAAACCTTAAAGCTTTTTCCGCAATTTTAAAAGAAATAGGCTTTACCCTTATGCTGACACTTACCCCTGAAATATTTGAACTTCCTCCGGGTGTCACTTATCTGAATGTGGATTATAGTGTCCTGGCTGAACTTGTGGATTATATTCTCCTGCTCTCTTATAGCTGGGGATATACCTACGGCCCGCCTGCCGCTGTGACGCCGGTCAATATTGTAAGGAGAAACTTAATTTATGCTGTCACTCAGATTCCAGCCCACAAGATATTTTTAGGGGTACCAACTATTGGATATGACTGGCATTTCACAGAGCAAGCTGAATATGCCGTAGCTTATGCCCTGACTTCTGACGCAGCAATTTTACTGGCTTCCGATGTCGGAGCCGTTATCCAGTTTGACTCCGATGCTATGGCACCTTTTTTCACCTATACCAGCAGAGATAATAACATGGAAGTTAATCATATCGTATGGTTTAAGGATGCCAGAAGTATCGATGTCCTATTTGGATTAATACAGGAATACAGTCTTTCCGGAGCAGCAATCTGGAATATCATGCACTTTTTTAACCAAATGTGGTTTATCATTAATACCCAATATGAAATCATCGGTCCTTTTGACAGTATATAACTACAATTTAAAACCTGCTGACAAAAAGCGGGTTATAATGCTAAGAAGGAATCTAAGCTGCAGTACAACCTGGATTCCTTCTTATTAATATATAAACTATATCTCTAGTTTGCTCTGTTCTCTCCCCAGAAGCAGATGCCAATTGCCCCGGGCCCGGAATGTGCTCCGATGCTTGGGCTTATGACATTTACTATTACGCTGGCATCTTTCACTTCTTCTTTTATAAGCTTAACGGCATACTCGGCATCTTCAAGTGCATCACCATGAACAACGCAAATAGTGCCCGGATTGCCAAGGTAGCTCCCCATCTGCTTTACCATATTGGATACAATGGTTGACAAAGATTTCTTGCGCCCTCTTACGGTACCTGAAGAAATTAATTTTCCTTCATTATTAATAATAAGAATAGGCTTGATACTGATCATGGTACCAACAATAGCAGTCATCTTGGAAACTCTTCCGCCTCTTTGCAAATGAAATAAATTATCTACCGTAAACTGTAAGCAAAAGTTATGGCGGTGCTTCTCAAGCCATGCCGCTATCTCCTTAAGGCTCTTTCCTTCTTCCTTCAGCTCCACTGCTTTCATTACCATAAGTCCCTGTCCCAGGGAGGCATTTAATGTATCAAATACTACAATTTCAGCATCCGTATATTCTTCGCATAATTCCCTCGCACCTGCTTCCACATTATTACACCCGCCGCTTAATGCAGAGGAAAAGCTTATATGCAAAATATCCTTTCCTTCTTTTATATATTCTAAAAAGGTGGAATGAATCACAGCCGGATTGCTAGCCATGGTAGTAGGCATTAATCCATTCCTCATGCTGTCATAAAATTCTTTTGGCGTAAGATTGACTTCTTCTCCATACACCGTATTATTCAACTCGTAATAATGGGGAATGATTCCTACCCTTTTTTCCTTAATGTAACCGGGTAATAAATCACAATTTGAATCTGTTGTTATAACAAAATCTTTCATCCTTACACCCTTTGCATACCACTGATTAATCTGCGGTACTGCCATAAATAAAACCGGTTGAAAGAATTGCAGCATGGCATCCTTTCATTTTTAAATTTTCTCTCAACCTTCATCTCCCTCTTGTGTTATGTAAACATTCAATTATATTATACCCGATAGGTGCTTTGGTGTATAGCATTATATGTAATTATTTAACATCGATTTAAGTGTCATATGTGAATACCAGCTTTCCCACGTATACCCTCCCTTTTCTTCCTACCTATACACCAGATAATTTAAAATCTTGCATTTTGACAAATTAACATAAGAATTATTTTTCAAACGACTTTTATTTCACACAATTCGTCATATTTTCATATAATACAGTATAATAAAATCGGAGGAGCCCATGGGCGAATTATTAAAAATAAATAATGTAGGCTATACCTATCATAGTTTAGACGGAGAAACAACGGCTCTAAAAGATATTTCTTTTCACGTGAATGACGGTGAATTTCTCGCAATAGTCGGGCCAAGTGGATGCGGTAAATCTACTTTACTTTCACTGATAGCAGGGTTGATTTCCCCTGATACCGGTGAAATTCTAATAGATGGGAAGAATTTAAAATCATCCGGTAAAAATATCGGATATATGCTGCAAAAGGACCACTTGCTGGAGTGGCGTTCCACGCAGAAAAATCTGACTCTTGGCCTGGAAATCCAGCATAAGCTGACCGACAGCAGCTATGTCTGTATCAATGAAATGCTTTCTACCTATGGTCTTATAACCTTTCGTAACTCTAAACCTTCTTCCCTGTCCGGCGGCATGAGACAACGGGCTGCCCTTATAAGGACACTTCTGCTGGAGCCTGATATTCTTCTGTTAGACGAACCCTTTTCCGCTCTGGATTACCAAACTCGAATTGAAGTCTCTGATGATATATGGGGAATTATAAGAAAAGAGCATAAAACTGCTATTCTCATTACCCACGACATATCAGAAGCAATGCCAACCAAACTGCTATTTCTATTTTCAACATAATTCACCTTTTTTCTACTTCTTTCATATATTAATAAAAAAGTAAAGGAGTGAATTCAATATGTCTTATAATGAAGACGATAAAGATGTTAAGCAGGCAGGCTGTCCCAGCTGCGGTGACGGTTGGCCGAACCGCTGGGGTCCCGGCCCTGGTCCATGGGGACCCGGTCGTGGTTCCTGGGGGCCTGGGCCTGGCTCATGGGGACCTGGACCTGGTTCCTGGGGTCCTGGTCCTGGTTCCTGGGGCCATGGACCTGGTCCATGGGGTCCTGGCAGACCTCCCGGAAAATTTGGTCCATGGGGTCCCGGCCCATGGGGGCGTTAATCATATATTCTGCAAAAGTGCATTCTTGAACGAAACTTCAAAAAACGTTTGCATTTGATTTAAGAAATAAGGAGCTGTTATATAGCCTGTTAAATAAGGAAACTATGTAACAGCTCTTTTATATATCCTCATTTAATATATCTTCATTTTACATATGCCTTTCACATAATTCCTCCATATATTTTATCAGCTGTTCATAAATTTTGCATCTGTCCGGTTCCGGTTCACTTAATACCATCTGATAAAGAATTTCTGCTATAAGCTGATTACCGATTTCAGCAGCCAGCCGCCTCCCATCCTCCGGATTATTAATAACAATCTCCATATTCTCTTTATATAAATTGAATTTTAGTTTTATCCTCCTTCAGCTATAAAAAGGCTGAAATATATAGCTTTTTTATAACTGATAGAAATCTGAAAACTGAATTCAGCTTATATATTCCCGGTTGCTTTAATTATCACAGATTATTCCCGCACCTTCTGATTTATGTAAGAATACGTCATGTTGGCCCCTGCTTTAGGATATACATTAGTCAGGGGGTGAATACGATGAACATTGCCATATACAGCAGAAAGTCCAAATTTTCCGAAAAGGGCGAATCCGTAGAGAATCAGATCCAATACTGTAAAGCTTATGCCGATACTCATTTAATAAATATCCCTGAGAAGATTTTCTTTACTTACGAAGATGAAGGCTTCTCTGCAGCCACTTCCATGCGCCCACAATTTCAAAAGCTTTTAGTGGACATTAAGAGCGGAAAAATACAGCTGCTAATGTGTTACCGCCTTGACCGTATTACCAGAAAGGTATCGGACTTTTCGAAAACTCTGGAGCTATTGGAGAAAATGAATGTGGGATTCATATCTGCCACTGAAAATTTTGATACCTCCACACCAATGGGTAAGGCTATGATATACATCGCATCTGTTTTTGCACAGCTGGAAAGGGAAACCATTGCCGAGAGAGTCCGGGACAATATGCTTGCTCTGTCCAAAACCGGCAGGTGGCTGGGAGGTCTTACTCCTCTTGGCTTCTCTTCCAGTGAAGTCATTTATCTGGATTCTGAACTCAGAGAAAGAAAGCTGTATCAGCTTGTACCCCGGGAAGAGGAATTACGAACCGTCTCCCTTCTCTTTAAAAAGTACCTGGAAGTTGGCAGCCTTTCTGCTGTTGAAAGCTATTGCCTGACTCATGATATCAAATCTCAAAAAAACTGTTTCTTTAATAAGAGCAGTATTGCCCAGATTCTTGAAAATCCCACCTATTGCATGGGAGATGAAACATCCTATCATTATTTTTCAGAGCTTGGCTGCTGCGTAACATCTTCTAAAAATGAATTTGACGGAAGTAAAGGCATTCTCTGCTATAACCGTACCAACCAGCAGACAAAGTCCTGCCGCAAAAGGCGCCCTCCTGATCAATGGATAGTCGCCTTAGGCAAGCATAAGGGAATAATTACCGGGGAGAGCTATGTTAAGGTTCAAAAAAAATTAAAGCAAAATAAAGAAAAAGCCTCTCCCAGAAAGGATACCTCCTCCTTTTCCCTGGTCTCAGGCAAAATAAAATGTCAAAACTGCGGTTCCAAAATGCGGATAAAAAACATTCGAAATAGCAATGGCTGCACTCATTTTAGCTATGCCTGCGAAATGAAAGTACTGTCAAAGGGCAGTAAATGTACGATTTCAAATATCAATGGGAAGGAATTCGATAAAGCTCTGACAAATGTTTTATGGAGCTATCTGGAAGACTCTGTTGACTACCGTAAAATATTAAAATTTTTGGAGCAAAAAAACATACCGGCAGTGTTTGAAGTATACGGCAATACCACTGCTCCTGCAGCGTTAAAAGAAGAAAAGGAAGAATACCGGAATGAAATAAATACTATAATAGAGCAATTGTCCAAAGATTCCTCTCCTCTTCTGAAGAAGTATCTTCTGCCAAGGCTTGAAGAATTAGATCGGCGGATAAGCCTGTTAGACCAGAAAATCACGAAGCTTTCATACTCCTCAGGCGGGGATGGGCAAATAGAGGGAAGTCCTTTCTTTATTCATAATAAGGAAAAGTTAAGCTCCATCCTGGACAAAGCAAGTATTAATAGTAAAAAAATGGTTATCAATGCAATGCTCGACTCAGTGGAATGGAACGGAAAGGCAGCCTATATAAGCTTTCGGACACCGGACATTTAGCATTATGGTATTGATAGGGGAAGCTGTCTCTATGGCTGACCGTATCATTGTGTTCGGCTGCCGCCCGGCATCCATAAAATGTGAGATAGATGTGGATCTTACCCTGGATGAACGAACCCCCTTTAAAGCCAGAAGTGCTCCGGAATTCAAAGACTATTTCAATCTGATCTGGAAGGAGTTAAGTCATGGCAAAATCAGCAGCTAACAGCACTTACTCTCCTTCCCACCAGAAATTCCTGAAACAATATTACCGCAGAAAACGTTCCATCCGTATCCTGCAGCTTCTTATTATTATAATTTTTATGGCACTTTGGGAAATTACTACCCGAATTGGATGGGTGGATTCCTTTATATTCAGCAGTCCCTCCAGGGTGGCAGGGACTTTTCTTACTATGGCAGCTGACGGTACTATCTTCTATCACACCGGTATTACTCTCCTTGAGACCTTTGTCAGCTTCGCCATAGTAAATATTTTCGGTATTGCAATTGCCATATTGCTATGGTGGAATGACAGGCTTGCCAAAGTGCTGGAGCCTTATCTGGTAGTGCTGAACAGCCTTCCAAAATCCGCCCTTGCCCCGGTATTTATTGTATGGCTCGGAAATAATGTTAAAACAATTATTGTGGCTGCGGTGTCAGTTGTGGCTGCTGTAAAAATACAATAACCCTGTATAACAGAGAAATTAACTCCTGCCATACAGGGATCCTGTATAAGGGGGCTGTTGGATACCTTTTGAAACAGTCCTTATTTTTCTAACTTCTTTATCAGGTTAAGAGTACAGATATATCCACTTGTTTCTGCCCATCCCAGGGATTTTCTTTTTGCCCGGACGGCGGCAGCAGTCTTTTCCCCCCATACTCCGTCCGATTTCTCCCCAAGCTTCCACTGTATCCATCGCACTTCTGAGGGCTTAGCTGTAGTTTTTGTTATCCGGGCTTTCGGTTTATCACAGAAACCTTTCAGGAAAAGCTCCCTTTCTTTTGCCCTGCGCTCTGTCAAGCCCGGAACCACATTCCCTCCGGATTTATTCCATTCCATGAACTGATCGGCAGCTCCAATATAATCCTTGCTATTGAGCTTCGCTAACAGTGTGCTTTTCGTTAGTGCCGCCCCTCCGCAGTTATACGAAAAACTCACTAAGGAGTCAAACATATTCTGGGTGATCTCAACTATCACGTAGTTATTTACTGTCCTTTCGTAGCTTTTTAGATCATTCTTCAGCATAGCTTCTGCCTGAGCAAGGGTGATTGTCATGCCTGGCTTTACGTCAGCCCCATAGTGGCCATAACCGATAGTGTAATATTTTTCAGTTGCCAGGGCTTTGTATGCTTTCAGCCGGCAGCCCTCAAACTGTTTTAGAAGTGCTATTCCGGCCTTTGATGTCTTTTTACTCATAGCTGACCACCGTCCTATTCCCCTTATCAACAAGCCCTACCCCAACAATATATGCCATAACGAAAGCTTCTGCCATGATAAGAGCCCTGATATCCTATTTTATAAAAAGACGGGGTGTATTCCTTTTAATGTTCCCAGAACCAGACCCAACTGGAATTGTCTCCCCCAGAATCATCCTCTGGCCCGATTTGGGGAACGGAGTAATGAATGGAGTAGAAGACGCCAGCATATATAATTTCTTCGCATCCACCCGATTCCTTAACAAATATCGCACTTTTCCCATTATCATAACGGATTTTATCGATTATAGTAAAACTAACCGGAATAAGTAACAGGATACCCAGAATCATTAAAACAATAAACAACTTTTTCTTTTTCATATGTACGCTCCTTTGCAAACCAGTATTTGTTTATAGCATAACTTATTTTCAGGCAACTATCAACATTTTCAGCTTCCAATGTCCGTCAATTGATTAAATTTATTTCTGTCCTTCATCCCAGACCGCCTAAGCAGTTTTATCCTGCTGTTTCCTGCCTTTTGATTCTTCCCTGGGAATTAAGCTTACACTAACTTCAACATTGCCTTCCCTGGCTTTCAAAATCTGTTCTATGACCCTGCAAATTCTGTCTGAATTAAGCTTTCCATACATCATGCCAATTAACCTCCCTTTCTATATTGATATTGTTACTGTTTGGACTTTTTGCAGATTTTTTTATTTTCCTGTTTTTCATTATCCAGGGCTGCTGAGTTCAATCTATTCACTCCTTAATTATACTATTTTATCCCATATGGTAACTTGTGAAAGTTACATCATTAGTATAAATTATTATAAAACACACATAAGAAAGAGGGAATACTGTATTTCTTTACCTTTGGATGTTTTGGCCTGGGTCTGGTGGTTGACTTCATCCTTATATTAGCCGGAGCCTTCAAAGATATTGCCGGACTTCCCGTCAAAGTCTGGCAATAAAAAATCTGCTATCCACTTCCCAGCGTGCCGCAAGATCGTACCAAGGATTTCGCAGGCGCAATCTTGTGTGTGAAAATTGCTTTTTTAATTTTCACACTAATCTCTGCACCCCTACAGGTGCATTTTTTATGCCTGAAAATCATAGATTGCAGAGAAAGGGTAATAATTTGAAAAATGTGTTGCATTTTTCAAATTTCTATTTAAGCAGTATCCCATGCAAGCTTGGGATATGCATAGGAATTAGTTTGAAAAACGCGTTTCATTTTTCAGATTTCTAATTAAGCAATATCGCAAGCGGACTTGCGATATGCATGGGGATTAGTATGAGAGCTGCCATTTATATCCGCGTTTCCACAGAGGAACAGAAAATCAACGGCTTATCCGTAGAGACACAAAGAAATGTCCTGACAGACTATGCCAGAAAAAACGACCTGGAAATCGTAGGTTATTACATTGATGCCGGACTGACCGCCAGAAAGAAGCTCTCCCACAGGAAGGAGCTCCTCCGGCTCCTGGAAGATGCCCAAAAGGGATTAATTGACCTGATTATCTTTACAAAGCTTGACCGCTGGTTCCGTAATATAGCCGATTATTATAAGGTTCAGGAAAGACTGGATGACTATAAGGTCAACTGGAAAACCGTCCTTGAAAGCTATGATACCTCAACGGCCAATGGCAGGCTACATATCAATATTATGCTCTCCATTGCCCAGGATGAGGCGGACCGCACCAGCGAACGTATAAAGGCAGTATTTGAAAATAAACGGTCCAAGGGAGAAACGCCGTCTAACAGAGCTCCTCTCGGATACAAAATAGAGAATTCCAGGCTGCTGATAGAGGAAGATACCCGCCAGATTTCCCTGGATATCTTTGAGTATTATGATACCCACCATTCCGTCCTTGGCTGTGTCCGTCTTGCCAGAGAAAAATATGGCTATAAAATATATGATTACTCTATCCGGAGGATGTTTGCAAACACCATTTACATAGGCGAATTCAGAGGTTATGAAGGCTTTTGTGAACCTCTTGTGGATAAGGATTTATTTTACCGGATACAAAACTACAGGAACGTCAGAGAATTTAAAAACCAGCTGGCAGCCGGTAGGACCTATCTCTTTTCTGCCCTCATACTCTGTGAGGAATGCCGGCATGCTATGACAGCCGGCTTCTCCATCCAGCAGCAGAAGCACGGCCCGAAGGAATTCCACTATTACCGCTGCCGTGAAGCAGTTGTCAACCACACCTGCTGCCACAGAAAGCGCATGAATGAAGAAGCCCTGGAGCGCTATCTCCTTGATAGTATTAAACGTGAAATGGGAGAAACCTTAGTGGTCATTAAAAAGCGGCACCTCTCCGTTAGGAACAGAAGAATTGATACCGCTAAGATTAAGAAGCAGCTGGAAAAACTAAAAGACCTCTACCTGGATGATTTGATAGACAAGGATTCTTATAAACAGGAATATAAGCTGCTCACCGCCCAATTGGATTCTACCGCTCCTGTGGAGCCGGCCCCTTCCGAAAAGTGCGGTATATATCTCGAGCAGGATATCAATAGTCTTTACCAGGAGATGTCCCCCGAGGAACGCAAGATTTTCTGGCTGGGAATTGTTGACCGGATTGTGATTGATAAAGAGAACCGCATCGATTTCTTTCTGCAGGAATAATTGTACTTTTCCTACACTCGCAGTTGCCGTATTCAGTACTATTATCACTCTCTATACCAATTTCATTAATGTGGAGGAAGATAAGAAAAAGCTGATATTAACCTTAGGCGGAAAGAAAAAGGATGTCCTGCTGAAGGTTGTTATCCCTGGCAATATCCCGCAAATCATCAGCATTATGAAGGTGAATATAGGCTTATCTCTGGTGGGTGTCATAATCGGAGAATTCCTGGCGGCAAAAGCGGGCCTGGGTTACCTGATTATTTATGGAAGCCAGATATTTAAGCTGGATTATGTAATTATGTCAATTGTCCTTCTCTGCATACTGGCAACTCTTCTGTACCAGCTGCTTACCCATTTTGAAAAGAGATATAAGCTACTGTAGCTCATTCCCTTTTAGCCAGGGACATAAGCTTCTGATAAGGATATCCGCCGAAACAAAGAGAGCAAAGCCGACGAAAGATATCACAAGAATCCCCATATACATCTGGATATAGTTAATGCGTGACCAGGCATCCAGGATATAATATCCCATACCATAGCCGGTTCCATAGCCTTCGATAAAGATAAGAATAGAAACAGCAGTACCAAGGGAAACTCTTATGCTGGTGAACAACTGGGGCAGAATGGCGGGCAGGGTAATATGCCTGATTATCTGGAAGCGCCCTCCTCCCGAGCTGATTACCGTCTGATAAAGGGAATTGTCAATATTTACGACACTGTCCCTGACAGAGACTATCACCTGAAATACAATAATAAAAAAGATAATGGCAATCTTGGAACCGTCCCGCATTCCCCAAAGCAGCATAGCAATGGGGAGCAGGGCGGTTTTTGGTACCGGGTATCCAAAGTATACCAGGGGATAGAGAAAAGAATTTGCTTTTTCCGAATAGGCCATCAGTATTCCGGTGGGAAGCCCAATGATAAGAGAAAGCGCCAGCCCGATAAATATCCTTCTCAGACTGTAATAGATATGAAGGAATATGCCGTCGGAAAATACAGTAATAAAATTCCCATACACCTTAAAGGGGCTGGGAACAACAGCTGTATCCATCCAATATGAAAAAATCAGCCAGATAATATTCAGAACCAGAAAGCCCTTCAGAAATGTCAGGCATTGTTTTCCTATCGTCTTCATTCCCTTATCCCCCTCTCTTTGCAGCACTTACGAATCTATCGGCATTTTATATGCAGCACTTATAAATTTATCGGTATTTCATTATGCAGCACTTATAAATTAACCGGTAATTTATAATAAATGCTTCATTAGAATATCCTTTGTTTTATCATACTCATCGTTGCTTTTTACAACACTTCCAAAATAAGGATTACTCTCCAAATATTGAATGCTGCCTCTTTCCCTGCTCATTACCCCAATTCTGTTGCCCAAATATAAAGCCTCTTCGATATTGTGTGTTACAAGCAGAACTGTAACCCTGTATTTTTCCCATAGGGACAGATACAGTTTCTTTGCCTCCTCTGCCGTTATGGCATCCAGACTGGAAAAGGGTTCATCCATTAACAGCAGATCGGGCTTTCGCAGAAAAGCCCTGGCAATGGCAGCTCTTTGAGCCTGTCCTCCGCTTAAGCTTCCCGGATAGCGGTCTAAAAGCTCCTCTATATGCAGTGCTTTGCTAATCTCCTCAAGCTCCTTTATACCTTCCCTGTCCCTATCCTCTTTCCTTATTTTAAGAGGCAGCAGACAGTTTTCCCTGACAGTTTTCCAGGGCAGCAAACCGCTGCCCTGAGGTATCACTCCAATTCTATGTAATTTGGGAGACAGTACTTCCTTTAGCCCGTCTTTTTCATAAAAGGCGCCGCCGGAATCAAAGGGCAGCATACCGGCCAGGGCATTTACAAGGGTGGACTTACCGCAGCCTGACGGGCCCAGAATTGCCAGGCACTCTCCATCCTCTATCTGCAGCGTCAGGTTATGTATCACTATCTTTTTATTCTTTTTGCTTTGATACCCCAGGGAGGCATCTTCCAGGACCAACATCCTACCACCTGCCTTTCCAGTCCACAGGTAATCACTATCCTATGCCCGGATACTATTTAACGATTGCAATCAGGACTATTTATATACGTCATATACGACCTTATCATAGGTAAGCTCCTTCGAGCATAAGCCTTTATCCGACGCCCAGGCTATCGCTGCCTCAACTTCCCCTTTTTCCGGAAGCTTGCTGGTACGAAATTGTTTTATCTCAATGTGTCCTTTCATTTCTTCCGGATAGCCCGCCGCTTTTATTACGGCATCCTCATATTCTGATACATCAGTCCCGTTGATATAATCCACCATTTCATTATAAGCCTTATATAAGCTTCTGACAGACTCTTCCTTTTCTCCAAGGGCTTTCTTGGAAAAGGCTGATACCGCAGGGTACAGGCCGTACTCGTTGGCACTGCCCAGGTACACAGCCCCGTCATTTAAGGCAAGGGTCGCAAAGGGTTCCGGCAGAAGTACAAGGTCAATCTTATCATTCCTTAGCATTTCCAGTCTGTCCGGAATTCTGGGTATTGCCTCCTTTTTGACCTCCTCCGGCTGTAGACCGTTATTCCCAAGTATGCTGTCCAGGGTATATTCAATTAATGTATTTTCCGATATTGCCACGCTTCTTCCCTTTATTCCGCTGACATCCTTAATTCCGGCATTTTTTCCTGCCAGCAGCAGATAGTCCCCGTCCGTTATGCCGGTTATCCTGACGTCAAAGCCTCCATTCTGGTACATACAGACTCCGATGTAATCTGACAGCACGCCGTCCAGTTCGCCGGCCGTAAAAGCCGCATCCCTGTCCTTTGCCGCAGTAAAAACTTCCAGCTCCAGCTGAAAGCCATATTTTTCATCCAGCTTCTTTTCCTTAATCAATTCATAGGGTATAACATCAAGGGAAGACATCATACCAATCCGCAGGGTCGTCTGCTCCGTATCCTTTTCACTGTTTTTGACCTTCTCGCAGCCGGTCAAGAGCAGTCCTGCTATTACCATTATAATAAAGAACCTTTTTTTCATACTTGCTCCCATTGCATACCGCAGACTAGTCTGCGGTACTGCCTTAAATAATAGAGTGTGAAAAGCTCCTTTCTTTCACACTTGCTCCCATTGCATACCGCAGGCTTGTCTGCGGTACTGCCT
>NZ_FRAC01000007.1:241092-298401 GCF_900142215.1 Anaerocolumna jejuensis DSM 15929 | reverse complement strand
CTTAAATAATAGAGTGTGAAAAGCTCCTTTCTTTCACACTTGCTCCCATTGCATACCGCAGGCTTGTCTGCGGTACTGCCTTAAATAATAGAGTGCGAAAGCGCCTTTCTTTCATGCTTCGCTGTTTCCTTCCCATCTCTTATAACAGTCATTTTGAACCCCAAGGCTATCAAGGGTCTTACCCACAACAAAGTCCACCAAATCCATCATTGTCTCAGGATGGCTGTAAAATCCGGGCATTGCCGGTAATACCGTGACTCCGAGCCTTGACAGCTCATACAGATTCTTCAGATGTATTGTAGACATAGGTGTTTCCCTGGGTACTAAAAGAAGCTTCCTGTTCTCCTTTAACATTACATCCGCTGCTCTTGTAAGCAGGGATTTTGTTATACCATTTGCAATTTCCGCCGCTGTGGACATGGAACAGGGGATTACCGCCATGGCATCACATTGGTAGGAGCCGCTGGCAACCGGGGAGAAGAGATTCTCATTGTCCTCCCAAATAATATGTCCGTTATTTCTCTGCCATTCCTCCATCTGCTTTTTAAGGCTAATCCCCATTTCATATTCAAATACCTGGCTTCCATGTTCCGTAGCAATGATATGCAGTTCTATTTCTTTCGGCAAAAGACAGTCGACAAGCCTCTTAAAATAAACGGAGCCGCTTGCTCCCGTTACCGCTATGATCAACTTTTTCATACATCCTCCCAATACCTTTATAAAAATGCATCCGCAAGCCCAAATACCAGGAACACAATACTGACAAGCTGATTTACACTGTAGGACGCAATATTAACATTCACCAGATTCTCCGGGGATACCATACGGTATTCCGTCACAAAAAGCGCTGCAATAAGCGCTATTCCGATAAAATAGACAATGCCCAGCTCCGGCGCAAGGATACCTGCCGCTATCAGGCATATCAAGGTTACGGTATGCAGCAGGGCCGCTATCCTCAGGGCATTTTTCACTCCGAATTGTACCGCTACCGAATGAAGTTCATTTTCCCTGTCAAAGTCATAATCCTGGCACCCATATATGATATCAAAGCCAGCTACCCATAAGGTATTGGCTGCTCCTAAAAACAAAGGTAACAGACTTAAGCTTCCCCTGACAGCCAGCCATGCTCCTACCGGTGCACAGGCACAGGTAACTCCCAGTATAAAATGGCAGAGAAAGGTGAACCGCTTCGTATAGGAATAGCCGGTCAAAAGTACCAGGGCAACCGGAGACAGCAAAAGGCATATGATATTCAGCCGGTATGCTCCGTAAAGCATTATCAGGAAGCAGACTGCAGTAAAAGCCACTACTTCCCCTTTCTTTACCTCTCCCCTTGGTATCTGCCTTCCCTTTGTTCTGGGATTTCTGGCATCGATTTCTGCATCTATGACACGGTTGATGGCATTTGCTCCCGTTCTGGCTCCCAGGAAGCATACCAGGATGAAAAATACCGTTTTGATATCCGGAATTCCTTTGGAGGCAAGTACCATGGATACAACGGCAAAGCTTAAGGAAAAAATCGTATGGGAAAACATCACAAGCTTGCCATACTGTCTTAATTTCTCTACCCCTTTGCTCACTATATTAATCAAGTCCGTATTCCTCCCATCTTCTGCTTACCAGTTCTTTGATGTCTTCCGACATAAGGATATCCTCCGGCCACTCTCTGGTAATTCCTTCTTCCTTCCATTTTTTCGTGGCATCAATACCGATTCTGCTGCCATAAACTATCAGGTCCCGCTTCCCATCGATATTATTGAACAGCTTCCACATTACCAGAGAAATGTCCTCCTTCTCCACATTGCCGTCAACGGCTATGACAAATTTATCTTCCGAATCGCCTAACCGCTCTTTCAGCCTGTCCATTGCTTCTCCCGGATAAGTTTTGTTCACATTGATTACGCTGTAATGCTCCCTTCCTGAAGGGGTTCCCTCCCTTGTGGCATCCACACCAAGGCGCGTGCCGTACAAAGCCCGGTTAGAGGAGTGGTCCAGGGCATCCAGCGGTCCTTCACACAGGACCAAATCCTCCAGGCCGCTGACATTTAACAGGACTGCTTCTTCTACTTCCCTTAGGTTTTGTACATCAACACTGTCCTTCACCACAATAATCAGCTTGGTATACATCATCTGCCCCATGCCCCATACCGCATTCATGACTTTTCTGGCACAGCCGGGATAAGCGGAATGCACGGAAAGAATAGCGCAGTTATGGAAAACTCCCTCCAGCGGAAGATTCATATCCTTTAATTCCGGTATCTGCAGCTTCAAAAAGGGCAGGAATATACGCTCCGTAGCCTTTGCCATATAGCAGTCCTCCATGGGCGGCCGGCCTACTACCGTTGCCGGATACACCGGCCTTTTTCTATGGGTGATACAGGTCACATGGAATTTAGGATAATAATCCGCCAGAGAATAATATCCCGTATGGTCCCCAAAAGGCCCCTCCAGTACTGGTTCCTCTTTTGTATCCACATAGCCTTCCAGTACAAATTCCGCATTAGAAGGTACATAAATATCATTGGTAATGCATTTTACCAGTGTTACATTGGCTCTGCGCAGCCATCCTGCAAGCATCATTTCATCAAGCATCTTGGGAAGGGGAGCCGTAGCCGCATAGGTTATGGCCGGGTCACAGCCCAATGCTACGGAAACCGGCATCCGCTCTCCCTTCTCCTGGTAATCCTTGTATATTTGGGAGCCGTCCTTATGCTTATGCCAGTGCATCGCCGTTGTTTCATCGTCCAAGATCTGCATCCGGTACATACCGACATTCTGCTGCCCGCTATGCCTGTCCTTTGTAAAAACTAAAGGCAGGGTAAAAAACCTCCCTGCATCCATGGGCCAGCACTTTAAGACCGGCAATTGATTTAAGTTTACATTCTTTTCAATAACCTGCTGGCATTTTCCTCTTCCCGGCCGCTTTATGGGAAGCGCATATAGTAGCCGGAAAAGCCTTGGAATACTCTTAAGGATTCCCGCCACAGACAAATAATTCCTAAGGTTCAGATATTCCCTGATTTCCTCTGCTATGGCATCCGTACTCTCCGCCTCCAAAGCCAGGTCCATCCGCCGGAAGCTGCCCATGGCATTGATAAGCAGCGGGTAAGGCGAGCCTGTGACATTTTCAAATAACAGGGCACTGCCGTTTTTCTTGGAAATACGGTCTGTAATTTCCGTTATCTCCAATATAGGTGATACCTCACAGGTTATCCTCTTAAGCTCTCCATTCTTCTCCAGTACCTTTATAAATCCTTGTAAATCCCTGTATGACATCTTTGTTTACCTGCATTCATAATTTCTCTCTTAAACGTGGCAGTCCACCTGATTGCGGACTGTCCTGCACATCACTACTATACCAGAATAAACCAATCATTACAAGAAGCGATTCTGTGTTCATAATGGCAAACGCAATATAACCAGCAGTTAATTTTCATGAAGGAATTATGATAACCGTTCACTTGTGAAATTATAAGGTCTTTGCTATTCTATAGGTAGCGAAGGCCTCGTCACTATAGCAGATTGGAGATGCATTTGAATGAAAATAAATGAAATCATACGAAAGTACCGGAAGGATGAAAATCTTACCCAGGAGCAGGTAGCCAATTATTTGGGGGTAACAGCTCCCGCCGTTAACAAATGGGAAAATGGAATATCCTATCCGGATATTACTCTTTTAGCTCCCCTTGCCCGTATTTTAAAAACTGATGTGGATACCTTACTGTCTTTTCACGAAGAATTATCGGATGCCGAATGCAGGCAGCTGGTAAAAGGCATTTCCGATAGTATACAAAAGGATGGTTTTACTGCAGGATTTGAAAAGGGAGAAGCTTTGATCAAGGAATATCCTAACTATGATATGTTGAGGCTGAATATTGCTGATATACTAAGAGTTCACCTTATAGTGAAAGAAATTGAAAATCCGGAAATATATGAAAATAAGATAGTTGGCTGGTATGAGGTAGCTTTAACAAGCAAGGATGAAAAAATTATCAACCTGGCAAAGTCCTCATTGACAGGTTATTATATGACAAAAGGTATATATGAAAAAGCCCAGCAGTATCTGGATGAAATACAACCCTTAGGCTTTGATAAACGATTTACACAGGCTATCCTTTACGAAAAACAAGCCAGATATGACGATGCCTATGAAATATACGAGAATATACTTTATAAGGGAGCCCAGGAACTCAGCAATGTCTTACAGATGATCTGCCATTTGCTGTGTACGGAAAAGAAATATACAGAGGCTGAAAAGTATGCGGATCTATCAAGGATTATTGCAGCAGCTCTGGATTTAGGTGATTATACCGCATATACCTCCAACTTCCTTCTGGCAGTAGAAAAGAAAGATATCCCACAAGGAATCGAAATGCTGGAGCATATGATCAACGGCATTGATACTTATGAGGAATATAAAGCTTCCAAGCTTTATTCCCATGTCAGGTTTTATAAAAGTACTAATCCTGATGCTTCAAAGAAAGTGCTTCGAAATTCCTTGAAAAATAATGCGGAACTTGATTTTATTAAAAATGAGCCTGCTGCTAAGAAACTATTTCAAAGATTAGAAAAGTAAATATAATATCTGATACCGTAAAAAGCCTGGAACTTTTCTGGTATTAATAGTTCCTTTCTTTATAAAATAAAAGGCTAGAGACCTGCGGTCTCCAGCCCTATACTATATCCTACCACTTAATAGTTACAACTGGTTTGATTAAATCCTTTGGCTTATCCTTCATTAACATAAGCGCTTCTCCAATACTATCCAGCCCTTCAAAGCGGTGTGTAACTAATTTGCCCGCATCCAGTCTGCCGGTTGAAATAAGGGATGCAAGTTTTTCCATCCTTAATCTTCCGCCAGGCATAAGGCCGCCTGCAATAATCTTATGGCCCATGCCGCATCCCCATTCCAGACGGGGAATCTTTATGTAATCACCTTCACCCAGGTAATTCACGTTGCCGATTTTTCCGCCGGGCTTTAACATGGTAATTGCCTGAGCAAAGGTATCTACATCTCCTCCGGCAATAATAACACGGTCCACGCCTTTTCCATCGGTTTTTTTCATGATCTGCTCTACAATATCGCCTTCACGGTAATTGACAATATCGGTAGCACCATATTCTTTGGCAAGCTGAACACAGTTAGGACGGGAGCCTACTGCATAAATGCTGGATGCACCACGAATGGCTGCGCCTGCTACAGACATAAGTCCAACAGGTCCGATTCCAATTACTGTCACACTGTCACCAAACTGTACATCTGCAAGCTCAACTCCGTGAAAACCGGTAGGAACCATATCGGAAAGCATACAGGCAGCCACGGGGTCCATCCCCTCCGGTAATAAGGCTAAGTTACCGTCTGCGTCGTTAACATGGAATAACTCAGCGAAAACACCATCTTTGAAATTGGAAAATTTCCAGCCTGCAAGCATTCCGCCGGAATGCATTTGATAGCCGCCCTGAGCTTCAACCGAATTCCAATCAGGTGTAATGGCAGGTATGATTACCCTGTCACCAGGTTTAAAATCTTTTACATAACTTCCGACTTCCACTACTTCCGCAACTGCTTCGTGACCCAGAATCATATCGTGGCGCTCACCAATGGCACCTTCCCAAACGGTATGGATATCAGATGTGCAGGGGGCAAGTACAATGGGACGGCAGATGGCATCCATGGGGCCGCAGACCGGCTTTTCCTTTTCAACCCATCCTGTTTTACCAATACCCAACATCGCAAAACCTTTCATAATAAACAACTCCTTTTCAACTATTATTGTTATATTTTTAACAATTCTACGTGGGTATTATACATCATAATCTTTTCTTAGTCAAATATAATTCATATTTAATTTTAATAATGAATTGAGAAAATTTATCACATATATAAATGCATACTTTTACTTTAAATGAATATAATGATGTTTCGAAAAGCTTTTATAATGTTATAGGATATTGCTGAAAATATAGTAAGAATACCTGAAAAAATATGATGAATTTGCCAAGATTGATTTATCGCATTGCTTTTTCCGCCTCTTCCATGATATGTAAGGCCGAATTGACAGAAATGCCAAAACGGTCGCACCCTGCTTTTTGCATTTCAAGCAGCCCGGACAGATTACGTATTCCTCCGGCGGCTTTAATTTTAGTCCGGGGGCCAATAACCGACTTTATAAGTTTAATATGCTGAACCTCCGTAGGCTCACTGCACCAGCCCGTACCTGTTTTGATAAAGGCAGCTCCGGCCCTTTCGGCAATCTGGCATGCGGTTATTAACTCATCTTCCGTCAGCAGTGTTACTTCCAGAATCGTCTTTACAGGTATTCCCTGTGCTGTATCCACAACTGCTTTTATGTCCTGATAAACAAATTCATCATTATGAATTTTCAACTGAGTGATATTTATTACCATGTCCAATTCCTCACAGCCCATTTCCAGCAATTGTCTGGCCTGAAATACTTTGCTTTCCGTTGTATCGCAACCAGATGGGAAGCCTACGGTTCCTCCTACTCTTGTGCGGGATTTTCCCTTCAGCTTTTCAATTAAATACGGAGTCATGCTGGGCAGGGCAAAGGCACAGATAAACTTGTATTTGTTTGCCGCAGCAATCATCTGGTTCAAGTCTTCTAACGTGTGATTGGATTTCACACAGCTGATATCAATTACTTCCGGAAGCATCTCTAACCCCAAATCATTCATAGTTTTAACCTCCAATTTCTATTTATACCGCCCATTGGCAGTAATTACAAGCTCATATTGACTTCCCAGTATGGAAACATCGTCGACACAAATTGCCTCCTTGCTCCCATAGCAAATGCGGCGGATACAAAGAAGTGCTGTCCCCGGCTGCACTGCAAGCATTTCAGATTCTGTAAAATCTGCCGACTTTGCATATATCTTGTCATTGGAAGAATTGATTTCCAGCTGGTAATGTTCTTCTAAAAACTGGTATAATCCGGAGAACTTATTGGTAAACTGCTCCAAATTTGGAACAAGCCCATAGGGAATATAATTTTTCATAATGGCAATGGGCTTTTCATTGGCAAGCTGAATCCTTTGAACCCTGGCTACCGGTTCTCCGTATTTTAGCTGCAGTTCCTTCCCAAGCTCTTCGCCGGCGGGTATAATATCAATATACATGCTTTTCGTCCGCACATCATATCCCCGTCTTCTTAAGGACTCCGTAACCGAGGTGACCTTGTCCAAATCCTGCTTTGTTCTGTAATCCAATACCATAGTACCTCTGCCCTGCTTCACTTCGACCAGGCCTTCTTCCCTCAGTACTTCTATGGCACTTCTTATCGTGGTGCGGCTTACCTGAAATATCTTTTCAAGCTCAGGCTCCGTCGGCAGTAATTCAGATACCGGATAGGTTCCATCCTGAATTTTCTTTTTTAGCGCATCATAAACAATCTTATAAGCCGGAACTTTAGCCATGTAATAACGCCTCCTTTCCTTCCAGTGGGTAATTTCCAGATTAAATCGATTCTAATTATAACATTAGTTTTATTAATATCAAAGTAAATACAATACTTCAGCCTTAAATAATGCGAAAATCCAGCCTTAGATAATGCATAGCTCCAGCCCCAGATAATGCAAAACTCCAGCCCCAGATAATGCAAAACTTTCGGGACAAAAGATGATATGTAGGTATTGGGGAGGTCATAAATAGAAAAACGCTGGTTAATTGGAAGCTGACTTTATCACAAAAGAATGTCTTATTTCAGCGCATCTCCTATGAGTTACATACAGAGTTATACTCCGATGATCTGAAATTTATTCTTTGTGAGGATAAGGGTACAATTGATAATAATTTAACGGATATATTGGATATAACCGAAGACATAGATATTTAAATCATATATTTGATTCAGGCGTCAGAATGTCATGTTTATTGAGATTAACTTATGACACCCGAATCATATATAAAAGTATCCGTATCCTGTATAATGATTTTAATAATTTTTTTGTTAAAGTACTATATCCTTAACCAGCGGGAACTCTTCCTTGGGATTCAAGGCTGCATATACATATGTATCCCAATAAATGGGGTTTCCATTTGCATCCGAATGAAAAGAGACATTTTTTCGAAAATGAGCTTCTCTTTTTAATCCAATCTTCTCCATAAGCTTCCAGGAAGAGGTGTTTTGCGGAGCACACTCTGCATAAATTCTATGCAGCCCCTGTGTAAAAGCATAGTCTACCGCTGCCTTTCCGGCTTCACTTCCATAGCCCTTCTTCTGGTACTTTTCATTTAACACATAGCCCAGCTCCCGGGAATTAAAATCTCTTTTCCCCAGGTAAATATTACCGATAACCTTATGCTCTGCTTTTAACTCAATCGCATAAAACTCATCACTTTTTGACCGGTATTGGATTTCTTCTCCGGCCTTTTCCCGGGTAAAATCCGGGTACGCTTCAAACTCAGCATTGACCCGCTGCAGCATATATTCACATAAGTCACTTTCATCCTTCAGTTCAAAATTGCGGATTATCAGAAATTCTGTTTCTATTCTCATATTAACTCTCCCATTTATTGCTTAGCAGTAACACTATTTTTCGTTTTTTAAATTTACTGGATTTCAACATTACATTCGGTAAAATTCTTCAAATACATGGCATTCATTTAACATCCTTTTATCCTTTTCCCCTATTGTTTATTATTATAAACGATAGGGAAAAAGTCAACACCCATATTGGTGCAGGAATATGGGCTGCAATAACCACTCTTTAAATCTTTTATCCATTTATTTTGTTTCACTCCCTCCGCAGGAACAGTTATTAGGAAGTGTTGACAATGCCAGTCGAATATATTAGGCTGGATATAACTTTAAAAATGCGATATATTTTTTAAATTTTTAAGCAGTAACAGGCAGAACTGAAAAGTTTGCCGCAGTGTTTCTTTCATTACAAAAATATGCTGAGACAATAAAATTAAAAAGCCGCTGTTATCCTATCAAGGGGGGATGTTATGAATAAGATGATTTTAAAGAGCTTGAAAAAGACATGTTTCTGGATTTCTTTAGCTGCTGTGTCAGTCTGTGCTGCCGCCCTTATATTTCTGCTTGCAATACAGGCGCATTCTATACCGTCACAACCAATACAACTTCCCAGTACATCCACCCTCTTATCTATGGAGATGGAACAAATCAAGGAGGATAAAAGTACCGGAATTGTCACTGTAACAGATACCACCGATATGGAAGCTATTTTATCTGCCCTCTCCCGGTCAAGAAAGACCTCAAGACAGTCTGTAAACGACTCACCCAACGAGGATAACTATCTTATAATCAGGCTAAAAATGAAGGAAGGCGAGAAAAAGCTGTATCTTTTCTCAGCTGGAAACCACTGCTACCTGGAGGAGCCATATGTTGGAATATACAGGATTGACAAGGAGGCAAATACCTCAATATATGCATTTTATGAAAAGAACACTCACTAACTTCACATTGGCACGGCTTACGCCTTTGTCCAATGTTTGTACGTAAGCCCGCTCAGCTCTAATATCTACCCCCAAAGTACCGGGTAGGTGTAAATTCGTGATATTGGAAAGAAGTATGTTTTTTGGTATTCACCGCAAGAATGGAAAAGAATTATTTTAGAATATGATTTATATTATACTTACCACATGTGGAAACTAATAAATATATGGAAGGAGAGAAAACACCAAATTTGAATGATAATATTAAGCTTACCGATGAAATAAAATTCGTTATTGTTGAATCTCTTAAATTTATTGACAGCAATCTTAATAAACCATTGAAGTTAAATGATATTTCCGGGCATTCCGGATATTCAAAATTCTATTTTGAAAGAGTTTTTAAGCAATACATCGGCCTATCTGTTATGGAATATGTCAAACGAAGAAGATTGACCTTTGCATCAACAGATCTGCTGAATGGTGAAAAAATAATTGACGTGGCGTTAAAGTATGGTTATGATTCCCATAGCGGCTTTACAAAAGCATTTCTGAATGAATTCGGATTTTCTCCTTCCATGCTTAAAGTAATGAAACTACATTTTTCAGTATTAGGAGGGAAACATAGTATGAGTCATATTTTTTTAGATAAGATGGATATTCATTCTTCCAAGGAAGAATTATTTGAAAAATTGTTGGAGTTAATCCAAGATAACAATTTAAATTATAACACAACAAAATTCGAAAAGGCCTATGCCTTTACCTGTGAAGCATACAAAGGAATCACCCGACATTCCGGTGACGAATACATCACTCACCCGCTAAATGTTGCTATCCTCTTAGCTTACCTGGAAGCGCGTGAAGATGTAATTATATCCGGTATGATGTGTGATATATTAACCAAGACAAATACCGAAGCTAAATCAATTGAAAAAGAATTTTCAAGTAACATTAGGCATATTTTATCAGGGCTGGCCAATTTTAACATAACTTTTCCTGCCGCAGATGAAGATATACTGACAATAAAGTTAGCTGAACGGCTTCACAATATGAGAACCGTTGAATTTATGGACAAACACGCACAACAGATGAAAGCAAAAGAAACGATTGAATTTTTTGTTCCTTTTGCTACTAAAATAGGAAATGCAAAATTGACGGAAGAATTGAATGATTTGGCTCTGAAATATGCATAGAGCCCGCTTCAAAATCTGTGTAAACTCATGTCAGAACGGCATGCAATTTATATAAAAAGCTCCGAAACAGTAATGTTCTGCTGTTTCGGAGCTTGAATGGCACGTGGGTAATTGTCTTGGCAGCAATCTTTTTATCTGCTCATTCCTTATGACTTTTGTGAAGCTGCTGTTTGAGATGTGAAGCTGCTGTTTGAGATTTCTTGCTTTTTTAATTATTTTACAGTATAATTCTTATGCATAAATATCGGAAGACTTTGATATTCCTATAAGGAGCATCCCAACCTGACAGCCAGATAGAGATTATTTTAATACATTAGTCTGTATATGCAACAGCACTTATTTCAATTAATTGTGCCGAAAAAGCAAAATACGGCACTCCTACAAGAGTCCCCGCCGGACGGTGCTGACCCAAGTATTCTTTAAACAGCCTAATGACGGAATCCGAATGTTCTCCAGCATCTGCCAGATAAATTTCCACATAAGCGAGATTGGATTTTGTGACATCAAACTCTGCTAACACATGGTCAAGGTTTTTTAGAGTTTGGTGAGTTTGCATTTCAATATCACCTTCGCCGACAAACACGCCCTCTGAATCATGGGAAAATTGTCCAGAAATATAAATCGTGCCATTCACGCTGTAAGCCTGGGAAATACCATGATCCCAAAGATTATGATTATAAGTTTTAATAATAGCCATTTTTTCTCTCCTCTACTTTAAAGTAACTTTAATATAACAAGAATGTGAATAAAAATATAGTACGCACTTTATTGATAGGTACTATTAGAAAGGATAGTTCAATTATGGGAATGGCTGAATATAAAGGTCAAGTGAAAAACATTCAGGATACACCTTTTGGATATACCTTGTCATTAATTGGCGGTAAATGGAAAATGGTTATCATATACCTTTTAGCAGAAAACCAGCCAGTCCGTTTTAATGACTTAAAAAGACAAATTGGCTCAATTACATTTAAAATATTGAGTTCACAACTGAAAGAGCTGGAATCAGATGGTTTGGTAGACCGAAAAGAGTATCCTCAAATTCCTCCTAAAGTTGAGTACCGTCTTACAGCTAAGGCAGAAACGCTCTTACCTGTTTTGGAAGGTTTATGCGAATGGGGAGCGAAGAATCAAAATCAATAAACTGCTCCCTATTATGCAGATTAGTATCAAACATATCATTACCTGTCAATTTATAATAATAACGTTATTTATCTGCTGCTGTTAATTTCAACATTAGCATATTTTCTTTTAAGATTACAAATACTATAGATAATCTTAACAAGGAGGTCAACTCAATGGCAAAGAAAAATACAACACCAAGCGCAGACCAGACAGACAGCAGCAATACCAGCGGTGGTGATTCCAGTGAAGATTGTATTGGAACTACTCAGGATTATGTCAGTGGTGATTCTGCCCGTTCTTCTTCAAGTCATCAGTTTTCTCAAGCAACAACTGATCCGCGTAATGGAAATAAAAAATAAAAGACAGACCCAGGACTTAAGTCAATTAAGACTCAATCCGGGTCTGCCAGACTTCTTTCCAAACTTCTCCCAATATTCTTGAATAGTCGACTATTCCAAGAACTCACAGTTTTTTCTTAAAACAAATAATTCTATTTGCTTCCTCAAAACCAAGTTGTAAATGAAGCTTTAAGCTATCTGTATTATTTAGTTCGCAATCGCTTGCAAATTCCCTGCAGCCTTTATTTTCAGCCCATTCTTCACATTGATGAATCAGCTTTTTTCCAATACCTCTTTTACGGTATTCTGCTTTTACAAAAACACCTTCCAAATATCCAACCGGACTACTTTCTGTTCCTTCAACATAATCATACCGCAAGCTGCACTGTGCAAATCCAATTTGCACATTTTTAATAAAGGATATAAAAACAACTCCTTTATCTGAAACTATATATTCCGTCATTTCTTTTTCCAAATCATTAATTTCATTATCTGGCCACAATAACATAGCTAATTCTGCAACAAATCTGCTATCACCAACTTCTGCTTGTTTTATCATAATTCATTGCCTCCGCTAAATATACTTATCCTTTTTCTTAGCATACTGCATCCAATTTCCAATATTTCGATTAAATTCCCCCCGAACCATCACCGAAACTGTGCAAGTATCTTACCGTCAGAATCAGTGACAAACCAGGTGACACTAACATAACTTGGTCTCAATCCATTGCAATCCATACACGTCACAGGGATTACCAGATAATCACCATATTGTTTTACACGTGCAAAATAGTCATATTTCTTATTTTGCTTGTAAGAAAGCTTAATAAACGATTTGACCAAATTATTTTTATTAGTTCCAGATGTAAAACGGGATATGTTAATCAATTCTTTACCGTCCGCTTTTGCACAATAGGTTTTATCTCCCAGAATATTGAAGGTTTCTGTACCAGTGGTCTTATATGTATAAGAAGAGGTTTTGCCGGTCTTTGTGTTGTATATATAATGTTTGTCGCTACTATCGGTTCCGTTATAGAAGATGCTGTTCTTGTTATGATAGATCTGTTCCTCATATAGCTGCTTTGCGATAACAGAATTTATATTTGTACCGGAATCTAATTTTATTAATGTTCCGTACCAATAGTTGCCCGTGCCCTCATATGAACCGTATTGATAATAAATATCTCCGTTTATTTTAGCAATGTCGGATACCATGGGAAATGTCCGCTCCGTTACATCCAGTGTAATCTTGTATTTAGTCAAAACAGCCAACTTTGCCTGCTTCGGCATCAATGTGTATATTGTCAGCTTTGTAGAGGCTTCATTAAATTGAGTAAAATAAAATGTGTTATCCAAGTTTTTCACAAAGCGTAAGGTCTTATTACCAGTAAAAATAAGAGTAGCTTTCTTGCTGTCATAATCTCTTTTATATAGCTTACTTTCTTTTCCTTTCATAACAGTATAATAAATACTGCTGTCGTCAAGACATTGGAAGTAACCATTGCAAATAATTTTTTTATCTTTGGCATCGATGGAAACAGAATAAGTCTGATAAACATCATTTTCCCCTGTATAGCTGGTATAATAAAGGGTGTCATTATGAAGCTTCATGTCTAAAATATCTTCCTTTGACGATATGAGCTTCGTCTTATTGCCTGTGGCAATCTCCAACTGGTAGATGTCATAAGAATATTCATCCCCTTCTACTCTCTGAATATAATAGATATTTCCTCTGCCTTCCAGCATAGGTGAATATTCGTAAACCGCTGTGTTAGTTGCTGCACTGGTAATAAGGGTATTCTGAGGTATTAAAAAGATAATTATAAAAAAGACTAATATAAAACTGAGTATTCGATTTGTTATTGTGTTCATTGCCTTCTCCTTATTCAAATAATTTATATTATTAAAAATTACGTTTTTCCCCCTAGATTGCGTCGATGAAGACACTCCTGTTTTAAATGTATCACACATCCATTGATAAAATTTATCTTTTTCTTCAAATTGAGGATAAAGTGCTGAGTTCTTAAATAGTACCAGCTTATGCGTTTCATTACATCCCTCACTAAAGATTAATTTCTAAACCATCATATGCAAATTCAATTCCATCAAATTGTTTTTGTAAATTCATATAATCATCGTAGGATTTTCCCCAGTCCTCTTCCAAATGAGTTATTATAACCCTCTTAATATGATATTTACTTTTCAATTCAACAATTTCATCCATAACAAACAGCTCACCACGCAGCGGATTATCTTTTTCCAGGACAAAACCATCCTTCAATACATCCCCTACAATCGTATTCCCAATAATCAGGCAGTCAGCATCCATGAAAATATCATTTTCAGGAAATGGTTTTACATCACATGGTGCATAAATCACCTTATGTGAATTCTGAGTATAGACAAAAACAGCTACATTTACTGTTTCATCAACGGGTATCAAGTCTATATGTATGGAAGCAAGGTCGAGGCTCGTAAATGCCTGAATATCTATTAAATTCATGCTTTCATAATAATCCAGTGCAGAACCGTATTTGGTTCCCTGGCATTTTATATCTTTTATAATTGACGGTAAGGAAGCTACTGTTATCGGGTTCTTACATTTCATACCAATGGAATTTGCCAGCCAGTCCAGCCTCAATTGTTCGATTACACGCATCCCCATGGTGTGGTCAGGGTCGATATGGCTATAAAGGAGATACTCGACTTCCTTAATATCTGCATGATTCAGTGCATCGGCAATGTCTTCCGGTGTATCAATCAATATATTAGCATCCTCTATGTACAAGCTGCAGCCGCATCTCGCATAGGGAAAGCCCTTTTCCCTTGCCTCTATACAAATATTACACTGGCATAATGGTCTGGGTGTACTGACGCATCCTCCTGAACCAATTATCTTTAATCTCATATAAAATCTCCCATCTCTTTTTTACTGATCAAAAGAGCTGATTCCAATCAAATCCCCATCCGGGGCAGCGATATAACAGGCGTAGCCCCCAGGTTTCTGTTGTTGGTTCTAAAATCGGGGCAGCTCCTTTGGAAAACAATATTTCCATTACAAAAATTCACTCTTCTGTTCCATATTTCTCATGAGCTATTCCTAATTCCTTAAAGAACTTATAATCATTTTCCGCTAAATTCAGGTAAGCAAATCTTTCATGGGAACATACGGCAAGTATTATCTTATCATTCTTATAAAAAGCTATGTCCTCAAAAGCGGTGCCATCAATCAGGTATGGGAAATCATATAAATCTTTCATTTTATTGATGATTGAAGCACTGACTTGTCCAAGCTGAAAGAAACACATTTCAAAAACCGGATTCATGGTTACCGGAGTAAATCTGGTATATTTTGTTTTCCTAAATTCATCGGACTGAGATATGAATTTTTTATTCAGTTCTTCTGAAAGAGAATCATATTGCAATCCCTCAAGCATACTTAAATCCTGCTCCAGGAGTTCATCAAAATATGAATATGCCTCCTGTTCAGTATTCGAATGTAACATACTGCTTATTCTGGCTTGATAATCATTGCGATTACTTGTATAAGCTTCTCTTCGGCTTGCATTTTCTTTATATATGTGTTCTTTATAGCTTTCCTGCATTTGTTCGAATTCTGCAATATCCAAAAATCCGGTATAATATCTGGACACAGATATAGTATCACTTTTTCTAATTACAAAATCCATTAGCTCACTGAGCTTTACATCAGAAACATCTTCATTGATTGATATCTTCAACACAAATTCTCCCCATATATGTTTAACTATTCAACATATTTCCATTTTACACCACACTATCTTGGATTACTACTCTTATCTATTGATATATGTTTATAAGGATTCATAACAATTCCGAAAAAATTTCTCCGAAAAACCTCAGATATTTAATCATAAGGAAGGTTCTGAGAATTGCTCCTGGATTTATCAAGTGTCTATTTGTAGAAGCTTCCGTTATTCCTTGAACAGTCATCGGGTAAGTTTTAGCAATGTGAACCTGTAGTTTTTTCAATTCAATCCAGTTATAAGCGTTCAATCAGGAGAGTGTAATTATTTCTGTGTCTGATAGATAACGGAAAGGGCTTGATGGTTTACTTAGAAGCGAATGATATCTATTACCTTCCTAACCCCTTATCTGCTGCCGAGACCTATTACCGCCATATCATTTTATGAGAAAACAAACAATACGATTTGCTGTTCTCGGATGTGCCAGTTGATTTTAGAATCCGCTGGTTTGAAATTGCTGTAAAGAACGGTATGTCAGTTGAAATGATATATCCAATATACGCGCAGTTAATCGTTACTGGTGATTTTCCATTCGAGTTGGATGTAAAAGAGTTAATACAGAAATCAAAAAATATGCAATGATTATGATAGCAGGGGCTCTGTCTCCTGCTATTTTCTGTCAGGGTCTTTACAATTTGGGTCAGTCGTATTAGCATATAGGATATACTAACCAAATTGGTCAGGAGGTTTTTCATGAATGAAGGTTTTTTCAGTTTGCCTGTAGACAAACAACAGAAAATAATTAATATGGGATTTCAAGTTTTTTCCCAGAGTACATATAAGAAGGCCCCTGTAGCAGAAATAGCCTTGGGAGCAGGTATTTCCAAAGCTCTTCTTTTTTACCATTTCAAAAACAAAAAAGAACTATACTTATTTTTGTGGAAAAAATCAATAGAGTTGACAAGTATTGCAATGAAGGAACAAGATGTCTTAGGAACAAATAACTATTTTGAAATGCTAAGACGCTCTCTTATTGGAAAATGCAATTTGCTGAGAGAATATCCTTATATAAGTGAATTCTCATTACGAGCCTACTATGAGGAAAATACGGAGGTAAAAAAAGAAATCCAGGATAGTTTTCAGCAAATCAATCTGGAAAGTGAGAAAAAAGCATTTGAAGTCATAGATACCGGAAGGTTAAGAGATGATATAGATATACATCAAATGTATCAGGAAATGATTTGGGCTTCGGATGGATATTTACATACGGCATTTATGCAGGGTGAAATAAATGCCGATAAACTGAAATCTGATTTTGAAAAATTAATTCTTATGTGGGAAAAGGTGTATCAAAAATAGTATAGGAGGAAATTATGAGCGCAGAACATAAACAACTTGAATCTAATAATGGCTGTGTCCACTACTGGATTTCAAGAAATTGTAATCAGAATGCAATATGCATCCTATTTACACATGGACTAACTGCAAATCATACCATGTTTGAAAAACAGGTTGAATATTTTGAAGCCTCCTATACGGTAATTACATGGGATGTACCTCTACATGGATTATCAAGGCCTTATCAAAATTTTTCTTATGAGAATACAGCAAAGGAATTAAAGGCTATCTTAAATAAAGAGAACATCAAAAAAGTTATCTTGGTCGGTATGTCAATGGGCGGTTATCCTAGTCAGGAATTTGCATACAGATATCCGGAAAATGTGGATAGGATGATAATGCTTAATACCACGCCATTTGGACTTGAGTTTTATTCAAAATCAGATTTATGGTGGTTGAAACAAGCAGCACCACTTGGAAAATGGTTTACTGACCGTATGCTTCGCGAAAGCATGGCAAAATCCGTTTCCAAAACCGACTATTCTTACAAAAAAATGATTGAAATGCTAAACCCTTTATCAAAGGCGGAGATAATCGAGCAAATGGATATTGCATACGGAAAATTTGCTAAGGAAAATAAGAATGTACAATTTGATTGTCCGGTACTACTCTTACTTGGTGATAGTGATACTACCGGAAAAGTAAAGCAATATAACAAAGCATGGACCAAGGCAACCAGCTATCCTCTGCATATCATTAGCCATGCAGCGCACTTTTCCAATGGAGACAATCCAGAACAAGTTAACCTGGAGATAGAAAATTTTATACAAGGGAAGGGTTCATATGATATTTAAGGAAGCTGGACAAAACAATTTTCCAACAATGATTTTTATCCATGGTGGTGGTCTGTCTGACTGGTCATTAATACCCATCGTAGATGAATTTCAAAAGAAATTCCACGTAATTACACCTATTATTGATGGACATGGAGAAGCTGCCGCTGAAACATTTACCAGTATTCCCGATTCTGCCGCAAAATTGATCCATTTTATAGATACACAGTGTAACGGAAAGGTCTTTGCAATTGCAGGGTTATCTATTGGAGCCCAGATTGTAACAGAAGTTCTCTCCCAAAGAAATGATATTACACAATATGGGATTATTGAAAGTGCCTTGGTTTATCCAATTACGGGTATTATAAACTTTACAGTTCCTTCCTATCAGATTTTCTATGGATTAATTAGGCAAAGGTGGTTTTCAAAACTGCAAGCAAAATCTCTGTGTGTCCCTAATAATATGCTTGAAATATACTATAATGATAGTATGAAAATTTCGAAGCAATCTCTGATAAATATAACATTGAGCAATGGAACATATCATTTAAAAGAATCCATTTCAAGCACTAAGGCTAAAGTGCTGATTATTGTGGGTGAAAAAGAGATTTCAGTCATGCAAAAATCGGCTAAAAGGCTGCATAAAGAAATCTCTGGAAGCGAACTATATATTGCTCCTGGTATGAGACATGGCGAAATAAGTTTAAAATACCCTCAAAAATATATGGAATTACTTGAGGAATTATTCAAGTTATGAGTCCGAGATTCTACAGATTCCAACAGATTACCATTAAATACATAATTAACCACAGCGGCTGATGAAAAGAGCTGGAACGCTTGATTTTCCTAAGATCTTCTGGTATTGAATTAGTATAAGCCACACGTGGTCTGTAATTGAAAAGACAAAGAAACAGACCTGCGACGGGGCGGTTTAATGCCCTATCCAGGTCTGAAATTTTAGATGCTTTCGCATGATTTTCTATTTCATTTTCTACTGTCGACGAGGATAAGCGGGGTTGCCTTTTGGATATTGAAGTGTACCCGGCGACAAATCATGTCATGGGTAAATGCAAATATCCCCGTCAGCCTCGTTTGGGGCAATCTCATTTATCCTCTAACGAGGTTATTCTTCCTTCTATTTTTCTCTCTTCATGCTTCTTCAGAAGCACCATTCTCTCTTCTCTTTTCTTCCTCTTCTTCCATTCCTTTTTCTTCATTTCAAAAAAGCGAAAAGAGCTGGAACGCTTGATTTCCCTGTATTTCTTCAGGGATTTTTCTGTGTTGAATTGTTAGAAGCGTTGCGTGGTCTGTAATTGAAAAGACAAAAAAAACAGACCTGAGACGGGGCGGTTTAATGCCCTATCTAGGTCTGTTTTCTAAGATGCTTTCGCATTATTTTCTATTTCATTTTCTACTATCGACGAGGATAATTCGAGTTACCACAAGGATAATACGAGGTGCCTCGGGATATAGTAGTTTTCAGACCATAATAGAATTATATTATGTATTATATCTTTTTTCAATAATATAAACATATTTTATAGTAAATTTCTAAATAGATTTTTTTTAAACTTTTCCGTCAATTCTATATTTCTACTCAAATCAAATGCATACATATCCGTTAACTTATTAATCCCAATATAACACTTAGTCTGAAAATCTATTAGCTATTTTTGATTAATATCTATTTGTCTAGATGAATCAATTTTATCATTTATCACTTTTTCATTTATATACGCCCCGAGTATAACCTGAAAAAAGGATAATTCCAAATTTAATATCCATATAATATCTGGGAACTTATTAATCATTCCTATAATATAATCTTGAACTTCTTTAATTTGATATAATTCTCTCTTATCATCATTATAACCATCCATCATTAATTCAAAACTTTGATATGAATCTTTTAAATCATCTTTAGTACTCATGTATGAATTTTTCAAATATTTTAATTGATTATAGTCTCTATCAAATACTTCTTTTTTGGATATATTAACCAATTTCAATATCCCATCCATCTTACTAGTTCTTTTACCAAGAAAGTTATCTCTCAATAAATAATTTGTCATATAAGATGAATGCCAAAATTTAATATCTTTCTTTAAACAAGCTTTATTATTTGTAAGTAATTTAACAAAATTAGGATAAGTCTTTAAAATTTCTTGTTCTATTGTTGTCTTCTTTGATATAGTATCTTTATTATATACAACAACTAAAAAAGCTAAGGAATTTATCATAATACAACGCATTGCTATATAATATACTGATAAATTAACCATTCTGAAAGGTGCTATACGAAACCAATCAATTTCATAATTTCTATCTTTATTCAAGTGATAGCATTCTTCTTGTGTTTCCTTATCAAATGCCACTTCCATGAACATTGCAAATATTGATATATCTAGTGCTTCTGTATAATCCTTATTTAAAATATAACTGATATATTCTTGATATAAACCGATATCAAAATCAGCATCATTGGCTCGCGCTGAATTATAGCAAACTTTTAAAAGCCATCGTGTCAACATATGATAATTATATTTGAAGTAAATCTTTTTTGTATCAAAAGATATTTTATCATTGTAACTTATTAGTAATTTTAAAGCATATGCATCTAATTTTGACAACTCTCCATTATTACAATTTGCACAAACATCCTTTATCATTAATTCATTATTTATAACTCTGGAAGGAGCCTTATCAAACCATACCGTTTGCTCTTTAAAATTCATATTATTTATAAATCCTTTAGGAATAATGTGCTCTCGTGACATTTTACCTTCAGATTTGCAATATTCACATTGCAATCTAGTCATCCTCCCCTGTGATAATAATCAGCTCTTAAGAATCAGCTTATAATGAGCTTATTAAGTATATTTCCATTTAAAAGCATCAACAATTTACTATTTCTAATCTTATTCGCATGGCCTCTTTGGATACTTGAAAAAAGGTACAAAGATATTCTACTAAAGCATCATTATATTCTTCTTTTTCTATTGGAATCATACAGATTTGCTCACTATAACTTCCTTCAAACTCTTTCATTTTTTTATTCATCAAATTTTTTGGCATTAAAAAACAACTCGAAAAATAATCCGCCTCTTTCTCTTGTTCAGGACGCTTTTTATTTTTGGTATCAAATGCACTTTTATCACATACTATAGCTCCTTCTGATAATACATGCCCCAAAAAATGGTGTCCTAACTCGTGAGCGATTGTGAAATTCTTACGTGGTTCATAAAGATTAGCGTTAACAAATATAATTTTTGTGTTACCCATAACCATATAAATACCACAGAATTCCTCATCATCCTCATCTCGTTCTTCAAAAATTATTCCACGTCTAATCATTATATCTTTAATTAGTAGAATCGGAGGTTGATTCAAAACATTACATTCTAAAATACCATCAACCAAATTTGTAATTTGCTTTCTTCTTCTCCAGTCCATTAATTATCCTCGCAAACAATTTCTAGCGCTCTTGCAACTAGGTTATTCCAAGTACTCTCTTTTACGTTACCACGAGCTGCGGCTGTAAATTGCATTTGCTTTTGCTGTAATTGAGGCTTCGAAACATATTCTATAATGGTGCCTTGAATACTCCTCTTTTCACTCCCGAATGCTTCCTGCAAAACTGCTTCCATAAGTTGAGATGAATAACTTTTTACTTTTTTAACTTCTTGCTCTAATTTATCACAAAGAGCCATTAACCTCTCTGTTTTTTCAACAATACGTTGTTGCTCTGCAAATGGCGGAAGTGGAATTACCGTATTTGCTACAATTCCCTGTGTGATTTTTTTCATACTATTAGAAGTTCCACTTGCTTTGTTTCGAAAATAATTACGTATATAAGGACTGCGCAAACATAGCAAAATAAATTTAAGGTTAATACTTGGTAGACATTGTAATTTCATCATTAAATCAGGATAAATGTAACCTTGAAGGTCAACTTCACACAAACAAGCTATTCCAACATAATCAATTGAATTACTACGTTGAATAAGTATATCCCCTTGCTTTACCCACAAATGCGAAGCTTTACTAATATTATCATCAACATACTTGTACTGATTAATATCTAAAATTCCCCTTGTCGTTGCTGTTAATGTTAAGACTTTTGTGTTAGTTATATAATCAACTCTATTAGGAGAATAGCCATTCTGGGGTAATTGAAAAATTATATCCTCCAATCGACACCATACCCACCCACGTGGTAATTCAAAAGGTTTTTCCACTTCGTTGATAGGATTCGACTCTTTGTGTTTTTTGATTTTCCTTTCTGAAATAAGTTTTTCTTTTTCCTCTTGGATTTTCTTAAAAAATATATTCGCAGGCTCATCATCAGGATTTTGCTCGCAAAGTTTACCCTCAATTGCTTGTTGCAAAATAGATTGACGGAGTAATGTGATATATTTTTCTTGACTGTTAATGTTTAGTAACGATTCCTTAACTATTACTTCCACATTTTTAATATCATTTAATTTTGTTTTCTGAACATCCTTATTTGGGAGCGGAATTTCTATATTATACAATTGTTCTGGATGTATACGCTTAGAGCTACTTCCTTTCGCTAAACCTTCTAATTTCTTATATAGTTTATTGCATTGCAAATATCGTACAATCCAATCAGCATAACAACTATCATCCACATCAAATGACGGAATATCTGAAGTTGATTCAAAACCATCTAGTTCATCCGGAACGATACCAAATGCTCCTTTAAACAGATTCTGTTTTCCATAAATGAACTGTCCTTTATGGCGAATGAAATATTTAGTTGCTCCTTCAGCTTCTTCTTTTAACACTCTTTTCTCTACTCCACCCGTATTTAATTTAACAGTAATTCTTTTATCAGGGTTAGGAGAATCAGAAACAATCTTAGATTCTCTCAAAATTTCCTTTAATCTCACATATTTCATTTTGATACCCCTGCGTTTTTCTCAATTTCGGTTAATAGTATATTTATGTTACTGTTACTGGTTCTTATCATACTAATCAAATCTGAAATTGTGTATAGAATATCATCATTTTCTTTATTTGGATTTTTAAAATCTAAATTATAATTTCTAGCTTTAAGTTCATTAATGTTAACTTTCCATGCACAGTCGGTTTGTTTTCTGTTCTCTCTATCCCACCAAGCTTTTTCGTTCTCAAATTCCTCAATTCTAATCGGCTTTGTTTTTGTATAATTCTTATAGCCATGGGGTAATTGATGTTCATAAAACCAAATTTCCTCAGTTTTACCACGTTCCAAAAAAAGCAAGTTTGTATTTATACTCGTATAAGGCGCAAATACACCATTAGGTAATCTAACAATAGTATGCAAGTTAAATTCACTAAGTAGTTTTTCTTTAATAGCAGTTTTTACACCTTCACCAAACAAGAAACCATCAGGTAGAACAATTGCCGCTCTTCCTGTTTGATTCAATTTATACATAAGTAAAACAAGGAATAAATCAGCTGTTTCTTTTGTCTTAAACGCTGTCGGAAAATTATCTTGAATTCCATCTTCTTCAATACCACCAAATGGAGGATTAGTTAAAATAATGTCCACCTTTTCATTAGCTTTTATATCTCTAACAGGATAACTTAATGAGTTATCATGCTTGATTTGTGGAGTATCTATATTATGCAATATCATATTTGTAGTACAGAGCATGTGAGGTAATGGTTTCTTCTCTACACCTATTATAGAATTCTGTAAGATATTTTCATCCTCTACATTTTTTACCTGCTTACGCAAATGTTCCAAAGCACAAACCAGGAACCCTCCCGTTCCGCATGCAAAATCCAAGACCTTTTCACCAAGTTTTGGATTAATCATATCCACCATGAATTGTGTTACAGCTCGAGGAGTATAATATTCGCCTGAATTACCTGCGCTCTGCAAATCCCTCAAAATATTCTCATAAATATCATTAAATAAATGACGGTCGTTGGTCTTATCAAAGTCAATATTATTAAGTTTATTAATAACACTTCGAATTAACGTCCCAGACTTCATATAGTTATAGCTATCCTCGAATATCGATTTTACCAGAAAAGCTTTCGGGTCAGTTTTTTCAGTTAACTGCCAGTCTTTAAACGTCTTAAACAATGTATTATTCACAAAGTCTAACAGCTCATCTCCTGTAATTCCTTCATCATCCTCAGCCCAATCAGACCATCGCAATCCATCCGGTATAATAAATGTATAGTTATCTGATAAAAGGTCCCATTCTTTCTCCTTAGAATCGAACACCTTCAGAAATAGCATCCATACAAGTTGTGATATTCTCTGTGCATCTCCATCTACGCCAGCATCCTGGCGCATGATATCCTGCACAGATTTGATTGTAGCTGATATACTCATTTATCTTATCTCCTTATGCTACATACAGTTCGTTTTCCAATTCTGCTATAGCTTCCATAAATTTTTCCTTATTTCCAAAGCACTTGATTATTTCTAATGGTGTACCAAATCGTGCCATATCTGGTACCTTAAGTATTTCCATACTTTCTAAATTTGCCAATCCCTCGTTAGTATATTTATCCAACAAAGCTTCTAAAACCTGCTTTGCAACTTCATTATATTTACCGAAATATCCTCGCTTTTTTACATTATTTGCTCTTTCCTTACGTGTTAAAGGTGGCATATCAAAAGCAATATGGCATATTAAATCAAATGGGTCCAAATCCTTCGATACTTCTTCTTTAAGTTCGTCAAAGAAAATACCTTTTTGCTCCAGTTCATCAATAATGGCAGTTTTCTTCTCTGCATTATTCCATTTCTGTAAAAATTCATCAAGAGATGCATATTCACTGCGAATATTTTTCTTAGTATAATCTACTAGGCTTTCCGTAATGAGTTTTCCATTTCCATCTAGATATTGTACTCTTTCGTTAATAATCGAAACAGGGACATCATTCACATAATATTTTATTCGTTTCGGTATATCTTCATCACTTGAAGAAAATCCAACGTCCGCAGGTACTTCTTGACCTGCCTTATCCCCTTTTGCTTGGTCGTCCACACCTTCGTCAGGTGGATTATCTTCTGTTTCTTCTGGAGGAATATCGCCATCTGTCTCTTTGATTTTTGCCGGTTCGCCATCAAAATCTTTATCTGCAAAAAGCTTAGTTACATTTCTGAAATCAATGATTGTAAAATATAACTTATTATGCTCTTCATTTATTCTTGTTCCACGTCCTATTATCTGTTTAAACTCCGTCATGCTGTTAATGTTACTGTCAAGTATGATAAACTGACAAGTATCAGCATCAACCCCTGTTGTTAACAGCTTACTGGTTGTAACCAAGACCGGATATGGTTCATTTGGATTCATAAAGTTTTCAAGTTCAGCTTTACCTTCATCGTTATCACCAGTAATCTGCATAACATATTTATAATTTTGTTTTACTAAATCTGCATTTTCATTCCGTAAAGCTTGTGTCATACGCTGTGCATGATTAATATCAACACAAAAGAAGATAGTCTTTGCAAAACGAGATTTATTCTTTTTTAGAAAATCCGATACTCTCTTTGCGACCAATTCTGTTCGCTGTTCAATCACCAGATTTTTATCATAATCTTTAATATTGTATTCTCTATCCTCAATCTCATTTCCGTATTTATCCAGCTTACCTTTCGTAGGACGATACCCTTCTAAATCTTTATCAATTCCTACACGGACAACTTTATACGGTGCAAGGAAGCCATCTTCAATACCTTGTTTTAGCGAATAGGTATATATCGGTTCACCAAAATACTCAATATTTGATGTTTCCTTTGTTTCTTTTGGAGTAGCAGTCATTCCAATTTGAGTAGCATTTTTAAAATACTTCAATATTCTTCGCCACGCAGAGTCATCCTTAGCACTTCCTCTATGACATTCATCAATAATTATTAAATCAAAGAAATCGGGAGAAAACTCTCTATATGTATCCGCAAATCCTTCCTGACCAGTTACACCTTGATAGATTGCAAAATACATTTCATAAGCCTTGTCCACTTCTTTATTTTTAATCTTTATCATCTTTCGGTTGTTACTATCCGAATTGAAGAACTTAAAATCTTTTTTCATTGGGTCATCTACTAAAATGTTCCTATCTGCCAAAAACAAAATTCTTTTTTTTGTTCTTGATTTCCAAAGACGATAAATTATTTGAAAAGCTGTATATGTTTTACCTGTCCCCGTTGCCATAATCAACAATATTCTATCTTGACCTTTGGCTATTGCTTCAACCGTTCTATTAACAGCAATGCTCTGATAATAACGCGGTGTTCTATTATTAATAGGGTTATAATAATAGTCTTGTGCTACTATTTTTTCAGATTCACCTGTAATATTCTTATATATTTTATATTTATCCCATAATGCTTTTGGTGTTGGGAATTCTTCTAATGAAATCTCTGTTTGTATATTACCATCTACTGCAGTTTTATCATAAAACATAAAACCATCACCGTTTGAAGTAAACACAAAAGGGATATCTAAAATTTCAGCGTATTCCAATGCCTGCTCCATTCCATCTCCGATATTATGGTTGTTATCTTTAGCCTCAACAATAGCGATAGGTATATATGGTTTAAAATATAAAATATAATCTGCGCGCTTCTGTTCCCCACGCTTAACCGTTTTCCGGCGAACTATTACTTTACCTTTAGTGAATGAGACTTCTTCTCTAAGCTGCACATCCCTATCCCATCCTGAAGAAAGAATGGCTGGAGTAATATATTTTGTTCGGATATCTTGTTCAGATAAGCTTTTCTTATTCATTTCTTCCCCCATTTTACTAATTGCTTTACTGGCCAGTTCTTACAGTTTGTTTATAAAGATTAGCATTATTAAATTTCCCGTAGCTAATAAAAGTCAAACCTAATGTCATAATTCACATATATAAAATTTTTCCTTGTTCTTTTCTAGTATACAATTTTAGATTATAATAAACAATACTATAGCAATATTTATCGAAATATTAAGCCCCTACCTATAAAGAGCCTCATTAACTATTTCTGCAAAATTATTAGATTGTGTTACTCGTCTCACATGTATTAATATTTTTAGACTCATATTGATAACAATTAAAAATGTGATGTAATACTATAAATCCCTATATCATGTTTCGAAAAGATTTTATCTAATCCTTCTAAGTATTCTTTCAATTCACATTGGCATAATGGCTCACAAAAATCAATACTTATATGATTTAATTCACCTGGATTTGAATAATTTTCATGTTCCTCCCCAATACCAGTTTCCTCATAAATTTCATCCATAATTTGATTTTTCACTTGTTCTGATACCTCTAATATAATATAGCAAAACGTTCTACTATTATCTAATTCACTAATAAAATATAACATTTGTTGCGGCTTTTTTCTTAAACTCACGCAGACTTCTTTAATATTCTTTGACATCTCGGCATGTTCTTTACTATTTATTTCTCTACTTTTTAAAATTTCATCATTTACCATCTGTATATTTTCATCTAAATGGTATAATTCCAATAATTCTTTTCTTGATTTATTTAAGTAATTGGTACAAATTTCTCTTCTAATACTTAACGCATAATCTTCATCATCTGTTTTTATACATTTTTCAAAAATGTCTTCTAAGTTACTAATTATTTTAGTCAAAGTATAGTTTGGCTGTATTTTATTGCTATTCACTTTTAAAATTTCATTTTTATCCAAATAACAACAATCAGTTCCTTCCCTTGCTATGTATTCCTCAAAGCACTTCAAAAGCATTCTTTGTCCATTTTTTCCCTCAAACCATTTCGTAAACGCTTCAATACTAGCATCTGATACTTTTCCAAAGGTATATCCTATAATCATTTCTCCAATCATTATTATCTCCTCTCCCGTCTTATTTCTATATAAAATAACTATTTAATATAACATTTATCATCATCCATATAATTGAAAATCAATATTTGGTAATTCCGCAATATTTATTACAGGTTTAGGACTTTTATAAAGTTTTACATTTTGGATTAAATATGTAAAATAAGTAAGTAAATCTTTTTCTTGTTTTAATACATCATAAATATCTTTTAAATCGACTAATGCAATCACCGAAATTGACAATGCTTCTTTCGCCGTTATTATTGCTGTTTCCGTATAAGATGAATAAGATATTATAATCCCATCTACATTTCTTCTCACTAATAGTCTAGACATAAATCTTCCTATTTTGTCTGCACCAATAGAGTTCTTTTCCCATTTCATCTCTAATAAAGTAAGATAATGATTGATTTCTATTACACCATCAATCTGTTCATAATTTTTTCCTGTTTCCTCATCATATATTACAAAATCCTCCTTAATACCAATCCTAAAATATTTGAATATCTGATTAAGAATTATTTCTAATTTTTTCCCACGCTCCTGTGGATTATTATTTGAAAATAATGCTTCAAACTGTTCTAACAACTCTATGTATCTATTTTTATTTTTGCTTATTTTTTCTATTTCTTCATTTTTATTTTGAATCTTTTGATTTCTCTCGCTCGATAAGTAATTTTCATACTTTGTCACTGTATCTTTTAATTTAACAAGTTTCTGGATATCAGCGACGTTAGCCTTTGCACGGTCCTTATCATTAGCATAACACATCTCAAATGAATCAAATTCTATAACACGTTGTAATAATTTTCTGCGAACACCTAACATTTTATCTGTCTCTCGGTTCAAGACTTCCAATACTTCACGCGTAACATTAAATTTTTTAAATTGTGAATTATTAGTATTTAGCAAATTATAGTATTCTTTCAAATAAACAGAAGGAACACCTGTACTCTCAAAAAAAAGTAATAAATCTTTTTTTGATTTATTCAAGCGTGGAATTGTATCCACTAACAATCCAAATAAATCGGGTGGAAAATGAAAAAATAAATCCATTACTATCAACTCCTTGTATTGTATTTTCAAGTTGCAACCAAATAAAATCAATTATAGGTTTTTTGGGGTATAAAATGTAAATATAATTCTATTGATGCTATATATAATATTTCTTCTCTTTCTGATGTTCCGTTATTTAACCCATCATATAATTCCGGAAAAATGGAAACCAGTCTTCCGGTAGATGGAAACCGACTTACTTCTGCTTAACTACTGGGCACTTGTTATCGGATAGATTGTCAAGGCCTTGCCGCTATTGCGGTGCGGAGCAGCTCTTACTGGATGCCTTCGATGAATCAATTGATGCCCTGATTAATAATCCGGATAGAGAATGCCGCTTAGCAAACATTCCTTCCAAATATAGAGCAATTCCATTCTGGGACCATTTGTGGCTAGTGTATATGGTAGATGGTCAAACCGTTTATGTTGATTTGATAATTGATGAGCTGCAAAATTACGGTAAGATATTTATAAGCTAATAGACTAAGGCAGCCTCCAATCACAATAAATACTAGCCAGTTCTCAAAACTAATTAGTTACCTGCATGCCAGAATTAAGTTATGCCGAATTAGTTTAAAGAAATTTACAAAACTCTCATTACTTATATGATGCCTTGGAATGTTCAATTATTATATCTCCATCATCGTAACCACAGTTCTCTAAAAAAAACCGCAAATCTCTATTGTCGATATTACATTTTGGTCCAATCCATATTTCTTTTATTATTTTTTTCTTAACTGGAGCAAACCGAACTTCATAACATGATTTCAAGTCATTTTTAAGAGGATAAAAAATTGGACCTTTTATCGTAACTTCATTTGGATATTCTGAAAAAGATTCCATAAGTTGATGTTTTTTATCTGCATTATCACTTACATTACAAATCAATCTTATTTCTTTCTCCTCTTGAAATGCTTTATTTTTAAATAATATCCCATGCATCAATTCAAACATTATGAATGTTTTTGCTAAGTTAATATCATTCTTTTCTATAATATTATCAATAGTTTTATATATTTCGTCAATAATCACTTTATCATTTTTATTTACAATCTTATCTTCTAATTTTTTTGTTATGTATCTCACTCGACCTTTATTGTCTTCATCTTTCTTTATGTAATGTGAAGTTGCATACTCAATCTTAGCAAAATATTTCAAGGGTTTTATGTTATTTACACACTCATCAAATTCCTGATGATGTTTGCAATTAACAAGAGCTTCCAAATCGAATCCAATACATACTCCATGTCCATCATCAGCATAACCTCTCCATTGACTTAGAAGGTCATTCTCTTCTGAAAAACAACATATGTATTTATCTTTATTGCCTTGATAATCATTTAGTAAGAAATCTTCTAAAAAATTAAAAAGATTTTCGCTCAAAAATCTTTTTGCTTCTTTTCTTTTTTCATCATCCCAATTATGTGTATATTCCTCAACATAGCTATTAATTACATCAGCAAGCCATCTCAATTCAGTTGAATCATTCATTTTAAGCACATTGCCAAATCTAATAATTGATGTTGATATAATTTTATAAAATGATTCTACTGTACAATAATGATAGCCTATCTCACTCATATTTGCATTTTTCAAACTAATTTTCACTCCTTTATCCTAAAATTTACGTCATTAATACAAAGATATGTTCATAAATGATGTTAGTGTTTCTCGTACTAATTTTTGTATTAAATGTTTAAAAGTGCATATTCCGCCTCAACTACGTGCTTTTTTCGCTAGTAGCTGCATGTCTTTTCGTTTAAAACTGCATGCCACTTCTTCAGCGATGATTAAAGTATTGACTGCGTGAACCCGCATTCCATACTTACACAGGGCTTGGGGACACGCTCCCAGCCCACGATGAGACATGTGGACTTGAATCCTGTCGGCACTATGTGCCAGCCTAGCATAGATGCTCCTACAGTAAACACATGAAACACCAGTCATCAGTGTCATACGCAGTTTGGAGCGAAACGTCGCACAGTTCCTACGAAATAACTACGCAATTAAACCGAAATATGCATTTAAGAGTACCGCTTCTATCATATAATAGTAATATATTTTTTGCTCTACTAAATTTTTCTCATATTTGGTAAACTTATATTAACACATAAATTTTCACTCTTTTAATGAAACAAATCTAAAATTTTCGTATCAAAATAATTCATCGTAAGCTTTCACTTCAGTATCTTTACTTTCCTTTGATATTAAAACCCTTTTTGTGAATCAATCTCTGCTTTAGATAATCCCCATTTGTCATGTAGAATTGAAATAAATAGTTCAAACTTTGGCGGATATCCATTACTACCTCTAGCTCTAATAGATTTGCTATCATATACGATAACCAGTTCCCACATATATCCATCTAATATATATGGGTTCACATAATGTTTTCCATCCCATTGAAACATTATTCAGAACCTTAAATCATCGATAAATTCATCTTCTTTATCTGTAATATTAAGTCTTTCAAAATTTCCGTCAATCAGTACATCAATCCATGTACCTTTTTCACCAGTGGTAAACATGGCATCATACCCCCATCCTTCTGTATACCATGCATCGCACCACTTATATCTAAATGCCATTAATTTGGGCACTTCGAAAGCATCTCCTAACTGTCTGCACTTACTTTTCGTAATAATCATAAAATTTCCTTCAGCATTTCCACTTCCTCTTTCGTCAATGTTACCCCTTTCCCCAACTTCTCATGGCCCGGAGCCCAATCACGAATATCGTATTTTGGAGCCGCATCATTCCAGCTAATAAGATTTAATTCTTTTCTCCAGCCCTTTGCGTTTTCTGATAATACTCCGATTTCTTTTATGATTTCATATTTAATATCGGCCATATAGCACACTCCTTCCAAGAAAATATTTATTTAGACTAAAGCAACCTTGTTATCTAGTAATCTTATCATATTATTTTTCTCAAGATACTCATAGGTTTCACTCATAGCACTTTGAATATTACCACCTGTACGGTTAAATCCAAATATTCGTGCTGTTGTTACAAACAAATCATCCTTCTCAACTCCAAACGAATTGCTGATGACTTTCATCATTGCTTCTGCCAGTTCTTCAACTGCTATATATTGAATCGGTCGGCTAACTAAATCAGTTGGTATCCTAACTTTAGCTTCATCATTATCTTTTAGCCAGCAAAACTCACCTTTCTTGAGTACACTATTACAATATTGTCTCATAATGAAATCCACTCCATTTCTAACCTTTACAGTAGCCTTTTGATTTCCAAAAAGAGGCGCCACTCTTTTACATAGCAATTCGAAATGAATAGGAAACTCTTTTTTTACAACATATTCAATAACATTTCTAAGGTATTGGTTATCATTGTAATCCCGGTCAACATCCCAAATATTCGTTTCTTCATAATTTAAGAAATCATAATCTGATACTGTAGAATCGTCGATATGAATCGTTTCGATGGCAGCTACCAGAACCTTATCATTAGTATCTTCAAAATCAGAATTATCGTCGTGAATAGTCTCTATACTTTCATCAATATAATCGTTAATAGCGGCTTCAACTGCCTCCAAGAGTCTCTGCCCCTCAGTGACTGGGTCTTTTATCCAATCCGTAGACCAAATACGATATATTTTCCATCCAATATCCTCTAATATTGTTTGCCGTAACCTATCCCGTTCTCTGGCTGTCCTAGAAGAATGATATGTTGCGCCATCACACTCAATTCCTATTACAAATCTACCACTTAGGCTTGGATGTTTAATAGCCATATCTATACGATAACCTGAACAACCAACTTGTGTCGATACCTGATAGCTATTTTTAATCAAGAAATCATAAACTGCTTCTTCAAAAGGCGAATCTACATTTACAACATCATTAGATGATATTTCTGTATCTAAAACTTTTTGTCCCTGTATCGCAAATTCAATATAGGAGCGAAGCATCTTAACCCCCTCTGAATTCGTGCTTTCTAGTCTAATATCGGTCGGATATATAGAACCTACTAATTTGACATTATACTTTGCCCTTGTAATTGCAACATTTAATCTTCGATAACCTCCGTCTCTACTTAGGGGGCCAAAATTCATATACATAACACCATTTATATCTTTCGCATAACCAATACTAAAGATAATGGTATCACGTTCATCTCCCTGCACATTCTCTAGATTTTTAATAAAGAACCCGTCCATTTTTTCTTCATTAAAAAATGCTTCATATTCAGGATGCTGTAAGCGTTTTTGCTGAATAGCATTCTCGACTGCATGTTGTTGAGCCTCGCTAAACGTTATGACACCCAGTGTTCTGTTTGGCGAGTTTTTAATATGATTAAATACAAGATTGGAAACTTCTTTTGCTTCTTCAAGGTTGCATTTCTTTCCTCCCCTATCATAAACTCCATTCTTGACATATACATACTCAACACCGTTGTTCTCAACTTTTTCTATTGTAGACGGAAACGTGGTCAAACAATGGTTATAAATCTTCGCATTTGAAAAAGCAATAAGACTTTCATGGCGACTTCTATAATGCCATTTCAATATTCGCTCTGGTAAAATAGTGCTTGCTTCGTCTAGAATTGATTCAAATACATTTGTTTCTTCATTTTCATCGCCATCGTCAGTATCAAAGTCATTATCTGATGTCGTTGCAGCAAAGAAACTCGTCGGAGGTAATTGTTTGCAGTCGCCAGCTATGACAATTTGTTTGCCTCGCATAATAGCTCCAATCGAATCTTCTGTATGCACCTGGGAAGCTTCATCAAATACTATCAAATCGAAATCATAACTGTCAGCCTGCAAAAACAAGCTAACGGATAATGGAGACATCATTAGACAAGGTTTGATAGCCATTAATAAATTTGGTATTGTTCTAAATAATTTACGTAATGGCATAATTCTTCTTTGCTTATTTAATTCTCGTCTCAGTATTGCTATTTCATCAGAGGCTGCTGTCATCCGATTGATATCAGGTATCTTAGCTAGCAACCTTTCACGAACACGTATACGTGCAATCCTCATTTGGAGTAAATCCAAATTTTTAAATTCTTCAATAACGCTTTCTTGACTTCTTCGTCTGAATAAATTAATAGAAGGATACTTTGGTATCATCGCATCTAGCCAAGAACGATAAAATCTCTTCTGGAATATTTCTACAATTACTTTCGTATCGATACAAACATTACTTACTTCTTCTAGAAACCCACCCAATCCAAGATTTTTACACTTTTCTGTTATAGCACAATAATCAATCCATTCTTCTAAAGAGGACATATTATTTGCACATTTTTCAAGCCGACACATCAGGTTACTCAAGTCAACATAATCAAGCTTCTCTTTCTCATCGAAAAGCAAACACACATAATTCCATTCTTTTGAAGCTTCTTTAGCTAAATCTTCCAAATGTTTGGCCCGATTACTGCAATCATTTTTAACCACAGTATCCTCACAAGCTCTTATGATAAATTGTTCTGGTAATTTGGCAGTTTCATTTAATCTCTGACATTCAATCATCCAATTAAGTTTTTTAATAATACTCTCCCAATCGGTATCAATACCAGTATACTCATGTTTGAATTTATTTTTTAGTTCCTGGTCCATATCATTAATTGTCTTAATATATTGCTGAACCTGCATCAATGCGTTGATACCCTCACTCAACCGCACAAAGCTAATATTCTCTTTTGCTGTCGATAATAATTGGTAAATTAATATATTGAATTTTTCTATTTCTCTTAATAATTCTTCAGAGCTCCTTGCTATAGTGCATAAATCTGTCTTTTCTTCAGAGCTTTCAATTTTAACAATTTTATTTAGATAGTTTAAAAATTCAGAAGAAACTATTCCCTCAAAATGGATAATTGCATCTTTACATCGCTTCAAGTCAATAGAACCTTGTATCATATTATTCTTCAAAACATCAGATACATCATTCTGACATTCTACAATCAATTTCTGAAATTCTTCAATAGATGAAAAAACGCCTTCCCAATCTGTATCACTTCCAAGAAAATATTGACCCAGGAATTCTGATATTCTATTTTGATTTTCCTCAAGCCATATTCTTTTTTCTACAATGTCCTTAACCTTATTTAGGGCTGCTAAAATAGTTGCATCATCAATTTTCTTACCTGAAATTGTGTACAGTGCTTGTATTGTCTTCTTATCCTGTCTATATTCTTTCTTGAATATTTTCAAGAAAGAGCCATACTCAGCTCGATACCGTTTTATGATGTTATTAAAATCAATATCAAGGATTTCTTTGTCAAAATCATGTAACAGGGACAATGTTAACTCATCGATTTCCTTTAATGTACTCTTATACTTCTTTGCCAGTTCAATGTTTTTGCTAAAGTTCTTTCCATCAAACCAGGCTTCCGTTGGTTTTATGTCTTTTGTTAATATTTCCAGTATCTCTACTGTTGCTGACAATGTGTGAACTGTATTTTCATCAACATTTAAGCCTATATCTTTCAAATAATTCATATCATCTTCAGCATGATTTATTTGACATTTAATAATTTTAAGCTCTTTTTCCAATTCTGTTCTTGAATTATAGATTTCTTCTGATTTCGAATAATGTTCTGTGTTTATAACATTATTAATCTTAACCAATATATTTTCTATTTCATCTTTAGTCTGCTCTGCATTTAAATCGAAAAATTTATCGTAATAAGTTGTCTTGATAAAATCCTTTTGACTAAGATATTCTATTTCCAAAATATGATATTCTTCCGCTTTATTTCTCAATGCTAATATATTCTCATTAACAAACCACTCAACCGGGAGTTTAGGCGACAGTGCAAGATGTTTAAGTACCAATATCAAAATTTTGGAAGAATTCATCGTTATTTCTGATTCATAATTAATAATTTGAATAGTATCTGCCATCGTACTATGTAACATCTTTATTTTGGGCAATAAATCCCGAATATTCTTTTCAATGTTTTGTCTCTCAATATGAGTAACTGCCCTTAGGGCAACACTTCTCCACGGATTATCTTTATAATCTATTGTCATCTTACCAACAGTTTTAGAATACTCTGTTAGCAAAAATACAAACTGTTGAAGTTTTCCAGCTGAAAATTCATCAACATTTTCAATAGTAAAAATTACACACGGTACATCTGATAATTTAGCCAACTTTCCAGTTATCTCATATATTGATTTATTTAATGGCGGACAAATTACATGCAGTTCTTTTGCATAACTATTTAAACGTTCTCTTTGCTTTTCCAATGCATTCAACTGATAAATGGCATCATCTTGTAAACGTATTCTATCTGCATTAAGTGTTCGATTCAGTTCAGACAATACTTCCTTTTTATTAACTTTATGACTATGAAGCATTAAACTAAAATCATCTAATCCAGACTGTGTTAATCTTTTATGTACAACTTCCAAAGCAGCCATCTTTTCGGATACAAATAAAACCTTCTTACCGTCTGCCAAAGCTTCCGAAATAATATTGGTAATAGTTTGGCTTTTCCCTGTTCCCGGTGGCCCCTGCAATACAAAACTGATACCCTTTTTTGAATATAATATGGCATCTTGTTGACTTGAATCAGCATCAACAACTTGATAAATATCAATTGGCTTTACGTTATTATCATGGTCGTAATCTGTATATTCTTCTGGAACATTTTCGACGTTACTCCTATCTCCAGCTAACGCCTTTAAAATTGGATGAGTAATAATCTTTTCTTTATGTAGTTCTAAGTCTGAATACATATTCATTTTCAGGAAAGAGAAAAGACTCAGCCCACACTCAGTTAATATTTTCCATCCCCGGAAACTGACATTTTCCTGAATTTTATTTAAATACACTATAATGTCATTTTCATTCGGCTCAAATTCCGGAAAGTCAATTCCAAAGTCATGTTCCATTTTATATATTAAAGTAGGATTGATGACTATTTCATCTTCATGTAGTTTCAAAACATATGGTGAAGTCAATGATTCTAGAGAGATGGATACCGGAACAAGAATGATTGGAGATGTCATAACTTGCTTAGAATCCAAACTTTCTGTCCATTGAAGAAACCCAAAAGCCAAATATAGAATATTAACACCTTGTTCCTCTACTGCAGTTCTGGCCTTGTCCCTCAAATTCTTAAGAGTTTTTTGTTGTTCCTTAATTGTCCGATTCGTTGAAATGTCCACAGGTATGATTCTTTCATTTTCTAATTCCTCACCATCTTCATCCCAAATATAAGAAAAGGGAAACGATAAGCTCTTTTCATCTAATACAAGATGTTGATACAGTTCTTCTAGTTCAGGACTAGAAATCTTAATATTTGACCTTTTGGTATCTTTATAGTTTAACAGCCTATTTCGTTTACCTAAATCCAATAAACTTTTTTTCCAATCATCAATTCTACTGACTATAGCTGACATACTAACACCTCATTGAATTTTATACTTATTTGGTCTCTAATTCTTACATTTTATACCATTAAACGCAACTTCACCAGTTACTATATCTAAATATCAAAAAACTCCTTGAGCGTTTTATATTCTGAATTATTGAACAAATCCAATTCTCCGTTTGTTCCAATCTTAATATTATCCCTGCATTTCTTTAGCCTGGCTAACATAGGCATAATTATCGTTGTTCCATGATTTATGAAATCATATAATTCCTCAACTTTTGACGGGATTTTGTATCCTTTTGGAGAGCTTGCAATAATTACTCCTTCATCTCGCAGTTTCGCTATTATCCTAGTTCGAAAAAATTGCATTGATACTGCTTTACCGGTACGATATCGAAGATTTCCAATAAGCTCCTTAGTAGATATGTATTTTCTCGTGTCATTATTCAAGAATCTAAAACACATATATTTTAATACAATGACCTGATATATTCTTTCTTCATCTGCAGCTTCCTCATATTTGTGTAAAAAGCCTTGAATGTGGCGCAAACATATATTTGATATCTCAATGTCATATTCATCTGAAATACCTCCCTTTTCAACCACATACTGTGATATGCTTTTAGGAAATTGTTCTATCCGTATTATTTTCTTATCCAACATTTTTATATAATCTGGGGCTTCGTCCTGTTTATCACGTTCATATACATAAGCTAAAGTTCCGCTTATAAAATCAGCTAGTTGGATTAGAATACTGCTTTTGCTGTTCTCAAAGTAAAATTCTCGTTCTCCAAATAAATCCGGTATATCCTCCTTTTCCTTTACATATTTACAAAAGCCTTTCATGTACTCATTTCCGCCAATTTCATCAGCACAAACTACAAGCTTTTTAAATGCATACCTCAACTCCTTATGAACCAAGTTATTTACAAATTTGTAGAACGACTCTTTATACATTAACCCGCTATCTTCGTAAATCTTTTGTTTATCAACAACAATAGAAAATACTTTAAAATCGCTGTTTAACACTTCGCGAAGTACGGCGTTTCTTCTTTTATGATTTTTACCTACAGAGGAAGATTTCATTTCACCCGTCTGAAAATACTTTTTACGAACACCCTCAATTTCGTTCTCAACAATGCTTAGATTATTTTCAGTTACCAATATTGCAGTTACAATAAAATAAGTAGATACCCCTTCACTCTCAAAGTTGAATCCATGATTTCCAGATTCATCTGTAAATGCGTACATCAATTCCATATTTTCACTCCCCTTTATATCACATTTCTTTTAAGAAATCCTTATTAGCACTCCCTACTTCTTCCTTTAAAGAATTTTTCATATCCTTAAACATATTTTTCATGTGTTTATTTAATTCTTCATTCACATCTGAGTTATATTTCGAGAAATATTCCAGTTGTTTATATGTAAATAATGTTGCATCCTTTACAAGTTTATAACATTCCTTTTCTGTTCTTTCATCCAGAAAATCTTCTCCTTCAACTATAACTACATTTTCAAAAATTTTTGTATAAACGAATAACACCAGCACTCTTACCAATAAAGCATTCGTTTCTTTAGAACAAGTGAATGCTCCATGTTCATCTATATAACAGGCTAATATTGAGAAATTACAATGCGCATAATTGCACATGTAAGCATATAAATCTGTAAAATAGGATTTATCCTTTCCTAATTTTAATTTTGATGGGTCTCTTTGGATGAACTCTATGATTTCATTATTTACTCTATCTATTGCAACCCCATCCTGATAAATGACTTTTCTGTGAGCTATTAGCTGCGGAACAAATATAAAATCATTCAATAATTTTGCATCGTAATTCTCATCAATATATCTACTAGCCAAATATCCTTCGAACATCGTCCTAAGCAAAATCATGACATCTTCCATATACCCCTGATGCAGTAACATTCGTATAGCTTTAAGAGATTTTGTGCTTTTGGTAAAAACAAAATATTGAAAATCACTTATAAAATGTGCATCAGGTTCTCCGCTAATAAAAGCATTATATTTTCCATATTGAAAACATACATACTCCACAAATGCCGTTCCCCTTAAAAGATACCTATTAATAAATTTATCGCAAGTTAATATTAAATTATCCAGTTCTTCTTTCTTCAATTATTCAGCTCCCCCTACTATACAAAACCTAATAAACTAAGAATAGTACAACTTCTACCAATTTTCAACATTTCATCGTCATTAAATTAGAAAAATTTATTTTGTTAGTTTAAAATATTTATTCAATCACCAGAACAAAATTATTTAGCATCCGAAAAATCCAAAAGAAAAACCAAGGCTATTGGATTCCCCATCGCCTTGGCCAATAATCGCTATGTAATCATTATCTACTATATTGAGACTAATTCTTTATCGTCAATGAATACTCTCCCGTTACAGAAGAATAGCTGCTGCTTTTTGCAACACCAATATAGTATGTATGATTTTTTTTCACCTTAATTTGAGTCGTGTTTTTCGCGGCTTTATACGATGTTATCGTACCAATACTTTGAGTAACATCAGCCTCGCTATAAATTATTGCATTAATACCGTCATTCCCACTTTTATTTGCAAGAGTAATTGTATAAGTGCCGCTTTTTGAGGCTTTGAACTTGAAATAATCAACATCCCCATCTACATTCAATTTATAAGTACTTTTCTTATTTAATGAAATTTTAGTGCAGTTCTTAAAGGTGTCTGATGAATCATCTTTTATTTCAGTAACACATAATTTGTAACCTCCAACCGGACTATCGTATATTGGAGCCTGAATCACAACATAATAGGTATGTTTAGGTTCTAATTTAACGGTTTTTGAGCCAATACTCGCTTTGTAGGCTGATATATCCAATACATCAGTTGTTACATCATCTTCATAATATAAGGTAGCACCAATTGTATCAGTAGCCTCCGTGTTTGCCAGTTCGATTTTATAGTATGAATCATTTGATGTGGTAGTAAACTTAAGACAATCTGAATCTCCTAACGCTTCCAGATTATAAGCTTTCTTTTTATTTAACGATATTGAAGTACTGTTTGAATAGTTATCAGGAACGTCGTCTTTAATTTCTGTAACACTTAATTTATAGTTACCTGTGCATTTAAAATAATCTTTTTGTACAGAAATGTAATAAGTATGATTCGGTTCCAATTTTCTTGTATCAGAATTGGCAGTAGCAACAGATGCTCTTAAGTCAAAAATATCAGTTGTTGCATCATCTTCAGAGTAAAGTATCAAATTAATAGCGTCTGTCACTTCCGAATTTCTAAGTTCAACTTTATAAAACGAATCATTGTTTGATGTGGTGAACTTATAATAATTTACATCATCATCTGTCTCAAGTGCCCCCGAACATGGCACATTTAATGCTATAGTATCTGCTGCACTAAAGCTGTCCCCTGCAAAGACAGTCGTAGGTAAAAAAGAAAATAATATTGCCATAGTTGTAACAAGGCTTGTTACTGCTTTTTCAAACTTTTTATCCATAGTATACGCTCCTGTAAAATTGTTTTATTATAAAATCATATAATATTTGTCAATTATTTGTCAATAAAATCCCAAATATCTTGGCTATTTATTCCTTTTATACCATCAGTTTTCTTAAAATACTCCGGATGCATCTTCATATAATCCAAAACGTCTATCCCATTTTCAATAGCCATCCTCGTACGTACCTCGCTAACAAAAGCAGTTGAGTTAAGTTGATTTCCGTCAAGCAGAAGTCTGATTTCCATTTTGCCGGAATTCTGATTTCAGATGACAAGAATATTCACAATTCTTTCATTTAAAAACAACTCATTAATAACCTTCTGGCTATCTTCCATTCATTGAACATTGAAAAAGACTTAGATTAAATTTGACTAATTTCTATTCAAGTCTTTATGAATTACAATCTATGTATACAATTTGGCCAATTCTGTAAAGTCAAATTCTTCATTAAATTTGGGTAATCCATCTGCATATAACTCATTATTAAAATAACGATTACGATAATTATAGTTCGGATGTAATCTTTCTTCTATTTCAGTAACACACTTAACTGATTTGCTAAAAGTCTTGTCGTTCATGATAAAGTATAATGATTCTGGTTTGATATCTGCTTGGTCCATTAATAATGTATTATGAGTAGTAATTATTAACTGCCCTCTCATTTCTTTTGTAACAGCTCTAAGCAATTTAGTAGCCAATAAGTCATGTATTCCATTACCATACTCATCTATCACCACACATTTACCAGATACAGCAAGCATTAAATATGGTAATAAGTCTAAAATTTCTTGGGTGCCGCTAGATTCATATCTAAAATCAATATCATATTTATGCTTTTCAATCTGTTTACTTAAATATAAACTGTAACTAATCTTTCCCTTATTCTCATTTTTTTTATAATAAGCTTTATTTACATCGTCAAATAAGGTTACAAAAAAATTGTTAATCAACTGTTCTACTCTATTCAATTTTGCTTCTTCCGACTTTTCTATCACACCACCCTCGAGGTTCCCTAAAATATCATCTCCAATATGAATCGAAATCTTTTCATCATCATGTGCTTTTTTAACACTATAACTAATGCTTTGAAATTCAAGAATAACATCAGTTAAATTTGTAGATAAATTAGAATCAATATATGTAGCTGATTTTTCATCCATTTCATAAAGTAAAATCGATAAAAATGAATGCTTGCCCCAATACATCTGTAGCTGTTTTTTAATTTCATCCACAAATTCTTTTGATTCAAATATCTTATCATTAATCTCTATTTTATCTTCTTCAATGTCAAAATAACAGCCTCTGTTCTTACTTAATTTATATTCCAATCGTTCTCTAATAATATTACTATTATCCATCTCAATATAGTAAGAACCCGTATTACCTTTTATACTAAAGCCATATTCTAAAATCAAAGGTCCAGTAGAATCTATCATTTTACTTTCATCAATAACTTTTTCAATTGTATTATTAGCCAACTTAGATTTTATTAAATTCAACATTATTTCAGGCTTAAAAGGCATGTCCTCTGGAGGTGAGTACTTATCGTCTAATAGACTTTTTAGCATATCACGTACTTGCATCGTTTCCATTGTGCGCTTAAGAGTTAAAAAAGCTCTAGCAACTGTAGATTTGCCACTACCATTCGCTCCATAAATTATTGCTAGCGATTTTGGTTCATTCTTTTTTGATTGTAAATTAATTTCCACATCCTTAAAGGATTTAAAATTCTTTAGTTTTAAATATGTAAACATATCATACTTCCATTCTTATCTATTTTTGCTTAAAATAACACGTTTTTCCGCAAAAGTCAACATTTTTCAATAATGTTTTAATTTTTTCTGTAATAAATTATTACATTTATTCATATTTTATATTGACTTCATAAATAAACCATGCTATTCTATTACCAGAACTTAGCACTCTATCCAATAGACTGCTAACAATCCAATAATCAAAAGAAACCAGTAGCGCTAACTACTGGTCCCAAACGTGCATTACATATAATATTGATTGAATATAGTGTACCACAGGACGAATTATGTTTCAACCGGAACGTTTATTCGCTTTCTTTTATTATTGTTCACATAGATATAATAATTTCAGGAGGACAATTAATGAAAGAAATTGTCATACTAAGTGCAAAACACTACGAGAATCCCGATAGTTCAAATTACGGAGATTGCATTCTCATCAACACAGGTACAGAATTATTCATTTATGATTGTGGTTCAAAGCGCCATGCAGAAGAAGTCATATCATATATGAATAAAAATGGTTTCAAAAAGGCTAAACTCATTCTCTCACACAATGATTCCGACCATTTCGATGGTATACCTATGCTAATCGCAAATGAGAAGATTGACTCAATACGTACAGTATTATTGTTAAAGTATGTCGATGACATATTAGAGAGAATCGATGACAAAAGAAGAACCCGTGAATCAGTAAAAAAAGCTATACTTGAAACTTATGATAATATTGCAACCCTATCTGGATGTAATCTGGAAGACATCTATGAATTAGATGATGCCTTAAGTAGCGAAATATCAATCGTCGGTCCTGACAAAGAATATATGCTTGACACCGTAGCAAAACGTCTCGATGGCCGCGAAGGAAATACTGTTGATGGAGAAACCGCGGTTAATGCTACCAGTGTACAGGTTTCAGTAAAAATAAGCAGTCATACCCTCCTATTATGTGGCGACTGCTCATTCCCGGCAATTGAAGATAAGGTTTGCAACTATGACATTGTTCAATTACCTCATCATGGAAAGCCTAAGCAGGCCGAGTCAATATTTGATAAGAAAAGCGGCCAAATTAATACAGTTTATATTGTTTCAGATAATACAGGTGGCTCTAATGGCGGTTCTGATGACTTAGATACCACCGGTCATAGGGTTTTTAACACCAAAAATTCTGAAAACATAGTTATAAATAGTCTATTTTTCTCCAGCCACTCTACGCATACAGGAAGGACGTTGGGTATTTAATGCGTTATTTAATTCCTTACCATATGTCTCATGAAATGCTTGCGCGAAAAAAATATATTTTTGATTCTATGCATCTATGGACAAGGCTGATTCCTTACAATGAAGAATTTTTATGTTTAGAAGGATTTCCTGTCAAAGAACTAGATATTTTTTTTATTCTTGGACATAACTATAAGCTAAAAAATTTTATCAACCAAAATTTATCAGATATATATGAAAATACAATCGTTGCCATCACTTGTGATGGCTCGATTGATTTCTCATCAATAAATGTTATTGGTAGGAGGTTCTACATTCCATATCAAAATAAAGTAAATAATCTTGCATATTTATTAAATGGCTCCGAATATGGATTCGAGTTTGATTTGACAGAATCCGAAATCATCTTTTACAATTCCAAAAAGGACCCAAATATAATAAGCAGGCTTAATTCATCATTTTTGCAAATTCATTAATAGGAGGTTCCAGTTGAAGGATATCTTTGGAATATATAACATTCGTTCTAGAATTAGTGTTGTTATTGTCTTTTTAGCACCGTTAATTATTCAATCCTATATACTTGTTCCAGAAATTCGTAATCTTTCTAGTACATTAATAATAACTTTCGTAGCTTATGCTTTATCAGGTCTTATAATTCTTTTTTCAAGAAGAAAAAGTGGAAAGATACTAAATGAATGCTTTCCGAACGGTCTTCCCGCGCAACAGTATCTTATGCCAAGTAATAGTCACTTGAACAAATGTGTAAAGGAACGATATTATAATTTTTTTAAAAATCATTTAGCAGATTTTACATTGTCTCAAAATGATGAGGAAATGAAAAAACAAACAGACTCTGCTGTCACTTGGCTTATATCACAAACTAGAAATAGTTCCAAATTCCCATTGATTGCAGAAGAAAATATGGATTTAGGATTTGCTTATAACTTGCTTGGTATCAAATCTATTGGAATATGTTTATGCACATTAATGTTGATTTTTAACAGTATCACCATAGTTGCATATTGCAAATTTGATTTAACTATTAATCTCAATCTCGTTATATACTGCCTCATATCCGATGTGCTATGTTTAATGATGTGGATTATTCTGATAAACAAATCTCTTGTTATTAGTTGCGCAAAGAAATATGCACATGCCTTACTATCATCGTGTGATGCACCCGAACTTAATACGGATTTAAATAAATGATTAAGTATCATTTTTAAGAAAAGCAGGGTTACCTGCTTTTTCTTTGTACCACTTTATTCCATCACTACTTCTAAAAATACTCCGGATGCATCTTCTTGTAATCTTCAAGCGAAATACCATTTTCAATTGCCAGCCTCAATCGTGCATCTTTAGCTGCTGCAGTATTTCCCTTATAATACTCTACCGGATTCAAATCTTCACATTTCACATTAAGAAATTTTCTGCCTTTACTTTCTGGACGTATAATCACTTCTGATTCATTACGGTCATTCGTGTAATATATTATATCTTCAAAACTAACTTTAGCCGTATAAACCTTAGCTTTCTTAGGGCTCCACCTACAGGCAAAAAAGCGGGCTTTCTCATAATTCAAAGTGAAGCTGATTGCTTGACCAACTTCAATGCTACTTCCAAATTCAACATCCATGTACTCTCCACGATATACTGTTAAATACCCCGTTTCATCTAACAAATCACCTAACTCATCATACACATCCTTTCGAAGCTTATCTTTCTTCTTTTCAGGATAATTGTCATACGCTTCTATTGCACAGCATCATATGTCTTTAAAATTTCATTGCACTTTGGTATTTGCCACTTTTCACATCGTCCTTTTTGTACCTTTTTTCTCAATTTTTTCCTCCGAATTTTTTCCGAAAAATCTCCCGAAAAATTTGAATTCCCCGAAAAACATGATTAAGCTTAAATTTTTCGGAAACAAGAATCCTTATTTTAAGCCCATTCCGAAAAATTTGCTCCGAAAAATATCTCCCGAAAAACCTCATTTTCAAATCTCACTATGTCGTGGGGTAAATGCAATTATCCCCATCAGCCTCGTTCGGGGCAATTTCATTTATCCTCTAACGAGGTTATTCTTCCTTCTATTTTTCTCTCTTCATGCTTCTTCAGAAGCACCATTCCTTCTTCTCTTTTCTTCATTCTTTTTTCGTTCTTTTTTCTTTATTTCATAAGAGAGAAAAAAGCTGGAACGCTTGATTTTCAAGGGTTCTACGTTTATTTCTCTTGGACTTTTCTAATATTAATTTGTAGAAGCGTTGCGTGGTCCGGGTTCAAAATGCATAAAAAAACAGACCTTGGACGGGGCGGTTAAATGCCCAATCTAGGTCTGTGAACGAGGTTAATTTCGTTTTCATTTTCGTTTTTATTTTCTACTTGTTCGAGGATAATTCGAGTTACCATAAAGATAATACGAGGTGCCCGGCTACAAATCACCCTCTAATAACTTATAATAATCCCGCCGTCTCCCGCATACATCGTACTTACTCCCGCCGTATCGACAATGATGCAGTCTTTAAAGGAAACCCTCTTTAAAATCTCTTCTCTCACGAATTTGGCTCTCTCCGCATTATTGCAATGGGCTATTGCGAATATCCTCTCTTCCGGATTTTTCACATCCTTTTCTACGGAATCCACCATGATACCAAGAGCCTTTTGGATTCCTCTTGCCTGGTCCAGCTTATTAATTGTACCTTCCGGTGTTCCGTACATAACTGGTTTTATATTTAGCACACTGCTGATAATTGCTTTAAGGCCGGTAAGCCGTCCGCTCTTTCTAAGGGTATCCAGGTTCTCCAGCACAAATTTTGTACTTAGGCTTTCCCGGAATTTACGAACCCGCTCGGTTATTTCTTTAAAGCCCAGTCCCATTCCGGCAAATTCCTGTATTTTTAAGGCAATAAGTGTCTGGCCTACTGACGCTGAACAGGAATTGATTACCTCAATGTTCTTGTGGGGATTTTCTTCCAGATACAGCTTTTTGGCAACCTCAGCACTGTTAAAAGAACCGCTTAGGTTGGACGAAAGAGTAATAACATAAATATCCTCTTCTCCTTTAAAAAGCTCCATGTAGGCATCCGGTGACGGACAGGAGGATTTCGGAGCAACCGGTGACTCACTGACCAGCTTCAGGAACCTGGCCTGATTAAAAGTTCTGTCATCAACTATGGAATCCTCTCCCACCTGCAAGGTTAAAGGTACTATATGGAAATGTCCATCCTTTCTCATCTCTTCCGTTAAATCTGTGCAGCTATCTCCTATTATTTTATATGACATTTGTCTTCCTCCCAAATTACAAATTTATTATTACAGGCAATATTTTTCGGCTTGCGTTTATTTTCTTTTTAATTTACTTTTTAATTATTTCTCCAATTTGGTTTCCATAATATATTTTAGTTATGTCAACCACATTTCTTTATTCCAAATACTATCTTATGTAGTTTTTATTACTACCAATTGTAACATATATTAATATACTTTTAAAGTAGGAAAATTGTTAATTTTTTAAAAACTTTCTAAATTATTATCCCTTCAATCCCGGCTTTCATACATTAATTTCCTTTTATCCTCCAGCTCTAAGCCCATATTTAATAGGATTCCTGTAAAAATAAAACGTAATCCGGATGATTAAAAAAAATCTTATGAAAATCTTAACAATTTCACAGGTAAAAAAAGATATTTCCAATTATCAAACAGGATAAAATAATTATTACCAGAATATGTCGGAGAGGAGCCAGAACCATGAGCAATCATATCCTTGTCGTAGACGATGAGAAAGAAATTGCCGATTTGATAGAGGTATATCTGCGAAATGAAAACTATACCATCCATAAGTTTTATTCTGCAGAGGATGCCCTTGCCTGTATTGAAAATACCGAAATTGATCTTGCCATACTTGACATTATGATGCCGGATACAGACGGTTATACCATTTGTAAAAGAATACGGGAAAAATATAATTACCCCGTTATTATGCTGACTGCCAAGGATAAGGAGTCCGATAAGATTACCGGCTTGACCTTGGGTGCGGACGACTATATCACAAAGCCCTTCCGCCCTCTTGAAGTAGTGGCGCGGGTGAAAGCACAGCTGCGCCGTTATAAAAAATACAATATTCCTCAATCAGATGCTGCAGCTGAAGCTGTCTTAACAAACTCTGGTCTGTCCATGAACATCCAAACCCATGAGTGCTTTCTAAATGATGCTCCCCTGACACTTACGCCCACGGAATTTTCCATACTCCGCATACTTTTAGAGCAGCAAGGCAGCGTAGTCAGTGCCGAGGAAATGTTTCATAAAATGTGGGAGGACGAATACTACTGCAAAAGCAATAATACCATTACCGTGCACATCAGGCATTTACGTGAAAAAATGAATGATTTGGCAGAAAATCCAAAGTATATTAAAACGGTCTGGGGGGTTGGCTATAAAATTGAAAAGTAATACTTTTAAGGAAAAAGCATATGGCAGGCTGCTTCGCAGATTATTTTTTCAAACCCTTGCCCTGCTGGCGATAGCTGCTATCCTTGTTCTTTTTCTCCGTTCCATCTTACGGGGTAAGCTGGCAGATACACTGGTGTACTATATTGCTATCCTTCTGGATACTGACTGGTACCGCGCACAGGATATCTATTTTATTTATATCCGTAATAATATTGAACTCATTATCGGCCTTATTATCGTTATTTTCTTCTTTATTTTATTTCGGCTCTCATCCTCTTTGTTTACCAGATACTTTGACCAGATGGTTGCCGGCGTGGACAAGCTTTCGGAGGAAGCGGATGAAAAAATTGCTATGAACCCGGAGCTGAAGTTTATGGAAATTAAGCTTAATGAAGTCAAGGACCGGTTGAAAAGACGGGCCGAAGAAGCCCAGGCGGCAGAAGAACGCAAGGATGAACTTGTGGTATATCTGGCACATGATATCAAAACGCCTCTGACCTCCGTCATTGGTTATCTGAGCCTTTTGGATGAAGCTTATGATATGCCGGCGGAGCAGAAAGCAAAATATGTTCATATTGCACTGGAAAAATCATACCGGCTGGAAACCCTGATAAATGAATTTTTTGAAATTACCCGTTACAATCTAAAGTCCATGCCGCTATACCAGAAGGAAATCAATCTGTGCTACATGATGATACAGGTTGCCGATGAGCTGTATCCCCAGCTTGCCCCACATGGACAGGATATCAGGATAAGCATTGAGGAAAACACGATCATCTGGGGAGACTCTGAAAAGCTTGCCAGGGTTTTCAATAATATATTAAAAAATGCCATTGCCTATGGTGATAAAAACAGCAGCATCGATATAAGCGCAGAAGAAAACGGGAATAAAGTAGTCATATGCTTTGAAAATAAGGGGGGCATCCCCAAGGAGAAATTAAACTCCATATTCGAGAAGTTCTACAGACTGGATTCCGCCAGATCAAGTACCACCGGCGGTGCAGGGCTTGGACTGGCAATTGCGAAAGATATCATAACCTTACATGGCGGAACAATCAAAGCCCAAAGTGATAATGCACATACCATATTTACGGTGGAGCTTTTTAACAAGCAGGCCGAAGCTGCCCAGCTATAGGCCCGGGCGGGCGGGCCGGCCTGCCTGCCTTTATAAAATCTTAGGATTATCGTTACTGTTTCTTAGCAAATTATATAGTTCAATTTAAAGTATACCTGCCCGTCTGTGGTATGCTTATTCATGCGGAGGTACAGGCTCTCCTTGCCGGAAACCCTTATAGGGCAAGTAATCGGTTTCGGCAAATATCCCTTTACCTTTTAATAATATCAAGCCCGGGTACTTTTCCATTCTGTACCGGGTTTTCAGGAAAGGAATGAAGGTTATATGTTTCAAACGGAAGAATACCTGCTTCCTGGTTTTGCAGCCACCTTACTATTTTTATTGATTGATGAGATTCTGATCCGGCTTCGGGGGGAGCGAGTAACCTGGTTTCACAGAATACTGATTCTGCTCACAGGGCTTTATATGACAGAAATCTTTGCTGTGACACTGTCACCGGGCTCAGCCCTTACCATCCCCCACTCATTTGATAACATTAATTTAGTACCCTTTAAGGTATTGAAAACAGCCTTTTCAAATCCGCTTAATTTCTGGGGGAATATCTTCCTTTTTATTCCCCTTGGAGTACTGCTTGTTCTGCTCTTCAATCATTGTCAGCGGTTTCCTGCCGTTCTAATAACCGGTGCCGGAATATCTTTACTCATTGAAGTGCTGCAGCTCTTTGGAATCAGGGCTACGGATATCGATGATGTCCTTTTAAATACCACGGGGCTGATTATTGGGTATTTCTACGGTAAAATACTGGCAGCATATGTCCCATTTATCCGCAGAAATGTCGGCATCTTTAAAAGAAATGACGGTAAGTTGGTCAGAAAGCGGCATGATGCAGGGGGCTTTGCCTCCCTTACAGTCGTTATATTATTAGCCATAACAATCAAAGCTTATTTTTTAGAAGACAAGGATTTCCTGCCGCCTGTAATGCCAAATGAAATAACTCAGAAGTCTGCTCCAGCCCCCACAATCGCAATTCATAAATCGGAAGAGATTTCTGCCAGCATAGATGCCAAAAATGCATTTTTATGGGATTTGACCTCCAATACTGTACTATACGAAAAGGACAGTAATAAGTCCATTGCACCGGCCAGTACCACCAAAATGCTGACAGCCTTAACAACGCTGGATTATTGTGATGTAAATGACAGGGTGTTGGTCGGGAAGGAAGTACAGTTAATTGCTGGGGATGCCTCCCGGGCATGGCTGAACCCTGGTAATGAACTGACAATACGGCAATTATTCAATGCTCTCTTGCTGCCCTCCGGCAACGATGCTGCCTATGCCCTTGCTGTCTATACGGGTAAAAAAATCTGCAGGGACAGTAACGCCTCCATAGACAAAGCTCTCCATGCCTTTCTCAAAGAAATGAATAAAAAGGCTGTTAAAATCGGTGCCAGTCATTCACACTTCAAGACCCCTGACGGCTATGATACCGAAGGCCAATATACAACGGCAAAGGATCTTGCCTTAATTGCCAGAGAATTATTAAAATCGGATACTCTGCGGAAAGTTGTAAACAGTTATAAGCTATCTGACCTCTGGCTCAGCGGACAGAGTGTTACCTATTACAATACCAACGAGCTGATTAATCCGAAAAGTCCCTATTATTACAAAAATGCCGCCGGTTTAAAAACCGGAAACAGTGATGAAGCCGGCAGCTGTCTGGTTTCCTGCGCTGATATAAAAGAAGGCTCCTACATCTGTGTCATAATGGGCAGCACAAAGGAAGGCAGATGGCAGGACAGCATCAAGCTTTACAATGCTATCCGTTGATAGTAAGTATTTACCAGTAATATTTTGAAATGACAGACAAAAAATAAGAGCTCCCCAAACAACAAAAAAGGGACTGCGGCAAAAAGAAGAACAAATACCGGATAATGCACAAATGCTTTTATGCAGGGTATCCGGTATGAACTTTCTTTTTACAGCAATCTCTTTCTGTTTATGATCAATTGAGCTTTCAAAGCCTTACAGCTTTTGGCAGGCTGCCTTTGCCTTTCATCAGCTCATTTTTATTTTGCAAGTATTTCCATAATCTCATTGCTTCTGGAAATGAAGTTTGTCATAGCATCTGCTTCCAGAGGCTTATGGCTTAATAAGGCAAGGTCATAGAGCTGGGAGCAGAAAAGCGGTACATACTGGCTGTCCTTCTGCTCAAATATATACTGAACCAGCTTGTTATTGGCATTCAGTACCAGTGTTTCACTGCTGCCGAACATGTTGGGGTCCATGCCGTACATATTGTACATCTTCATCATATCCTGCATTCTGCGGCTTTCTTCTGATAAGGTTATCATGGAAGATACCTTTTCATTCTTAAGCTTTAAGACCTTAACCTCCAGCTTCTCTTTATTCAGAGTCTTTCTGAATAATTCCGTAAGCTCATCAGTTTCCTCTTTTAAAGCTTCCTCACTGTGGCCATCCTCTTGAAAGCTGTCGGTGATATCCGCATCAATACGCTGGAATTTATAGCTGTCTTCTGACTGCTCTAATTGTGTGATAAAAGGCTGGTCGATATTATGGGTAAGGATGAGGGCATCAATTCCCTCCTGCTTGAACAGATTGATATACTGGCTCTGCTGCTGCTCATTGGTAACATAGTAGACTATGTCTTTCTTTTCTTCCTTCTTTTCGGAAGCTTCGTCAGAGGATGCATTTTCTTCAACTTTTGTTTCCTCGGCCTTTGTTTCTTCCGCCTTTTCTTCTGAGGTTTCCCCCTTGGCAGCTTTCACATACTCCGGCAGAGTAACATACTTGCCTTCCAGATTTTTAAAGATGATATATTCCTTCATCTTCTCTCTGAATTTGTCATCCTTTAAGCAGCCGAATTTGATAAATGGACTGATATCATCCCAGAACTTCTCATAGCTTTCGCGTTCTACCTTATACATACCGGATAATTTGTCCGCAACCTTTTTGGAAATGTATTCGGATATCTTCTTTACAAATCCGTCATTCTGAAGGGCACTTCTGGACACGTTAAGAGGCAGGTCCGGGCAATCTATGGCACCCTTTAAAAGCATAAGGAATTCAGGAATTACCTCTTTGATATTATCTGCGATAAATACCTGGTTGCTGTATAGCTTAATCGTACCCTCTAAGGTGTCATATTCCGTATTTAATTTCGGGAAATATAAAATACCCTTTAAATTAAAAGGATAGTCCATATTCAAATGAATCCAGAATAAAGGCTCCTTGTAGTCATGGAAAACGTTACGGTAGAATTCCTTGTATTCTTCTTCCGTTACATCATTCGGATGCTTTGTCCATAAAGGAGTAGTATTATTGATGGGCTGAGGACCTTTTGGCTTCTTCTCCTCCTGTACCCCGTCTTCTGTCTCTTCTGCTCCATCGCCTTCTGTTACATTGCCATCTTCATCGACAGCGGCGTCTATGATATCATCCCCGGATTCTTCTTTGTCTAAGTCTTCTTCCAAATCCTCCTGAGGCTCTTCTTTCGCATTTGCATTTTTAAAGAAAATTTCTACCGGCATAAAGGAACAGTATTTTTCAATGACTTCTTTTGCACGATATTCATTGGAAAATTCATAGCTGTCTTCATTTAAGAAAAGGGTAATCTCTGTACCTCTCTCTTCCCTGTCTCCAGGCTCCATTGCAAATTCCGTACCGCCTTCGGATTCCCAGTGAACGCTATCTGCACCTTCCTGCCAGGACAATGTGTCGATTGTTACCTTGCCCGCTACCATAAAGGCACTGTAAAAGCCAAGACCAAAATGTCCGATAATCTGCTCTTCATTGGCCTTATCCTTATATTTGTTCAAAAAGTCCGTTGCACCGGAGAAAGCTATCTGATTGATATACTCTTTTACTTCATCGGCAGTCATACCAATACCGTTATCAATAAATTTCAGCGTTTTCTCTTCCGGGTTTACGATTACTTCTATCTTGTATTTATTATCTTCCGGAAGGCTGACTTCTCCCATAAGCTCCAGCTTCTTTAATTTCGTAATAGCATCACTGCCGTTGGATATTATTTCACGAAAGAAAATATCATGGTCAGAATATAGCCATTTTTTAATGATGGGAAATATATTTTCCGAATTGATTGACAGACTACCATGTTCATTCATCATAATAAATCGCTCCTTTTTTTCTTAATGTCTCATATAAGCATAATATTAATACGCTTGTATCTATTTGTCAAGAAAAAATTAGCACTCATCAAAAGTGAGTGCTAACAGCTTTAGGGGGATATTAAAATTTAATTTATAAGTCTTCCGCCACTATATTTTCTTTCTTTAAAAATTTTCTTACACTTTCATCCCAATAATAATCAAGGGTCTTATCCAATGTAAAGGTACTTACAGAGGTACCTGTTGTAATTAAAAGGGTATCCTTTTCATACCGGATATTTAAGAACAATCCATTGACCTCTTCTTTATTTAAGGAGGCGCCTGATTGTATCAGTAATTTTTCCGTGTTTTCCGGGGATAGAACCATGACGATTTTTATGAATAAGGGAAGCTTATTTCCTTTGATTAAAGAAAAGACATAGGGCTTAACATCTGACCAGCGGACATATTGATTTAACTTAAGCTCCTCCTTTTCCTCTTCCGTATAAAAATTTTGATTAATCTTTCCCTCTATGGAAAAATGAGCAAAGGTCGTAATCTCAGCCTCGGACAACAAAAAATTATCAAAGACCTTTTGAATCAAAAGGCTGCCCATAAAGCTTTTAACATCCAGTATTTTTAATGATAACAAGTATATTTCCTCCCAATTAACAGATAATAACGTCAAAACATATGAAAGCCACAGCATACTGTAAACCTGTCAATTGATAAAGCAGAAGGTTTTCATTTCAGTAAGGAGGGATATTTATATGTATTTTGATCATTCTAAACGAAGCTATTACCGATTTCCAAGCAAAAACAGTATAACAGATTTTGAAAGCATAAGTCCCATGTATCTGCCGGATAAACATTCAGAGCTTTATAACCAATATTCTGACCTTTATCTGGATTCTTCCGGCAGTCATGAAGAAGATATACAGGACAGGTACTCCTGATTTTATTGCAAATTTTTTATTTGAACAATGCCTTGTGAAGGCTAAATCAGCTTTTATTTGTACAATGTCTTATGAAAGTTAATTTCAACTTTTATTTGTACAATGTCTTATGAAAGTTAATTTCTATTTTTTTTCGCAAAGCCTATACAGATTAAATTCTCTTTTTTAATTAAGCAATGCCTTTTGAAAGTTAATTTCAACTTTTATACGGGCTATGCCTTATGCGGGCTGATTGCAAATTTTGTTTTGAAATGCTTTTAAAAGCTGATAAGTTATGGAAAGATAAGCTGCTGGTACTTCCAACAGCTTATTTTCTATAGAAAACCGTCATTCTGTATCTTATACCTTGCAGCTTTTATATACTCTGACAGACCTTGCAGAAAGTGTAAAGGACTTCTCTATTTCTTTCCCTACCTTCTCCTCTGCTTCCTTTATTTCTGGCATTGCTGCATTCTTTACTTCTATCTTCTTCGTTTCAATTTTCTTCGATTCTTTTTCCTTCGCTTCTTTTTCCTTTGCTTCTTTTTCCTTCGCTTCTTTTTCCCTTTCTACCATTTCCTTCTCGTCTTCTGCTTCTATATAACCTTCCGATGTAGATAGGAACAGTTTCCATGCTTCGCCGGAGGGTGCATCCGGCAGATGAAATTCCCGGCTTTCCCAATGAAAGTTAAAGGCAAGATAGAAGCTATCGTCAAAGCCTGTATGGCCCTTACGGGCATAGGCTCCGCAGAGCATCACCCCCAGCTGCCTGCTGTAGTGGTCGTACTCCGCATACCAGGGATTTGTTCCGTGAAAAGAAATATCCGGCATACCGCAGTAGATGTAGTCCATGTAGTGAAAGGGTTCACTTCTGCGAAAAACCGGATGCTCCTTTCTTATATGGATAAGTGTCTTTGCCCAATGAAAGGTTTCCTCTTCCTTTATCAGGTTATCCCAATTCAGCCATGATAGCTTATTATCCTGGCAGTAGGGGTTATTGTTGCCTTCCTGGCTGTTTAAAAATTCATCACCGGAGAGAATGAGAGGAGTTCCCTGGCTGAGCAGTAAAATGGCAAAGGCATTTCTTACCTGCCTTTTCCTCATTTCCAGTACGGAGCTTTTTCCTGTCCTGCCTTCCTTCCCGCAGTTCCAGCTAAAGTTATATTCCTGTCCATCCCTGTTATTCTCGCCATTTGCTTCATTATGCTTTTTATCATAGGAAAATAAATCTATCAGTGTAAAGCCGTCATGGTTGGTAATGTATTTTACACTGCCTGACTCCTCACAAAGACAGGTAAATTGCCTTGCAAATTCCTTTACCTGCTCCTCGTCCCCTCTAAGGAAGCGTTTGCAGGTATTGCTGTAATTATTGTTGCACTCTGCGTAATTTTGAAAGACCTTCTTCTTTTCCGGCGGCGTTTTATAGTCCCAGCCTTCGGAAAGAATCTTTGTACTGCCCAGTACCGGATCGGAGGCAAGAACGGATACCGGCACCGTTTCATTGGATAGTTTAAAGCCGTCCACATGGTAGTCTCTAACCCAATGGCGCAGGCACTCCATGGCAAAGACAGTATTCGTACCCGCTGTAAAATTCATCTCCATCATAACTTCCATACCATTCTGATGGAGCAGCTTTACCATATCCTTAAACTCCGTATCCGGCTCATCCTTTAAATAGGCATAGGCTGCCTTGGGAGCAAAAAAGGAATTCAAAAGGGAATATCCCCAATAATTAATCCGGTCCGTAATTCCCTCTTCCTTCATGGACTCATCAAATTCATAGGCTGGCATCAGCAGCAGACAGTTGACTCCAAGTTCCTTAAGATAAGGGATTTTCTCCGTAATACCAAGAAAGGTTCCGGGACATTGCACCTTCGAGGATGCATCCATCGTAAAGCCTCTTACATGAAGCTTATAGACCAGGGTATCACTGAAAGGACTTTGAATGGGCCTGTCCTCTTCCCAGTCGTACTCCTTACCGGAAATTCCTCCAAGAAGCCTGCCTTCCCTCTTTGCAAATTCTTCTCTTCCATATACAAGAGCAGCACCAGGATCAAGGAATTCCCCCTGCCTGGTTTCATAAAGATATCCCAGGCTTTTTACCGGGTCTTCCTGTTCCTCGAAGTATTTTTTCAGCTGTTTGTACTTTATGAAAGCCGAAAAAATATTTCCGTTTTTCACTTCCTCCGTCAGACGGAAGGAAATAAGCTGCCTGCCGGAAGCCTTATGATACAGATTCAGCCTGCATTCTTTTTCAGCAGGTAAAAAAACCGAAAAGGTAATCCCTTCTTTCGATAGCATCAACCCCGGCTTATCCGCTGAGCCTTTTGTAACTGTTCCTTCCTTCTTGCTATTCATTGCTACCTTCCTTGTCCAAAGCTACATCAGCCTTTACACCTTCACATAATGAGCCTGTTACGTACTTTCATTTCAAAATTAGTATGTCCTTAAGGCACAAAACCAATACTTTTATCTGCCAGCATATTCCTGTTTATTGGTATTAATTATATCATTTTGCTTCCTATGAATCAAGTAAATCAAGTGGGGCTGTCACGACAAACGTATGAAGGAAGTTTATGGAAGCGGACGATGACCAAGGGGGTTGTTTTGGAGTTTTGTTACGCGAGAACCCATATTCCACTAAAGCGGCAGAAAACGTAACTGGCAGGTAAATCAGCGCCAAACTCGCTGTGACAAATATGGCTGTGTCAGTTAACGAGCTCAAACAGTGGCACTGTTTTACCTAGTCACGTTTCCTGCCGCTTAAGTGTCATAAGGAACCTCTTGAGACAAAACTCCAAAACAACCCCCTTGGTCATCTGTGTATATCAATTATTTTGTCTCATGTGTTTGCTGTGCCTAGTACCCTATAAGACTAAAACTACAAAACGGCTTCCAAGGGTTTATTGCCAATCCCCAGATGATTTTGGCTTACCTTTCGTAATTTTCTATTGAGGAGTTCCCTAATGACACTTAAATGGCAGCAGCTGTTCCTAGGTAAAATTATACCACTGTCTGAGCTCACA
>NZ_FRAC01000007.1:215066-241082 GCF_900142215.1 Anaerocolumna jejuensis DSM 15929 | reverse complement strand
ACAACCTTCCAGCGAGTTTGGTATAATTTCACCTGCCAGGAACAGCTGCTGGCATTTTAGTGGAATTCGGAACCCCGAACGAGAAAATTACGAAAGGTAAGCCAAAATCATCGTCCGTTTTCCCAATCCCCCTGAATTAAGATAATTGCAAATGCAGAAAATTGGGAAGAAATACTGTTTTTAAAATTGGGACAGGAAAAAGATTCATGTGCATGTCATGAGAGGGCGGTGCAATAATATAAACTGCACCACCCTCTGATTTTATATCTGATAATTTACAGCCTGTGACTTAAAGAGCTTATAGTACATTCCCTCTTCCCTCTCCATCAGCTTCTTATGGCTGTCAAAATCCGTTATGAGCCCTCCGTCCAATACCAGTATTTTATCGCAGAATACACTGCTGGACATCCTGTGTGAAATATAGATAGCCGTCTTATCCCCTACCAGCTGGTTGAAATGCTCATAGATTTCCGCCTCTGCAAGAGGGTCCAGGGCACTGGTAGGTTCATCCAGTATAATAAGGGAAGCTTCTTTATATAACGCTCTGGCTATTGCTACCTTCTGGCTCTGTCCGCCGGACATTTCAATGCCGTCGGGATCATATTGCTTGCCAAAGAGGGTATCCATTCCACTTTTCAGTTCCTCTATCTTATCTTTTAATCCCACCTGCTCTAACAGGCTGGCAACTCTTTCACGATGTTCTCCCTTCTCTTCCTCTTCTTCTCCTCCTTTGATATTCTCATATACCGAGAAGGCAAAAAGCTTATAATCCTGAAAAACTGCTGCCAGGCACTTCATATAGCTGGTAAATTCATATTCGTAGATATCCCTGCCATTGATATAGATAGTGCCGGAGGCCGGCTTATAGAGCCTGCATAAAAGCTTTACAATGGTGGACTTTCCGGCTCCGTTCAAACCTACAATGGAGATTTTCTCTCCCTTCTTTATTTCAAAGGAAATTCCTTTCAGCACCAGCTGCTCGGATTTTGGATAATGGAAGGTTACATTCTCAAAGCGCAGGCTTTCCACTTCTCCTTCAAAAGGAACTGAGCCCTCTCTTTTTGCCTCATCGGGCAGGGACATGAATTCCATAAAGGGCTGCAGATAGCCCAGCATCTGGATAACTGCCATAATATTTCTGCCCAGATCCGTAGCGGCAGTTGTAAAGTTTATGGCTGCCGATACATACATGGTAAAGGAACCGATTCCAATTCTTCCTCCCAGCTTATCGGATAGCACGCGGATACCAACATATCCGTAGGCAATGGCTGCCTGAAGGTCATTGATTATACCGATAAACCCCTGAAATGCTCCGTTCTTTTTATTAAAGACTTTGGCCCACTCATATATTTTACGGTTATAATACAGTATTCTGTCCGTTAACATCTGATTCATATTATACAGACGGATATCCTTCTGGTACTTTCCTTCATAGCAGACCCCCACATAATAGCCATATCTTCTGTTAATAGGAATTAATTCCTGATAACACCCAAGCTGATATTTGGAGAAGATCTTTTGAGCTATGATAGAAATGGATATGGTCAGAAGCAGGAGCAGTACAAAAACTGGGCTCAAGGTAAACATAACGGCTAAAAGGCTTAGAATAGTCACTGTATTATTCAGTACCTTTGCCACACTTCCAATCAGATTTTCCAGAGCGCTCATAGTCCGGCAGGCAAAAACCGCTCTTTCTTTTAAATCCAGATAATATGGGTCTTCCAGACAGGCAAACTCCACCTTCATAATCTTATCTGCCATTGCCTGGTTCAGCTTTTCCTTCATATAGATGTTTCGCACGTCCATGATTCGTTTCATGGTTTTATTCAGGAATAAAAATACTACATTGGAAAGAACAATATATAAGCCAAAACGAATCAGATTATCACGGTTCCTGCCTCCTACCAATTCATCGACCAGAAATTTGGGAAGTATGACATTCACTAATATCTGCCCCGTCCCCAGCATTGACTGAAAAATCAGCAGAAAAAAGTAAGAAGGCGATATCTTAAAGCTTATACTGATGAATTTTTTTAAAGTTTTAACATTATTCACTGACTGCCACCTCCTCGTTGTAATATTTCCCCTGTACCATAAACATGTTATAATATGCACCCTGTGCTTCCATCAGTTCCTCATGGCTCCCGTATTCCCTCAGGCCGTCTCCGTCAAAGAAAGCGATCCGGTCGCAGAACTTCGTACTGGCAAGCCTGTGGGAAATATAAACAGCTGTTTTTCCCGAAACCAAATCGCTGAAGCTTTCATAGATTTCCGCTTCTGCCAGAGCATCCAGCGCCGCTGTGGGTTCATCCATAATAACCATACTGGCATCCTTATAAAGTGCCCTTGCAATGGCCAACTTCTGGCTCTCACCACCTGAGAACTCCACTCCGTCTTCTTCGATTACCTTCAGCATAGTCTGATCGATGCCTTTGGGAAGTGTTTTTAATTTTTCTTTTAGCCCTGCCTTTTCAAGGGCTTTTATTACCCTTTTTTCATCCATTACAAGGGAAGAACAGGCTATGTTCTCCTTAATTGTATAGGCTAGTACGTTAATTTCCTGAAATACCGCCGAGAACATGGCATAGAGTTCCTTCTTATTAAATTCTGAAACAGGTATGCCATTAATCCGGATTTCTCCTTCGGTCGCGGCAAACAGACCTGTCATAAGCTTTACAAGAGTACTTTTTCCTGCGCCGTTAATTCCGACAATTGCTAACTTTTCTCCTTTATGGATGGTAAAGTTTAAGTTTTTAAAGATGTATTTATCCGTACCCGGATAACAAAAGCTTACATTATCAAACACAATTTCAAGAGTTTCACCCTTTTTAAGCTTTTCTGCATTCTGTGTTTTTTCCTTATATGCCTTATCTCCTAAATCTGTATCGATAAAATTAAAATAATCGTAAACATACTGGCCTTCATTTAAGATATAACTAAATTGGTCCGCCAGGGTACCAAGCATAACCGTGAGTGTGGTAACAGCAATTATATACATGGAGAAATCTGCGATAGACATACCATTTACGGTTTTATATACCAGGATGGCATAGGTAAGGGCATTACTGATCAGAAAGGCCAGAATTTCAAACATTCCAAGGAAATACTCCCTGTTTTTGATGCTTCGCTGTATCTTAACAAAGCCCTTTATTTCCTGGCTGTAGTTCTTATTTATTCTGTCCTGGAAACGGTAAAGCCTGATATCCTTTCCAAATCCGAAATCATGGGTGGTATTATAATAGTACTTCATTCTCCTATCGGCATGGGCAACATCCTGTTTTCTTTTGTAGCTATACTTATAGGCGCTTCTCTTGACCCAGATGCCGGCTGCTACGTTAAGAAGCAGTCCAAGAAGAATCCATATATTTAATTTTCCGATAAAAAGTATCAGACCAAGTGAGGTAAAGGCAATGGGTCCTGCATCAAACAGCTTTGTGTAAACTCCCTCCACCCCGTTATCATCTGAGTTGGTGGAATCCAGCGCCCTGCTGTTGTCTTCGAAAAAGGAAGCATCCTCCATATATTTATAATCAATGCTTACCAGCTTATCCATGGTTTTTCCGAGGTAGCTAAGTCTGAGGTAGATTATTCTTGGTATAGTCACCTCTCTTATAAAAGTACGGGTGAAACCGAAAACTGCCATGAGTATCAGAAAGATTAGTACAATCCGAAGGATGCCGCTAGCATCTCCCCCCGCTTTTGTAATCTCATTCAGCAGATACTTTGGCAGTAGGACGGAAAAAAGCGGGTACATTCCTCCGGTAATTGTAAATATGATAAAATAAAGATAAATCTTTTTATCTGCTGTGGTAACATAATGAAGCATCTTCTTTAATGTCTGCCCCACAGGATATTTCAAGTCATTTTCCATGCCGATTCCTCCCTCTATTCCTGCTCCTTAGCGTCCACTGTTCCAAGCAGCTGGATAGCTTCACCCAATTCCTTTATTTTGGATGAGTTGATTTCATAAAAGATTTTCTTTGCTTTAACATTATCTATGATTATACTGATCAGCCTCTCCTGTAAGAGAATATTCATGTGATGGGATACGGTGGCCGGTGTCAGTCCAAGGTCGTCTGCAATTTCCTGAACATACATCTTCTTTCCCGAAAGCATATGGACTATCTTAAGCCTGGTTGCATCCCCTAAGGCCTTTAAAGCGCTTATTGTTTTTGTATCATTCTTTAGATAGTCATTTGACATTACTTCCGGTAACAGCATGTAAATGCCGGTATCCGCTATAATAAGCCTGTCATCATCCTCCACCCAGTCGATGGAAAGCTGGTTATAGGTGACAATGCAGGGCTGCACAGCCATCTCTTCAACATCTCCCAGCTTAATCACATCCAGTTCCTCCAGGTAATCTACCATATTATTTTTATCCTTTAAGGAAACAACTGCGTTTTCATAATCCTTCTGTATAATTCCGTAATATTCCTTTATTACCTCTACGCCTTCCTTCACAAACTCCCGAATTCTCGGCAAAATCGTATGCCTCTCCGTAAACAGCATAATTAAGCGGAATTTCACACTGTCCTCTTCCTCTATTCCTTTTATAAAGGTTATGATATCGGACAGGTCTTTTAATTTTTCTTCCCTGAGGTTACTGTAACCCATTGATTTTGCCAGATTATCAAAGGTATCCAGCATGATATCATCAATTTCAGCAGGAGTATGTTCCTGTAAAAGCTGTCTGCGGCTGGCAAGAGCTGCCAGCACATGTCTTGCCCTGCCGTCATCTTCAATGGCACTGTTAATAAAATAAGGCTTAATATCCGGATAATTATCATAAATGGGCAATACCTTTTGAAGTACTTTTTCCTTGAATTCTTTAATTTTGAAAAGAAATTCTTCAATTTCCTTCTGGCTCATATAGGCTCTTCTTGCTTTTATGGATTCCTCTTCTCTTTCTCCGTCTTTTTCCAGTATGCAGGTTACCAATTCATATTCCCAGTTTGGCTCCGTATATACTTTATAGGTACCGATTTCCATATTCCACCTCCGTAGCGTTTTATTTAATTTAACATACATCTAATATGTTGTCAATAATATTTGATGATTATCTTATATTTTTAGTTGATGATTATCTTTTATAAATGTTTGTATAAGTAATTAAATGCTCTTTTAAATACAAATAGGCAATATAAATAGTATATTATGTACTATCAGAAAGCCTAACAGTAAATTGAGACCAGATTTTACGTTTATATTTGATAGTTATCTAATATGTTTTTTTACAAATTAACCGTCAACCTAATAAAATTGTGGCTACAGTTAAAGTGATATAAATTGGGATTGAGACGGATGGTTTTTCGTGATAATAGGATAAATTAAAGAAACAGATTGGTATTTTTACGAGCTAAGAAGTTGAATAAAGAAGCAGAATGGTATTTTTATGAGAAAGATAATTCCAATTAAAACGCTGCTGTATTTAGCTCAATCAACTATATACAGCAGCTTCCCTAAAAAATATTTATAATTAAATCTGAATATCCCTCTTTTTAAAGACCCAAAGTGATACTCCTAAAAAGATAATCGTTGACAAAGCCGATACCCCCGCCACTGTCTGCCAGGTAAACAGGAACGAGCCGGTCCTCATCACTATCTGTCCCGTAAGGATATCATCGATGTTCGCATAATGCAAAAAGATAAAAGGCGAAGCCTTACGGTAAGTGGTTGACAGGCTGTACACAATATTGCTTCCCAGAATTGCACAGATTAATACTGTCATTGTTACTACGCTGGATTTGGATATGGTGGATATCATCAGGATAAAGGTCACCATAACTATCAGGAATAGTAATTGTAAGACCAGGGCTTCCAGCAAATACTGCCAAAGTAATATATAATGTCCGCTGCCGGAGACCTCCGAGATAAATTTCTGGCCGTTTGTATAAACATATTCATATTTAAGTCCTACAAGATAGGGCCGGTTAAAGCTTCCAAAGCCTTTTATGATACCTACTCCCAAAAAGAAGAGAAACTGCGTTACCATAATCAGCACCGTTGAACTAAGCAGCATGATAACATACTTGCTAAGAAGCACCTTGATTCTGGAAACCGGCTGTACCAAAAGGAACTTTAAAGTTCCCGGATTATATTCATTGGAGACATTATCTCCGTTAAACAAGGTCAGTCCAATGGCAAGAAAGCTTGCGGCAATCATTGTGATGTTCAAAATGTAAAAGTTAATACCTGTGTTATAATTTTGGTCATTCAACGGCACATTGTTATCAAGGTGCAATTGAAGCCGCTTTAATTCTCTTTCCTGATCCTTTTTGGAGTCCGTATCACTGGTGGAATCCACAACCTTTTTCTGTTCTTCAATCTGATTTTTTAAATTACTTTTCCAGTCTGTACTGCTATCCAGAGATGCCTTTGCAGACACAAGCTGCTGTTTTAAGCTTTCCAGGTAGGCTTTTGTCTGTTCTATATTTATTTTCTTATCATCCTTTGAAATACTGGTATCGGACTGGATACTCTTTAAATTATCTTCCTGGTTCGCAATTTCTCTTGTAAGATTTTCGACCTGGGCTTTGGGGCTGTTGTATTTTAAATAATTTTTTTCGGCCGTCTCATTCACGACCACCAGCATCACACACAGCAGTATGAACAATCCCCAGATAATAAAAGTCTTCTTTTTGGCAAATAGCTTAATCAGCTCATTTTTTAATAGTCCCAGAAACATCAGCGGATACCTCCTTTGATTAATTCCATATAGCGCTCTTCCAGCTCTTTTAAGTGCTTTGAGAAGGTTTCTGCTTCAATACCGGCCTGTATGATATCCCGTAATACCTCACTGGCTTTTCTGTCTTTCAGCTCCAGTGTATAACCGTTTTCTGCTTCCTGGATATTCCCTATGCCCTGGATGTTCTTTAACAATCCAAGGGTTTCTTCTGATTTGGCAGTCTCCAATGCATAAATATAAGTCTCATGTACGGCTGTCATACTTTCAACGGAGGTAATGACACCATTTTCAATGAACGCGACCGTATCACAAAGCTGCTGTATCTCTCCGAGAATATGGGAGGATACAAATACCGCCATACCGTATTCCCTGGCAAGCCGCTTTAGGATATTTCTCAGCTCAATCATACCATTGGGGTCCAGTCCATTGGTAGGCTCGTCCAGAATAAGAAGCTTGGGGTCCGGCAGCAGTGCTGCAGCAAGGCCCAGCCTTTGCTTCATTCCCAGGGAATATTTCTTCATCTTATCATGTATACGCCCTGTAAGCCCGACAAGCTCTACCACCTCGTCGATTTTCTCCCCGGGTATTCCTCTGATACGCGCAATCTGGGAAAGGTTCTCATAACCCGACAAATAACTGTAAAGCTCCGGTGATTCCACCACCGCACCCACATGTTTCAATGCCTTTTCCCTTTTCTCTTTGATGTTATATCCCATAATACTGATACTTCCGGCATCCATGGAAATCAAATCCACCAGCATCTTAATGGTGGTTGTCTTACCGGAACCATTGGGGCCTAAGAAGCCAAAAATTTCCCCTTCCTTTACCGAAAAAGAGATTCCTTTGATAATAGGGTGTCTGCTAATATTCTTATACAGATTTTCAACTTTTAATACTGTTTCCAAACTTACCTCTTTCCTGAAACTTTTAAAGTAACTAAGACGTGTCCTAACAAATTTTACCTTTTTATTTTATCCATAATCAGAAATTTATTCAAGTAAAAGAATCTTACAATTCTTTTAAGATATTATTGAGTTGGACTACAAAGCTAGTTTTACACAATGGGGACGGCAGTTTACACAAAATAGAACGATGAATGCTTCGGTTCCAATGTATAAGAGGTCCTAATTCTCTGAAGCTTTTGCGCTGGACATATCCTCAAACAGATAACTCGCTAGCTCAAACAATCTGTTTGAGGATATAGCACAAAAGCTTCAGAGAAAAGGACCTCTAATACATTTCCATAGGCGCATTCATCGTTCTATTTTGTGCAAACTGCCTGATATTATATTCAAACGGAGCATTTGTCAGGTGATTCAATATTCTTTTAGCAGACTGACAAGTATCTCCTGATGTAACTGCTGTAAGGCCGCATGTACACGACAAACGTATGAAGGAAGTTTATGGTGGACGATGACCTAGGGGGGTGTTTTGTCCTTTTGTTACGCAAGAGCCCTTATTCTACTAAAATGACAGAAAACGTAACTGGCAGGCAAATCAGTGCAAAACTCGTTGTAACAACTATGGCTGTGTTAGTTATCAAGATCAAACAGTGGCACTATTTTACCTATATTGGGTCTTGTGCGTTTGCTGTGCCCAAAACCGCTGAGACCAAAACAACACAACAACTGTCCAAGGGATTATTGCCAATCCCCAGATGATTTTGGCTTACCTTTCGAAATTTTCTATTGAGGAGTTCCCTAATGACACTTAAATGGCGGCAGCTGTTCCTAGGTAAAATTATACCACTGTCTGAGCTCACAGCTCTACATCAATACAACCTTCCAGCGAGTTTGGTATAATTTCACCTGCCAGGAACAGCTGCCGGCATTTTAGTGGAATTTGGAACCCCGAACGAGAAAATTACGAAAGGTAAGACAAGATCATCGTCCGTTCCCAATCTCCCCTTTTCCCATTACTACAACCCTCACAAAATAAACACATGAGTAAATAAATATGAACAAAATCATTTTATCTGTTAGTTTTAAAATTGGGACAGGTAAAAGATTCATGTATATGTCGTGCTGCACGTAAGAAAATGCTTGCAAATTGGAGAATATACGATAAAATAGAAATGAATGTGATTTCACAATAACCGAGATAACAGTTGAAAGAAAATAATAGATATGAAAGGATGCCACATGCCCTTCTTTCAGCTTAGATTTGTGGTGTAATGGGTATTAAAATGATACAGGCTAGTAATATTACCTTAAGGCTTGGCAAAAGAGCCTTATTTGAAGACGTAAATATTAAGTTCACAGAAGGAAACTGCTATGGTTTGATCGGTGCCAACGGTGCCGGTAAATCTACTTTCCTTAAGATTCTCTCCGGCCAGCTGGAAGCTACCAAGGGTGATGTCATCATTACTCCGGGTCAGAGACTTTCCTTCCTGCAGCAGGACCACTTTAAATATGACCAGTATGATGTACTAAATACTGTTATTATGGGAAACCAGAGACTTTATGATATCATGAAGGAAAAGGATGCCATCTATGCCAAAGAAGACTTTACGGAGGAAGACGGAATCAGAGCCAGCGAACTGGAGGGTGAATTCGCTACCTTGAACGGCTGGGAAGCAGAATCCGATGCCGCTACTCTTCTTAACGGACTTGGTATTGAGACAGACCTGCACTATAAGATGATGAGCGAATTAAACGGCAACCAGAAGGTAAAGGTGCTTCTTGCCCAGGCTTTATTCGGAAATCCCGACATTCTTCTTCTGGATGAGCCTACCAACCACCTTGACATGGAAGCTATCAGATGGCTGGAGGAATTCCTCATTCAATTTGAAAACACAGTAATCGTAGTATCTCATGACCGTTATTTCCTGAATAAGGTCTGCACCCATACGGCGGATATCGATTATGCCAAGATTCAGCTCTATGCCGGCAACTATGATTTCTGGTATGAATCCAGTCAGTTAATGGTAAAGCAGATGAAGGAAGCCAATAAGAAGAAGGAAGAAAAGATTAAGGAATTGCAGGAATTTATCCAGCGTTTCAGCGCCAACGCTTCCAAATCCAAGCAGGCTACCTCCCGTAAAAAGGCATTGGAGAAAATCGAGCTGGATGATATCCGTCCCTCCAGCCGTAAATATCCCTATATTGATTTCAGACCGAGCCGCGAAATCGGAAATGAAGTATTGACAGTTACCAATCTCTCAAAGACCGTAGATGGTGTTAAGATACTGGATAACATTTCCTTTACAATTAACCATGAAGACAAGGCAGCCTTTGTAGGTCCCAACACCCAGGCAACTACCCTGCTGTTCCGTATTATTTCCGGGGAAATCGAGCCGGACGAAGGCAGCTATAAATGGGGAATTACCACCAGCCAGTCCTACTTCCCCAAGGATAACACCAGTTACTTTGCATCGGAGGACACGATTGTTGACTGGCTTATGCCCTACTCTCCCGAAAAGGATGTTACTTATGTCAGAGGTTTTATGGGCAGAATGCTCTTTGCCGGCGAAGAAGGTGTTAAAAAGGTAAATGTACTCTCCGGTGGTGAAAGAGTAAGGGTTATGCTCTCCAAAATGATGATTCTCGGTTCCAATGTCCTTGTTATGGATGAACCTACCAACCATCTTGATATGGAGTCCATTACCGCCTTAAATAACGGTCTTATGAAATTCTCCGGTGTACTCCTCTTCACTTCCCAGGATCACCAGTTCGTACAGACCATTGCCAACCGTATTATGGAGCTTACTCCCAACGGACTGATCGATAAGGTAACTACCTACGATGAATACCTGGATAACGATGAATTTGCAAGAAAGAGACAGATAATGCAGATTGACCGTGAGGATGACAATAACTAAACATACCGGTTCTGCAAAAACAGCCGGGTATATTGGATATACTTTCAACGCTGAAAAACCCCAGGGGCTTTCATTAAAAAGCTTCTGGGGTTTATTATTATCTAAGATATTGTATATGAAATCTCTATATTAGCTTCCAAGCATATCAAAAGTGTGCCTGCGGCTTATCTATCTTTCTTCATACCATCCTGCAATTCCAGGAGTCAGGTTTATATTCACCTGCTTCACCTCCTGATATTCCTCTAATCCCTGAATACCCAGTTCCCTGCCATAACCGCTCATCTTATAGCCTCCCCAGGGAGCTTCATTGTAGGTCGGATTATAGCAGTTGATCCAGGTAATACCTGCCCTGATTTCCTTAATAACCCTTAAGGCTCTGGCTCCGTCCGTTGTAAAGACCGCTCCCGCCAGCCCGTAAATGGTATCGTTGGCAAGCTTTATGGCTTCCTCCTCCCTACGGAAGGTCTGAATGGTCACTACCGGTCCAAATATCTCTTCCCTCACAATTGTCATATCCGGGGTACAGTTATCAAAGATGGCAGGTCTTACAAAGTAACCCCCGGCACATTCGCCCTCTGTATAGCGGCAGCCTCCACAAACAAGGTCTGCACCTTCCTTTTTTCCCGTTTCAATATAATTTAGGACGGTATTCATATGGGCTTCGGAAACCAAAGGCCCCATATCCGGATTGTCAAGGCCATTTCCCAGAGTCATGGCATTGGCCCGTTCCGCCAGCCTTGCAACAAATTTATCCTTGATGCTTTCTTCGATTATGATTCTGGAGCCTGCCGAACATACCTCACCCTGATTGAAGAAAATGCCTATCATCGCCCATTCAACGGCCCCCTCAAAGTCGGCATCTGCAAAAATCACATTGGGGGACTTGCCTCCCAGCTCCAGTCCCACCTTCTTAAGATTTCCAATGGCTGCCCTGGCAATATCCTGCCCTACCTCCGTACTGCCGGTAAAGGTTACCATATCCACATCGGGGCTTGCCGCAATCTCATGGCCGACACTTCCTCCTGCGCCCATTACCAGATTCACGGTTCCCCTGGGTACTCCTGCCTTCTCCATTATTTCAAACAGGATAACGGAAGAAAGAGGAGTATTGGTACTGGGCTTAAATACAATGCAGTTGCCGGCACTAAGAGCCGGGGCAATCTTCCAGACTGCCATCAGCAGCGGATAATTCCACGGTGTAATCTGCCCGCAGACGCCTATGGGCTCATGTATGGTATAGGAATGCATCCTGCCGAAATTATCGTTCACATCGTAAACTCCTCCGTAAGGTGCCTTTATCATACCGGCATAATAGCGGAAACAATGGATTGCATCATCCACATCCCCCTCCGCCTCTCTTAAGGGCTTACCATTATCCAGAGTATCGGTCCTGGCTAATTCCTCCCGCCTCTCTTCCATGATATCCGCAATTTTCAGGATAATATCCGCTCTCTTCTGGGAATCCATCCTTCTCCATTCGCCGGTTACATAAAAGGCTTCCTTAGCCGCTGCTATGGCTAACCTTACATCTTCTATGTTTCCCTCTGCCGTCTTAGCAATCACCTCACCGGTGGCAGGATTGATAATTTCCCTGGTTCCCCCTGAAAGGGCAGGAACCCATTCTCCGTCTATATAATTCTTCTTTAAATCCATAAATGCCTCCTTTTGCCATACCTGTAATATCTGCAATACCTGTAAAATCCGAAATACTGTAATATCCGTAACACTGTAATATCCATAATACTGTAATGACATCTGTTAACAAAACATGGGATTGATAACATGGGAATTAGAAAACTTCTGTTTTTATAATTTAAATTCTTCCTTCGTATCTATAACAGCTTCTTCCAAACGTACCAGAATATTGTCCATATCCTCATAGGTAATAACCGCAGCCGGTTCAAAACGGATACACTTGGAATTCACCAGTGTTCCTGCCGTAAGCACTCTTCTTGCAAACATTCCCTTTGCAACGCTGTAACCCACATCGCTGGTTACAAATTCAAGTCCAATCATCAGGCCGATACCGCGGACATCCTGTATTACCGTCGGATATTTTTCAAAGAGCTTTTTAATTCCCGCAATCAGGTATTCACCCTTCTCCCTGCACTGGCCGGGAACATCATTTTCCAGCATGTATTTTATAGTAGCAAGGGCAGCGGAGCAGGCAAGGGGGTTGCCTCCAAAGGTGGGCGAGCCTAAAAGCCAGGGATTATCAATAAGCTCCTCCGTCCATAAGTGGGGCCTGCAGATAATTCCGGTTATGGGCATGATACCGCCGCCAAAGGCCTTGCCATAGGTCATGATATCCGGCACCACCTCTTCTGCTTCACAGCGGAACATCGTTCCCGTCCTTCCCATACCTGTCTGGATTTCATCAAAGATTAAGGCCGCTCCGTATTCATCACAGATTTCCCTTACTTCCTTCAAATAACCTTTGGGAGGTATGATTATACCCGCTTCTCCCTGAATAGGCTCAAGAATGACGCCGGCCACCTTTTCTCCCACGGCCTTCAGGTTACGGATTGCCTTGCGGACATCCTCTGCTGCGCCGTATTCCACATGCTGCACCTGCTGTACCATGGGTGTGTAAGGAGCGCGGTAGGTGCCTTTTCCGGCCATGGAGACAGCTCCCATGGATTTTCCATGAAAGGCTCCCACAGTAGAAATGAACCACCTGCCTCCCGTTGCGATTCTGGCAAGCTTTAAGGCCATTTCCACTGCTTCCGCCCCGCCGTTTGTAAAGAAACACTTTTCCAGGTCACCTGGTGTAATGTCAGCCACGGCCTTGGCCAGATAACCTCTTAAGGGGTCCAGCAGCTCCTGGGAATGCAGTGCCTGATGATTTAACTGAGCTTTTACCGTATCGATAATCTCGGAATTTCTATGGCCGCAGGTATAGATACCAAAGCCTCCAAGGCAGTCAATAAATTCCTCTCCGTATAATCCGGAGCAGTATGCTCCATAATCTTTCCACTCCACAACTGCAGCGTTGGTTGAAACAGACTTTCTGTACTTCAACCATCCGGGGCTGACATAGGTATCAAAGTATTCCACTGTTTCCCTGGTAATTTCCTTTTTCTCTTCCTCTGTCAGCTCTTCGCTATGAATAAATCTGATTACTTTGTTTAATTCCTCTACTACCTGCTCTTTATTTTTCATAAAATAACCCATTGTATACCGCAAACCTTTCTGCAGTACTGCCATTATTAAAACAGGCTGAAAGAATACTTATGGCATCCTTTCTTAATTTAATATTTTCTTTCAGCCTTCCAAACATGATATCAAAATGTGATTTCTACGACCTTTTCAATTGCATACAGCAAGCCAATCTGCGTGCTGCATAAAAAGATGGAATGCTAAGGTGTCCTTCTTTTACACGCTGCTGCTTATAATTTTGGATAGCTCCCTTTGAAATAAATCTCTATTTTGTAAATTCCGCCCACATCTCACTGTAGGTATCAACTGTTTTTCCAATATTCTGCACATATTTTCCCTTGCTGATTTCTTCTGCCGGTATGCTGATAGCAGGGTTGTTTTTATAATCCTCGCCCATTAACGCCACGCCTGCCTTGTTGGGATTCAGGTAAGGGAATTCACTTACGATTTCCTTGTTTGTCTCCGCCTTTAAGACATAGTCGATGAATTTATAGGCGTTATCCGCATTTTTAGCATCCTTTGCAATGCAAAGGTTATCAAGGAACAGGTACATGCCTTCCTTGGGATATGCCACCGTAAGATTCTTATTCTCCTCCAGTGCAATGGCAGCATCTCCGCTCCAGAACAGTCCGGCTTTTGTTTCCTCCGTTATCATTAATGTCTTGGGGGAATCACTGTCAAGGCTCTTGATATTCGGCTTTAGGGTAAGCAGCTTTTCTTTTACCTGGTTTAGCTTCGCCCCATCGGTCTCGTTCATGTCATAGCCCATACTCATGGCAGTGACACCGATAATTGCCCTGAAATCATCCAGCACCACCAGAGAGTTGGTGTAGTCCGGCTTGAAAAGCTCTGCGTAAGTTGTAAAATCCGCTCCTGCCGGAGCCATATTCTTGTTATAGATAACGACCCCTGCTCCGCCAAGGTAAGGAATGGAATGCTTATTGTCCGGATCAAAGCTTTTATTTAAATAAGTAGAATCAAGATTGTTATAATTGGTAAGCTTTGATTTATCCAATTCAGACAGCATATCCTGGGAAATCATATTTTCTACCATGTAGTCACTGGGGCATACAATGTCATAGGTGCCTGCACTGCTTCCCTTTACCTTTGCAATCATTTCCTCGTTATTGGAATAGGTCTGCATCTGCACATCGATTCCTGTTTCCTTTTCAAAGCCCTTGATAACGGAATCCGGGATGTACTCCGTCCATATAAACAGATTCAAGGTTCCGTTCTTTCCTGCTCCTTTGCCGCAGCCTGCCAGTGCAAGGACTGCCATAAGGGCCGTTACTGTAAGTAAGATACCTTTCCATTTTCTCATAAATCCATCCTCCTTATAATGTGGTAGCCTTATTTTTCTTATGTTTTGAATTTTTTGTATCTCTCTGGGCTGCTATTACCAGTGTGACCGTTACAATCAGTACAATGGTCGAAAGGGCATATACATCCGGGGTGATACCCGTTTTCGTCAGTTCCATTACCTTTAAAGGGTAGGTGTTGCTTCCGGGGCCTGTGGTAAAGAAGCTGATGATAATATCATCAATGGATAATGTAAAGGACAAAAAGGCTCCCGATATCACTCCCGGCAGAATGATGGGAAGGGTTACGGTAAAGAAGGTCTTGATTCTTCCCGCTCCCAGGTCCATGGCCGCTTCCTCCACGGATTTGTCAAAACCGGCGAACCTGGCATTTACCGTAAATACTACAAAGGGGATGCAAAAGGTTGCATGGGCTATGACTAAACTGATAAGCCCCATTGGTATCCTTGACAGATTAAAGATTGCCAAAAGAGAAATACCAAGTACAATTTCCGGAATAACCACCGGAATATATAACAGGGTGTCTATAATGCTTTTCCCTCTGAACTTAAACTTTGACATGCCATAGGAAGCAAGGGTTCCGATAATGGTTGCTATCAGAGTACTGCACAGCCCTACAATCAGGGTATTGCCATAGGCCCGTAGCAGAGGCTCATTTTCAAACAGCTTTCCATACCACTCCAGAGTAAAGCCTTCCATTACAATATTTCTCTTGGAGGTATTAAAGGAAAACAGGATTACCACACCAATGGGCAGATAGAGAAAGGCATAAACCAAAAGGGTATAAATACCTGATAATACCTTTCCCGAAGCTTTTTTCTTACCTTTCATCTAAAGCACCCCCAAATCTTTCATATCACCGCCGGTCTTTTTATAAACAGTTACCATGATTATGATAATAGCAATAAGGAGCATGGAGAAGGCGGCTCCCAAAGGCCAGTTATTAGCTGCTTTGAACTGATTTTCGATAAGATTTCCGATTAGCTGGGATTTACCCCCTCCCATAATGTCCGATACAAAGAAATAACCCAGGGACGGTATAAATACCAGAATGGTTCCGGAGAAAACTCCCGGGGAAGTCAGAGGCAATGTCACATTTAAAAAGGTCTTTGCCCGGTTTGCTCCAAGATCCTTGGAAGCTTCCAGCAGGCTCATATCCAGTTTGTCAATGGATGCAAAAAGCGGCAGTACCATATAGGGAAACAGAATATAGACCATTCCAAGAATTACTGCTCCTCTTGTGTAAAGAATCTCAACGGGCTGGTCTATCAGTCCAAGATTTAAAAGAAGGGAATTGAATGCCCCCGTCTTGCCAAGAAGTGTCTTCCAGCCATTTAACCGTATCAGGGAATTGGTCCAGAAGGGTATCATCAGCATAAGCATCATAACCGCCTTCTTTCGCTTATTTGCCTTTGCCATAGAATAGGCAAAGGGATAACCAAACAGAATACAGGCTATGGTCGTAAAAAATGCCAGGATAAAGGAGTTGGCATAGATTTCAAGGTAGGTGGGATTTAACAATTCCGCATAATTCTTTAAAGTAAATTTGTATACCACATTATAGCCGTCCGTACTTAAAAAGCTTAAAAAGAATACATAGATAAGCGGTGCCGCAACCAGCAGTATCAGCCAGAGGGTAACGGGAGAAACTGTGGCAAGCAGAGGTGCTGTTTTATTTCGGAATTTATGGCTTTTCTTCATCTAATTCCCTCCCAGCTTCACATTTTCGATTACATTGCGGATTAAATGCCCTCTGGACTTCATTATTACTACATCCTCCAGATTCCAGTACAGGCTGACAAACTCCCCGACCTTTGGCACATCATCCACATCCATGCGGCTTAATTTTACGACCTGCCCGTTTGGCAGAACCACATTGCTCTTAATGATATTTCCTACATAAATCTGTTCTTTTACCATTCCGCATAATGTAAAGCCTTCTTTTGCCTCTTTGGAAAACCGCATTTTTTCAGGCCTTACACAGATATGAACCATTTCCATGGCTTCAAAGGTCATTTCCTTATCCGCCCGGGCCAAAGCATCTCCTACCTCTATTCCCAGCTCTGCCACGTTCCCTTTTACCTTCCTGACAGTTGCTTCAAAGATATTGGATTCACCAATGAAGTCAGCAACGAATTTCGTCCGGGGCTTTTCATAGATGCCCTCCGGGGTATCAAGCTGGTCCAGATAGCCCTTGTTCATGACGGCAATCCTGTCACTCATGGTCAAGGCCTCTTCCTGGTCATGGGTAACATAGACGAAGGTAATACCGAGCTTTTTCTGAAGGTTCTTAAGCTCCAGCTGCATTTCCTTCCGAAGCTTTAAATCAAGAGCTCCCAGGGGTTCATCCAGGAGCAGTACCTTGGGATTGTTAATCAGTGCCCTTGCTATTGCCACCCTTTGCTTCTGCCCGCCGGATAACTGGCTGGGATACCTTTTGTCATAGCCGTTCAGCTGCACCAGCTCTAACATTTCCTGTACTCTTTTCTTAATTTCCTCCTTGGGCACCTTCTTCATTTTTAAGCCATAGGCGATATTCTTAAAGATGGTAAGATGGGGAAAGAGGGCATAGCTTTGAAATACCGTATTGACATTCCTCTCAAAGGGCTCTTTTTCCTCAACGTTCTCTCCTTCTACCAGTATCTCTCCCCCCGATGGTTCTTCAAAGCCGCCTATCATCCTCAGTATAGTGGTCTTTCCACATCCGGACGGCCCCAGCATTGTCAGAAACTCTCCCTCATAGATTTCAAGGTTCAGGTCATGCACTACATGATTGTCAGCATAGATTTTATTTACGTTTTTAATTTCTACAATAGCTTTTCTTTCCCCAGTCATCCCTGTCACTCCATTCTTTGCAAGATATCGTATAACACCATCCTGTCTCTGTCTCTTCTTCAAGCCACACTGCTTTCTAATAGTACCGTATTAAAGCATCCAGCACACCTTGCTCCTTAAACTAAAAAATGCCGACCCTCTGTAAAGTCAGCATCCTCGCTTATCCCTGTATTATTTCCTTGCTATATTGCGTCGTTTCCCCGCTATATTGTATTATTTCCCTGCTATATTGCGTCGTTTCCTTGCTATATTGCGTCATTTCCCCGCTCTCCGGTCCGTATTCTCATAACATCATCCACACTCTTAATAATCACCTTACCGTCACCGGCCTGGCCGGTGGCAACCTTATCCCGGATATCCAGCAAAAGCTCTTCTACTATCTCATCCTTTACAATTGCCTCTACCTTAATTTTGGGAATCAGATTAATATTGGTCCGAAGGCCCTTAAAATCAACTGTCCTGGTATCTCCCATCTGGATTCCGCAGCCCATAATGCTCATAACGGACATACCGCCGCAGCCGTGACTTTGAAGAACTTCCTTTACTACCTCCAGCTTTTCCGGTTTAATATACATTGTTATTTCCTTCATAATTTACGCTCCTTTCTGGGAACAGGTCTTCCTGTACCATTCCTGATGAATTCACCGGAATGAAAAAAAGGCGCTTAAGAGGAAGTCTCTTAAACGCCGTTGTTTGATGGAATGAATTTACAATCATTCCGTTTTTAATTAAATGAATTATAACGTTTGTGCGTTATATTGTCAATAGCTATTTTGCAAATATTTTTAATCCCAGGTAAAGGTCACGGAAAATTTGACTATGACGTCCCCATTATTGATATATTCATGGCTGCTGTTAGTAGGAAAACGAATCGAATTCTCTGCTTCTATCTCATAGGTTTTCCCATCCACCTTAAGGGTCAGTGTCCCTGTGAACACCGTCAGGAATTCATAGGTATTATCCCCATGTCCCTCTGAAAGATAGCCGGAGTGGGCTTCAAGATCCATCATATATACCTCGAAGGTTCTGTCCTCCTCGTAGGGAAAATATTCATAAGCCTTGTACCTGGCATCTTCACTGATATAGGAGGGAGCCAGATCCTTTTTATTTACCGTAATAATATCATTCTTTTCCGAGCTGATCAGGGAATTAAAGGATACCCTGAGGCCGCTTACCAGCTTGCCGAGCGTTTCTACCGTAGGGACAGATACTCCCCGTTCGATTTGCCCAAGCATGCTTTTGCTGATACCCGTCTGCTTGGATACATCGTCCAGGCTCATCTCCTTGTTCTTACGGATTCTTTTCAGATTTCTTGCCACATTTTGTGTTATGTACTCCACCGGATTCTCACTCCCCTTCTATCCATGTGCGTTTTAACGCATATTACACTGTATTTTATTTTTTGTCAAGACAGTATTTTTGGATAGAGTGATTTTCAAAACCACTATCTCTTGCCTTAATAGGCTTATACTAACTTCTTAAGGTTTTTCCAGAAAGCTTCTTAAAGGAAGCCACATATAAAACCATTCCTACAAGAGTAAATAGCAGCCTGCTCATTATAAAATTTAAGGATAAACTAAAAACAGGTTCACCGAGGCTATCAACGGGCAAAGCTGAAGGCATGTAAGTCACATACCCTTTGGCGAAAATATCAAGAAACGGTGAGCTGTTAAAACTTATCAATGACAAAATCAAAACAATTGGAATCCAGGCATAAAGCAAAGTTTGGCTTTTGCTGCCTAAAAACATACTTGTTCCAAAAACAAACACAAAAGTAGGAAGTAATATTATTAAGAGCGGCAATAAAAAGCTTTTAAAAGTTGTAAAATTAAAAGTTGTCTTGTAAAACACCAGACTCATCAAAATACAACATATCGCAATAATGAAATAAGAAATAAACAGGGCTGAACTTTTTGCAGCCAAATACTTTTTCTGTGGTAAAGATGTACATGAAGTAATTTCTCTTACTCTTTGTTCGTTTCTGGAAAAAAGTCCTGTGCAGGAAAGCATTAGAATTAATAACATAATCGTATTTATGTCACACAAAAACTTGCAATAACTCCACTGAGAAAAAGGTGCCGTACCAGAAACACCTTGTATTATTTCTGTGTAGAGGTCAATCACTGAAAAGAAAAGTGCAATTATGAAAGTTATTACAAACATCTTTGAAAAAATGATTCTTTTCAGTTCATATTTAAGAATTTTAATATCCATTGACAGCTGCCTCCTCTGTGACACCAGTAATATTTAAAAACTCAGAAAAAGATAGTTTTTTATCTTTTTTGTCATAATAGTCTTTGTAGATAACTTTCATGGAATTATAATAATTGTCTTCCCCAATGCGATCATAAACATTGTAAACTGTGAGTGGTCCCAAAGCATAAATTTTATAACCTCTTAAAAATAATGAGACGTTGTACTTTGGAAGCATTGATAATTTGTTCATATATTCAGGATTTCTTCGATAAAAGTTTCGATTCAATTCCTTTGCTCCTTCTTTCCATTTTTTCAGCAATAAATTTTCTGCATAATCTTTTCCAAATTTGTTTTTCAGGAATAAATAAGTGCTGAAATCCGCAAAAGCTTCATTTGACCATTCATTATGATTTTTATCTATTTGATTATCGCTGCTTGCGTTAGATGCATCTATTCCACCGCCCCACCATTGATGAGCAATTTCATGCGTCAGTAAAGCAAACGTGTCGGAAGAAGAGGCTTGGGATGAATCCCCGTTGGGCTTTTTTGTCAAACAATCTTCTGAAATATAAGAAATATTTCCTGTTTGAATTCCACTTCCGCCTTTTACTCCTGATGTTACAACTACTTTAAGACTACCTCTGCCCAGCGGCCCAAATTTTTCCGAAAAGAACGAGAATATATCGAGCGTGTCACTTCCCCTGGATTCAAATTCTTTGCCCGCAGCCATTGGATAAAAAAACTCCACATTTGTTCCCTTTACATTTCTTTCAAATATTCCATATCGCCCGGCTGTCACAGATAAATCACTTAATTTATCACAAGAAAAGCTCCAGGCAGTAAAACCATCTTGTTCAGAAATTTTGCAATTTTTATCTCCTTGAGTTATGACTGTAAAATTTGAGTCAATTTTTATTGTTCCTTCAATCCTTTTATCATTTTGTTCAACACAAACAACCGGAGCAATGTCCATAGCGCGCCCCAGACTAACATAATTTTTGTTAATTCCTGCGGAAAAATCTTTATTTATACTTAAGGTTTTCGGTGTACCTGAATACCTTATATTTAGTTTAGCTTTCGTGTTTTTGGGAATGCTGATTTCAAAAACATTTCTAATTTTTGCGCTATTTAAAAGCTTGGGGGAAACCTGCGTATAGCTTATGTCTGCGTTGTCTAACTTAAGCTCATCAATGCGGTAGCCGTCTGTTAATTCCAAATAGATGCTTTGAGGCTTATCCGTGCCGTTTTGCAGTTCCTGAGAATAAGCACCGGCAGCATAATTTTTGTCTTTTTCTATCTTAAGATCTACCAATATATTTGAAGTTCCCATGACTTTGGTGTTTACAGGCGTGTCTTTTTTACCGCTGATCACCATTGATGTGAAGTCCGTAAGCGAAAGTGATTTGAAAATTGGTTCATTATCAAAAACAAAAAATACTCCAAAAAGAGAAACCAAAAAGCAAATCGGTAGCAATTTATATTTTTGACAGTTTTTAAATAGAGATTTAAATAATCCTTTTTCATAACATCTATCGCACAATATTCCGAATAAAAATATGGACATAGCTACCGATAATCCAAACAACCGATTCCAGAGCATTCCGGGAACGATATTTCCGCTTCCGAAATTTTCAGAAAATCCACTGGCACCTGTCTGGACCCACATATATTGATAATCAATAGTTCCTGCCAAAAAACTAAAGAGCACCGCCAAAAGCATAATAATACAGGTTATATTAACGTTCCGGAATATAAGATAAAATCCTGCGGTCATAAGTATTGCCAACACAATCGAACCAAAAATTATTAGGAAGTAACTGAGCAGGAAATAACTAAATTTGGTCAGGCTACCCATGTTAAATATATAGTGAGGGATCATAATTATTATTGAACCAACTGTTGAAATAAGACCAGCACACAGTAAGCCTGTAATTTTGGTTAAATTTATCTTGATAGAGCTTGATATTGGTTCAATGATATAATTCACTCTAAACCGAAGTATTTTGTCAAATTCAAAAACTGTTAGTGCAGTAAAGGCAAGAGTTGAAAGTACTGCCCCTGCCTTTGCCGGAAAAAGTATCGTTTGAGACAAACGAGTAGAGCTATTTATTCCAAATATCAAGCTGCTGATATCTTCGTTAAGGTATGGCGCGAGCAGTGCACCAATCAAAGGAAAAACTGACGCCAGCAGGATTATTATTCGAGTAAATCGGGACTTCAGAATCCGCTTTGTTTCATAGGCAAAAAATGCATTCCTCATTTAATGGACACCCCCATTGTGTATGACGTATGTGTACGCATCTTCGAGGGTGGGCTCTATCAGCGGAATAGAGCTTTCTATTTCTTTGCCGATAACACGGCAAGAGATGCCATTACCGGTAAACAATTTGGATGTGATTATGTACTTATCTCCAATGCTTTTTTCTAAAGCCCCGTTATCTTTTTCCTCAATAAAACCAACATGTCCGTGTACAGCCTTTATTAAATCCGGTGAAGTTCCGTCAAATAAAATCGTACCGTTATTAATGATTATAATTCTATTGCAAATGGCTTGTATATCATCGATGATATGAGTGGATAGTAACACTATTTTGTCATTTGCAGTCTGTGAAAATATATTTCTGAATTTAATTCTTTCTTCCGGGTCAAGTCCAACTGTAGGCTCATCTAAAATGATTAGCTCAGGATTACCAAGCAATACTTGTGCTATACCAACACGCTGCCTCTGACCGCCTGAAAGAGTTTTAATTTTGAAATTTCTTTTTTCTTGCAGATTAGTCTGTTCAATAGCTTGTCCGATAATGCCTTTCACATTATTTTTTATTTCTTTTAATGCACACATGTAATCCAAAAACTCATAAACTGTTAATTCGTCATATAAACCAAAGCTTTGGGGCAAATAACCCAACTGCTTCCTGAGTTCTTTTTCGTGTTTTTGGATTGGATTACCATCAACAATAATTTCGCCGGCTGTCGGTATTATCTTCGATACCAATAGTTTCATAAAGGTACTTTTTCCAGCACCGTTGGGACCCAAAAGTCCTATAAAATTCGGGCTGTTCACTTCCAAACTCATGCTGCTTAGTGCCTTTTTTCCTGTTTTGTATGTCATACTCACGTTTTTGATACTGATTTTCATAAATGCTGTTAACACTCCTTTTTTAGTATATTTTTATTCCGCACCGCCAATGATGTGAAGTCTCCTTCTCTCATGGTTTACACATATAATAAAGTTTTCAGCTTACATCTCTGTGACTTTCCGGTGAGAGATTCGTCACATAGGGAAACGAATGGCAAAGTTCCCACCGCCATGGCAGACAAACTAAAAAGAGCCCCAAACCTTGTAAAACTGAATTTAGGCTCTCATCAAAAAAATCCAAGGCAGCCGCCCTGGATTTTTTCTTTTGTCTGAACGCAAACCATCAGGAAGCAAATACGTTAAGCAGTCCCTCTCTTTCAACGTTTTCCCTGATTTTACTGATGTCCGTTTCATACAGCCCAAGTTCTTTCATACGGTCAAAGAAGACCGAGCCTGAAAATGTATACTTCTTTCCAAGCCCCTCCTCGGTCTGCATTTCTTCTCTTACATAGGCGATTGCTTCTCCGATGGCCGTTTTTCTGGATAAGGTCAGCAAAGGCTTTTCCTGTAAGAATCTGACACTGTTATAGCCTGCAAGGACTCCGGTAACGATGGCTTCCGTATGTCCCACCAATAGTCCCGCCTTCTCCCCCGCACAAAAAAGGTTTTTCATACCGTTTACCTTAAGGTCATTGGTTCTGGGAGACATGTTGAAATATCTCATGGAATTGCCCTTTCCTCCTGAATAAGGGTCCCCGTAACGGGCATTTTCAAAGCCTGGTATTCTATGCAGCTTTTCCAGGGGGTAATAGGGTGTCATCAGCTTTGCATGACCGGTATCGAGAAGGATGATATTCTCTGCAAATTCCTTTAATGCATATTGCTGACAGGCCTTAACGTTTAAATGGTTTTCAATGAATTCTTCCGGTATGGGTATTACTGCAACTCCTTTCTGGTTTAAGGTATCTACAATTTCAGGTGCAAGTGATTCTTTATAGAGCTTGCAGGAGCCACTCATGGCTCCCTTGGTACCGTTGGCTTTCTGTCCGGTTATTTCCTGGACACCGCATAAGCCTGCAAGGCTTATTCTTCCGCCAAAGCTCGGGCATCTTATAACACACATTGCACACCCATTGCCATATTTACTGCAATTATGCATGGGACCAGCCGTTCCGGTGGTATCTATAAAGGCGCCGCCTTCGTAAATATTACCCTTTGAGGTTTCTATGCTTTTTATGACCCCATCCTCTGCCTGTGCCTTTACCACTCTTTCCTGAAGCTTCACTGGAACGCCTATTTCCTTTAAGTAATTTGTGATTGCCGTAGGAGTTTTGGCAATATCATAAAGGCTTGCATGCTCATGCCCCGGAAAGCTGATATTGGTATGACGGCAGTTTTTATCAATTATGCGGAAGATTTCTCCTCCGCCCATGGCTATCATTTCTTCCGTAGCGGTGAATCTTCCGTTATTCCTCATGATACCGCCAACCAGACCGGTTCCTAAAAGGGAATCCGTTCTCTCCAGTAAAACAACTTCGGCTCCCTGCATTCTAGCCATATACGCTGCAGAGCATCCGGCCCAGCCGCCGCCTGTAATAATTATTTTCATTTGTTCCTCTGCCTTTCTGTTTTTCTTTTTTATTTTTCTTTTTTTTCTGTTTTTAAATATCCCTCTTATTAATTCTATTGATTTTTTGTATTGATTTTACTATTGTCTTAATAATTTAAAACTTTATAAATTATATCATTTCCTCTTTTGTACTATTTTCTCCTCAATAAGCTGAATTTTAGTTTTTTGCTCTTTCATTTGTAAAAAGATTGGAAAATATAATGAAAAATAGCAAAGAAATACCCTATATTCTGAGTAAGTCCGTTTTCCTTAATAGAATTAAAAGGCCCTGCAGCAAGACAATGGTTTCCCATTTGCTTTCTGCAAGGCCTTTCCTCTATTCTATAAGCTTTTTCTTCAGTTTTTCTATCTCTTCATCTGATAATCCGATGCTTTTAAAATATTTCCCTGCACTCTGATAATTCTCATACAAGTATTCCAGTGTCAGCCTCATATTTTCCGGCGGTGATTCCATTACATAATGAGGTACCACAAGTCCTCTGGCAGTCAGGTCAGCTACCTGGCAGGGAAATATCTCCTTCATATACTCCTGTGTAGCCGCATAGTCTGCAATTACAGTCCCATCTTCCACACCTGCCAGCTTAAGCAGGAGCATAGCAATGGTGCCCGTTCTGTCCTTTCCCCCGGAGCAGTGAAACAGCACACAGGAATCATTGTACTTTCCGATGGTTTTAAATATACGGCTAAAGCTTTCTTTGCTGTCATCCAAAAGCCAGCGGTACAGCTGCCACATGCTGGGCGGAAATTCCTCTGAATAGCGGCTGGCTCTCACATGATCCTGAATGGGGACATGGAGATACTCAATGTCCTTATAAATTCCCGGCAGCTTATCCGGTTCCCTTTCCGATTCTTCCAGGGAGCGCAGGTCTATGATACAGCGTACTCCGTATTCATAAAGCATCCTGCAATCCTCCTCCGTCAGGTTGTTAAGGGCATCTGCCCTCAGCAGGGAATGACTCTTTGTAACTTTTCCATCCTCCGTCCGGTAGCCTCCAAGGTCTCTGACATTTTTCGCTCCGGTAAGAGGAAGGGGTATCGATATTTTCTGCATTCAATAAACTCCTTTTATTTCTGTCACATTTTATTAATACCACTTTTTCACACTACCGATCACATCTTCCCAACGCGCCACAAGATTGAGCCAAGGTCTTAGTAGGCTCATTCTTATGTGAAAATTGCTTTCTAACTTTCACACTACCGCTCACACCCTCCCAACGCGCCGCAAGATTGAGCCGAGGCTTTCGCAGGCTCATTCTTGTGTGAAAATTGCTTTCTAATTTTCACACTACC
>NZ_FRAC01000007.1:0-214671 GCF_900142215.1 Anaerocolumna jejuensis DSM 15929 | reverse complement strand
CTCATTCTTGTGTGAAAATTGCTTTCTAATTTTCACACTACCACTCACGCCCTCCCAACGCGCCGCAAGATTGAGCCGAGGATTTCGCAGGCTCAATCTTGTGTGTGAATTATGCTTCTCAATAATTCACACTACCCTCTGATAAGCTTCACGCGTACTCTGGTCGAAAACACTTCCATCAGCAGTATCAGAACAATGAGTCCGGCCAGAATAGCACCTACCTGATTCCAGCGGTAGGAGCTCATGGCGAACATAAGGGGAGCTCCGATACCTCCTGCTCCCACAAAGCCCAGAACTGCCGCATCTCTAAGATTCATGTCAAAGCGGTAAATTGCAGTAGAGAGGAAATTGGGAATCAGCTGGGGCATAATTCCGTAACGGATTTTTTCAAAGGTATTACAGCCGGCAGCATCCAAAGACTCCAGAATCCTGACGTCCAGATCTTCTATGGTCTCTATATTCATCTTGGTCAGCATGCCTATGGAGCATAAGGACATGGTCAGGAGCCCGGTAAAAGGTCCCGGTCCCGTTACCCTGATGAACATCAGGCCGTAAACAAAGGGCGGTATGGTGCGGACTGCCATAATAAATAATCTTCCAAGAAGGGCAACAGGCTTGGGCACAATATTGGAAGCAGCTAAAAAAGAAAAAGGAATGGCAAGTACTGCTCCTACAATTGTTCCAAGGAAGGCAATGCATACGGTTTCAAACAAGAGATAGGGAACACCCTTGGTTGTGAGGTTAAACAAAAACGCCGTATCCGGATGCAAAATCCCAAGAATAATATTTTTAGCCACCTGCAGTCCCTTGGATCTGCCTGCATTGAATTCCACCGCACTTCCGGACCAGGCAATCAATGCAAGTATCAAAATAAGGGTAATCATCTGATACAGCCAGAGCCTCGGACGGTTTTTATACTGCTTTTCTATCAAGTCCATATTTTCATCCATTGCAATCCTTTCAAAAATGATATTTTCTTTCTCTCTTTCCAACATGATACCGCTTTTTAGCATCACAAATAGGATGGAAGCAATCCTGTTTCGGACTCTTTCCGAAAATATTTCTAGGACAATCTGACTCTGATAAAGTGGCTGACAGCTTCTATTATTAATACGGTCAAAAACAGCATAATCAATATCATGCCTACACAGTCATACTCTCTCCAGCCTACCTTCTCACTGAGTATCAGCCCAAGACCTCCGGCACCTACATATCCAAGTATGGAAGCATACCTTACATTTCCTTCAAAGCAAAAAAGACAGACAGAGAGATAAGAGGATGTTACCTGTGGTAAAACAGCTCCCAAAAAAGCCTGGAAACGGCTGCATCCCATGGCTTCCATAGCTTCAAAGGCCCCCATATCCACAGTTTCAATCTGCTCATAGAGCATTTTTCCCACATAGGCAAACGTAAAAACAGCTATGGCTGTAGTCCCCGCCAGGGTTCCCAGCCCGAATACATAGGTTGCTATTAAGGCTGTTACCAGTGTGGGAAGCGTTCGGATAATACTCAGAATAAACCTTATAAAGCCAACCACTCCACGGTTTTTCACAATATTGGTAGAAGCCAGGACCGCTACAGGCATGGCCGCTACGGAACCGATAATCGAGCCCAGCAAGGACATCTTCACCGTATCAATCAGCGGTGTCCATATGCTGCCCGTATAGGATACCTTCGGCGGAAACATCTGTCCTAATATTACAAAGAACTGAATCCCTCTTTCTTTCAACAAGCCCATGTCAAAACCGGTTACCTTAACGGAAATATAAAAGAATACCGCTGTCAGTATAAAAGCAGGCAGAGCTTTGGAACGGGGTCTTAAAACGACCTTTCCGCTTTGGAGTTCATACTTTTTCATACTGCCTCCTCCAGCCTTCCTCCGTAAATGTCATTTAATACCTCTGTTGAGACCTCCGAGGAACTTCCGTCAAATACAATGCTTCCGTTTTTGATACCGATTACCCTGTCCGCATACTGCAGGGCAAGCTCCACATGATGAATATTAATTAAAACCGTAATGTTCATTTCCTTGTTTATTTTCTTAAAGTCCTGCATAACCTGCTTTGCTGTCACCGGGTCCAGGGAAGCAACTGGCTCATCGGCCAAAATAATCCGTGGATTCTGTGCCAGCGTTCTGGCCAGAGCAACCCTTTGCTGCTGTCCTCCGGAAAGCTGGTCAACCCGGGAATATGCCTTATCCAATATCCCTACCTTTTCCAGAGCCTCCAGTGCATCAATGTAGTCCTTTTTCGGAAAAATCCCCAATACCGTTCTCCAGACAGGCAGGTCCGGCACCTTGGCTGTAAGTACATTCTTTAGTACAGTGGTCCTGGTAACCAGGTTAAAGGACTGGAATATCATCCCGATACCTCTTCGAAAGCTTCTAAGTTTTTTTCCCTTCAGAGAATTTACATCCACATCATTTACAAAAAGTCTGCCGTCCGTTATATTATGCATCCGGTTAATGGTACGAATTAAAGTAGACTTTCCGGCACCGGAAAGCCCGATTATGGCAATGAATTCTCCCTGACCGATAGAGAGGTTAATATCCTTCAGCGCATGAAATCCATTGTCGTATATTTTATTTACCTGCTCAAATAATATCACCTTTACACCCTTTGCCTTTTCTTTTACATTTGCTCCCATAGCAGCTTCTGTCAGAACACTGCTATACGCCGGCTTATGTATCTTTTACAGGCCGCTCCCTTGCAGGTGCGGCCCTAAAATTCATACATAAGTGCCTGTTGTCATATGTAAAATTACTTGCCTGAATTTAATTTCTGAATTAACTCCTGAGCAGCGCGTTCCTTATCATAATCGGAGGATTTTGCCGCTACATAGCCTTCATGGCTGTAGATTGAAATAACCTTCTTTCCTTCGTCAGTACCTGCGATATTAATAAAAGCAGTTTGAAGGGCGGTCTTAAAATCATCTGTCATAATCTTGGAATTCTTGCTGACACTGATGGTATCATTGTAAATCGGCTCCGTCACTCCGATTACGTTGGTCTCTTCCCAGATAGAAGCACTCCTGTTATACTCCGAGGTCCATTTATCAGCATAATCACGTCTGGCGTCTGCATAAGCTAAAAGCACATCTGCTTCTCCTGAGGCCAGACGGGCAAAGGAGCTGCCATAGGAATCAGCCTGTACAAGGTTGGGCAAATCCGTAAGCTTCTTGCTGAATTTATCCTGCAGCCAAAGGGAAGGATAGATATAGCCGGCGGAGGAAGAAGAAGACATTACGCTGAAATTAGCACCTGAAAGGTCATCAAAGGTCAGCTCCTGTCCGGAATTCACCTTGTCCGCCAGCTCTTTTCCCTTTTCACTGGGTCCTGCTATAATTAAGCTTCTGTAGTAATTAACCTGTTTGTCCGTTGCTTCGGTAGCCTTTCCGTCATTCCAGTCCTTGGGATTAGCGGAATCCTTGCTAAGACCTGCTCTGGTGGCTGTCAGAATTACATCAGCACCGTCATCGTATAATACATAAGTTCCTCCCGGAATAAAACCGATATCCGCTGTTCCTGCTGAAAGTGCCTCTCCAACAGCTTCATAGCTTGTTCCTACGGAAATATCCACTTCACCGACTTCATAGCCTTCCTTGGCAAGCTCATCCTTTAGTAATGCCTTTAACGGGTCCGTTGCCGTAACGATTTCATCAGGCTCCCTGGAGGGTACAAAATAGACAGTAAGCTTGTCTATCTTTTTTTCTCCCGAGCCGTCCGTCTGCTGGGTCTTGCCTGAAGAGCAGGCCGTAGTGCCAACTACCATCAGTCCGGCAAGCATAAATGCTGTTAAACGCTTCATAAAACTTCTTTTTCTCATTCTTCTTTCCTCTCTTTCATTGGCTAAAAAGTTGTGATAATTTATCTGAAGAAAAGCTTGCAGTAACGGAAATTTCCGGTACTGTCTGCTTTACTTGAGCTGAAAGTATCTTGCCTCTAAGCTCCATAACGGTATAGGCGGCATGGTTTTTAAAGGTAAGCACCTCCTTATGGGTAACCATGGAAAAAGCCATGGAATCCGCCGTAAAATAAGGCTTTCCGGCAAACTGTGCCATATAGTTATGGTGGGTGTGCCCGCAGAAAATACCAAGAATATCACTGCCTGCTATTACTTTCTTTAATTCCCCGTCGTATTGGGCACAGGGCAGGCCATCCTGGTTGTCAATCAGCGGATGATGGAGAGCTAAAAGGGAACCCTCCGGTGAAGGCTCTTTTAAAGCCTCCTTTAACCATGTGATTTGTTCCTTTTCAATCAGGCCGTTAACCGACCTTCCCGTATCCAGAACTATAATCCGAAGGCCTTTGATTTTGTATACTCCATTATTTCCTTCAAACCTGCCATTCCTGTTAAAGACGGGGGAAAAGGCCTCTCTGATATCATGGTTGCCGGGCAATGCTATATATGGAATATTCCCCAACTCTTTTTTTAATAAGTCATCCAGGGCAAGGCAGTCACTTTCCTCTCCCTCATGGGTCAAATCACCGGTGAGTAAGAGAAAATCAAAGCCGTCCTCCCGTTCTTCTCTGATGCATTTTATAATATTGTCTTTTGGATGCTGCCTGGCGGCAATCAGAGCTTCAAAACCGTTATCAGCATACTGCTCCCGGTAATGAAGATCTGACATATGTAAAAATCGTATGGTACCCATCGGAATCTCCTTTAAGAAATTTTATGAAACTTTATAAATTTGGAGCATTTGCTCAGGTGCTCTTCCCCAGTGACAGTCTGGTGGGTATTATGACTTTCATGGTCTGGGTACGCCTGTTCAGAATGCGTTCTATTAATAATTCAATGGCTGTCTGCCATACAAAATCAGGGTACATCTTAATTGATGTATAATCCGGATACTTAGGCTTTAGTGTTTCAATATCATTGTAGATTACGACAGCGATGTCCTCCGGTATGCTAAGTCCCGCTTCTTCCATTGCTGCCAGCGCACCTTCCGCTATGGCATCACTTCCAAGGAGCAGGGCATCCGGCAGGTCTTCTGCCTCCAGAGCCTGTTTTAGAAGGCGGTATCCGCTCTCATAGGATAAATCACCTGTCAGTATTAATTCTTCCTGATAGCTTCCATATTCCTTCAGGTACCTGGTCAGGGCTTCCAGCCTGTGATACCCGATTTTCACCTGGTCCTTCTCATAAAGCCCGCCAATGTAGCCTATCTTCTGATATTTCTTTTCCTTTATAAGGAAATCTACCATCTGCTGCATTCCCAGACTAAAATCAATGACAATCTGATCATGCTGATAGCCTTCCCTCTCGGAATTTACAAATACAATATGGTAGGAAAGGCGGTGAAGATTGTCAATTTCCTCCGTATTAAAAGCACCAAAGGCTATGATACCGTCCACTTTATCAATATAATGGCTGTTCAGCCTTACAAAACGGACCTCCTGTTCCTGTGTAATCCCCTGTACCAGATATCCCAGAGAGGACAGGCGGAAGTTCGGCCATCCCTCCTGAATAATCTTCCAGTCAGCTACCCCAATTGTGATGGTCTTCCTTGCATTTGCCTTTCTCTGCTTTGGCGGCACATACCCCATCTGATGTGCTATTTCTAAAATCAAACGCCTGGTTTCCGGGCTGACAGCCATGGTATCATCCAGATTCAATACCCTGGACACCGTTGCCATGGACACTTTTGCCCTTTCAGAAATTTCTTTAAGTGTTGCCATCTTAATACCTCCTGTTGATAAATCGAATATAGCATAACCCAAAATGGACTTCAATAGCAGTTAGTAAAGTTTTACTAAAACTTTACTATACTTTGATTTACTTACTTTTATTAAATATTTTGCCTGAAATACCTTTTAAAAATTATATAATAATTAAGGATTTGACAAGGATTTGTTTAATGGCCGGAAAAGATTATTACGGCTTCCTGTGTTATATTGATATCAGAGAACGGGAAAGGAAGAGGATATGAATAAACCGATTTTACAAACAAAGCAATTATGTAAGACCTTTTCATCAGACGGACAGCAGCAGCATGTCCTTACTAATTTAGATATTGATATTTATGAAGGGGATTTTACCATTATTATGGGCAGCTCCGGATCAGGTAAAACTACTCTTTTGTATGCATTGTCCGGAATGGATACGCCGACCCTTGGCAAGATCATCTTTCGAGGCACTCAGCTTCAGGACCTTAACAGCGATGCGCTGGCTGCCTTCCGAAAAAAACATTGCGGCTTTGTATTTCAGAGCATTTACCTTCTGGAAAATATGAGTATTCTGGATAATGTATTGACCGCCGGATATCTTGTAAACAATAACAAGTCTGAAATAATCAAACGTGCCAAAGAGCTTTTTCTGCAGGTTGGATTGAGAGAAGAAATATGGCGCAAATTTCCCAGCCAGCTATCCGGAGGCGAGAAACAACGCGCTGCTCTTATTCGTTCCTTAATAAACAGACCTGACATCCTATTTGCAGATGAGCCTACGGGAGCACTTAATTCCTCTTCGGGCAAAAATGTTCTGGACATTCTTACGGACATAAACCATAGGGGGCAGAGCATTATTATGGTTACTCATGATATAAAAGCCGCCGTCAGAGCTGACCGTATCATTTACTTAATGGACGGCAAGGTATGCGGAGAGATTCTTCTGGAGAAATATACAGAAGCAGATGTGGAGCACCGCACGAAAAAGGTCCGGGACTTTCTGCGGGAAAATAATTGGTAAAGGAGGCATTTCATGATTTCACTTCATTTGGCACTTACAAATTTAAAACGCAAGCATAGTGGTGCCTTATCATTTGCTATTATTGTGATGATTGCCGTATGCTTCTTTAATATGATTATATCTACCGGAGAAGTTAAATCAGCCTTTGAATCCCAAGGCAAAAAATTAAACGGAACCGATTACTATCTCCTGTTTTCGCCAAACATGTATCATGAAGAGTTTTCAGCTTTCCTGGAAGCAAAAGAACATGTTACCGGTGTTAACGCAGAGGATATCATCAAATTTAACGGTGAATACTACTCACCCGGCACTAATCCAAGCACCACCTACATGTTCATTCAGAATATAAATACTGAGCGTTCCATTTCCAAAATTGATATTATGAAGCCGCAGGAGAATAAAAGCGGTATTTATTTACCCGTTGCTTTTCAGGAATTAGGTTATACGACTGGCTCGTCCTTTATACTAAGGGACTCCACTGAACAGGAATACACTTATGAAATATTAGGTTTCTGTAATGTATCGGAGTTTGGAGCAGTCAGTAACCTCTCTCAGATAAGAATTGCTGCCACAGCTGATGTTTTTCAGGATTTAGCCTCTAATTTCGGGACTAATACATTGTTAAATTTCACCGTGGATGACAAGGATGCCCTGCCTTACATCGAGTCGCAATTCACAGACTATACTTCCGCTTATAACAGCAGCACCCAATGTATTGAACAGGCAGCTTCCCGTACGGATTTTTCTGCTGTTTTTACCTTATTTGCTTCCATTATTTCAAGCATTATTGCTGCTTTTTCGGGAATAATTTTTATGGTTGCTCTTATTATGGCAATTTATAGAATCAAGTCCGGTATTGATGAAAACCTTACTGCAATCGGCACTTTGAAATCCCTGGGATATACAAGCAGGCAAATTGCCTTAAGCTACGTCTTCGAATACATCAGCATCAGCTTTATCAGCAGTATAGCAGGCACCATCCTTTCCTATGCCGGTACCCCCTTCTATCATAAGATGCTCATATTGACCACCGGTGTGCGGATTAATACCACTGTTCACATAAGCCTGGACATTATTATAATCTTAATTACAACATTTATAATCGCTCTGGCAGCTTATCTTTCCACCTCAAGAGTAAAAAAACTGCCTGTTGCTGTTATCCTCCGGGGAGGACTTCTATCCCACAATATTAAAAGAAATGAAGTGGAGCTGGAACACGCTAAAGGTTCTATCAACCATATCCTCTCGTTCAAGCATTTGCTGATGTTTAAAAGACAGAATATATCTACCTGCCTGATCATTACTATCATAAGCTTTACACTTTGCTTTGGATTCATACTCTTTGAATACTTTGGTATCAAGGACTCCTTTGTTAAAAATATACTTGACAGCGAGTTAACAGATGCCAATGTTACCTTGGATTCCCATGGGGATATGAAATACGTTTCTGACATTATCAGCAGGAATGAGCATGTACGAAAAATTATAAGAACCGGATTGGAAGGCGTAACGATTAATAATACCTCCTATAACGCACGTATTATTGATAATTTTCAGAATCTGGAAACAATTAAAATAGCAAAAGGGAGTTTTCCTGTCAACGACAATGAAATTGCTGTTACTGCTCATGTTGCAAGTTTATTGCACAAAAGCATCGGCGATGTTATAACCGTAAATTCAATAGGTATTAAAGCAGACTATATCATTACAGGTATTACTACTTCAACTATGTCTTACAATACTTATTTTAGCGAAGAGGGCTATAAACGCATATATGCGGCCTATACCCCTCTCACCATATACGCTTATCTTGATAAAGACTATACCTATGAGGAATTTGCCGATTTTATATTTAGCAAGTTCGGATATACCCAGAGTGAACTGTTATCCGGAAATACCTCCTGGAATACCTATGATAACTATTCTGTAATAAAACATATCATTGACACTAAAATGATTAAATTAAAACAAAATTATAACATTGACAGCATGGAATATGCTTTAAATATTGATGGTAACACAGTCTTAAGCGGCGGTACTTCTGCCTATCCCATTAAAGAAGTGTCTTCAAACGCCTCCATGCTGTCAGGTTATCTTGCTATTTTTAAACTGGCCTTTGGCCTTCTGGCGGTTTTCATCCTGATCATTACATTAATTATTATTGCCGTCGTACTTTCTATTATGGTGAAACAAACTGTCAACAACAAAAAACTGGAATTTGGCATCCTTAAGTCATTGGGATTTACTACCAGAGATTTAAGAAAGCAGCTTATCTTCAGTCTGATGCCATCCGTTGCAGTTGGTGCCTTTTTAGGTTCCGTGATTGCTTATGGAGCAGCCCTTCCTTTTGTAAGGAAGCTATTTTCCCTCGCAGGCTGGTTCAGCTTCCAATATGAATTACCTTCCATCCTTACACTGATAGCCGCCGCCCTGATTGTGACCATATTTACTTATACTGTCTCCTACTTACTTACTGCAAAAATCAAAGGAATCTCTATTTATGAGCTGATAGAAAATTAGAAAGGAGGATTTATCCGTGAAAAAGCTATATTTTAAGACATTCCTCAGCCTCTCTCTCCTTATGGGCGTAACGCTGCTGCCTGTTCAGGCTCCCGCTAAAAATAACACAGACAGTAATGCAGCAGTGCAGCAGGATTCCCACCTTACAGCAGAAAACAAGCTGTATGGCATAGGTTCTGTCAGTAAAACAGTTACTGCCACAGCAATTTTAAAGCTGGCAGACCAGGGGCTTATTGATTTAGACTCCCCTGTATCCGACTACCTTCCGGCATTTACCATGGCAGATGAACGTTATAAAAAAATCACCGTCCACATGCTGCTCAATCATTCCTCCGGTCTTCTTGGCTCCCTGTACTCAAATTCTGACCTGTATGGCTGTATTGACAATTCAAATCATGACCGTATTCTGAAGCACCTGAGCACCCAGCGTTTAAAAGCAGAGCCCGGTGCCTATTCGGTATACAGTAATGACTCTTTTGAATTGGCAGAGCTGATTATTGAAGCAGTAAGCGGACTTTCTTATACCGAATATATTACCAGAAATATCATGAAGCCATTGGGGGCTGGGGATACCATAACCATGCTTTCTGATTTTGACAGTTCCGATATAGCGGATACCTATAAGAATAACCGGCTGATGCCAACTGATTTTACAACTACACTTGGGGATGGAGGTATTCTTTCAACTGTCTCGGACTTATGTGCCTTCTCAACGATATTTATGAAGGACCACCCTTCCGTACTCAGCAGTGCCAGTGTAGCCGAATCAAAAAAAGAACAGTCTGCCGGAGCTCATATATACGATGGTAATTATGGTTTAGGATGGGATGATGTAAATGCATATCCTTTTAACAGGTATAACATTCAGGCCATTGAAAAGGGCGGAGATACGGAGAGTTACCATGCAGCGCTTACAGTCCTTCCTGATTACAATATGTCCGCTGCTGTTGTGTCCTCAAAAGGCAGCAGTACTTATGCTTCCCTTTTATCAAATGAATTACTGTTAAGTGCCTTAAATTTAACAACCGGCCTCCAGGAAACAACTCCGCAGACCTCATTTACAGGTAAGCCGGCCGCCATTCCTGATGAATACCTGGAATTTGCCGGTTTATACAATGGTGCCGCTTCCTTTTCCCTTGCTTTTAAAAATAATAAAATGTATTTAACCCTATTTTCCACACCAACCTCATCACCCAATAAAATGAAAAAAACCTTTGAACTGACATATCTGGATTCCGGATATTTTGTCTGTAAAGACGGTAACATACTAAAAACCCTTCTGCCGGTTACACAATGCTATATAACCGAAGGTTTCCGCCTGATTAAAAATCCTGATGAGTATGCGGTGGAGGCAGAATATTATTCAAAATACTTCGGGGTATCAACGAACTTTTCCCGTATGACTCTGGCTGCCAGGCTTGATGACTTTCAGGCTTCTGAAAGCTCCAAAACAGCATGGAATAAAAGAAATAATAAAAAGTACTTTCTTCTGGACGAACAGTATGCCAGTGCAGGTTATATGTCACAGCCATATATATGGGGTGAAATATCCAGTTACAACGATAATTATTTTCTGATGAACGGCTCCCTCTATGCAGTGACCGGTGATAATTCTCTTTCGAATGTCGGGAAAAAACGCGATATCGTGGATATCAGCATAACCAAAAAAGATAATACAGAATATCTGTCAGCCACCAACGGATTTCAATACGCAGGAGAAGAATATTTATCCAGCCTTGATAAAAAACGGACCTATACCATTGGAGCAGATGGCTTTACCAGATGGTGCCGTATTACTGACACTGATGCCGGAACCTATACCTCCATTGATATCTCAGGAGAAGGCCATTATTTTATATACAATCAATACGGCGCCTTAATTGATTCCTCTCTGTTTGAAAATGCCACCCGGACTTCGTATCTGATAAAAGATGGCTATATTGCTTTTGCCGGAAAACAGGGAACTGAATTCAGAATGAATTAGCTTAATAATTGAGTGGGGAGTCCAAGTTTTTGTCCGCCCCCACTCTAATAATTATAGGGAGCTATTGCAAAAGGTTATTGCAAAAAAAAAGAAACTCATGCCAGATAATGCGCATAAATCCATCGAAATTATACAACATCCGGTATTTGTTCCTTTTTTTGCTGTTCGCTAAACTCCCTAAATTCCATTAGCTCATAAGCCCTCTAAGCTTCCTAAGCCCTTTAAGCACCCGATATTCATCAAGCCAATTCTAATTCCAGTTCAACAACAAATCCATCCTCTTTATTCCGAAAGGATATGCTGCCTTCCATTTTATTCATAAGATCATTCACTATATAAAGGCCCAGACCGCTGCCATGTTTATTTTCCGTACCCTTCCCACGATAATATTTCTCTTTTATCTTATGTATCTCTTCTTCTGCTACTCCTTTGCCCATATCTTTAATACTAATCAACAAACGGCTGCCTGTGATTATACTTTCAATCCGGATTGAGGTATCCGCATACTTATAGGAATTATCAATTAGGTTATTAATTACCTGCTGTAAACGCATTTTATCAGCCTTAACAATACAATGCTCCAGCTTACACTCCACTATTTTTTTCTGGCTGTCCGCAACCTGGAACATCTTACGGATATCGCTGCTAAGGATAGAAGTGATTGTTACTTTTAACTCTCCCAATTCCCCAAGCTGACTGTTTAGCAAATCAGCCGTCATCAGATTGATCTGCTCTGCCTTCGAGGATATGGATAAAATCTTAGCCAGCTGGTCCTCGTCCTTTATAACTACATTTAGGAATTCACAGATAACCATGATAGAGGTAATCGGTGTCTTAATATCATGGCTGATGGATGCAACCAGTTCCCTTTTGCTCTTTTCTGTCTTTTCTGCCTTTTCCCTTGCATGCTTTAACTCCGTCCGCATGATATCGAAGCTTTCGGTAAATACACCAAAGACATTTTTCTTATCCATCTTAAGATCCATTTCCAGGTTTCCTATTGCTATTTCCTTGGCAAATGCCTTCATTTCTTCAAATGGTCTTATGATTGAGCGATTGATATAAAAAGCCGCTGCTGCCGCAATTCCCCACATTGCAGCCAGAACACAGCCTAAAATAATTACTATCTCTGTTCGAAAATGGTGTACGGCCTCCATATAGGCCGGTGCCAGCACTACAGTACCAAGGATTACATTATCCAGGATAATATTTTGCATGGCATTGGCTTCTTTCATTGCTTCTACTATCGTACTGGCATTATAGCCGTGACTGTAAACCAGCTTCCCCTTTAAATCATATATGGCAAAAGCCCCTATATCTGCCTGCAGCTTCATATCTTCCAAATGCTCAAAGTTCTCGCCCGCCTCGATTGTTATACGGTTAAGGGCTACGATATCATTGCTGTATTCCAGCTGCCGTTCATTTAAAATTATGATACCCGCAATAGCAATTATCGTCACAGCTGCCATACTTATAAAAATATGTTTTACCTTTTTCATCTCAGCATTATACCTTTACTTCGAAAACATAACCTACACCCCAGATTGTCTTTATGTACCTTGGATTCTTGGGGTCCTGCTCGATTTTTTCACGGATACGCCTTATATGGACATTTAAAGTAACATCGCTCACATAAGCATCCTCCCACACCTTCTCAAACAATTCCTCTTTTGAAATGACACGGTTACAATTCTCAACCAAATATGCCAGCAGCCGAAATTCCTGATTCTTCAATTTCACTATTTCTCCGACAACACTAACCTGGCGGTAGTTATAATCAATTGTAATGTGTCCGGGAACAGGCGATACTACAGGTTCTTCCTTCCTTATATAGGTTTGATAACGTTTCAGCATGGTCCTAGCCTTAGCCAGTAAAATATTTAAGGTAAATGGTTTTACAATGTAATCATCTCCTCCAATATTAAATCCTGTTAATATGTCTCCTTCACTATCCCTTGCACTAATAAACAATATTGGAATATCCGACTCCTCACGTATGCTTTTACAGAATTTAAACCCGGAGTGCTCCTTCAGATTAATATCCAGAATAAGTAATGACACTTCATTCTCATTAAATACTTTCATTCCTTCCTCATATTCTGTAGCATAAGCCGTCTTAATACCGAACATATCAAAGTATTCCGCCGTAGTTTTGGCAATATCTAACTCATCATCTATAACTAAGCAATCATATTTCATATACACCTATCCTCTTAATGGCTTTTTCAATTTTTTTCTACCTGAATCCATCATATCCCATTCCAGATACGGAGTAAATACTGTATAAATGCTTTTCTTTATAAATAAGCGCAATAAAAACAGGGCCTGGGGAAATATTCAATAATTGGGACCAAAGCGATAACAGAAGGATATTAAAATATTGGATACCAAAGTAATATGAAGAATATTAAAAAAATGTTTACCGGAGCCTTCTACAAATTCGACAGGCTCCGGCAAACATTTCATCGGCAGGTTTCTATTGCGGACTTTAAGATACTAAGGCCGCTGTCAAGCTGTCCGTCGGTTACGACCAGGGGACATAAAAAGCGGATAACATTGGAATAGGTTCCCGCACTTTCAACAATCAGTCCATGTTGAGAGCAGTAATCCAGGATATCGGACACCAGCTTTCCATTGGGGGTTTTATTCATTTTATCCGTTATAAATTCGATTCCCATCATGCAGCCGATGCCCCTTACATCTCCGACCTCCTCATAGGTATCTTTCCAGCTGTTAAATTCCATTCGGCACTTTGCTGCAATCTCAAGGGAACGTCCGCACAAATCATCTCTTTCGATTATTTCAATCACCTTCAGGGCAGAGGCACAGGCAAGGGCATTACCGCCGTAGGTCCCTCCTATGATGCCGTTTTTAACCCCATCTATTATGGTGGCTCCTGCCGTTATGGCACTTAAAGGAACTCCACCTGCAATCGATTTGGCCGTAGCAAGAATATCCGGGGCGCAGCCTGCTTCTGCCCAGTAATTAGACACAAACATCTTACCTGAACGTGCAAAGCCGGTCTGTACTTCATCCGCTATGAGCAGAATGCCTTTTTCGTCACAGATTTTTCTCACTGCCTTTACCCATTCGATGGGAGCAGGGATAAAACCTCCTTCTCCCTGGACAGGCTCCATTACAATAGCCGCTACAAATTCAGCCGGGGATGCTTCCTCAAATACCCTTTCCAGCTTTTCTGTATAGTATTCTATGGCTTTTTCCTCACTAAGGCCTTCCGGTCCCCTGTACAGATAGGGAAACTCTCCGCGGTAAATACCGTCGGGGAAAGGCCCTAAGCCGGCAGAATAGGCTTTCTTGGAGGTCATGGTGGAGGTCAGAAGGGTCCTTCCGTGGAAAGCCCCGGAAAATACGATAATATTTGGCCTTCCGGTGTAGGACTTGGCAATCTTCACGGCATTCTCCACTGCCTCCGCTCCGGAATTGGCAAACATGGTCTTTTTTCTGCTTTCTTTTACCGGAACAATTTGGTTCATCTTTTCCGCAAGCTCGATATAGCCTTCATGGGTGACAATATTCATCATTGCGTGGAAATACTTCTCTGACTGGGCTTTTACCGCCTCAACCAGCTCCGGGTGGCTGTAGCCGATGTTAAGCACCCCTACTCCTCCGACCCAATCCAGAAAAATATTTCCGTCTACATCCTCAAGCATCGCTCCCTCTCCCCTGCTTATAACACAGGGATAAACGGATTTAATGGCTCCCGGTATTGCTTCCTTCCTTCTTTCTAAAATAGCACTGGCTTTCGGCCCCGGCAGGGGGGTAATTATTTTGGGTAAAGAATCTCTTAACATATTTCTCCTCGTTTCTGCGCCGCTTTTTCCTATGTTCGTTCATGTGGGCAGCGCTGACACAAACATTTCTCTCATTCTGCTGATTTTGTATAAGTTGATTTAAATTTTAAGTTAAAATTCAACTTATTAATAATTCAGCTTATATGACAGCGGAAAGCCCAATAAAAGCAACTCTGTTTTATAAAAAATAATTATAAAGCTTTTTTATAGATCTCTTTCATTTCATCCATAGAGAAAACCACCGGATGGTTTGCAATGCTGGGCGCGGATACCTTAAGACAATTGTCTGCCAGCCAATCCACATCCTTTTCTTCAACTCCCATCTCACCCAAGGTTACTCTTAAGTTAATTCCTTCTAAAAGCTCCTGGATTTTATCTGTGAAATCATTTTCATCCCTTCCGCCAAGGTACCTTGAGAGTGTGGCAAATTTGGACCTTGCTCCCTCTATGGAAGCTCCGTAGACATGGGGTGCCAGTGCTGCCAGCCCTTTGCCGTGCACAACATCCTTCAGACCGCTGACCGGATGTTCCATGCCATGAAGTGCCGTAACTCCTGCCGTATTAATAACCATCCCTCCCAGGGTACTGGCAAGGCATAAGCTGTCCCAGCCAGGAAGCTCCTCTGCATCCGCATAAAGTTTCGGAAGGCTTTCTATTGCAAGCCTTGCTCCCTCAAGGGCCATGATATCTGTCAAAGGCTGAGCAATAGAGGATATATAGGCATCCATGTTATGGCACAGGGCATCAAAGCCTACGCAGGCCAGAGTTTCTCTTGGCATGGTCTTCATCAGCAGCGGGTCAATAATGGAGCAAGCCGGTACAATAGCACTGCAGCGCAGGGATTTTTTATCCAATGTTTCGGGATTTGTCATAACGGCAAAGCCGTTTCCTTCACTTCCGGTACCGCAGGTAGTGGGTACAGCCAGGATGGGAAGGGCTTTATTGCTTATCTTCCTGCCATAAATGTAGTCATTGATATCGCCTCCGTTCATTGCCTGAAAGGCAATTCCCTTTGCCGTGTCAATACTGCTGCCTCCTCCAAGGGCTACTATAAGATCGCAGCCCTCCTCTAAAGCTAACTGTGCCCCTTCATAGACAGTAGTCGTCAGCGGGTTCGGTGTTACCCTGTCAAAGACCGTGGAAGTAACCCCGTTGCTTTTAAGCTGCTCCTCTGCTTTAGCAAGCAAGCCGGAGCTTTTTGTGCTTTTCCCTCCTGTAACGATTAATGCCTTCTTTCCCAGCTCTTTCGCTTTTTCACCGATAATATCCGATTTTCCCCGGCCAAATACCAGATTGACCGGCAGGTAATATTGAAATTCCATAGTTACTCTCTTTCCAAGCGTCTGATTTTTGTTTTGCATTTCTGTTAATCTTTCTGTTTTCGTATATCTGTTCCATAACACCGCATCTTATTTTATATTACCGTCTTCATATTACTATTTTGATTTACCTTTTTTCACACTTTATAACAGCCTTATTATTAGATGTGGCTTTCACTCTTTATATTTCGTATTATTTATTTAATGTTCGTTGTTTTTCCATCCTCTGTTCCAACAAAGTAATCTTCTGTCAAACCATAATTTTTCAGGATGGTTAAAAGGGTTCCGTCATCCTTCATTGCATTTAAGGTTGTATTGACTTCCGTCAAAAAATCCTTATCCTCAAAGCGCAAGGCAGCGCCAATCTGTCCGCTTGCTTCTGCTTCATAGGGAGATAACAGCTTCAGCTTCAGGGCGCTGTCCGATGCCAGTGTATAGCCTGCTACAATACCGTCTGTCACGACTGCATCTACCTTTCCCATATTAACGGCTGTCATGAGGGTTGCCTGGTTATCATAGGCCTCCAGTTTCCCTATTTTGCCGTCATCCAGCCATTTCTGGGCGGTTTCATAAAAGGTGGTCCCAGGCTGTGCCCCTATCTTTTTGCCCTTTAAATCCTCCTTACTGGCTATGGTGGAATCAGCAGGTATTACAACCGCTTCCCCTTCCTGGTACCACTTATCCGTAAATGCGGCAATCTTGAGCCTGTCATCCTTTACATACATGGCGTCTACTACCATATCAATATTATTATTGTTCAGCTCCACCAAAAGATTGGAAAAATCGATAACCTTCATTTTAATGTCAGGTATTCCAAGTCTCTTGCATATTTCACGGAGGATTTCAATATCAACCCCTTTCAGCTCGCCGGAATCCACGTCCGTATAAGAAAAGGGTGCATCATTGGATGAGCCAATCTGGATATAGCCTTTTTCCTTGATTTTCTGCAATAGTTTGGATTCACTGCCGGAAACCTGGGAATCATCCTTTGCAGCCTCCGTAGTCTCTCCTCCATCGGCAGCCTTGGTAGCCTCTCCCCCATTAGCAGAAGCATTACTGCCAGAAGTGCTCTTTGTACCGCAGCCTGTTGCCATTACAAGGACCATAATAAGTGCCAGCATTAAAACAATGCTCTTTTTAACATTTACTCTTTTCATACTTGCTCCCATTGCATACCGCAGACAGTTCTGCGGTACTGCCATAAATAATGGAGTGTGAAAGTGCTTTTCTTTCATAATTTACCTTCTTTCCTGCTCGTTGAGCATAGTTGCAATGATTCCAATTGTTTACACTCTCTTTAACTTTCTTTCTACAATTCTGCTTAACTGAGAGAGTGGGATACTAAGCACCAGATATACCAGTGCCAGAATGGTATAAGCTTCCACAGTCAGAAAGGTCTGGGAAGCAAAGGTTTTCGTCCGAAGCAACAGCTCCTGAACCGAAATCATGGCCAGCAGAGAGGTATCCTTAATCAGCATAACCAGGTAATTCCCAAAGACCGGTACGGAATTTCTCAAAGCCGGCGGTATAATAAAATGAAAGAGCACCTGGCTTTCACTAAAACCAAGGGCCAGCCCCGCTTCCCGCTGACCGGAGTCAATGGCAAGGATGGCAGAGCGTATAACCTCTGACATGTAGCAGCCATAATTAATGGCAAAGCCTATAATACCGCAGGTAGATGCCTCCAGCTGAAAATTGGTATCATAGCCCAGCAAAGCCATCAGCGCATTTATCAAGGTAGGCACTACATAATAGATATAGAAGAACTGGACCAGCAGGGGCGTTCCCCTTACGATTTCTATCATAAATCCAAGAATTCTTACAAGCATTTTTCTCCTGGAAAGCCTGCCGATAGCAACCAGCAAAGCCACAATAAGGGCACAGGTAAAACCCACCAGAGTAATAAATACTACAATTCCAATTCCGTTTAAAAGACTGGGTCCAAGGGTATCAAAAGCTCTTTTAAAATGCAACTCCATTCTGTTTCACCTTCCTTTACAGTACTCTTGCAAGAAATGACTTGGTTCTTTCATTCTTAGGCCTGGTAAAGATTTCTGACGGAGAGCCCTCTTCTACCACATAGCCTCCATCCATAAAAATAACCCTGTCTGCCACATCTTTTGCAAAGCCCATTTCATGAGTTACTACTATCATTGTCATTCCCTCCTTCGCCAGCTTTTTCATAACCTCCAGTACATCCCCCACCAGCTCCGGGTCAAGGGCGGAGGTTGGTTCATCAAAGAGCAGGATTTCCGGCTCCATAGCCAGGGCCCTGGCTATAGCGACCCTCTGCTGCTGACCTCCTGAAAGGGCAAGGGGATAAATATCCGCCTTCTTTTCCAGGCCCACCTTTCCAAGAAGCTCCATTGCCTGTTCTCTCGCTTCCTTATGGGGGATTTTATTCAGCTTCAGCGGCGCATACATTACATTTTCCACCGCAGTTTTTAATGAAAACAGATTAAACCTCTGAAACACCATTCCCACATGCTTCCTGTAATTGGTAACCTTCTTGCCAAGTTTGGTAATATCCTCTCCCATGTATAAAATCTCTCCGCCAGTAGGCTGCTCCAGAAGATTGATACAACGTAAAAGGGTACTTTTCCCCGAACCGGAGGGCCCAATAATTACTACCACCTCTCCTTTTTCCACTGAGATATTGACATCCCTCAGTACCTCCAAATCCTCAAAGCATTTGGACAATTTTTTTATTTCCAGCATTGACATGTGTTCACCCTCTTCCATAAAATCACTTATAATCATCCTTTCCTGCATTTCTTCCTGCTGCTTCATTTTTTTCTATTACTATATTTCTTCCTGTTTCTGCATTTCTTCCTGTTCCCATATTTCTTCCTGCTACTGCGATACTTCCTGTTTCTTGATTTCTTCCTGCTTTGAATTCTTCATGCTTTGAAATTCTTTTAATGCCTTATTACTTCCTATATCACAAAAAAAGACAATGAGCTTTTTTAGCACCATTGCCTTTATCATTAACAAGAAATTTCAATTAACTATAATTCTGAATTAATCCATCCTTCACCTAATCTGACTATTTTACAGGAAGCTGGAATTTCCGCCGGATAATATCTACAACCACCTCGCAGGTTCCTTCCACTCCCAAAAGACTTGAGTCCAGCATGACATGCTTATTATCCTTATCCGACATGGAATAGCCACAATAATGCCTGTGGTAGGATTCCCTGGCCTTATCCACGGAAGCGATCATCTTTTTTGCTTCATCCGGCCGCATATCAAGCCTTTCCACACAGTTTGCAAGCCTTGCCTCATAGGGGGCGTAAATAAATACATTAATGATATTTTTATAATCCTTTAATATGTGGTCCGCACACCGCCCAACAATAATACAGGACTCTCTTTCAGCCAAATCCACTATAATCTTCCTTTGTACGGAAAAGATAGAATCCTGAATAGCGGTAGTTCCCATTCCCAGAGGATAATTCATATTGAAAAACGCCGACTTTGCACTTTCCTCCACATCACTGATAGTTGAAACGGGAAGGTTTAAATTCTTAGCTGCCATCTCTACAATGTCTCTGTCGTAATATTCAATCCCCAGTTTTTCACTGACCAGACGCGCAATAGGTCTTCCCAAACTGCCGAATTGCCTTGCGATTGTCACAACAAATTTCTCATTCATAACGACCACCTCTTTCTTACAAAGGGTTATTTCTTACAAAGGGTTATTTCTTATAAAGGGTATTTCTTATAAAGGGTATTTTTATAAAAGGGTATTTGTTAATAAAAAGTATTTCTTATAGATATTCTATTCCATAAGCTTCTCTTGTCTTGGGTTCATTATATGCCTCCGGATGAGAGGTTACAATATCCGTTAATTCTAATTTTTTACGCCGTTATTGTACTTTAAGTACATATGAACCTTTGTTCTGTCTTTTCAATGATTGATTTTACTGAATTTGGATTTCCAGTTTTCAGCAATAAAAAGCAACCGCCTGAAGGGAAGTTGCCTTTTTTATCTGCTCCTTCAATTGGGAGTACAAAAAAAACTACCAACTGATATTGATAGTTGGTAGTGGAATTATATAAATTTTAATTTATCTTTTCATATATCGGATCATGATTAATTGTGCTTAGTTTATCCGTTTTATTATAACCAAGTGACTTCCAAAATGCATCATTATTATCCGAAGTAAGATAAAGGTCCCTGGTACCATTTGAATAAAGGCTCTCTTCGGCATGTAAAATCAACTTAGTTCCTAATCCGGATTTTCTAAAATCAGGTTCAATATAAATCTCTCTGATAAAGCCCCAATCCTCTCGTTCACACCAGTTACTTTGAGAGGTATCAATCTGATAATATATAAATCCAACCGGTTCCTCATCAATAAATAATAAATCCAGCGTGCTTGTTCAGTCATGAATGTTATTGTATTTAAAGTACAAAGTATGTTATACTAAGCCATCATTGAAAATGGAGGACCGGAAAATGGGTACACAAATTACAGACCTTTTTGAATGTGCAAAAGAAAAATACAGCCTTGCGCTCCACGGCGGAGAAAGCGGTCTTACTAATTCCGTATCCTGGGTATATCTTGCAGAAGACTTTCAGAATATGCCCTTTTTAAAAGGAGGGGAACTGATAATCACAACCGGCCTTTTTACCCAGGGCGGTGTAAACCTTTATGATTTTATCAGAGCACTTGTTACCCACAATTGCAGTGGTATCCTTCTGAATGTAGGAAAATATCTGGATACGAAAGACATCACCTCAGAAATCACAGAATTCTGCGACATCAGCAAATTTCCTATATTCACCATGCCCTGGAAAATCCATCTGGTAGATATTATGCAGGATTATTGCCGTGTTCTGCTCAACAATATCCAGAGCACGGACCATTTAAATGCAGCCTTTCAGGGAGCCCTCTACCAGGCACCTGTTCATGAGAATATACTCCTGACCTTGAATCAATATGGCTTTCCATCCTTGGCAGATTACAGGATTGTTGTCATACAGAATTTAAAAAACACCACACGGATTACCTTCTCACTAAACCGTCTTAAGATAAAATACCATCTTTTCGAGCACGAGAACCACCAGATACTGGTATACCTGGTATCGAACCTGCAGCCCTCCCTGAATGAAATACTTGATATTTTACTGTTCTGTGACAGCATAAAGCTTGGAATCAGCAATGTCATTCCATCCCTGACAGAACTTAGCCTCTGCTATAAAAGGGCGCGTTTCTCACTGGCAGCCGCTGTTTTTTGGAGCAGCACCTATGTTAATTTTGATGATTTAGGACTCTTTCAGGTACTTTTTTGTACATCAGATCCCGATATGTTAAAGAACATCTACAAACGAAGCCTTGGAACTCTTGAAGAATTTGACACTGCCCATGATTCGGATTACACGGAGACTTTAAGGACCTTCCTTCTGTCTGATTGTAACCTGCTGGATACTGCCCAAAGAATGCATACCCACCGGAATACAATTATATACCGCATTAAGAAAATAAAAGAACTGCTTCATACGGAACTGGATAATTCAAAAATAAAATTTGATCTGCTTATGGCCTATTACATAAAGGAGTATTTTTCAATATAGGATTTTCCATTGCTATGAACAGTACTTTTTCAGCAATACCTGCCTTTGAACATAAATAAAGCTGCCCCATTTTTTACTGGGACAGCCTTACCCTGGCATATATTATGCCATATTAGCCTGTAATGACATGGCAATACGATAATTCCTTTCAAAAATCTGCAGGATACCGTCTACTACTTTATGGCAAAGTTCAACAATATAATCACAGTCAACTTTTATTTTCTTAGCTACCTTTAAATACTCTTCATGCATTTTCTTAATAAATTTAAGTATCTCGTCCACTGTGGCAAAAATAAGATTCTGTTCACGGTTCTTTACTGCCTCTTCACTTTTAACATAGCTTCTTAAAGCTGTTATCAGTTTCTTTTCATATCCACAATGTTCCTTGATATTTCCTTGAAAGATATTGTTATGAGGATAGGTAAAGTAATCTGCCAAATAATGAGTGATAACTCCTAAGTGCCTGCTGAAATACCTGTCTATTCCTCTATCTGCTTCATAATTATCTGTTACTTTTAATATTTCCTTTTTCAGTATATCAAAGGTCTCGTCAATCGTATGTCTTCTTGTGATAAAGGATGGAAGACAATCCGGCAGAATACTGCCGATGTAAAAAGCTTTTTTATGATGGGTAAGTCCATCATTCTCCATGCTGTCCAGTAAATAACCTGCTAAAGAAATATGTGATTTTTTTCTCATTCATGTCTCCTGTTTTATGATCGACAAATAGCTCTATGGCTCCGGGAGATTCGTTTCTCTAACCGGTACTCTCCTCATTTACCAACATAAGTGATTGTACACCCGAAATACACTTTATACAATAGAAATAATGACATTTAACAAATTCTTAACGCTATCAGAAAAAATAGTTTTATTTGACAGATATTTTATTGACATTACTAAAGGGGTAATTATTCCTTTCAAGAAGGGGGATTGTAGTAAGGGTATTGGGAACGGACGATGATTTTGGCTTACCTTTCGTAATTTTCTCGTTCGGGGTTCCGAATTCCACTAAAATGCCAGCAGCTGTTCCTGGCAGGTGAAATTATACCAAACTCGCTGGAAGGTTGTTTTTGTGTGGTGTTGTGAGCTCAGACAGTGGTATAATTTTACCTAGGAACAGCTGCTGCCATTTAAGTGTCATTAGGGAACTCCTCAATAGAAAATTACGAAAGGTAAGCCAAAATCATCTGGGGGTTGGCTATAAACCCTTGGACAGTTGTTATGTTGTTTTGGTCTTATAGTGTTTTGGGCATGGCTAACGCATAAGACCAAATAATGAATATGCACAGATGACCAAGGGGGTTGTTTTGGCATTTTGTCTCAAGAGGTTCCTTATGACACTTAAGCGGCAGGAAACGTGACTAGGTAAAGCAATGCCACTGTTTGAGCTCGCTAACTAACACAGCCATATTTGTCACAGCGAGTTTGGCATTGGTTTACCTGCCAGTCACGTTTCCTGCCGTTTTAGTGGAATAAGGGTTCTCGCGTAACAAAATGCCAAAACAACCCCCTTGGTCATCGTCCGCTTCCATAAACCTCCACCATGCGTTTATCATGGATGGGAGTATTGGGTTATTGACATTTCCTTTATTTTCATGTAGAATTTACCTTGTTTATACTTTTTGTCACTATTATTTTATGCCTTAAAGAACTTGATTATATTTATGGCTCTATCACAGAACAGGAGATGATTATTTGGACTCGAGCGAAGTCACGCGTATGATATTAATAGGTGTTTTATTGTTACTATCCATCTTTTTTTCATCAGCTAAAACAGCCTTTAGTACTGTTAATAAGCTGCGTATCCGCAGCCTTGCAGAAGAAGAAAACAAAAGAGCAAAACTGGTGAATAATTTGCTGGAAGGCCCGGCAAAAATGCAAAACACTCTATTAATCGGCAATCTTATTCTTAATATAGCCATATCATCACTAACTGCCTCTCTTGCCATTGATCATTTTAAGCCTGTGGGAATTGTAGTAACTATAGTTCTTCTTATTTTTTTCATGCTGGTTTTTGCCAGAATGATTCCGAATACCCTGGCAGAGATTAATTCTGAAAGGTTCACACTAAAGTATGCAGGGCTCCTTCTATTTATTATTAGAATCATGACCCCTCTAACTTTTTTCATAATGAAGATTTCCTCCCTGTTTCTTATGCTTTTTCATGCAAATAACCTGGAAAAGGCCTCTGTCATTACCGAGGATGAGCTGCGCTCCATCGTCGAAGTAAGCCATGAAGAAGGGGTAATCGAAATGGATGAGAAGCAAATGATCACCAATGTTGTAGACTTTGGGGATTCCATGGCAAAGGATGTTATGGTACCCAGGGTAGATATGGTTTTTGCGGAAATTTCCCTCTCCTATGATGAATTAGTGGAGCTGTTTTCAAAAGATAAATATACCAGAATGCCTGTTTACAGTGAATCCAGAGATAATGTTCTTGGTATTGTCAATTTAAAGGACATCTTCTTTTATCAAGGAAGTAAAGAAAACTTTCAGATTAAGGATGTTATGAGAGAGCCTTATTTTACTTACGAATATAAGAAGACTACCGAGCTGTTAAAGGAAATGCGTAAGAATTATGTGTCTCTTGCCATTGTTTTAGATGAATACGGTACTACCACAGGTCTTATAACCCTGGAGGATTTACTGGAGGAAATCGTCGGAGAAATCAGAGACGAGTACGACGCCGACGAAGAAGACAGTATCCGTAAGATTTCCGATACGGAATATATTGCGGATGGTAATACAAAGCTGGATGAAGTGAATGAGATAATCGGTCTGGATTTGGAATCCGATGATTACGATTCAATCGCAGGTCATATGATTTACCTTCTCGACCATCTGCCTGAGATAGGCGAGAGCATAACGGATGACAATGTTGTCTATACCGTTGATTCTGTTATGAAAAACCGTATTGATAAAGTACATATAGTACTTTTACCTGAGGTTAATGAATCTAAAGATAATAAAACAGACAATACTCCCAGATATACAGACCCTGATAATACAGCTTCTGATGATATTACCTTCCATAACACAGATAATACGGCTGCTAAGGATAATAGCTTTGCAGAAAATTTACCCATAGATTAAATCATGTTATTCTTAAGGAATGCACTTAGGACAGGGGAATGCCCCATCCTTCGCGCATTCCTTTTTGCTATAATAGGGATTGCCTAAAGTCTCTGTCAAACGGGTACAGTTTTCCCTGTGATAATATCTTTTGTTTCCTGATTCTGTTATATAAAAGGCTCTGGACTTTCTGATTCTGGCGCCCCCAAAAGCATACCGGTTATAGGTATCAAGAGAAGCGGCATTATAGGGATACCCCTGAAATACCACAAAAAGACTTACATCGTCTATTGTCCTGTCCCAGTCCGTCCTGTCAACCAGCGGAAGCCAGAATTTATAGGTTATTCCGAATTGTCCTGCTATTTCATTATAGTAATTAATATAGTTTTCCATGTTCTTTTCTATCTCATTAATTACAGTATTCCTGCGAACCTCATTAAACTGCTCTTCCTCCTGGAAAAAGGAGCAGGAAATCATATCCTTTACATCCCTGTAATCCCCCTCCACAGATGTATTGCTTGCCTTATCAAATACCCTCACATAATTATCAAGGGTAAAGGAGCAGATTACCTTATCATCCTCATAGGCATAAGGTATCTTCTCACTCCACCTCTTCACAAGAAGCTTCTCCCCTCCCCTGACCATAACCTCGGAATAATTCACGTAAAAGCCATCCCTGTCTGTAACCAGAATAACCGGTATGTATCTTTTTAGTTTCTCTTCCAGGGCAGGCTGCCCAATTACACCAAAGTTAGAATAAAGAGCTGTTAAGAACTGCTCTGCCGCTTTTTCCTTATTGGTGTGCAGGCTACGGCTGCTGTCCTCTTCCACAAGAAAATAGCAGCCGTCATCAACAGCATTGTCAAGGGCTGTATTATAAGCATTTGATTTTTCGGTCACTGCCTCCAGCTGGTTAAACCTGATATCCAGCATGCTAAAGAGAAGTATTTCAAATATAAGAAATATCAGGGCTAAATCAGTCAGTTTCATCCCTTATTAATCCTCCATAGGTAATTAGAATGGAGACCTCCTCCTTTCCTTCTCTTCCGCGGTAAATAAGCATCCTTTGTGCCATAGTTTTATTTCGGTTCATAACCTTAACAGTTATATAATCCCCCTGTGAAAATTGATATTCCCTTCCCTGGTCAAAGGTCTCAAAGATTTCATCCTCATAGGTATTATAATAATAGCTACTGATTGTATCCCCAACCGTATCCGTTACTTCATCATAATCCGGTGCCACTCTGCTGTGGGCATGCGTAATCTCAATATCATACAGATTCCCGGTCTTATCGATTCTGTTAATATAATCATAGTACATGTTTCTATTCAGTTCTCCTCCGGCTCTGATGCTATCCACCAGCTTTATTGTTTCCTGCGTCACATACAGCTGGTTTATGGCATCCTGTTTCTGCGCCATATAAAGCAGGGGAGCAATAAATAATAATATGATTCCTGCAAAGACCGCTATGATTTTCCCAAAGGCATCCATTCCCTAAGCCTCCCGTGTGCCTTTACTCTCTGTGAGTAAAGGCAATCTCCGTAATTGAGTTTTTCTTATCCAATACATATTCTTTGTTATAAGTACCTTCACGCAGGATGGTATAGTCAAAGCCGTCAGTGCCAAAGGACTCCTTTGAATAACCTATGCCGTCAATCTTAATATCCGCTTCCGGAGAACCGGTAAGATATCCTATGACCTCTGCCCTGGTGGCTGTTAATATATGCTCCTTTGCCTTATATTCTAAAAGCTCCTGCTGTCTAAGCACATTCTGCCTGAATAGGGAATGTTTCAGAAGCTCTATACTGTTTCCCATATTTTTGCAGCTTATCAATAAAAAGCTGACACCCAGGCAGAATAATAACACGTATGCCGCCTGCTCTAACAGTTTATTAACCTGTTCCATATTTATACCCCATGCATATCGCAGACTTGTCTGCGATACTGCTTTAATAGAAAAGTTTGTAAAATGCAACGCATTTTTCAAACTTAACCTCATTTGCTATTATTTATTTTGCTCCAGACATAACACTCTCGTTATGTTTCTGCGCTTTTATATTGTCTTTCAAATATAAGGCTGCAGTGCCGATGCAAATTTTACTTCTGTGTAAAGGATATTCCAATTATCGTAGAGTTGACATCCCGTAATATGGCTCCTGTAAACTGAGCCTTCTGGTTAATATAAAAATTACTGGTTATTGTCTGGGTGTCCTTCACTGAGGCGGCGCTGATATCTCCAATTTTCGTATCGGTATCAGTTAGCATTCTGTTATAATAAACGACAGATTTCCTGGTAGATACCTTAACTGCAATATCTTCATTCTTAAATTTATTGATTGCATTGATAACCTCACTGCCAGTTACATCAAGGCCGTCATACATAACTTTGTCGGATTCCGCAAATTCTTTGTTCATACGGCTTATCTGCCCTGTACCGTTCGTAGCTGCTGCATTTGCCTCACGGCTTATGTAAAATCCCAATCCTACAACCAAACAGGTTATGATAACGCCAGCCGCCAGTATTAGACCTTTTAATGCATTTTCCATTTTTTATTATCTCCTTTTCCTACTTGTTTTCCTGCTTGTTTTTCTGCTTGTTTTATTTAACTTATTACTTTTAGAGCTACTTATTTTACTACTTGCTTGTTTATAACTGCTTGTTTGTAACTTGCTTGTTTGTAACTTGCTTGTTTGTAACTTACTTGTTTGTAACTTACTTTTATAACTGCTACTTATATATCTTTTTATTTTAATATTAACTTTAAAGTATTTAGTTTTATGACTATCTGTTTTTGTATCTTTATATATTTTAGTTTAATAACATAGAATTTTTACATTCTACATTTTCAATTCTTACACTTCAATTCTCACCCTTCAATTCTTACACTTCAATTCTTACATTCTTAACTCTTACTTTATGTTTCTCTTCCTGGTATTTTACATACCTTTTAATTTTTTCCCTATACCATTAAGCTTCTTTTGCATCTCGCCTCTCCTCTCCTACTCTCTTCCTTAACCTCCTGCCCCATTTATTTGGTCTATATAAACCTTGTACATCCCCAGACCCTCCAGTACAAAGGGAAGGATAATGTAGAGTCCCACCGTAAGAGCAAAGGGAATAAAGGCTATGTTCTTCCCCAATATGGCTTTTTCCTGTATGCTGATTTCATTGTCCAGTGACCTTTTCTCAAGATAGTTGGCCCTCTCCTGCTCTACATCATCAAAAGCCCGCTTTAATCCAATCTGATCGCTGTTTTGCAGCTCCTCAATTAATTTGGCAAAGGGCTTAAAGGGCTCCTTCTCTTTTAAGCTTTCCAAGGCTTCCCATTCCCCCTTGGGCAGCTCTGTATTGCAGACTCTAAGGGAATCCCGGAAGATATGGGAGAATTCCTCGATCCATTCAAGGATTATCGGAATATCTGCTCTTTTCATATGCATTAAAATGAGAATAACCGATTGAAAGGAAAATACCTCATCCTCCATCTCCCTCTGCCGTACTTTTTTTAGCAGCATAAGAATTGCAGAAGGTATATAGTAAAACCCCAGGGAAACCATGAAGGCAGCTATCAGCTCATACCATTTAAAATATTCTGCCTTAATACGCATTACCCTTGTATAGATATCCTCTGCGGCAATTTTCTGAAGGTACTTTTCTCTTATTCTTCCTTCTTTCTCAATGGTTTTCTCTATCTTATCAAGAGTTGCTTTTTCTTTCAGGAATTGTCTTGTATAGGAAATGATATGCTCTGATAAAGCCTGGGCTTTTTCTTCCGATAAGGCACTGGTCGCATAGGGCAGGTCCCCTGATTTAAGCTTTAACTCCTTGTTTGCTCCATGGATAAAAAAGATTAATAGAATACAGATTATAAAGCCAGAAATTCCATATAGGAGACTCTTTAAGGTAAATTGCCTGACTGTGAGATTTTCACCGGTCAGGCGTAGAAATTCCTCCTTCTTCTTTGCCCTGCCATAATTCTTTTCCAAGATAATATCCAGTAAACGGCTGATACCCTTTCTTTTACTGAAAGCCTGCAATATGGTATTGTCCTTCTGATAAGCTCTCCTCTCCTCCCTCATGGTTATTAACAGCTGATAGGAAAAGAAGGTAAGGAGAAATATAAAAAAGGTTAGCAGTATTCCGGGTGTTCCACTGTAAAAATTATCAAGCTGAGGAAGGCTGTTAACAGCCCAGTCCTCAATGTGCTTTAAAAACATTACAGGAAATACTGCTACCAGGGTAAGCCCGGAAAATAAATGCCTTAACTTATCCCTTTTTAAGATTTCTATATGTATTTCCTGCCTTAAATACCGTATATTCGTTAAAAAAAGTGATTGACCATTTACTTCCGGGTCCCCAAACTTCTGTATTATAAGGCAGAGATTCAGAAAGGTTTTCAAAAACCTGTCCGGTATATGCCGGTTATATTCCTCCCTCTTTTTATCCTCCTCCACCTCTGTAAGAATCCCGTAAATGCATTTGGCATGGAGTTTTATGGGATTTTTACAAAGCTCCATGGCCTCATAAACAGCTTCATCTATCATTCCATGCATCTGATAATACTGCCTGACCTCTGACAGAAATCCATCAAATTGGAGCAGCAGCTTCTTATTCTCTTTCTGTTCTTCAAATAGTATCAACCCATTACCTGCAACATACAGGTAAAAAACTGCAAGGAGGATATCATACCAGCTATTATTGAAGGAGAAAAAAATAATCAGGATAAATGCCCCTGCCCCCCATATCTTTACAGCCAACCGTATGGCTTTTTTCTCAATCCTTATATCTTCTCCCGGATAAAGGATTTCATATTTGCCGGTAATAGCCCTTAAAAAACCTCTTGTCAGAAAAAGATGGATGAAAAAATCATACAGCAGGCACCAGTAATCAACACCTGGCTTTCTGTTATCCGTCCGGTAGATGCTGTAATATTCCCGGAACAAAAGCCGCTTTTTCAAAGCATACCAAAGAACTGCAAATCCTGTAACAGAAACACACAGAAGTACAAAAACAAGACGTATCATTGCTATATTATTCATGATGCACCTCTTTTTTCTGCTTTAAAAAGTATAAGAACTCTTCCCGGTCTTTTCCTGTCAGATTGTCACCAATATGCTTTGCCGTATTTGGTGAAAAGCCCTGATGATATACATATTTCCCATCCTGATAAGCAATGATTTCCCTAGTTTCATAGGTTACCGGACTTGTCCTTCTCCGGTAATATTCTCTTGTAGCCTCTACCAGGCTCTGCGGCAGCTCCCTCCTGTAATAAGGCACGATTTCGGTAATTCTTGATATATAGCGGTGCCCGTTCCGGTTCTCCATATGAATATCAATGCTTACCGCACCGGCAGCCTGGTATTCTGCCAGTCCTTCGTTATGGAAACCGCCTGCTCTAAGCTGGGCAATCTTTAAATATGCTACAAAATCCTCCGTTGTCTCCGCATGGTGGGAGCAAAGAGTCATCTTGGATATCTGGGATATTTCTACAAGGTAGTTAGCGGCATCATGGGATGCAACCTCTCCCAGTATCAGTACTGTTCCATCGGTTTTCTTCATGGTATTTAAGATTTCCTGGCCGGAAACTGCCGGACTTTCCCTTAAGGAGAGAATATTTCTTTGAGGGTAGGCTTTATTCAGATTCAATTCATAAACCTGCTCATAGACACGTATTGGATAGATTTCTTCGATATACTGGACCAGAATCTTTAATAGGGTTGTCTTACCGCTTCCCATTTCTCCTGTAATAACAAGAGACAGGCAACCCTTTACCATCCACCGTAACAGGCTGATAACCATGTCACCGCCTTCTTCTGTTATTATCCCCTTGATATCCATGCTGGTTATTACATCATGCTTTCTGACAAAAAATGCCCAGCCGGCGGCTACCGGAGGCCTGAAAACAACTACTCTGGAGCCGTCCTTCATATCATTTACCATATAGCCCCTGGTTTCACTTAAGAGGCCCGGATTATTGTTGCGGTATATATTTCTGCATACCCTGATTAATTCCTTTTCGGAAGGAAACCGTAAAAATTCCAGCCGGATAGTTCTGCCCTGATAAAAAACCCATATATCCAGCAGGCTCTTATCTGCCGGAATATTCTTGTCTCCGGTGAAGTATGTAGCTTCATAAAAACCATCCAAGGAATTCTCTGCCTTTTCAGATAAGATACCGGAGGATACTCCCCCTGAAATACCGTCTATTTTCATTTCCCTGATTGCATCTATTACACCAAAGCCCCGGTATTGCTGATACACTCTTTGCGTCAGAATCTTTATCTTGTCTTCAGAGGATAAATAAATGCCTTCTTCATAATATACTCTTTCAACCTCCTCCCGGGTTATGGCATAATAGCTTTCCTCCCCATTTTCTTTCAGGACATCCAGGTTATAGTTTTGGGTAAGTTTATGGAAGCCCTCCTTCCCGTACCTTTCCTTATAGATATATAAAAGGATTTCAAATTTATCCTGCGGCTTTAGCCGGGACGGTATATCAAAGGGAATTATATTATTTATGGTATTCTCATTAAGCCCTTCTATTGCCCTTATAATTTCTTCCATGTAATCTTTGATATATTCCTTGGCATTCTCATCACCTACAGTACATTCCTTTAAATTTCTGCGGATAAGCTTCCTTATATTTTCTCTTTTATCCGTTTCCGTCTGGTTTAGATTCAAGTCTCTGAAATCTTTGCTCAGGATATCTTCAAAAACCTCATCCACCGCTGTAATCAGGCTGTCTATGGTAAGCTCGCCGGCATGCTCTATTATTGTGTTTTCATTTCTGAATTGATAAATGGCTATGAGAATCAAGCCGGTGCATAGTAATAGAATGAGCAGAAAATTAAGAATCAAGTCCCAGCCCTCCCTTATCCAATGCCTTGTCTATAAGCATTTCTGTCAGTTTTGAGACATGATGGAAAAAATCCGATAGATTTCCTCTGTTTTTAAAGGCCATACCTTTTAGAAAGAACTCCTGGCATCTTCTTTCTGACACGGCATCCATATAAGCTGTATGCTGAGGAATGGCATACAGCCTCCCTTTTAATTCCTCATAGGTTTTTTCAAGATTTTTCATATTATTGACAGAGGCATTTTGGTAGGAGCCTATAAGAAAAACTGTTTTTTCAAGAGGAAACTGGTATTGTAATAAACATTCTTTTAATACTCTCTTATTTTGATTAATGCTTACTATCAGGATATCAGCTTCCCTCCAAAGCATCCTGGAAACCGGATTATCACCGCATACGGCATCTGTAAAGATAATATCATAGCTGTCTTTTAAGCTCCTATATATAAATGGCAGATATGTTATCATATCCTCCTCCAATGACTTACCGTATCCTTTAGAGGTTCCGGGGAGCAGATTGATACCTCCCCTGCCAAGACTTAAAATAAAATCCTTTATGAGAATTTGAATATTGCTGCTTTCTGACAGATTACCGGTTCTTATTAACCTAAGAATTGCATCTAATCCAATATCCCGGTAAATCTCTTCCTTCTGCCCGCTTCCAAGAAGAATTTCCTCCAAATCCCTGTTCTGATAATGGGTCTGCATCAGAAGAACCTTTCTGTCATACCGGTAAGCTGCCATAAGAGCTGCTGCCGCCAGGGACGAGGTCGTCCCCGTCTGGCCTGCTGTGGGGCTCCAAAAGACCACCTGCATCCTATCTCCTCCTTCCCAGCTTTTTTTCTGCCAGTTTTACTTGCCTTTCATTCATTCCAAAGGCCTCCCGTGAGAGTTCCTTTAGAAAGTATTTAATGGCTGGTGAGAGTCTTTTGTAAGAAACACTATTGTAATACTGCAAGGCAGTCATTGCTTCTTTGTCAGCCTCATCAAAATAGAAATAAAAGCTTTTCTTTCCCAATATTCCTTTTTCATTTATCAGCTTTAGAATGTAATTTTCATCCAATCTGTTTGGAATCTCCCTTATAAGCAGGTATACATCTTCCACCGCCGCCTTAAGAGGTTCTATTACTGCTATATTATGCAATCCGGTATCCGTTACCAAGCAAAGGGAATCACAGGCCTTTATGTCTTTATGGCTAATGTTCTGCCCAAAATCCATCAGGATGAAATCATACTCTCCCTCCAATGTAACTAACGGAGTATCCTTTGAGATATCCACCCCCATATAACAGATTTCTTTCTCCCTTCGGATGTCCAGCTCTTCATAGCGGACGTCTTTTTTTCTTAGTAAATCCACCCCTTCACAACAGACTTCTTTCTCCTTTAGTAAATCCACCCCTTCACAACAGACTTCTTTCTCCCTTAGTAAATCCACCCCTTCATATCGGACTTCTTTCTCCCTTCGGATATCCAGCCCTTTATAATGAACAACTTTCTCCCTGCCGGTTATATCAGATACAGGGATACAGCAGGATAATGCCTTATGACAGGAATTATCCACAAGCAGCACCTTTTTGTCCAAGGCTGTTAACATGACTGCCAGATACAGTATCAGATCATAGCTTTCTGTCCCGGCAAATCCAATACTTGCAGCTTTATTCGGCATATTCCACCTCCATATTCTCATCACTGGCAGTAACCCCTTGGAGCGTTTCTTCTCCTTCTTTTTTCCCGTTGCTAGCAGGAGCCCCTTCTGGAATACCGGATGTATCCATGCTCTGTTTGGAATCCCTCCCTTTCTTTAAGTCACCTGCTTTGCCAGTGACATAATAAAGGTGATTACTGCCGGCATCCTCAGAAGTGCTTGCTTCCCCTGAGAAGGAATCCTCGGGGCTGCTATTCTGCTCATAATATGTCTTAAGTCTTTCCTCCAGCTCCTTTCTGCCGGCCTCATTCAGATAATCCCTGGCTTTCTCCACAACATTGGGGTCTTTCTTTATTAATTTCAGAACATCTTTGTTGGGAATATAGGTTACAAAAGAAGATTCCTGACAGGAAGGAGCTATATATCTGGCCGTATACAGATAGGAACCGGTTTTCAGGTAACAGTCCACCATTGCCGAGGAAATCAGATGAATTTCCTCCGGGGACAGGTTGATATATAAAAAACCTTTTTCCCAGTCAATACAGCTTATGTATGTCTTGCTCAATACAATATAGTCTTCGCCGTTAGGATAGCGCAGGCGGATATCCGTATAATCTCCCGCCTTTATATTTTCTCCCGCTATATTTAAAGAAAATTCCAGTTCCCTTAGGCTGCTATTAATGATATTTTTTTGAAACATATTTTTAAGAAGCTGCGTACCCTTTGGTATATCCACTAAGGCCTGACTTCCGATATCATCCTCACTCATAAAGCTTTCTCTGTTCTGTCCCGAAAGCGTCTTTTTATTTGCCACCACCTTATTCTTAATAACTTCTCCTGCCTTGATATCTCTAACCGCTTCGTATGTTGTTACTGTGTACTCTGCCATCTCCTCTGTCATAGCTTCCATTTTTTCTTCATAAAAGCTTCTGACCCTTACATATCCTGCGTATATTACAACTGGTAAAAAAAAACATAGGCTTACCGTTAATATCCTTTTTACTATCTGTTTTTTTGAAAGCGGCCGCTTTAACCTTTTACGCATTCCATCCTTCCTTTCTGTTTTGTTCACTTTGTATGGCAAATACTGCATGACGCACTCCTGCTATAAAGGGATAATTGGGGCTTCCCCTTTCGCATCTGTAATTACGTGTCATAAATTCTACAATGGTACCTTGTCTTATCGCCTGGCTGTATTCAATGTTATATGGGATTGGAATGATTTTTGACTTATGGAAAGAATATTTTCTGGAAATTGCCGGAATTCCTGATGCTATGCTTTTCGATTCATATAACAGAATAATGCATTTGGATAGTAAAGAAGAATAGTTATCAAAGAAGTGCTCAATGACCTCCTGATCCTGTACTAGAGTAACAACTACCAAATCCGCTTCCGCCAGTATGATTTTTGAGCTCAGATTATTTTCATTTGAAGTATCGATAAAGGTATACGAGGCAAAAATTTCACTTGCCCATAAGATTTTTATAATATTGTCATTCAGGGTATAATCAAAGATAAATTGATTGACTTGATTCCCAATGGGAACATAATATAAAGAATTAAGAAGAATTTCAAAAGAAGCTTCTTTTATAAGTTTTTCATTTTCCATGCAGATAAGCTTGGTATCCTTATAATGTGAATCCTTTAACATCCAGATTTCTTCATATGCTTTCTTATCCTGTATTACATTGCAGCCTCTGCTGCCCCTTGCCCCTCCTTTTGACAACTGATTCATAATGTGTTCGAGACCTGTGTATCTGCTGACATTAAGAGCATTTCTATCAGGCCTCTTCTCCCGTCTTTGAAAGAGCATATTCTCCAGAGGGTTCTTCTGGCAGTGATTTTCCAGCAGTACTGTTTTGCAGGATTGCTCAAAAGCCATAGCAATGCTGACACAGGCTAAATTGCTGGTTACGCCAATGCTCCCTCTGACGCTGCTCCAAAAAGCAACTTTCATAATTTTCCCCTCATTATACTGAAAAAATAGATATTTACCCAATGATAAACTCACGTATAAATTATTTCATCTGCCGTAACACCTCACTTATATGGGAAATACATTTGAAAAAAAGAATTAACTGAAATGAAATTTCATTGATTAAGAATTTTGATTCGGATAATTAGAAATGTCATATCATTGATACTGAACCATAACACCCGAATCAATTTTAGATGTATTTATAATATATATGAAAATATTGTAAAAGTAAAGTAATTTTTTAGAAATTTTGAAAAAAGACCCCACATCCGGCAATTTCTACCCTGGGAGGTCTTTTAAAAAAATTTCTAAAATAGAATTTCTGATTTTTTCCTTAGTAACCTGCTACCGTTTACAATCACTAGGACACCGCTGGCTATACCTGTGATAATAAGCAGAATCCCAATAACAAGATTGCCTACTCCGACAGACTTCATGGTAGTATAGATTTTCTCACTCATATCCAACTCCTGCCCGCTGCCTGTTGCAGCCCTTTCGTATAGTTTCAACCAATTAATCCTTAATAGGTCGCTCCATATTGCATGTAATAGGAATCTATTGCACTTTTCAGAGTGTCATCTATTATGATATTTCCATTATAAGGCTTATTGTATAAATGTTCAACTACTTCTTCCATTGTTACAATAGAAGTTGTACGGATGCCGTATACTTCTTCAATTTCTGCCAGCGCACTCTTCTCTCCCTGGCCTCTTTCCATACGGTCAACGGACACTACCAGCCCCAGGACGGAAACTTCACCTTGGGCATTCAAAATGGGCATGGTCTCTCCGATTGAGGTTCCCGCTGTGGTAACGTCTTCAATAATCACGATTTTATCCTTGTCATAAATAGGACCGCCAAGAAGAATTCCCTTATCTCCGTGATCTTTTACTTCCTTTCTGTTGGAGCAGTAACGGATATCCCTGTCATGGAATTCACTGATGGCCATGGAAGCCGCAACACTTAAGGGGATTCCCTTATAGGCAGGTCCAAACAGTACATCAAAATCCAGCCCAAAGGCTGACTTGATGGCTCTTGCATAATACTCCCCAAGCTTTCTTAGCTGGGAACCGGTACGATAATAACCCGCATTAATAAAGAAAGGTGTTTTACGTCCGCTTTTTGTTGTAAAGTCTCCGAATTTTAATACACCGCAATCCACCATAAATTCAATAAATTCCTGTTTGTATTTTTCCATTTTTTCACGTTCCTTTCTTTAAGCAATCAACTGCTGCCGCCTTCCAGCTTCTGTGATTTAATAATTCTATCGGTTAATGCAGCCTATGATATCCTGTATATCCGCGATGCCTTCCTTTGCGAGAAAATCCTGGATGCCGTCAATTACTTCCACCGTTGCCAGAGGATTTCTGAAATTTGCAGTACCTACTGCAACTGCTGTTGCTCCCGCCATTAAAAATTCAATGGCATCTTCCCCTGTCGCAATTCCGCCCATACCAATTACCGGTATCTTAACGGTTCTTGCCACCTGGTTGACCATCCGCAGAGCCACAGGCTTTACTGCCGGTCCTGACAGGCCTCCTGTTTCATTGGCCAATACGAACTTTCTCTTGTAAATATCAATCTTCGTTCCGGTCAAGGTATTAATTAAGGACAGGGCATCTGCTCCTCCTGCCTCTGCTGCCTTTGCCATCTCTCTGATATCGGTAACATTTGGGCTTAATTTCATAATAACAGGCTGTCTGGCATATTTTTTCACCTGCCTGGTGATATCCTCTACGGAACAGGTGCTTTGTCCGAAGGCTATTCCGCCTTCTTTCACATTGGGACAGGAAATATTGATTTCCAGCATATCAACAGCACAATCGCTTAACCGCTCCACTACCTTAAGGTAGTCTTCGGTAGTCTTTCCGCAGACATTGACTATTACTCTGGTGTCGTACTGCTTTAAAAAGGGAAGGTCCCTGTTTACAAAAACCTCCACGCCCGGATTTTGCAGCCCTATGGCATTTAACATCCCGCTGCCGGTCTCTGCTATTCTTGGAACCGGGTTACCTGTCCAGGGCTCATAGGATACTCCCTTGGTGGTTACGGCTCCCAGCCTGTTCAAATCCACAAAATCGGCAAATTCCATCCCTGACCCAAAGGTTCCGGATGCTGTTGTTACAGGGTTCTTCCATTCTACCCCGGCTATGGTCACTTTCGTATTTATCATGCTAACCTCTTTCTGATTGTCCGGTCATCCCTTGGATATCCCTTCGCTCCTATTTCCTAGAGTTCAACCTCTTCTGCTTTAAATACAGGCCCTTCCTTACAAATCCTTGTGTTATTCACATTGGTATGGTGGTCCTTATTTCTGGTCTTACAGACACAGGCTAAACAGGCTCCGATACCGCAGGCCATGCGCTCCTCCAGGGACAGCCAGGCAGTAATTCCATGCTCTGCAGCATAAGCCTTTACTCCCCGCAGCATGGGGGTGGGGCCGCAGGCATAAATCACTTCGCCCTCCACGGCATTTTGCCGGATGGCATCAATTACATTTCCCTTTACACCGGCACTTCCGTCCTCCGTTGACAGATAAACCTGTCCGTAAGGCTGGAACTCCTTCTCAAGAAAGGTAATGTCACGGTATCCCAGGACAATGCTTTTTTCACAATCCAGACTTTTTGCCAGTTCAAGCATGGGGGGAATCCCGATACCCCCTCCGATAAGGATTGCCTTTGCTCCGGTTTCAGGGAATCCGTTACCAAGGGGACCCATTACCTGAATCGTATCCCCTTCCTTAAGCCTTGAGAATTCTTCCGTTCCTTTGCCGGCCACCCTGTATACAAGCCGCAAAGAAGTACCGTCTTCCTTAATTTCGCAGATGCTTATGGGTCTTGGAAGCAATCTGTCCTCACTGTAACAGTACAGGGATAAAAATTGTCCGGGTTTTGCCTGTCCGGCAATCTCCAAATCCTTTAACCACATACTGAAAATCCCCGGTGCTAACTGTACCTGTGATATTATTTGGGCTTTCTTTTGAACTGCCATGGTCTTCTCCCATCTGTGCCATTTTTTAATCCCATACATTATAAACGATAATAAATGCTAGTACAAGTACCTTTTTAGCCTTTCCGGTACTTTTTATGCATATACTCCCATTTAAACCAGATACCATGAAAATCCCCAAACTAATAAAAGCCCAGCAGACACCTATTTGTAACTTATCTGTAATTCCAGATACATTTTCTGCCGCTTTGCGAACCTTTTCCATGTATTCGTATGTTTTTCATTAGACACCCAATTTAAACTATGTTATAATTACCTTTTGTAAATATTAGATTACAGAAAGGGTATATAAAATGGCAGAAAAAAATCCTATTGTAACAATTGAAATGGAAAATGGCAGCCTTATCAAGCTGGAACTGTATCCTGACATTGCTCCCAATACAGTAAAGAATTTTGTTTCTTTGGTTCAGAAAAACTTCTATGACGGACTTATTTTTCACAGAGTAATCCGCGGTTTTATGCTTCAGGGCGGAGACCCGGAAGGTACCGGCATGGGCGGCCCAGGCTATTCCATTAAAGGAGAATTTTCATATAACCACTTCGAAAATAATTTAAAGCATACTGCCGGTGTCATATCTATGGCAAGATCCCAGATGCCCAACTCAGCAGGTTCCCAATTCTTTATCATGCACAAGGACAGCCCTCACCTTGACGGCTCCTACGCTGCTTTCGGTAAAGTAATCGAAGGAATGGATGTTGTAAATGTAATTGCAGATGAAAAAACAGACTATTCCGATAAACCGCTTACCCCACAGGTTATGAAAAAAGTAACCGCCAATTTAAATGGAGAAGAATACGGCGAACCTGAAAAAATGTGATGACAGGAGGCTATTCTATGGTAACAGAAAGATTACAGCATTTAAGAGCCTTAATGGCAAAAAACGGCATTCAGGCTTATCTCTTGCCCACCTCGGACTTTCATGAATCCGAATATGTGGGGAATTACTTTAAATCCAGAAAATATATATCCGGCTTTACCGGCTCTGCAGGCAGTGTAGTAGTCACCCAGGAGGAAGCAGGACTTTGGACAGACGGAAGATATTTTATCCAGGCTGCCAGAGAACTGGCCGGTTCCGGTATTACCCTTTATAAAATGGGGGAAGAAGGTGTTCCGACACTGGAGGAATTCCTTTCTGACAAATTAAAAGAAGGCGAAGTTCTCGGCTTTGACGGAAGAGTTGTCAAGGCAAAGTTAGGCCTTCGCTTAAGGGAAAAATTATCCCAGAAGAAGGTTTCCATTCAATATGATAAGGACCTTGTAGATGAAATCTGGACAGACCGTCCGGAACTTCCTACCGCACCTGCTTTCCTTCTGGAGGATAAATACTCCGGCAAGACTACCGCTTTAAAACTGGAAGCCGTAAGAAGCGAGATGCAAAAAAAGGACGCTGCTTATCATATCATTACTTCCCTTGATGACATTGCATGGCTTTTTAACATCCGCGGCGGAGATATCGCATATAATCCGGTAATTCTCTCCTATGCAGTGATTACCCAGGAAAAAGCAATTCTTTTCCTCGATGAAAAGAAGCTTTCAGAAGAAATCAAAGCAACCCTTGGAAAATTTGGTGTGGAAATCAGAGGATATTTCGAAATATATGAATTTGTTAAAGCACTTCCCAAAAATGAAAAAATACTGTTTGATACCGCCAAAGTCAATTACGCAATCTATCAAAACCTTGGCAGCGGCGCTTCTGTTATTGATGCCCCTAATCCTACGGTGCTTCTTAAAGCTGTTAAAAATTCCGTCGAGCTTGAGAATCTCCGCAAGGCTCATATCAAGGATGGCGTTGCCGTCACAAAATTCATCCATTGGCTTAAGAAAAACATTGGAAAGACAGAAATAACAGAGGTCACTGCCAGTGATTATCTGGAAAACTGCCGAAAAGAGCAGGATGGCTTTATAGATCTGAGCTTTAACACCATCAGTGCCTACAATGCAAATGCAGCCATGATGCACTATTCTGCATCCGAAGAAAGCCATGCGGTATTAAAGCCCGAAGGCCTTTTACTGGTAGATTCCGGCGGTCAGTATTACGAAGGCACTACGGACATTACCAGAACCATCATACTGGGAGAAGTAAGCAATGAAATCAAGAAGCATTTTACTGCTGTACTTAAAAGTATGTTAAATCTTGCCGATGCCAGATTCCTTTACGGCTGTATCGGTCAGAACCTGGATATCCTTGCCAGAGGTCCTATCTGGGATATGGATTTGGATTACAAATGCGGTACCGGCCACGGTGTCGGCTATCTTTTGAATGTTCACGAAGCTCCCAATGGTTTCCGTTGGAAGAAGGTTCCCGAAAGAGATGACGGCTGCATACTGGAAGAAGGTATGGTAACTACCGATGAGCCCGGCGTTTATATAGAAGGCAGCCACGGCATCCGTACCGAAAATGAATTAATCTGCCACAAAGGCGCAAAGAATGAGTATGGACAGTTCATGTACTTTGAACATCTTACCTTTGCTCCCATCGACCTTGACGCAGTAGATACTTCTTATATGACAAAGAAAGAAATCGACAGTCTGAACCGCTATCACAGTGAGGTATATGAAAAGATTTCTCCTTATCTGAATGAAGAAGAAAAACTCTGGCTGAAAGAAGCAACCAGAGTTATCGGATAACAAAGTATTTCTATATTAAAATAAATACCCTGCCAGGTGTCATAAAGTATTCTCAGACCATAGCAGGGTATTTATTTCCCCTTTCCCTCAAAGTACGATTATTCCCTCTTCTCCGGCTTTTTTTCTAATATAGGCAACCGCCTCTTTATATTCCTCATGGGTATTAAGATGCTCTACAAAAACGGTAGTATCCCTTCCCTGTTTCTCACATAAATGAAGTACCTTGATAAAATCTATCGTTCCTTTACCCGGCATTACTTCCTCTATCAGACAGGGCAATCCCTGTCTTTGTATAACATCCTTCGCATGGATACTTTTTATATAGGGGCCAAGCTTCTGAAAACATTCCTCAATCAACTGCGTGCTAAAAGCATATTTTTGGGGGGTATTAATAAGGTTGGCATAATCCAGATGTGCCGCAAAAGCCGAACGGTTAACATCCTTTAGCAGCTTTAGATAAGCCTCTGCCGAATCTGGAACCATCCAGGGCATCGTTTCAATCGTATAAAAAGTGTTCACCGGTTTTACACTGTCTATAATGTCGCATATAGAGTCAACAACCAGACAATAAGTTGACTCTGAGTAATTATCGGCATATAGTCCATCCCATATCTCACCCCGCGAGCCAACGATATTAACACAGCAGTTTGCTGCCATTTCATCCGCCAGCGCCAATTGCCTTTTACAAAATTCCAAAGCTTCTTTTCTTTCTTTTTCATCCACCGCAATCGGATTTTTCCAGACTCCCACCTCACCGAGAATCAAATTATATTTTTTAATATATTTAATATAATCACGTATCTCTTCACCGGAAGCTTCACAATTTACAGGTGCTAAAACCGCACTGTACTTTAAGTCAAGCACTTCCTTTATCCATTCATCCGGATTATGATAGCTTCTTTGAACTCCTCCGCCTATCCTCATAGGTTACCTCCTATTTTTTCATCTGCTTCATTCAATATCTTTTTTCTTTTTAAGGATGGTACAGCCTTATAATGAATCCTTCCCATTCGTTAATCATATCCAGCACCCCAAGAAGCTGCTGGCAGCCGGCTGTCAGTGAATATTCTACATGACGCGGCAGCTGCGCTAATTCTTTTCGTTGTATAAGGCCATTTGTTTCCAAATCCTGTAGGGCACGGGTCAGCATTATATTGGAAATGCCATCCAGGTGATGCTTAAACTCATTATACCACATACTTTCATGGACAGATAGTTCCAGCATAATTGGCAGGCGCCATTTTCCGCTAATGACTTCTATTGCGTAGATGGCAGCAGATTTTTCTTGATAAACTATCCATAGCATTCCCTTTCAAGGCACAAATATGTGCGTACTTGCCATTCCTTTTTTGATATCCTATACTTATTGTAATAACCGGATTTCCGGTATAACTTATCATAGGGAGGTCTTTATTATGGATATAATTTTTAACCGCAGGAGTATCAGAAGGTTTCAAAACCGATCTGTCGAAAAGGAAAAGGTGGAGCGTTTATTACGGGCAGGAATGCAGGCACCGTCTGCAGGTAACCAGCAGCCGTGGGAGTTTATTGTGGTAGAAGACCACCAAGCTTTGGAGGCTTTGTCAAAGATGTCTCCCTATTCCGGTCCGGTTGCTTCTTCCGGTATAACACTGGTATTGCTATGCAATTCTGATTGCCTGAAATTTCAAGGCACCTGGCAACAGGAATTAGGTGCCGCCGCTTAAAACATCCTTCCGGAAGCTGTATATCTGGAGCTTGGTGCTGTCTGGGTCGGTGCAGAGTCTCAGGCAGATTTTCTGCGCAGTATGTTTCATTTTCCCGATCAGGTGAAGCCCTTTTCCCTGATTGCCATCGGTTATCCTGACGGTCAAAAGAATGAATTTATAGACCGCTACCAGCCGAATAAGGTCCTTTACGGCTCTTATCCTCAGTAAAATGGTCTTAGAGCAAATACTTTCGGAAGCCTTCAATTCTATGAAAGGTAATATAATTGGAATCATGCATGTTATGGGCATTATTAAAGGCTGAGCGGCATAAAAACAAAATATCATCTCCATCTATCAAAAAGCTTACATATTGAAATCCCACCATAGCAGGGTCCTCCAAACGGTAATCCAGCATTCTGTTAACGATACGGAACTTTCTTAAATCCTTGGATACTGCCAGCGACAGCACATTTCGCTGGGTAGGCTTCTGCTCTTCCACTACTTCGCTTACAATTGCCCAATAGGCACTGGATTTTTCATCGTACAATAAATCAAACTTGGAATTGCTTCCTCCGTTAAAGTCCGCAAACCAGGCAAAAGTCAGCGGCTCCTCTGCATTTCTCTTATTTCCTTTTAATACCAGAGCCTTTCCGTAAGCAGGCTCACAGCCTGCCATCTGATACCGAAGTACATTATATATCTCACCATCGGGTCCGGCTACGGCATTCCCTTCAAGCCCGCCGCCGCTTCTTCCCTTTGCCGCACCCTCCCAGGTACTGTCAAAGGTGAGAAAATCCGTACAGCTCCAGTTCTCCGGAACCAAAAGGTCCGCCTCCTCATCAATGGAGAGCAATCCGTTCCCATGCCCGCCGGTTTCCCAGGAGCCGTAATCCACAGCCGTATACAATCTTCCTTCATGGCACACCACAGGCATAGGGCCCTTATGTGGTCCGCCCTCCGTCCCAAGTCCGGCCCCCGGCAATATGGTGACCGGTTCCGACCAGGTATACCCTTCATCCAGGGATTTTCCTATGAAAAGGCTTCCATATTCCGTAGAAGTGGCAAGCATATATAAAGCATCCTTATGATAAAAAAGCTTTCCCCAAAAGCAGGGAAAAAGATCCGTTACATATTCCCATGTGACTCCATCATCCTCCGAACGAAAAAGAAAAGTAAGGTTCTGCGGCCCATGGGAAACGAAGACATCCATAGAGGCTAAAAGTACACCGGAAGGAAGCTTTACCAGAGACGGACTGCATAAATATCTTCCTGAACAGGCAAAAGCAGTATCCTCCGGGTGCAGATAATTTACTACCATGCCGATTGCCCGCCCTGTTCTGAAAATTCTGGTATCACTTTTCTTCTCCTGCTTTTCTCTCGTAATAAAAAATTCATAGTTACATTCTGCAGTCAATCCCGTAAGCTTAGCCTTCTGTCCCTCCAATTCACGGCAGCTGTAATTTTCTGTGGAAGTTACAGGCTTCCAGAAAACAAAATGCTTTCCTTCTCCCCCCTTATCCAACCATTCAAATTCTGCATAATCCTCTCCGGGGGCTAGCCTGCATATATGGGGCAGCATTCTCTTATATGCCACATTAACAGGTGTGTAGGGCTGGTACCCCCACTTATTTTGTCCTTTCATATTCTGCTATCCTTTCCGCTGTATTAACATATTTTATTTAGCCTTATTTATCCCTTTACCGAGCCAATCATAATGCCTTTTACAAAGTACTTCTGAACAAAGGGGTAAATACACATAATGGGAAGTGTAGATACAATAATAACCGCATACCTCATGGCTTCTACCAGATACACCTGCGCTGCCGCATCTCCCCCCATCCCGGCGGTATCACTTGCCATACTCATGGCTGATTGGTTAACAATCAAATCCCTTAATACCATTTGTAACGGCATCTGATTTTCCTCTCTTAAATAGATCATAGCATTGAACCAGGAATTCCACTGCCCCACTGCCGCAAACAACACCAATACAGCAATAAGAGCCTTGGATATGGGCATGACAATCCGGAAGAAAAAAGCTGTATGGCTGCATCCATCCACACTGGCTGCTTCAAAAAGTTCATAGGGTATCGTATTTTTTATAAAAGTGCGGCTTATGATAATATTGGTTACACTGACCGCACCCATCAGAATGATAATAATGGTTTTTCCATATAGACCTATTTGTTTCATAATTAAGTAGGTCGGTATCAGACCTCCATTAAAAAACATGGTAAAAATAAAAAATGCCGTTATGACCTTTTTACCCGGAAGTTTTTTCTGAGCCAGAGAATAGCCTGAGAGAAGACATACCATAACAGAAACCACCGTAAACAAAACCGTATAAACTATGGTATTGGCATATCCTCTCCAGATAGGAGCATATTTAAGCACCTCTTTGTATCCCTTTAAATTGAAGCTCTTTGGAAATAACAATACTTTTCCGCTGGTCACCAGCTTTGGGTCACTGATAGATGCTATAATGACAAAATAAAGAGGATAAGCAGCCACCAGCAAAAGAAAAATTAAAATTACCGTATTTATTATATCAAAACTCTTATCACTTGCCGAAAGATTTCTAAATTTATTCATAATGTCCTCCATTACCAGAGAGAATCCTGTCCCAGCTTGCTGCTTATCTTATTTACCATCAATATCATAAAAAAGTTTATGACGGAATTAAACAGGCCGATGGCAGCGGAAAGGCTGTATTGAGCCTGCTTTATACCAATCTTATAAACATAGGTGTTAATTACCTCACTGGTACTTAAATTAAAAGAATTCTGGAGCAAAAACACCTTTTCAAAGCCTACATTCATAATAGAACCTGAATTTAATATCAGCAAAATTACAATCGTTGGCAAAATAGAAGGAAAATCTATATGTCTGACCCTTTGAAACTTGGTGGCTCCATCCATAACGGCAGCTTCATGATAGGAGGGGTCCACCCCTGCCAGTGCACTTAGATAAATAATACTGTCCCATCCAATATTTTGCCAGACACCGCTCCAAACATACAGATGAGGGAAGCTGTGTGCATTCATAAGAATCTCCAGATTCCCATTCAGAAGTCCGGTGGAGTGGAGTATATTTCGTACAATCCCCGTAGACGGAGCGAAAAAGACATTTATCATGCCCACAACAATAACGATGGATATAAAATGCGGCGCATAGGTAATGGTCTGTACTATTTTCTTTAACCGTCCCGCAGGAGAACTGTTTAGTGTAAGTGCCAGCAGGATTGGCAGTGGAAAACCTGCTATCAGAGTATAAAAACTTATTACCAGCGTATTTTTTAAAATCACATGAAACATTGACATCGAAAAAAAACGTTCAAAATATTTAAAACCGACCCAGGGACTATCCAGAATTCCAAGAGATGGTTTAAAATCTTTAAAGGCTATCAGAATTCCATACATTGGTAAGTAATTGAATATTATTAACAACAAAATGGCAGGCAAAAGAAATAAATATAGTTCATAGCTTTGTAGCATTCTTTTTCTTATAGGTGTACTTCTGTTAGAGACCGGAAGATTTTTTTCTTCTTTTATTTTCATTTAACCTACATTCCTTTCACGCTAGCGAACATGTGGCCATTAGGCCGCTCAATGCCGGATTATTATACTGTAACCATAACCAATGAGAGTGTCTCAAAGTTCCTGATTTTTTGAGGCACTCTCTTGTTCATACAGTACTTTCTCTATGACTTTTTACTTCACCATTAAGTCATAGCCTTTCTGCTTCAGTTTAATAAACTCTTCCAGCCCCAATTTGTTCATTTCTTTTACATAACTATCCCATTCTTTATCAATATCTCTTTTACCGGTTATAAAATCAGCAAACATTGATTTACGGTAATTGGCCAAATCCGTTTTATAGATATTCAATGCATTGGTATCGTCTGTCCCAAGTGTTCCTGACACATATACCATATCATTGGGCATTACAGAATTCTTATAAACATTTTCATAAGCCCAGGCCCTGGAATTCAACTGATCATAGCTTGTCTCCTTCCATACCTTGTCATAGAAATTGCTATCCTTTAAGGCCGCAAAGGAGTTATTCATTCCTAAGTCCTTGGAGTTCTCCTGCATCTTATCCGGTGCCTCCTCCCAGAAGATTGGATAAGCTTTTCCATCACTGTCATTATCCCATACAATTCCTTTTGTTCCCCTGCTCACCGTCAGCATCATCTCTGTATCGGAGGCAAGTGCCTCAAGGAATCTTGCAGTGGCGGCGGGATACTTATTATTTTTCGTAATTATGGCCACATTTGCAGGCCCCGGTGTAAATGCCTGGCTTCGCATTAACGGCGTACTTCCATTTTCAGTATCTAAAGGTCCCATGGGAGCTGCCTGGTCCATCTGCCTGTTAGCATAGGAGGTATAGGAGCCTACAATTGCCGGATTAGAGCTTATTTTTGATACATATGTATTCCAGTCATCAGTAAATACTTCCGGTGGAATAAGTCCTTTGGAATAGAGTTCTTTCAGAAATTTCAACGGTTCCTTAATGGCCGGATTAGTGGACTGGTCCTTTACCACACCCTTGTCTACATATACATAATCATCCGAGGTAACATATACACCATAGCTTCCATAAATATCAAACTGTCCTCCGACATAGCTGTCGAATAAGAAATAGTAAGGTATCACATCCTGAGGAATAGAACCTTTCCCGGCATTGTCCTTAATAGCCTGCAATACATTTTCAAATTCTTTCGTAGTTTTTGGAACTGACAGATTGAGTTCATCCAGCCAATTTTTCATGATAATCCATTGGTCACGCAGATTTCTGTCAAAAGGTGAAAAATCAATATATGGCAGACCATATAACTTTCCGTCCGTAGCAAGAGAGGCATTATACACCAGTCTGTTATCCTGCATAAATTTATACCAGGTAGGTGCATAATCCTTTAGAAGGGGTTCCATCTCTACAAAGCTGCCGCCTTCAGCCGCACCTGTCATCTGATTTGCCGTAATATTTACTCCCATAAGTAAATCCGGTAAGTCATCACTGGCAAACATCAAATCCACCTTGTCAGAATCCTTAATTGTCTCAATTTCAAAGTTAATGTTTGTCTTGTCCGCAACATACTTCCATATATTAGAGTCCCCCATATCGGGACGTATGGAATTGTATGACACAGCTGCCTTAATAGTAACCGGCTCCGAGGTAATGGGATAACCTTCTTTGTTTGTCACCCCTCCCTCATCCAAGCCGGAAGAGCTGCTCTGTTCCGTACCTGGGTTTTCTGCTCCTGTGTTTGCAGCTTTGTCAGCAGAATTTTTCCCACAACCTGAAAAAGCAAGGGTAACTGCCATAATTACTGCAAGAATTACACTACTGTTTCTTTTCATAAATTAACCTCCATACATTATATTTCTTAAAGGCCTTAAATGGAAAATTTCTTTCCGGCCCATAAGGACAATTGATTCATTTGCTCGATCTCCATTTGGTAGCGTCTGGTAAATCCCCCTTTATCCAAAACCCTGCTTCTAATATCAATGGGAACTCCCTGAAGGGACAGGCTATACTTACCGTTAACAGGATAGTACTGGTATTCGGCCATGGAGCAGATACCGATAAACTGTTGTACTAATTCCGCCTTCTCCGGGAATTTCAAGAAGTTTCTGTAAAGCCATACATAAAATTCCGGCTGGAAATTAGCCATAACCCCGCTATAGCCGTCAGCTCCCATTCTAAGGCTTTCCAGCAAGGTAGCACTGTTAGCATTGAATAACTTAATGCCGGTATCTTTAATCAGATTAAGCTTTTCCTGTATCTGCACCAAATTACAGCAGGTATCCTTAATAAAGCGAAACCTTCCGGTACCAATACACCAGGTAAGCACTTTAGGCGTTAAAATTCTTTTATAAGGATATGGACATTCATATATTCCTAAGGGAATTTCCGGAAAAGCATCCAAAAAACGCTCCATTCTTTCTATCAGAATGTCATCATCTTCTTCCTCCTCTGCAAAACGATTGGGAAGTATCACATAGGCCTCAACTCCATCGCACATAATTTCATAGGCATCTCTTAACTGTTCTTCCAAAGTTTCACCAGTATGACCGGATACTACAACCTGCATATTCTCCGGAATGTTCCCGACAATAAACCGGATTAATCTTCTTTTTTCTTCCCTGGTTAAGAAAAACATCTCACTTGACTGGCATATTGCAAATACCCCGTTTACTCCTTTTTGGTGATAAAATTGCAGCAGCTTTTCCATCCCGCTGTAGTCAATTTCATTACAATTGGTATACGGTGTAACCATAGTTGGCCAGACACCGCTTTTTATACTTTCCATGATTCCTCCTTCGTTCTAAATTATAGAACATAGTTCTTTATTTAATCCAAATATGTTCCGTATAAAAGAACATCGTTCTAATATACGGTTATATGAATCATATTACCATCGTATATTATCATTGTCAACAATATATTAATTAATAATAATTCTTTTTCATGCATTTTGTATAGTTTTATAGCCTAATAACCTAGTGCAAATTTACACTTTACAACAATCTAAATGTTTACTATAATAAAACTATGTTCTGTATTGTGGAAACCTATAGATAATGACCCAATATCTGCAACATTTTTACTATCAAAGAAACAATCAAGAGAGGGGTTTCAATGAACGAAGAAATTAAAGTAAAATCATTAAAAAAAGCACTGGACATTTTAGATTGTTTTACTGCAAAAACACCAGAATTGGGTGTAACCGAAATCAGTACCCAATTGGACCTATATAAGAGCAATGTCCATAATATCATCCAAACCTTTGAGCAATGCGGATATATTGAAAAAAACCCTGACAATAATAAATATCATCTGGGCATGAAGATTTTAGAACTTTCCTATGTAATTAATACAAGCATGGGCATTCATAAGATCATTCATCCTTTTATGAGCGCCCTTTCCAATGAAATTAATGAAATAGTCTACTTTGCTATTCCGAAAGAAGGCAGGATATTGTATCTTGAGGGAACCTATCCGACCTCCTCCTACAGTGCACGCTCTATGGTAGGTGAAACAGCAGAAATGTACTGCACTTCTCTTGGAAAAGCCATTCTGGCTTTTCTTCCTCCCAAACAGCAGGAGGAAGCAATTACCGCACAAAGTATGACCTCTTACACTTCCAGCACCATTCAAACACGACAGCAATTGACGGAGGAACTGATTTCTGTAAAAGAACGGGGATATAGTCTGGATAATATGGAGCATGAAATCGGTATCCGCTGCATTGGTGTTCCCGTATACAAGCGTGATGGAAGCCTGATAGGTGCTGTTAGTATTTCCGGTCCTTCTCCCCGTATTACCAATGACATTGTTGAACTATATGCCGATAAGCTCAAGGCTTGCAGCAGGGAAATCAGCAAGTGGCTGTAAAATACAACAAAGCACCCATATTTTAGCCGGTAGGATATCTATCCACATTTTTCAATCAATTCCTGCAGGTTATCCTCTATATAGCGGTAAGTTTTCTCCAGAAATTCTTCTATTGTATTACTATTCCTATAACAGCTTTGCACAAATTCCTGCGGTGTTCTGCCATTTACCACGGCAGTATAAAACTGCTCATATGCCCTTTGGGGATATGGCACAAATGCCTGAAGTTCCTTCGTATTTAGCGTTGGATCAACAATCAGTTCCTCCAGGAACCATAAGGGTTCCGGGTGCTCTGGCTCCCTTTGTTCTTTGCAACCATGCATTGATTTCCACTTCTCAAATAATACGAAGTGATTGATTTCATGCATGGCTGCTTTAAAAATATTTTCATCTCTCGTAAGATAATGTAACCAGAACTCTTTGTTTAGGACCTTCCTTGGAAAGACGCTATAAAGACCAAGGTAACAGGTTATGTCACCGAAATCTTTCCCATAGGATAAATCAAATTCACGGAACAGCACCAGTAAAGCCGGAACGATCACCTTATTCAACTTATCCTGAACTTCCTTTACCTTTTCAGACATAAGCGGATATTCAATCCTGTACTTAGTTTCGAATAACCCTTTCACGGCATAATGTATATCATAGACTCCCATCCCAGGATGAATTCTGTCCGCCAATTCGGGAAATGCCCGAAATATTCTTTCCTGAAAGGGCAGACTTTTATTTTCTTCCAAGAACCCCTGATTGAGACTTCCCGCTATATAATCGATATTAAAGGCTAAGTCCGATATTTTTACGCAGATTGCAGGTATCTTTTCCAACATGTTCACACTTCCTTTGCTGTCAGCAACTCATGTATTACTTCCATTCCAAATCCGTATACACCTCGGTATGGTCTATATAAGCGCCCGACTGTGAACTGAGCATGCTATTTTCAATCTCATCCCAGCTTACAGTGGTATCATTGATCAATACATAACGGCTATATTTGGAGAACAACGCAGTGGCACTTCTTGGCTTTCCTTCATATTTCATCATATACTTATAATCTTTTGAAAGAACACTTCCATCCTCTAAGTCTTCTACCGTATATTTATATCCATCATATTTTAAATCCCTGATATACAAAATAGGGTAATCATCCTTTATGGACTCGTAATACTCCTTTGAGTAGCGGGAAGGGTCGCCCAGGGTATAATAATAACCTAACCTAACGGCAGCCGGCTTTCCTTTTTTTGCTTTGGAAACGAAAGTATTCCACGCTGATTGTCCATATGTGATATCACTATCCTCAAAAGCAACGCAATTATCTGATTTTGCATCTTCAAGGCTGTAATTCTCCGGCAGTTGATTCAAGGAGACTTTATCGGAATCCGAAGGTAAAGAATCCATATCCCGGTAATTTACACTCCAAACAAACAGGAACAACAGGAAATTTATGAAAACTACTGCAATTTTTTTCATTGTAATCCTCCATTTTGTAAGTTTCAGGCACTAAAACCAAAGATTAGATAACATTCTTAATTCCACTTCTTACAGCTATACCATTTAATAATTCTCATCACCACTACTCTACAATCCTAGAAATTCCACATATTTCTATTTTCATGTTATCATATTATGTGTATAATTTCAATACAAGGAAGACAGGATAACAAATAGATAGTATCCGAAAAAGAGGAAGAGATTTCACATTGACAAATACCTTTCTATCTGCTATACTCAGATAAAATTCATAGTAAAACGCTAGGAATGAGAGAGTATGTAAATAAACTTTAACAGAGAGCTTTTGGCTGGTGGAAAAAAAGCAAAGAATATTTACGGAAGATGGCTCAGGAGCGGTGCGCCAAACCGTTAAGAACGCTTAGGCCGCAACAGGTCTGCCTGTTATAGCATGAAAGTATAACTATCTGAAAGGGTAACGTACTTAATAAGTTCCTCTGCCGTGAGGTAGGGATAAATTGAAGTGGTAACACGGGTAACACTCGTCTTCTGTATAAGAAGACGGGTGTTTTTTATTTTATCTACCTGCCGTCTCCTGTATACCTTATTCCCATTAAACACAGTACAAGAAGCTTTTTTCATGAAGATTATGGTCCGGCACTGCGGACACAAAACACAACATTACAGCAGTGCAGAAATGAGGTTAACATATGGATTTTACGACTCGATGTATTCATGGAGCAGCTAACAACACACATAACACAGGAGCTGTCAGCGTTCCTATCTACCAATCTGCTACCTTCGCCCATCCCGGAATTGGTCAAAGTACCGGCTATGATTATTCCCGCTTACAAAATCCAACCAGAGAACACTTAGAAAAAGTAATTGCTAATCTTGAGGAGGGTGTGGATGCCTTGGCTTTTAGCACCGGAATGGCAGCCATTACTGCTCTGATGGAGCTCTTTTCTATCGGCGACCATATTATTGCCTCGGAAGACCTTTACGGTGGTACTGTCCGTCTCTTTGATAACATCAATAAGAAGAACGGCATTGTCTTTGATTACCTTGATACCTCAGATTTACCGAAGCTGCGCTCCTTAATCCGCAAGGAAACAAAGGCAATTTATATAGAGACTCCCACCAATCCTATGATGCAGGTCACTGACATTCGGGAAGTGGCAGCCATTGCAAGGGAGCACAACCTGTTGGTCATAGTGGATAACACCTTCCTTACCCCATATTTTCAGCGTCCCCTTACCCTGGGTGCCGACATTGTCATTCACAGCGGTACCAAATATTTAAGCGGACATAATGATACCCTTGCCGGATTCTTAGTGACAAACAAAGCTGATTTATCGGAAAAACTTCGTTTCATCTACAAGACTACCGGAGCCTGTCTTGCTCCCTTTGACTGCTGGCTGTTAATCCGGGGTATTAAGACCCTTGCGGTCAGAATGGAACGCCAGGAAGAGAATGCAAAGAAAATCGCTGCCTTTCTCTCCTCCCAGGAAAAGGTCCGGAAGGTATATTTTATCGGCTTACCCGACCACCCGGGCATTGATATATCGAAAAAACAGGCTACGGGCTTTGGCTCCATGATATCCTTTGAGGTGGATACGGAAGATACCGCAAAGCAGGTCCTGGAAAGGGTTTCCCTGATTCTTTTTGCAGAAAGCCTTGGTGGAACGGAGACTTTAATTACCTATCCCATGATACAGACTCATGCAGATGTTCCCATAAATGAGCGGCTCCAAAGAGGTATTAATGAACGCCTCCTGCGTATGTCCGTAGGACTTGAGGATGCTGATGACTTAATTGAGGACTTAAAGCAGGCACTTTCCTAAACTTTAAAACTTAACAAGACTTTTTCGTTATGGATGTATTATAATGATGGCAGTAAGTTCCCAACACGCCGCAAGATTGGGCCGAGATTTCGCAGGCACAATCTTGTGTGTGAAAATTGTATTTTAATTTTCACACTAAACTCTTTCCTTATACAGTGTTGTAAGCAAGCTTGTGATATCATATTAAGTACTTGTAAAAATCGGCAGGATACAGCCTGCCTTCTTACTACCATTAAATACCGCCCAGCATAATAAAACCCAGCAAAAGAAAAGGAGAAACTGCAGATGCCCTATAATTTTGATGAACTAATTGACAGAAAAAATACAAATTCCCTGAAATATGATTTTGCCGCAGAACGGGGCAAAAAAGAGACTTTAATACCCATGTGGGTTGCCGATATGGATTTTGCTACCCTCCCCGATGTCACGAAAGCCCTTGTAAAGGCTGCAGAACATGGTGTCTTTGGCTATTCGGAGGTAAAAGAGAACTATTTTACAATTCTGCATAAATGGTTTCTTTCCCACTACCACTGGAATATCGATAGAAAATGGCTTGTAAAGACTCCCGGTGTAGTATTTGCAATAGCCATGTCAGTTCGTGCTTTTACCAGAGAGGGGGACAGTATACTGATACAGCGTCCGGTATACTACCCTTTTTCGGAAGCAGTTTTAAACAATAACCGAAAGCTTATCAATAATCCGCTTATTTATGAAAATGGCTCTTACCGCATTGATTTTGGAGATTTTGAGCAAAAGATTATTGATAATCAGGTGAAGCTCTTTATTCTATGCAACCCTCACAATCCCGTAGGCAGAGTCTATACGAGAGAGGAGCTTACACGCCTTGGTGATATCTGTGTGAAGCATGATGTACTGGTGGTGTCCGATGAAATCCATGCTGACTTTATACATCCCGGGCACGCACACCTTGTTTTTGCTTCTATTAAAGAAGAATATGCCAAAAGGACCATAACCTGCACCGCACCCAGTAAGACCTTTAATCTGGCCGGCCTGCAGGCCTCCAATGTGCTGATACCAAATCCCGCTTTGAAAACGAAATTCAAAGAAGAAATAACCAAATCCGGATACAGCCAGCTAAATACCATGGGGCTGATTGCCTGCCAGGCTGCCTATGAATATGGTGATGAATGGCTAAAGGAACTGGAAGCTTACATTTATGAAAATATCAGAACTGCAAAGCAATTTATTGAAGCCGAGATTCCCGTATTAAAAGTTGTCGATACCCAGGGCACATACCTTCTTTGGGTCGACTTTAACGCCCTGGGGATGGAGACAGAGGCACTGGAGAACTTTATCACGGAAAAAGCCGGATTATGGCTGGACGGAGGCACTATGTTCGGACCTGAGGGAAAAGGCTTCCAGCGGTTTAATGTTGCCTGCCCGAAAGCGACCCTGTTAAAAGCATTAGACCAGTTAAAGGCTGCCGTTGCTTCATTAAGCTAAACCTTTTCAAAATGGTATAACAGCAGGATTTCCTTGCAGCAGAGTAGCAGATAACAGCATGGTATTACAACAGAATATTAGGTCAGTTTGCAAGGAACTACACACAGACCGTGAAATGGGCTGCTGACAGCAAAAGGGCTACATGCTCACGCAGAGGGAACATGCAGCCTGTTTTGTTGTCGGGGATTCCCAAGGGGCTTGCCCCTTGGCACACGATGAGTGGCTTTTTGTTTCTGTCAGCCCCAGCAGGCAGTCGGCGGTCACACCGCAGAACCTCGCCAACTTGATAAGGGCATAGTGGCTTATGTTAATAAAGAGTATGTATTAATTATCATTATGCTCTATTAATTCAATGACTTGGGTATTTCCTGTTACTCTTGCAGTTTTTTCCAAATCGTTTAATACATCATTACTTATTTCATACATCAAAAACAGTCGCATAAGCCGATAATCATCTTTTGAATGTTTTATAGTTGACTGTAAAGCTGGCATACCATTGTCATTTTTTATGCTTAAATCGCCGCCATTATCTAAAATTACTTTTGCAATTTCATATTGAGAATCCGTACAACCAGTATTCCCCGATGAAAGATAGTGCAAAACCGTATTTCCACGACTGTCTTTAGCATTGACATTGATACCATTCTCAATCAAAAATTTAATAACATCAATAAAATTACCCTCTACATCTGCCTGTACCGCTAAATGCAACATCGTTCTATCGGAAGTCCCATAGATACTGTTGATAGGTACTTTACTCCAGCCCTCTGAAATAATTATTGATTCAAGAATCTGTAAATTTCTTTTAGGGCTATTCATAGCATTACTTTTTCTTAATAATTTGGCAATATCATCCTTAATCATTTTATCACATTACCTCTCATCTATCGTGCTATGTTTTTGTTTAACAATTCTAATTTGTCGTTTCGTTTCTTTCATTTTACCACATTTCTGAGAGCTTAGAAAAATCTTCTTTTTTATCCTGTGTGCCAACTTCGAGGTGTTCACAAAGTCCCTGAAAAAATGAATCTGGCACAAAAACAACATATTTCCAACCCTGAATAGGTAAAAAATATACTTATTGTCTTGTTAAGTAATTTTAGATAATTTGTTAATTTATTTGGCATATAGAACTTTTTTTTACAATTTGCACAATGATAAAAATTAGCACTATGCTACATCTCTGTATCTGTTCGTTCTAATAGAATGCTTTGGTTGATTCTGGTTTAATTAGATTAAGGTTCAGGGCCTCATTTTTTTTATTAACTTATTACCTGCTTCCGCCCTTTGCCAGTGCTCCGTTAATATCCTCTCTCATGTCAATTACCGCCTGCCTGGAAGCGTCTGCGTAGGCACTTGGTCCAAATTTTTCATAATTCTTAGCCTTATAGGCAGCAATGATACCTCTGGAGGAATTCACGATAGCTCCCAGTCCATCCTTGTTAAAGTAATGCACTAAATCTTCAGCCTTTCCGCCCTGTGCACCGTAGCCGGGAACCAGAATGTAAGTCTTTGGCATAAGCTTTCTGAGTATCTTTCCCATTTCGGGATAAGTGGCACCCACCACTGCTCCGATATAGCTGTAGCTGTCTCCCATATGCTCCATTCCCCATTGGGCTACCTTCTCTCCTACCAGCTCATAGAGCGGCTTTCCGTCAATCAGCCTGTCCTGAAATTCGCCGCTGGAGGGATTGGAGGTCTTAACCAGAATAAAAAGGCCTTTATTTTCTTCCTTGCAAACATCAATAAAGGGCTTGACACCATCGGAGCCCAGATATGGATTTACGGTGGCAAAATCCTCATCAAAGCCATAATAGGTATTCTGTCCAACCGTAACCTTTCCCAGATGTCCTACGGCATAAGCCGTTGAAGTAGAGCCGATATCCCCTCTTTTGATATCACCGATTACTACAAGCCCTTTTTCCTTGCAGTATTCTATGGTCTTCTTATATGCTATCAGACCTTCGATGCCAAATTGCTCATACATGGCAATCTGGGGCTTTACAGCCGGTATCAGGTCATAAACTGCATCGACGATTCCCTTGTTGAATTGCCAGATAGCCTCTGCCGCTCCTGCCAGAGTCTCCCCTTTTTCCTGATAAGCCTTTTCCCTGATGTGTTCCGGAATATAATCAAGCATGGGGTCAAGTCCTACAACAATGGGTGCCTTTGTTTTCTGAATTGCATCAATTAATTTCTGAATCATGATTGCCTCCGTTTTATTATTATCTGCATGAATGGCTTATAACTGCCGTTAATCCTGAAAAACCACCTGTCCGTTGACCAGGGTGTATTTTATCTTTCCCTTTACCTCTCTGCCATGAAAAGGTGTATTCTTCCCCAGGGAAGCAAAGGCCTCTTTATCAATCCGGTACCACTCCCTGGTATCGGCAATTACGATATCCGCTGCCCTTCCTTCTTTTAAACTTCCCTTCTCTATCCCCAGTATACCGGCAGGATTACAGCTGAGCTTGGCTGCCAGCTCCAGGGGAGAAAGTATCCCTGTTTCCACCAGCTCGGTATAGGAGAGGGCAAAGGCTGTCTCCAGTCCAACTATGCCAAAAGGAGCCTGAAGGAAAGATTTCTCCTTATCTTTTTTGCTGTGGGGGGCATGGTCCGTGGCTATTACATCCAGTATCCCGTTTTTAAGCCCTTCCTTTAGTGCCTCCACATCCTCCTTGCTTCTTAAGGGAGGATTCATTTTATAATTGCTGTCATCACAGGGAATATCCTCATCCGCCAGGGTAAAGTGGTGGGGGCATGCTTCTCCGGTTACGGGAAGTCCTTCCTTCTTCGCCCATGCCAGAAAATCCACGCTGTCCTTTGTAGAGCAATGGCATAGGTGAAGCCTGACTCCTGTCTCCTTTGCCAGCAGGATGTCTCTGATGGCAATAATATCTTCAACTGCATTGGAAATCCCGGGTAGCTGAAGTTCTTCCGCCTTTTTTCCTTTGTTAATGACTCCATTTCCAACCAGGTCCTTGTCCTCGCAATGGGCAAACACTGGTATGCCCGCTGCTTTTGCCTTGAGCATCCCCTCTCTGTAAAGGGAAGTGCTCATAACGGATTTTCCATCCTCACTGATGGCTGCCGCTCCTGCTTCTGCCATCCCTCCAATGTCCGCCAGTTCCTCTCCAGCCTGTCCTCTGGTTACGGCACCGATGGGGAGAATATGAACAAGAGAATCCTTCTTTTCCTTTTCTTTCAGCCATTCCACCATTTCCCTGCTGTCAATTGCCGGCCTGGTATTCGGCATGGGGCAAATGGTTGTAAAGCCTCCTCTTGCTGCCGCCTCGGAACCGGTTTTAATGGTTTCCTTATACTCAAAACCAGGTTCCCTTAAATGCACATGGAGATCGATAAATCCGGGCATTACGTATAGTCCCTGTGCTTCAATGACCTCATCCGCAGCAAGGTCAAGCTTCTCACCTACTGCCGCTATGACTCCGTCTTTTACATAGATATCCCGTATCCCATCCGTTCCCGTGGAAGGATCCAGTACATGGCCATTCTTAATTAATACTGACACGTTTTCCTCCCTTTCTATTCCTTTCAAGATTATTTGAATTTTAGTTTATTCTTCAGTTCTAAAGCTGGGACATATTGCATTTTTATACCTGGAAGAGGTCAAAAAACTTAAAGCAACATATATCTTTTCGTATAATAAGCTTGTACCGAAGCTAACTGGCACAAGCTCTAAAAATAGGACCTCTGATTCCTTTGTTTATATTATAATTCAGCCTTTGCAATATCCTCAAGCATTGCCTTATTACTTACATATTTCCCGATTTCCTCTTTCGTAACCCATTTAAAATCATTTAAATCTTCTGAAAGAACAACTTCATCACTCATGCTTAATAAATGGAAGCAGATTCCTATGGTGCAGACATCACCTATCATAAAGGACCAGGTATATAAAATCCTGTTGATATGGCCGGTAAGTCCTGTATTCTCATAAACAATGCGAAGCACTCCCTTCTCCGGAGTTTCTCCGAATTCCAGCTTTCCATCTACGAATTCCCACTGATACGGATCCATAATCCTGTCATCATACCATTTCTCTGCCAGTAAATATTTATCTTCATATTGGACTATACCTTTTACAAGTATTCTGTATTTTTCCATAAAATAACCTCCCGCTTTCCCTTTTTCTTTCTACGGCTCGACAGCTATAGTTATTTTCTTCCACCTGTCTGCTTTTATTATAACGTAAGCCTTCCGTAAATACAACCTTTCCTTTCATCCAAAAAAAGGATTGCATATTTAATCATTTCCTGTAAACCCTAATCCTGTAACAAACAAAAAAGGCAGTATGAAAAGAATGCAATTTACATGTTTCACCTGAAGCTATGCAAAATCTGCAAGAGGTGAAAAAGAAAGGATGCTTTTATGGATAATTTCGGCGGCTTTAATAACCTGCTCCCCCCTGCTCTGGCTCTTTATCTCACCAATGATTTAGTGGCAAGAGATAAATTCTATGATATGGATGACGAAAGACGGGGCGAATTCATGGAATATTCCAAGGAATTTCAGTCAAAGGAAGAGCTGGAGAGATTTTTGTATCATCACGATGAAGATAATTTTCAATAACTGCAATAAGCTGCTGTAATAATTTCTTCTCTTACGGAATGAAATTTGCAGCAGCTTATTAAATGTATTTTTTTATGATAAACGGAAAAAGGTCAGTTTCTCACAAGGGGACGGCAATTTGCACAAAGCAGAAAGACTCATGCTCCAATTCCAAGGTATAAGAAGTCCTAATTCTCTGAATATTTTGTGCTGGACATATTATCAAACAGATAACTCGCTACGCTCAAACAATCTGTTTGATAATATAGCACAAAATCTTCAGAGAAAAGGACTTCTAATACCTTTCCATAGTCGCATTCGTTCTTTCTGCTTTGTACAAATTGCCTGTTAATGTATTGAAACGGGACTTTTATGCTTGAATCATATTTTTTTAACTAATGCAGTATGACCATTTCAGCAGTTGACTTTAGCTTCCATTTGTCATATGATTCCATTTGTGGATATTGTAAAATCAGAATGCTATAAACGGTGCTCAAGTCTATTTAATATCCGGCGGAGAGTTATTATCCATAAAATACAAATTGGATTGCACAATTTATATCATTTATATATTTCAGCACATGGTCTTACTACCGTAACATCTGCTATCACATACAATAATCATGTCTGCTCTATTAGTAAATAATAAAGCTGCCTATCCACTAGAAAATACATAAATTAACCTGGGAGTGAATATGAATACTAATCTATTTAAAACTATAATGAAGGCCTTATGCTTTACTTTTTTAGCAGTATTAATCTCATATTTTGTAATTGGTAAATTATTAGTTTATGCTTTTAACTTTTCTACAGTTGAAGCTTCCTATCATTTAACAACTTATACCCTATTAATTGGTCTAATATTTATAATTATATTCTGTACAATTCTAATACTTGATAAAATAGATAGTATAACTAAGAAAGATTAAGAGTAATTTTTCGTTGTTTTTCGTAAGGAATTTTCCCGTACCATTAACACATATGCTAACACCCCACAGGTACTGCCCCTCCCTCCTGAAAGGGTATGAGGAAGGTCCGTATCCCGCTGGAGTAGGGAGCAATCTCGTAATGCTGGAAGAAGATTACTACCCCTTCCGGCACTACATAAAAATTCTTCTCATTAAAATTCTCTTTTACCAGATCGTTTACATCCTCAAAATATATGTTATTGTTATCCGCTATATCTTTGGCTGTCTGCTTGTTGATTTCAGCAATAATATAGGACGTGTAATCCTTTTTTCCCGGAAAGAATTCCGATAGATCCATTCTTCTTCCGCTCTTTAGGTTCCAGGTATCCGCACTTCTGGTGGTCATTCCATGGGCACCGCCTGTATATTCATAACGGTCGAAATACAGGCTTAACACGCAGTTATTATTATGGGTAATTGTATATACCGTCAGCACTTCATACGGCCTTACCGGGAAGTTGTTGCTGATAGCATATTCATAATCATCAATGGACATTTGAAAAAGCTTTGCAACATGGTATTTCTTATAAAGGACTGCCTCTGCCTTATAATATGCACTGAGCTTATTTGCAAAATTCCGGAACCGCTCGGAAGAAAATTGAGGATAGTTGATAGTATAGGTCAAAAGCTTCTGTCCCTTATACTCCATATCTCCTTTTAGCTGATTTGCTTTTACATTTACATTATTTATAGCCAAGCTGCTTCACCACAATAATCTTTGTGTTAGTATATGCTTTAAGAGCCCTGCTGGTTCAAGATATTCGCCAAAGCCTCATAAGCCATAGTAAAGGTCTGCTCGCTGTTTGACAGGGAAAGCTTTCCCCCTTCCTTTTCCAGCTGCTTAAAGCCTGCAAAGTCAGCAAGATGGGGCTCAAGGCTTAAAAATCCCCGGTACCCGTTTTTATCAAGGTCCTCCAGTATTTCCTTGATCCGTCCGTCTCCCGCTCCCGCTTTTCTGACCTCACCGGTTTCTTTCACCGCATCCTTAATATGGATATAGGCAATATAGGGCTTTAGAAGTTCATAGGCTGTTAAGGTATCCTCCTTACATTGGACGAAGTTCGCAAAATCAAATACTGCTTTAAAATTAGCATCATAAAGACTCTCCAAAATATCCTTGCAGCGGGGAGCCGTATCCCCGTAAATACCCTTTTCATTTTCATGCAGCAGTACTGTCTCATGAGCCCTGGCATAATCCTTAAGCCTTCCAAGGCGCTCTATTACCTCATTTTTGTACTTCCCCGCCTCTTCCTTTTCCGGGATATAAAAGCTGAATATCCTGATGTTGGAGGTATCAAGGGTATGTGCTGTTTCCACAATTCTTTTAAAGCTGTCAAGGTGTTCCTGAAATCCATCGTTTATTGATATCTTGCCGATGGGGGAGCCAATGGCAGATACCTTGATTCCTTCGCTGTCTAAGTATGACTTTAACTCGTTTACTTCTCCCGGGGCAAAATCCGCTACATTTCTTCCTCCAGCACTGCGGAATTCCAGATATTCCATTCCAAGGTCCTTTAAAAGCCTTACCTGTACAGTAAGGTCTTCACTGATTTCATCTGCAAAGCCCGTTATTTTCGATAATTTAAGCATACCATCCTCCTTAAATTCTTTCATTTCTTTATCTACTTTATCTTCCTTATCTTCCTTATCTTCTTTATCTACTTTATCTTCCTTATTTTCTTTATCTACTTTATTCTTCACTTTTAATGAGCTAGTTCAATCTCATTTCCTGTTCTGGCAGATTCATAAACCGCCAGCATTAAGTCAATCGTATTTTTTACCTGAGGGATACCTAAGGGAATCTTCTTTCCTTCCTTTAATGCCCTGTAGTAGTCAGTGATGCAATCCAGGTGTCCCGCACCCCAATAGCTCTTGCCCATGCCTTCCTTCTGCTCTGTCCGGGTCGTGGGGAAGTTCTCCCCGGTTAATTCCCTGCCTTCAAAGTCAAAACAGGCAGCTCTCATTTCTTCAATACGCAGATTCATGTTCTCACAGTGAAGTTCTATGATAGGAGGCATATTGGTGCAGTAGGCTGTTGTCGCATAAAAGCAGCCCTCTACGCCATTTTCATACCGGATAAAGGCTTCCATCATATCTTCCACCTCAACGATATCCTTCAGATGATGGTTTGCCATCACAGCGTCTGCCTTTACCGGCTTCCCCAGAAACAGGGTAAGTAAATCCAGAGAGTGTACTGCCTGGTTAATTAAGACTCCGCCTCCCTCTGTTTTAAGAGAACCCCTCCAGCCGCTTTCCGTATAATACTCCTTATTCCTGCTCCAGCTTACAAGGGCTCTTCCCCCTTTGACCTTTCCGGGTATGCCCTGTTCCATAAGCTTCTTAGCCTGCAGGGTTCCCGGATTATAACGGTTCTGAAAGCACAGTCCCAGCTGACCCTCTGCCCTGTCCTCTGCTTCCTTTAACCTGGCATATTCCCCATAGGTCATAGCCGGAGGCTTCTCCATAAATACATGCAGTCCCTTTGCCAGGGCAGTTTCCGCCATCGGAACGTGAAGATAATGAGGCGTACAGATGTGAAGCACCTGGAAATCCTCCTCCTGCAGCATCTTCTCAAAGGAGGTATATACTTTCGCGCCGTACTGTTCTCCAAGACCCTGTGCCCGTTCCTCCCGGATATCACAGACAGCGGCGAGCTTTACACCCTTTTGCCTGTCAAGGCAGGCGGCATGTACCTGTGCAATACTGCCGCATCCTGCAATTGCTGCCCTTAAAACTCCCTTGTTTCCATTATCAGTTTCCATTTCCGCTACCGTAACTGCCTTTCGTGTCAAAGGTAATTTCCTTTACATTTTCCTTAAGGCCCGAAGCCTTTCTTCTCTTATTAAGCTCATCTAAAAACAATTCTTCGTCCACAGGAAGGGTTACCGGCTGCTTCAGCCAGGAAGATAAATGCATGGCATTTGAGAGCATCAGGCCTCTGATACCTTCCCTTCCGTCGGCTATTAAGGGGGTTCCATGAAGAATTCTGCCTGCAAAAGCTTTCAAGACTCCTTTATGCTGGCTGTTTTCTCCTGTAAGCTCCAATTCCCGGTAAGCGCCCTCCGGCCTCTTAAAGCCTTCCGTCGCCTTAAAGCAGTACTCCCTTTCATTTTCAGCAAGCTCATACAGGGTAAGCTTATCCTCTTCACTTACCAGCTTCCCTTTTTCCAGGGTAATTTCAAAACGGTTTGTTCCCGGTGCATCGCCTGTGGAGGTAATAAAGACGCCGGTAGCACCGTTTTCTAATGTAAAATATGCCGTTACATCATCCTCTACTTCAATGTTGTGCCATTTCCCGTTATGGCAGAAGGCCTGCACCTCTTTGGGCATTCCGCATATCCATTGCAGCAAATCCAGATTATGAGGGCACTGGTTTAAAAGGACCCCTCCTCCCTCGCCGTCCCAGGTGGCTCTCCAGTCCCCGGAATCATAGTAGGCCTGGGTGCGGTACCAATCCGTAATAATCCAGTTGACCCGCTTTATTTCCCCAAGGCTTTTACCGGCCACCAGCTCCTGCATTTTTTTATAAATCGGATTGGTTCTCTGGTTAAACATCATGGCAAATACCAGATTATGCTTTTCTGCTTCCTCATTCATCTCCCTGACCTGCTTGGTATAAACTCCCGCAGGCTTTTCGCAAAGGGCATGAAGTCCATGGCGAAGGGCGCTTATTACAAGTACCGGATGCTGGTAATGTGGTGTTGCCACCAGTACGGCATCACAAAGGCCGGAAGCAATAAGCTCCTCACCTTCTGAAAATATCTCCACCTCTTCACCAAGCTCTGTCCCTGCCCATTCTCTCCGGCTTTCCTTTCTGTCCGCCACCGCTGTCAGCCTAAGGCCTGGAATTTCACCTTTTTTTATGCTTTGTGCATGGGCACTGCCCATATTTCCGATTCCGATAATTCCGATTCTAACCTCTTTCATCTTTCATCCTTTCTATGTAAATAAATTTAAAGTGTTAACCTTCACTCATTATCATTAATTCAATTTGGCAAGTTGGGATTCGCTCCCGCATAAATAATGAAACTGAATAGATTCAACTTTATTAATAAGCCAGATGTATACCTATTCATAATCAAGAAAGAATCTGAAGGTAAAGCAAAAAAGTTTCTGTTATTCTAACTTTCGTATTTTATTTCTCTTGACTTACTGAATTTTACATGTTATACTTACGAAGTATTTTAAATAAAGATTTGATCTCACATATTTTTGTAAGTCATTATTTTTTTGATTTACCAGGATATGTGTTTTTTTGTTTATAAATATAATAAATATTTAAGGAGGTATCTTTCATGAATAAAGGTACTGTAAAATGGTTTAACGCACAAAAAGGTTTCGGCTTCATCACTAACGATGAGGGCGGCGAAGATGTATTCGTACATTTCTCCGGACTTGCTATGGATGGTTTCAAATCTATAGATGAAGGTCAGGCTGTAACGTTTGAAGTGACAAAGGGTGCTCGCGGAATGCAGGCAGTCAATGTACAACTTGCATAAGTAAAACATTGATGAAAAGGATTGCTTTTATAGTGATCCTTTTTTATTTCACTAAATTTTAGTTTGATGCAATAAATAACTACCAACAAATTCCCTCTATTCATATTCAAACAGCTTTCCCGACTATCAATATTCAGTTGTCAAGGAATATCCGGCAATTTTAATTAAACTACTCGTAGCCCAGTTTTTTCAGATTCTCATAGCTCTGTCTTAAACAGTGAAAGGGGCTGGTCTGGCAGGTATCCTGTTCCACTAACAGGTACTCACAATTGGTTTCTTTTAAAGCCTCCAATATTCCGGGAAAATTAAGGTTTCCTTCTCCCACAGGTGCCATTACCCCACTGCCGCTCACCACAGCCATATCCTTAAGATGTACGCAGGGCAGCCGGTCTTTTAATTTCCCAATCCAGCTGATAACATCTGCACCTGCTGCCTGTACCCAGTAAGTATCCAGGGTAATACCCATCTCCTGTGGTGTAAAGAGCTCCAATAACCTCTCCAGCAGGGTTACTCCATTTTCCTTTTCGAATTCAAAATTATGGTTGTGGTACATAAAAAGCTTTCCGCTGGCAGCTATCTTCTTTACCGGCTCCTTAAAATCCTCATAGAAATAAGACAGCCAGTCCGTCCCCCTGTATTTCTCCGGCATAGCACCAAGGCCGATATAAGAGCTTCCCAGGATGTCATGCTCTCTAATCAGGTTCTCCGTATCATACAGAATACGGTTGATATCGCTGTGGGTCAGGACTGTCTTTACCCCATGACTGTCACAGATTTCCCGAAGCCTTTCCGGGGCGATTCCCTTTCCGACTCCTGATATCTGAATGTATCGGTACCCGATATCTGCAATCTTATTTATCGTTCTCTCAAAGTCTTCTTCAGTCTGTATATAATTTCTTACCGTATACAACTGTGCTCCCAATTCCATAAGTTTATGCCTCTTTCCCTTATTTTTTCTTTTATCTGTCCTACTATGATTCTACTGTATTTTCCCTGGATATACCATTGCATATCCGGACAATTATATTGCAAATATAGCGGTTTTGCTTTATAGTTAAGAAAAAGCAATCAAAAAAGGAGATACCATGGCTGCACTGGCAGAAATTACAACAGAGCACATTATGTTTGGCTACAGTTATTCCAATGAGCCCAATAAAGACTACCAGCTTCATTGTCACAACTTTTTTGAAATCTACTACTTTCTGGAGGGAGATATAGACTATCTGGTGGAGGGAACGCACTACAAACCTGTTCCCCACAGCCTCCTGCTCCTGGCTCCCAATGTGTTTCATGGCGTCCGGGTCAACAATGAGAACACTTACCGGCGGGTAGCCCTGCATTTCTATCCGGAGCTTCTGTCCCTGGAACGAAGAGCCCTGCTGCTGTCGGTATTTCCCGGTACTGCAAAGGATGACAGCAAGGAGATTTATTATGAGGGCATGGCAAAGGAAAAATTCTATCCTTTTCTGGAAGCATTGATTGAATGTGCAGAGCTTCCCGCTGACCTGCAAAGTGCCATGGTGCCCGTCTATCTGGAAGCACTCCTGTCCCGCATCAGGGTATGCGGCGGCAGCAGTAATCCACCGGACAGTAAGGAGGGCAGTTCCGAGACCATCAATCAGGTTATTGCCTACCTGAATGAGCAGTTTACCAGCCAGATAACACTTGACCTGGTAGCCGCAAAGTTCTGCCTTAGCAAGCACCACCTGAATAAGGTATTTCGTAAGGCTACCGGTACCACCCTCTGGGATTACCTGTCCTATAAACGGGTTATCTATGCCAAGCAGCTGCTGATGGGAGGCCACAGCGCCGAAGAAGCTTCCCGGATGTCCGGCTTTTCCGATTACTCTGCCTTTTACAGAGCTTACCGCAAAATCACAGGAAACAGCCCTATAAAGGACCGTGGTGCTCTGCCTTCCCTTTTCCATTAGTAAATAAAAGTATCATTTAGAGATTTTTAGAATACCTTAATTGTGAAAACATCCGCTTTAAAGGGACACGAATCTGCCATGATGAATAAGAAAACCGTAAGCTTATGTATGATCGTAAAGGATGAGGATTGGATACTGGACCGCTGCCTTGACAGTGTTACAGGTATTGTAGACGAAATTATAATCGGCGATACGGGCTCTACCGATAATTCAAAGGAAATTGCTGCTAAATATAAGGCTCAGGTATTTGACATTCCCTGGGAGGATGATTTTTCCAGGGCAAGGAATATGACCTTAAAGAAAGCTGCCGGTGACTGGATTCTGCTGCTGGATGCGGATGAAATCTTTGACAAAAGGGATACGGAAGCTTTTTTGCAGCTTCTTGACAATGAAAAGTATGACGGATATCATTTTACCCTTCTGAACTATTTTGATGAAGAGAACACAAAGGAATATTCCGTTCATTACGCTTTCCGTTTGCTAAGAAACACCGGAGAGTATTACTATCAAGGCAGAATCCACGAACAGATAAATAAAAAGGGCAGTCCTCTGGACGGCTCCCGCTTTACCCTTGCCGATGTCACTTTGTTCCACTACGGCTATACGGAAAAGGCCATTGAAAGGAAGCAAAAGCATGCAAGAAACATGCCTCTCCTAAAAAAACAGCTGGAAGATAATCCGGCTGACCCCTACTTTCTCTTTAATATTGCCAATGAATATATGGCACAGGGGGATATCAATAAAGCACTGGAGGTTTACCTGAAATCCTATGAAAAGAAGGCTGTTTCACAGGCATATTTTCCCCATATCTTCTACCGGATCGTCCTCTGCTATATGACCTTAAAGGATTACGGAAATGCTCTTTCCTTTGTGACTGAGGGTTTGGCTTATTATCCCGAGTGTACCGACTTCGAATACTTAAGGGGCTGCATTTATCAAAAAAGCCACCGGCATCTGCTGGCTATTGCCTCCTTTAAACGCTGCCTCACCATGGGAGAGGCACCAAACAGGCTCAAATTTACCGGGGGCTGCGGTACTTATAAGGCCTGTATATCCCTTGGGGATATTTATGAGGAGGAAGAAGTCTATTCCAATGCGGTGAACTGCTATGTCAATGCCCTGGAATACAGGGAGGCTCCGGGCTGCACACTCTCCCTGGGAAGAGCCCTGTCCCATCTGTATGCCGACGGCCATCAGCTTTTTGACCAGCTAATCTTAAAGCTCCCCTATGGGGATCATGATGAAAAGCAGCTTCATGCCATCAATATCCTTATCGAAACAAAACTTGGCCAAACGGCAGAGTCCATATTGGAACAGAGCAATTTGATTCAAAAATGGAAGGAGGATTATCTGTTTCTGTCCGGAAAGCTTTCCTTTTACCTCCATGATTACAAGAAAGCAATTTCTGCCTTTTCCGCACTTTATGAAGATAAACTCTCTCTATCCGTCCTGTCCTGCTATAAAGACGAAGCACCCTCCTACTATTTTCTATCCCTTATCCTAAACGATTTACTTTACTCCGATAAGCTAACCAGCTTTATTGACACCCTGACAGCCGGGAGAAAAAACACCTGCCTGCTTACTGCCGGCCTGCTTCTGCCCGATGCCTTCCCGGAAGAAAGCACCTCCGTATTTGACTATCCTTTCTTCTTTATGCTATTTGAGATCTTACTAAAGTCAGGGCAAAAAGATACTGCTGACAGGCTTCTGCCTGCTATTCCAAAGCTTTTTATTCTGGATTCCTATACAAAGCTTGGTGAAATATATGCCCGTCAGGGCTATCCCGTGGAAGCAGCAGCTTCTATTCTGCAATCGGTAAAGGAGTATAACTACATCGACAAGGACAGCGCCTGGTGGCTAAGCTCATGTTTGTAACCTGAATATAACATATATTTCTGCTGCCGTTTGTTATTTTAGATGGCCCCAGAGAGCACTTTATATCTCTTATTTCATCTCTTTTCCTGCTTTTGCCACAGGTTATTTAATGCCCTTATTTTCATAAAATGACAGCAAACACTACACTTCTACCTAATCTTTTTTTGTCAACTGGCAAATAAAGCAGAAAGGAATAGTAAAATAATGTAATTTCCAATAAATGGATGTTTCATGATTCTAAATCAAAATTTGATGCCAAATAATACCATTTTATAAGTTTGACTGCAATATTCCAGTATGTTATAACGTAGTCACCAAATTCACTCCAAAAAGTGCATGAGGGAAATTAAAAGAAAGGGGTTTTATTTATGAAAGCATCTTATTTAAAAAGAATCATGGCATCTGTTCTTATTATCTGTACTGTTTTTTACCTGCTGGCAGCTCCTGCTGTAAAAGCTGCAGATAATAGTGATGCTGCCGTCACCGGAAACAATTATCCCATTATTATGGTCCATGGTTGTTTTGGCTGGGGAGGCAATGAAGCAAACGGAATGTATTACTGGGGAGGTGAACAAAGTCTTACACAAAAGCTTATTGCAAAGGGATATACCGTATATTCTCCTTCTATCGGACCTGTTTCCAGTAACTGGGACAGGGCATGTGAGCTCTATGCGTACATAGCAGGCGGAACCGTTGATTATGGGGAAGCACATTCCAACAAGTATGGACATGCCAGGTATGGAACAACCTACCCTGGTGTCTACAAAGAGATTGGAACCTTGGACTCTTCCGGCAATGTCCGGAAAATCAATTTAATCGGCCACAGTATGGGTGGTCAGACAATCCGTATGTTAGCACAGCTATTGGAGAATGGGGATGCCAATGAAACAGCCGCTACCACGGACGGAAGCCTCAGTCCTCTTTTTACCGGAGGAAAATCATGGATAGCCGGCATAGCTACGATTGCCACTCCTCACGACGGAAGCCAGGAAGCACACCGTCAGAGTACCATTGAGCCGCTTACCCATCAATTTTATGCAGCAATTGCAGCATTAAAAGGCAGTGGTTTCGATTTTGATAGTTCAGAATATGATTTTAAATTAGGCCAATGGGGATTAAGCAGACAGCCTGGAGAATCCTACTCAGACTATTACAACAGAGTAATTAACAGTAACATCTGGAAGGATAACAAAGATTTAAGCCTCTGGGATTTAACACCGGAAGGTGCCAGAGAATTAAATTCCTATGTAAAGGCCCAACCGGATATCTATTATTATTCAATTGCATGTGCCGACACCCACGAAAGCAAGCTGACCCATTTTTATGTACCCAATACAAATATGAATCCGGTTCTTATAAAAAGTTCGGCATTCATGGGCATGTACACCAATAATAAAGAGGGAGACGTTCCAATTGATAGCAGCTGGTGGAGAAATGACGGCGTTGTAAGTGTTATATCAGCCATCAGCCCCAAGGTAGGTTCAACGGACCAAACCATCAATTACAACGGAACAGCTGTAAAGGGTGTTTGGAATTACCTTGGCGAAATAGATAATACCGATCATGTTGAGGTCTGCTTAATGAAATACGACCGGGCCGGAATTGAACAAATGTATTATAATCTGGTAGATACACTTTCAAAAATTGCTATGAATTAATTAAGAATTAAACTAACTAAAAAATAATTTTAGGCTGGATAGCTCCTAATTTTCTTAGCAGCTATCCAACTTTTGTTATACCGTTTTTGCTATACAACTTTTGCTATACAGCTTTTACTATCCATATTCGAACGTTGAGTATATTTTAATCCCCATTCATTTCGTAAGTTTACTTGCGAAACTGCCCAAGCAAAAAGTAAAAATTGCTTTTTGCTTCAATAGGCATAACATTCTTCCCCAAAAATCATTTTAAAGATTAACCCGACAAATGCCCCGTTTCAACATAGCACAGGCAGTTTGCACAAAATAGAAAGCATGAATGCGCCTATGGAAATGTATTAGAAGTCCCGGACTTCTTATACATTGTAATCGAAGCATTCATGCTTTCTATTTTGTACAAACTGCCGTCCCCTTGTGAACCCCTGCCCTTTACCATACAATCCATTTAAACCAAATCCCGAAAAGAATTCTCAACAACATTAGGCAGTAAATCATAAATATTGCATCCACACAAGCCATCAAAATACTTTTTCAGATTCAAAAAAGCCTTCCACTTGTTAATTGTAAAATCCGGCACCCCATGCCGCATTGCAACATCCAGGAGCCTCTTTTCCATAATACAGGCACCCTCAGGCAAAGAGATGGCATCACAAAGCTGTATTAAACGGTCATAATCGTCATATTCTGCTTTTTGTAAGTAATCTGCAATAAAAGCTTTTTCTTCCATGGTACAGTCAAATTTTCCCAGAAAGGTATTTATATCCTTTTGGGGAAAGGAGTGTGTCAGGCAAATTCTTGCAATTTCCTTTTGCCCCAGACTTGTCATATAATTGTATCCGTCCAAGGTATGCAGAATCGATTTGAAGCCCTCCCGCCTGCCTATATCATGCAGTAAGCCCATGGCATAGGCAACATCCCTGTCCATATGCTCAATCCTTTCCGCTATTAGCCCTGCATTTTTACCAACAGATTCACTGTGTCCAATCCATGCTCCGGGATTCATCTCTTCTGCTATTTTAAGCTCTTTTTCTGCTTCTTTGGGTGTTAATATCATGTGTTTTTTCCTCTGTATTCTTAATAGTTTCCCGCAGCTCTATTCTGACATCATGCTAAGAAGAACCTCCGCCATACTTTCATAACCATAGACTGCCGCAACATGTTTTAACCCCTCCATTATTTCCTTTCTTGAAAAATCGTGTTCTTCCAGAAAATCGGTATCTTTACCGTTCAAATAGGAATAAAACATAAGGGCAGTTTTAAAATATTGAATATCCTTGGGATTCAAATCATTTAATAGTTTATTCTCCGCTTCATTGATTTCTCCTTCATCAATGAGATTTAAAAGCTTTGTGTATTTTTCTTCCTCTTCCTTTTCCTTTTCGTCAAAAATAAGTTCTTCTTTGTTATCCGAATCTATACGAAAGATTAATTTTAAGAAAGCCCTGACCATCTCATGTATCAGGCGCATAATATAATCCTGCTCAAACATAAGCTTCTCCTTTCCAGACTATACATTATCAAACATTTGGAAAAGGCTTCAATTATTCATGCGCACTTTTAGGGCAACCGGTGTTATAAAACCCGGATAAAAATACCGCAAACAGTAAACGGAAAGAATTATTACTATCAGCAGAAGCCAGGAATACCGGGCTATTTGTTCTGCTTTCTTTTCAATAAGCTTAAGCACTTTCCCTGGATTAATTCTGAAAGGCTTTGCAAGAATACTGCTCTCCTGCCTCTCAACGGCAGAAAAGGCTTTCAGTTCTCCGAACAATCCATAGCTGAGGGCAATTCCGTCAGACAGTACACTAACCGAAATATCTACCATAAAGAGCAGTATAAAAGCTCTGAACAATACCTTTTTAGATAAGATTCTTCCATTCATGTACTCACCTGCCTTTGTAAGATAAGAAAAAATTGCTGATATATCAATCAAATACCCTTCATAAATTCCGGCTTTGCCGCTCTGCACAAATCAATCACATAGTAACCCAATAATGCCGAAGTGCCTCTCATTCAGCACCTGCACCCTTGTCTATGCTTTTGCTGTAATAGTATAACACCATTTCCAGGACCCGTTCCCCCTTCAGCATTAAATCGTAACTGCCTTCATGTAAACACCAGTCATAGATAATCCCTCTGCAGTTGCTTAATATATCTTCTGTTATGGTCTGTGCTTCTCCAAAGAGGTTCTCAGAAGTCAACTCCCCCTGTACTGCCTCATAAATGGTCCTGTAAAAGAATCTATCCTTATTTAAAATATATTTTTCTTCATAGGTCAATTGGTTCTTGAAATATTGGGAAGCAGCCAGGGCACCCATCTGCTGCATGGATTGCATTTGTCCGGCTACCAAAAAGCGAATGGCCTCCAAGTCATTGTCCGGATGTCCGTCATCCCAAGCTGCTTCTAATTGGTCATCAAACAGACGATACCCTTCATTCAGTATACATTCTTTATTTTTAAAATGATGGTAGAAAGCGCCGATTGACACCTGAGCTGCCTGGCAAATATCATTGACTGTCACGTTTTCATATGAATATTGGCCAAATAGTGCCACGGCACATTTGAATATTCTTTCTTTCGTTTCAATGGCCTGTTGTTTGCGCTTGGTCTGAGGCTTCATAACTTATCTCCTTTAGTAAATATATGAAATCATATCATGGAATAACCTGTTTGTCAAAAACTGTTCACCAGCCGTCATTTTTAACAAAATATAATTCGCCGAATTGTATTCTGTTACTATTGACAGTCTCAAAATAAGAATGTTATACTTTTGTCAAAGTTAAGCGGTGGCATAAACGCTGGCTTTATAATGGAATCTGAGAAAAGAAAGGAGCAACGTATGTCTGTTAAATTTACTCATTTATTTTCACCTGTAAAAATCGGCAAGGTGGAAGTGCGCAACCGCATTGCCATGATGCCAATGGGTGTTTTTTCTCCCCGTTTAATGAATCCGAAGACCGGTGCCTACACAAAGGAGGGTGCGGATTATTATATTGAACGTGCAAAGGGAGGAACCGGCCTCATCATCACCGGCTTAGTACCCATCATCCCCATGCCCTATCTGAATCCGGTAAATAATCCGGAAGCTTATGTATCTGAAATGAAATATTTGATGGATGGTATCCACCAATACAATTCCAAAATATTTATCCAGCTTACAGCTATGAATGGCCGTGCGGCAAAGCTGGAGGATGAAGCCTCCTGGAAGCTGCTTCCTGCTCCGGCACCCATTCAGAATGTATGGGACCCTGAAATTAAAAACAGAGGAATAACCGTTGAGGAAATCCAGCAGTACATAAAGAATTTTGCTGAAGCTGCCTCTTTAGTGAAGCAGGCCGGCGGCGACGGCGTGGAAATTCATGCTGTCCATGAAGGGTACCTGCTGGACCAGTTTGCCATTGCATTTTTTAATAACCGCACCGATGAATACGGCGGCTCACTTGATAACCGTCTGCGTTTTGCCAGGGAAATTGTAGAAGCCATTAAAGCAAAATGCGGAAGTGATTTCCCCGTGTCCATCCGTTACAGCGTCCGCAGCTATATCAAGGATTTTAACAGAGGTGCCCTGCCGGGAGAAGAATTCGTTGAAAAGGGACGTGATTTGGAAGAAGGCATTCTTGTCGCCAAAAAATTAGAGGAATACGGCTATGATATGCTAAACTGTGATAACGGAAGCTATGATTCCTGGTTCTGGCCTCATCCGCCTATGTACATGCCCAAGGCCTGCAACCTGAAAGATGTGGCAGAGGTGAAGAAAGCTGTCAGCATCCCTGTTGTCTGTGCCGGCCGTTTTGATGAGCCTGATGTTGCGGAAAATGCCATTGCCGAAGGAATGATCGATATTATGGGCATGGGCCGTCCTCTTCTGGCAGATGCCGAGCTTGGCAATAAATTTTATGCAGATCAGCTGGAGGATGTCCGTCCCTGTATTTCCTGTCACCAGGGCTGCCTTGGCCGTATTTTTCAGGGCAAGGATATCAGCTGTGCCGTAAATCCTGCCTGCGGACGGGAAAAAAGCTATCAAATTCAGCCAGCTGAAACCAAAAAGAAGGTTCTGGTTATCGGCGGCGGCCTTGGCGGAATGGAAGCAGCAAGAGTCAGCGCACTCCGGGGCCACGAAGTGGATTTATATGAAAAAACTGGTGAGCTTGGCGGTGTTTTTGTAGCTGCTGCCGCACCTGATTTCAAAGACGACGACAAGCATTTACTGGCCTGGTATAAGAGACAGGTACAAAGCCTTCCCATCCATATTCACATGAATACGGAAGTAACCTCCGACATGATTACCGGATACGATGAGATATTTGTGGCTACAGGCGCAAAAGAGCGCAAATTGAACACCCCCGGATTTGATAAGCCCAATGTAACCTATGCTTTTGACACCCTATGTAATACGAAGATAAAGGGTGATAATGTCGTTATTGTAGGCGGAGGTCTGACCGGCTGTGAAATTGCTTATATGCTGGGCTGTGAGGGTAAGAAGGTTACCCTTGTGGAAATGAGCGAAACCATTTTAAATGCCTTCGGCTTGTCTGCTGCCAACTATAACATGCTGATGGAACTCCTAGACTACTATAAGGTCAATGTCATTAAAAATGCTGTTGTGGAAAGCTACGAGGATGGAAAAGCTGTTATCATAGAAACGGAAAAGAACTATCCCAATACTGCAAACCGTGCAAGGCTTATGTATGCCCTGGGTCCCAAGGGAATGCAAAAGAAGCATGAAATTCCTGCCGACCATATCGTAGTGTCCATAGGCTATATCCCTAATAACTCTTTATATGAGGAAATCAAGGGTGACCATGTTCATCTGATCGGGGATGCAAAGCAGCCCACCAATGTAATGGACGCCATCTGGGCTGCCTATGAAACGGCTATGAATATCTGATCTGCTATTGTTATTAACAATATATTATAAATGTACTTACATCAGCCCCGATATACGGTCTCTGTTATATGATATTTAGACTTTATCATATGATATACAGTGTCTGTTATATGATAAAAAGACTCTATCCTATAATATACAGTGTCTGTTATATGATAAAAAGACTCTATCCTATGATATACAGATTCTGTCATATCGGGGCAGTTATTGGGTAAATAAACTGCTGTTCCTGATTACGAAAAATTTCCGGCTATTTGTATTAAAATCATATGCCTAATTTTCGGCTGAAAGGCTCCGTTTAATATTTCGTGTAAACTTGTTTTACAGAATACTCCATTTTGAGCTTAATGAAAATACACAGAAATATACGAAATGCAGTCAAGGCAAGGGTTTCAGCCTCTACTGCGGTTCATGGATTTTATATAATAATTAAGACTCAAAATTTCCAAAACACTGAATTTGAAACGGTCTCGACTGAAATGTCACTAATCTTAACTCTTCTGCCGCCTTATCAATTTTTCTTGTAAAAACAGTATTATCCATCTAATTTATACTTCGTATCCTGAAACCCAAACCCAGTCATACCAGGACTGCCTTTTGTATTTTCTCTTCATTGAGCTTAACAAATGTATATATATCTGCTGAATCCTTTGCCAGCTTTTCATCCCCAATGCCTAAAAAATACGCTGTAAATAATATTTCGATATTCTTCATCACGCAGGTAACAGCCTTCTTTTCAAGAGTGCTTAACGCTGCAATGGAATCATATCCTCCTATTACCTGCCGGATAATTTCATACCACTTCTGCTTTTCCACACGGTTATTATCTTCTTCCAAAAGAATTCCTAACAGAAAATAGCATAAATCAAATATACGGATATTTCTCTGGCTTAAATCAAAATCGATATATCCTGAAAATACTCCATTATCAAATAGAAAATTACCCAGGTGGACATCTCTGTGTATTAGCTGCTTCGGCAGTTCATCATAAATTTGTGCCAGCTCGTCAATTGAAGCTTTTATATCATCCTGCTTCAAATAATCCGGGTTAAATTTATGTAAATCCCTATTCACCCAGCCGTTCATTTCCTCAAGCATACTGTTGTTCCAAAAGCTTATTTTCTTTTCACATTCCTGAAAGGCAATATGAAGCTTCGCTAATAGTATACCAAATTCAAAGAACCATCTGCTGTCACATTCCTGGAGCTTTACAATATTTCTTCCCTTCAGTTTTGCGGTAAGCACATACAACTTATTATTCCGCTCCAAATAATCCTGCTGATCCGGCAGCTGAATAATCTTCGGAACCGGAATTCCTGCTTCATAAAGTGTCCTCATCATCATGAGGTTTCTCTGCAGAGCATTCGGATCATCATATTCTTTCAATACATAGGTATTGTTGATATTCCAGGCCGAATGATATATTTGGACCGGCTCACCTTCCAGGTTCCATTCTTTTATTAGTTCTTTCATCATAATTATCACTGGCTCCATTTTTCTTTTTTGTGATAAAATAATTCTTCTTACACTATTGGCAGATAAATGATAACATTCCGATATTGCTGCTATTTCAACACCCTCCAGATATTTATCATAAATATGCCGGTTCCTTAATTCCATTTCACGATGGTAATTCGTCTTTTCGCCCCACTTATTCTTCTTCCAATCACTTTTTGGGATATAGACGTATACCCCTTCTGCATATTTTCTGATTTCCTTTAATAAATCCTCAGGCAAGACTTCCTGCCCATTAATATACTTCAATCCTATCACCTCAATTCCTGTTAATTTTATCATATCCGGAATACACTTACATTCCCAAACTCATTTCTGTCAGAATATTGAGCAAATATATCGTAACCCTTATTATTGCCTGAGTCATTATAATACAGAACGCAAAAACCCCGAAAGATATCAATCTTTCAGGGTTGTGCGGCTAACTTGCTTTTAAATATTATTTTAGATCTTTTACTTCAACTTTGTATACCGATAAATAAGCACAGACAAGAGAAATAATTACCAATGTCAACGGAACAATCGCATTATCCCTTACTGTAAAATTTCCAACCGTTCCATTCATTACACTAAACAGCAGAAAGGCAGTAATGATTGCTGCTTTCGATGAATTCATTAACCGTCCTATAAAGAGGGCAATAAACCCAAGGGTTATCGTTACAGCAGATTTTAAGGTAATCTGTATATAAAAACTTATTTCCGCCATATTATATCCCAGGGGAAAAGATGCCTTGGCACTTCCCCCGGCTGCTGCAAGAATTCCATAAATAAACAACTTTCCTATCATTAATGCCGCAAAGCAAAACAGCCATACCGACAGCATTTGTGAAACCACAATTTTTTGACGTTTTATTGGATAGCTGAACATCAGATTCATGGTTTTATTCTTATATGGCGTTATAATGAAAGAAGACATCATAACAGCAGTAAATACCAAAAAGCATAAATTTGTAAATAACTCTATCTGAACTGCCATTGTTTCCATGCCAGGCGCTGAATCCGGCACTCCCGTTGACTCATCGTTGGCAATGCCAAGATAACATTGTGCATACATAAACAGCCCCACTAAGGCAATTAAAACAGCAGCCCCCAGAAAATATCTTGCAGTGTTATTTTTTCCCCACTCCAGCTTTATTAATTTCCACATTTATTTTACCCCCTCTGTCAGCTTTAAAAAGTAATCTTCCAGCGATTCTGTTTTTACATTCAGTGCCTGAATTGCAATATGATTGTCTGCAAATACACCTGAAAGCTCTTGGGAGGAAACTTTATTATCATAGACCCGGATGCGGTTATCTTCCATAATTTTAAAATTCTGCAAATTCATTTTCTCTGCAATGGTATATGCCGCCTGCTTTATATTGGGAGTTGTAATCTCAATATACTCCAGTCCCATATCCGATATTTCTTTCATCGATATTTCCTGCAACATTTTTCCGTGATGTATGATGCCAATTGTTTGCGCAATACTTTCAATTTCTGATAATAAATGACTGGAAATAAGTATTGTAATTCCATACTCCTTGCACAGCATCGTCAATAAATCACGAATCTGTTTCATACCGGCCGGGTCAAGACCATTGGCCGGCTCATCCAAAATCAATAACTCCGGTTTTGTAAGTACAGCTCTTGCAATCCCTAAGCGCTGCCTCATTCCTAAGGAAAATTCCTTTGCCTTTTTATCCTTTGCATCGGAAAGATAGAGCATATCCAATGCCTGCTCCACACAATTAGGACTATAATAGCCCATATATTCACAATGAAGCTTCAGGTTTTCTGCTGCACTCATATTTTCGTAAAAGGTCGGGAATTCAATAATACTTCCCATTCGCTTCAACACCTGATAGGAATCCGGCATTAATTTTTGTCCGAATAAATTGATTTCTCCCGAAGTTGGTTTCCAAAGATTTGTCAGCATTTTCATGGTTGTAGTCTTACCGGCTCCATTTGGTCCCAGGAATCCATAAATCTGGCCTTGGGAAATATGCATATTTAAATTGGAAACAATCTCTTTTTCCTTTACTCTTTTTGTAAGATTATTCGTAGTTACTATATACTGCATACATTCTCTCCTTTTGTATTTTCATCCATAAGTCTAACATATCGGATTTTCAAAACTCTTGAATAAATCTTACAAATTTCTTTCGTGCACGATTTTGAGATATTAATATTAATTCGGGTGTCATACGTCAATCTAAGCTTTCGTCAATGTTTATTTGGGGTATAAAAATGCAGCGAAGCCCGAATCAAAATTCCATCCGATGAAGTTCCAACGTAAAGACGGTTCTCACCTTTGGCACACTGTCCAGAACAATATTCCCTCCCAGCTTTTCAGCCAATTCCTTTGCAATGGCAAGTCCAAGCCCATTACCCTGTATCTCCCTGTTTCTTGAATCCTCCGTCGTATACAGCCGGTCAAACACATGTGCCTTCTCTGTTTTCCCAATTCCCTTTCCTTTATCAATGATATCAATACTTACCTTGGCTTCATCATAGCGTATAAATAACCCGAAATATTTTCCGTCGCTGCCATAGCGTATGGCATTGGATATCAAATTTAATATGATACGTTTCAGAGCATCCTGGTTGGAATATACATATAATTCTGTTTCCGGAATCTGAATATCTACGTGAAAATCTTTTTCCGTTAATATTTCATAAAAATCCACTATGATTTCTTTGCAGAATTCACCAACATGAATTCTAGTCATTGTTAAATCAATATCCCCCGCTTCGATCTTAGCCAATGTAAAAAATTTATTGATTAAATCCATTACCTCATCTGCTTTTATTTCCACCTTTTCAAGCATTTTAGTATGATATCTGCTATCCAGCCGCATAATTTCCAGATACCCAAGTATTACAGTAAGTGGGGTTTTTATGTCGTGGGACACATTGGACAGCATGCGCTTTGCTTTCAGTTCGGACACCCTGTAATCGGTTTTTACCTTTTGACGGCTTTCCAGAGCCCTGTTCATCTGTTCAATTAAAGCAGCTACTTCTCTTTCGTTAGTAAACAGCATGATTTTTTCGTCTGTCCCCTCCGTTAGAATTCGATCAAGCTCAGATGAAATATTCTGAATCTGCTTACGTATTTTCCCTCTTTCAAACAGTAATAAGACTATTATTGCCACTAATAAAATCAAACTTGTCCCCAATATATAAATCCACATAGCTTTACTCCTTCGGATTTCCTAGTTTATATCCGATTCCCCATACCGTCAGTATATATTCCGGCTCTCTGGGATTATCCTCTATCTTGTTCCTAAGGCGGCTGATATGCACGTTTACTGCATTTTCATCCCCCAGATAATCGTCTTCCCATACCATCGAGTATAGCTGGGCTTTTGTAAACACTTTCCTGGGATTTTCCAGCAGCAGCTTAAGAATTGCAAATTCCTTTGATGTCAGTTCAACTTCTGTTTCATTTTTTACAACCATATATGTTTCAGGATTAATGGTTACTTTTCCGGCGGACAGCAATTTCACTTCTTCCTTCACTGGGTTTGGAATGTACTGGGTAGACCGTCTGATATTAGCCTTAATTCTGGCTAAAACTTCTGTCACGGAAAATGGTTTTGTAATGTAGTCATCCGCTCCAAGTCCAAGCCCCAAGGATTTATCGGAATCCGTATCTTTCGCCGACATAATAATAATAGGTACAATGCTTTGAGCCCGGATTTTTTTCATTACCTCTATTCCATTTAATTTTGGTATCATAATATCCAACAGCACCAAATCAAAAGGTTGTTTTAAAAAGAAGTCACAGCCTTCTTGTCCATCGTATGCCGTAACAACTTCAAAGCCTTCTGATAGCAGATAATCTCTTAGCATATCACTGATTTCTATATCATCTTCTATTAATAATAAGCGCATTTTTTATTTTCCTTTTCATCAATTATAAGAAATCACAGTTCAGTCCATCATATTTTAAGTAAATGTCATTCTTTAAATTCCTGCTTCTCACAGCAGTTAACATTATTATATCATTGTTTTGTACTCAATCCAACATATACCAGTAACAGTTATGAAACATATACCAATAACAGTTATGCATTGCATTGCCAATAAGTAGAATAATTCCCATTATATTTTAATAATATTTCCAGACGCAAAACATCGCCAGAAACTTTTAAGTAATGAATTTCTGACGATGGTTGAAAATATAATTCAGTATTTGATACTTCTATCTCATTGATTAGTTTCTCACAGATTACTGTGAAAGGCATATAACATAAAACAAAAAAGGCGGTCAGGGAAATGCTTCCCATACTGACCCATTTAACCTGATAAATCTACTGAAGGAGTAATTTCCATCTCTCTTTTAATTGCTCGTCCTCTTCAATAGCAGAAACTTTAACAATATCATGATAGAGCTCATTTGAAATATCACATATGGGCTTATTTAATTTCTGCTTCCATCCTTCCAAAGCCATTGCGGCCATGTTGCGGTATCTCGTTATAGGAGAATGAATGGATGCTTTGATAAGAAGCTCACCAAGATAGGGATAATTCCCAAGATTCTGAACCACCATATCAACATTCCAATGTTCTGCTTTTCCTAAGCCTAATAGCTTGCCCATTCCCTTTGCAACTTTTTCATACACAAGATTATCCTCGGATACCTTTACAGCTTCTTCCACATACTGATTTACCTCAAATAGATAAGAAATGTAATTTACATTTGCTTCAAAATTATTCTTTAACTGCTCTAAATATTCTGCTGCAATATCAATATTATGCTTCCTGGCCACATTGATTGCATACCATTGCTTTTTTTCCTGCAGTGAATTTAATATGGATAATTTAAAGTCCGTTTGAGAAAAATACCGGTCAATACTTTCTTCCACCTTTTTAATCCATGTTTTATCCTCACCATCATATGTATTCACATAATCAAGGATGGAATCAAGCAAAGTTATATCTTCAATGTTCAGTCTGATTTCCTCATATTGTGTTACAAACATAAACAGAAGCTCGTTGGCATTTTCTATTACAGATATCCCATCACAAGGCCCTTCATCCAGTAATCCTTCGATCATATCTTTTGTACCGCTGAATTCACGTTCATTCAGTTTACGGGTTTTCAAAACATGATATAAGTCACATTTTTCCGCACATACCAATGCCAAATAGGAATACATTATACTGTTCCTGCAGCCCTCACATAAAATCCATTCCTTCATTTCTTCGGTTTCAGGCTCTAACTGTTCAACAGCATCAATCTTTCCCCATCCCTTCAGCCTCTTTGCTAATTGGAAATAAGCATTATTTTTATCGGTCCAATCTGACATGTTTAAAACAACATATTCCGTAAAACCTTCCCATACAGCCAAATCCAATAAAATATTTTTTAGCTCGGTATTATCATCGATATTAAATAAGCACAATAGCTTCAACCCAAGTTTTACCGTATATTCTTCCGTTCCGTCAGTAATAAAAAAACATGCCAGGTTCAATAAGCTGTCAGCTGGTATCCCCTCTTTATTTTCATATATTTGTTTTATTATTCCGTCGGATATTATCATTTCATTTGAAAGCAGACCGGATTTCTCCAATTCATTTATGACCAGCTTAGGTAATTGGCTTATTCTTTTCACTAAAAAATCATATAACGCCTCATTATTCCCACTATTTCCGGAGGTATGGTGTCCAAAGATTCCCTCTAAAGCACCAGGTGCAAACCGTATCGTTTCCTGGGTATTAATTTCTTCAAGTTTAAAATCTGCCGGCAATGTATGGTCTTCCTGAAAAGCCCTGCATATACGATTATAGATAGCTTCCTTACCAGTATCGCTGTTCTGATTTGTTATCTTACTCTTCTGATTTGTTATCTTACTCTTCTTTCTTCGGAATATATGATTTATTAGCATATTCTCTTTTTTGCGGAACATATGCTTTTCCTCCCCCTATATACATTGCAGATTTTTATCTTTTGTATCATTGTATCAGTAAAATTGCATGTTCCGGCGCGGCACATATGGCTTCTGCAGGTTACCGGATGCTTCTTATGTTAAACCTTCAATTTTCTCCATATGTATCAATTTGTCTCCTTGAAAAGACAGCTTTACAATCCATGGCTGCCGATAACAATGTTTTTATTTTCGTACACTCGCAAGACCTGCATTAATGCTTCAATATTGCGGCTTTGAACTTCCCGCAAACACTCACCATCCGAAAGTTTGTAATCAAAATCATTCCACTGCATCTCAGTGAACTTATTAAAATCTTCTATCCAAATGCTGTAGACTTTTCTTTCACGAAAAGCTTCCACTATAAGAATTGGATATCCAAATGAATCTGCAAAGTCTTTAATTGTTTCAACAGCCCTCGTATATGGGCTTGACAAAACCATATCGATATTTTTATTACTTAAATATTGTGTCACTGATTTACTGTCTTCTTTTCCTTTTTGCGTCAGTGGCCGTTCCCTGTCATTATGGTTTGTATAATCAGGCTCAGCATGCCTGATAAAATAAATGGTTGTCATATTTATTTCTCCAAATTATTTCATTTAGAATTCATTCAAGCAATATTTTTAATTTTAAATATTGATTCATGTATCATAGGCCAATGCCATGTTTATTGAGATTAACTTATGACACCTAATCAATATTATAATACCATATTAATTACTATTCTGTATATCCTGCTGTAATTTTTCAATAGCTCTCTGGAATTCTATGTCCTGCCGGTAGACTTCAAAAAACTCTTCTTTCATTATTCCCTCCAGCATCATTTTCTTCATTTCTCTTGTTGCTATTGGCTGTCCATCCTCTATTTTGATTGCGGGATAAAACAGTAAAGGGTTTGGCTGCTGTACCGTTCCCATTATATCATTAATCAGTTTAACCGCACTATTCTTCGCCTCTTCATAGTTTCCCATCCGCAGATAGGCTTCTATAAAAAGGCCCTCACTGGTTTCCCCGCCAATCTTGAATATTTCTTCCACCTGACGATATACTTTGCAAATTTCAAGAGTCTGTTCCGCGCCTGGTATCATTTCCTTATTCATCTGAGAAATAAGGCACAGCTGTAATTTCCGCACCAGTACATATAAACGTTTTTGTGTTACTTCTACCGCTTTTTCAGGTTCATTCCTTTTCAAATAAAGCTGTGCCCATAGCATGGAAGAGTCACTTGTATGCTCCGGCAATTCTTTCAGCATTTGCTCTGCCTGTTCCAGTTCCCCATTCTGAATGGCCAGACCAGCCAGCTTAGATACCGTACTTTGCCAGTAAGAGGATACTCCTGCCATCCGAATTTCTTCCAGCAGCTGTTTCTTTAATTCCTTCCATTTGTTCAATTTTTCAGAAGTTTCCAGCGGGAACAGCATTGCAAACATATCAAGCGTTAAAGAAGCATTATATTTAAGTTCATAGTCCGATGGATAGGTATGCAGCAGGTTATTCAGCATACTTTCTGCCTTTTCAAGATTTCCCTTTATTGCTGTTTCCACTATTTCATTGTTTCTTTTTGTCAGTTCGTCTTTTGATAACATTTCTTCAAACTGCAATAATTTATCTACATTCGTACCAAGTGCACGGGCAATGGGACAAAGCAGGGAAATATCCGGGCAGGAGGTGTCCGTTTCCCATTTACTGACAGCAGGGGCTGAAATGCCCACCGCAGCCGCTAATTGTTCCTGTGTCATACCCTTTGATTTACGAAGTGCCGCAATATGTGCTCCTAATTTCATATCTGCAGTAACCCCCTTTGCTAATTTTATGATAACATAAAGTATAGCCGCCGGCATGACTATTTACAATGGATACGCGGTTAACTATATGGCATAATAACTTAACCACAAGTTATTATTGGGGTAAAAAGCTGCCTGATACTTTTTCACTAAAGGACTTCTGGCGATTTTATTGAAAAATTGAAATTTACTTCCTTTATATCTTGGATATTCCGGAAGCAGCTCAATCAGCCTGATAGTTCTGCCTTCCTTATCAAACAGCATTTCAATATTCTCTGCACATTATTTTACCTATGCCATACATATAGTGCCATATCATAATGATTCTCTAACTTCTTTTTGCCTGAGTATATAAAACCTTCGTTTTCATATATCTTTCTCAGTTTATTTCTTTGAAAATTACAATCTAATCTTAGTGAATCAATATCATTTTTTAATGATAGTTTTTTTGCAAAGTCGATTAGTTCTTTTGAGATTCCCTTACCTGCAAACTCTCTTTTAACAGTTAACTTATGTATATACAGTGAATTTCCTTTTGGGATTTCCGGCCAATACTTCTGGTCTGAATCAGTTATAGCCATACATGCTGCTGGAACCCCATTCTGATAATTAATATAAAAATCATTAATATGATACTCTTTCGATAATGAGCTCCACTTTATGCTATCCACATTCCATTGATTCTGTAATTCATTTTTTTTCATCCAAATTACCGCATTTAAGAGTATCCCCTCAATTGTAGGAATATCCTTTTCCTCAGCCTGCTTTATCATGAAATATCCTCTTCGTCAATGGTTTCGAAATCTGTAATCAGGCAGCAAAGCCCGCCATTTTCATCATAGCCCCAATAAGAAGGATAACAGCCATCGCCATATCCGCTGGAAAATACGGTAAGATTATTGTCTGTTCCGGGAAGCGTGTAGTTTGCTGTAGAATAGGTGTATACATAGCTGTCGCTCAACGCTTTTTCAAGTTCCGGCAGCATACCGTCATCCGTCGGCTCAATGAGTGTCACAAACTCATTACAAGTCAACTCGTCCATAAAACCGCCTGTTCCGCTGTCTACTCCATAGCCGTAATATTCATCTTCACTCAGTTTTTCGGAATCCTGTCCTTTTATGAGTGCAAGTTCAAAGCCAACAGGGAGCTTTTCTGTAAAGCGTATTTCCGCAAAGGCGACCCGGCGGTCATCTTCGATATGCTGTACGTAGAGAATGACCGGGTACCGGCCGGGCTTGACAGTTTTTTCAAATGGCTCTGTTTCATAAAAACACAGCGGGTCATTAGCTACAATTTTACCGGTAGGAAGATTGAGCAGGCCAAGAGGCTGTTCCTCAATTTTTTCATGAAATTTACTATTTATAAAGAACTTTTCGCTTTCTCCTGCGCGCAATATTTTAAGCTTACTTATTTGTTTGTCCATTCCCATATGGTCATTCCTTTCCTGTACCGAGAGGTACCTCCCTCAAATTTATGTGCATTTTCTCATCTGATGATATTGAAGAAAAGACTTGCAGAGCTTCTTCATATTCTTCTAGCTATAAATTTCCAATACAATACTATCATATCAAATTTCCGGAATGAATGGAAGCAGCAAAGGGTACTCATAACCCCTGAAATAAAAGAACGCCAGAAGCCTCATAAAGCAAGGACTTCTGACGAATTAGGTTAAGCATGGAACGGAATTACCTATACTTCTTTTGCATAGTCTTTATCATAGGATTCCTTTTCCCAGGAAATGAATATTTCCAATTCCCAATGATATGTTGGAATAAATGTTTTCTTTTCAAACCCAATTCTCTGATAAAAGGGCTGATTTCCGCCTAACATTCCAATACATTTCGGGAACATTTGTTGAACTCTATTAGCAGCTTCCTGCAAAACTGCCGTTGCAATCCCTTTCCTTCTTTCCCACCAAACGACACCTAAGGGTTCAAGCTCACAATAGGGCATATTTTCATCATACCATATGATGGCCATGGCTATCGGCCTCTTTTGCTCATCAAGAACACACAAGTCCAGATTCTTTCTATAATGCTTCATCTTTCGCAAATTGTGGAAAGCCTGTTCTCCGTGTTCACAGGCATGGTCATCTCCGCCATAACCAAAAGAGAAACGATGAGTATTGGAAAGGTAAAAGTCCGGAATTGTATTGCCGTCTGCAAAGGTATAACCATCAGGGAGTTTTACATCGAAGGGCTCTTTTCCAAAAGGTAATATATATAATTCTTCACCCCATTCCAATTCATGAAATCCGGAGTGCATAGCCATTTCCTTTAGTACGGTATTCCAAGCAGGTACATATAAGTTTAAACCCCTGGTTCTCCTGTCTTCTTTAACAGCAGCAGCGTGTGTCTTTGCAAATTTTAGCATGTCCCTGAGAAGTTCCGTGTCTTCCCCTCGTTCTTTCGAATCAAACAAGAAAAACACTTCTCCGTTGTAATTACCTTCATTGATGACACAGGCGGCTACTTTTCCATTTTCCCTGTAGACCCCAACAGTATGGTGCCATGCATGATAATGTCCGGTAAAAGCCGGATGCAACCCTCTTGCAAATTCATGTCTGCTCAACCCCCAGATTGGGTATTCCCATTGATATGATGCAAGAACTATTTGTTCTATTTCATCAAAATCGGCATCTTTATAAAAGCTAAATTCATAAGGCATATGTATCCTCAACTCTCACAATTTTTAATTTTAGGCGGTATTTAGCTCAGTGCTTTATTTTATTTGTATACATTTTATAGTTATTATTCTACCATTTTATATGAACATAATAGTTCACATATTTTCTACTCATTTGGAAAGGCAGTTACTGGCACAAGCAGTTCAGTAGAAGGGCTGCTTCACGAGTGTTCTTTAGTGCAATCTCATCTTTCCCAGCTGGGACATTGTTCGTGTCAAGCGAATAAATAGTTGCAACACATGGACGGCGTACATTCAGAAACTTCATAATGGTCAGTGCGTTTTGAGTAGGTATTAATTCCGTACCATTTTCAGCTCCTACAATAAGTATAATTCCGTTTTTCTGTTTCATGCTTTTATGCTCTTTACGAAAGTATTCAGCTGCAAAAAAAGTTTGTATTCGACTGGCTATATTAAGAAGTGGGCCACTTAAAGAAGAAAACCATATCGGTGATGCAAGCACTACATTATCGCACTCATCCAAGAATGGGTATACTTCCTGCATTTCATCATCAATACAGCAGCCATTATAACTCCAGCAATATCTACAATCGTTACATGGGGAAATATTATTAAAGCATGATATAGTTTTCACTTCTCCATTCAGGTATTGTGTAAACTCATCAATCAACGCCACTGTATCTCCATTTTCCTTAGGTGAACCATTAATAATCAATGTTTTCATTTATTACTCCCTGTTCGTAAAATAAAGATAAATCTACTACAAACGCCTGTTTATAAAATCTAAGTTTTGTATACATATTTTTATCTTACTTAAACATATTGAGCTATGTATTCTGATTTTAATATAGAATATAATTCTAAATCTACGATGCCTCTGCCCCTCCAATAATAACCTTGTCTAATCGTGCCCTCTTTCATAAATTTATTTCGTAAAAGTACGTTCTTAGACTTTTCATTTTGGGGCATTACAAAAGCCTGAATCCGATTTACCTCTATTTCATAGAAAAGGTAATTAAGCAGCAATGCGGTCGTCTTTGTTGCTATACCTTTTCCCCAATAATTTTTATTTAATGTATATCCAATAGTAGCTGCATTGATCTTTTTATCAAAATCAAAAAGTTCCGCTACGCCAACCATTTTATAATTTTCTTCCTTTAAATATATCCCCAGATTAATAATTATCTTTTTGTAAAAATCTCTTTCATGGTGTCCAATAATATTTTCAACAGCAGCAATGGTTTTTCTTGGTTCACCAGGTTTAAAGCGATACAGCTCTTCATTCATATTTATTTCTGCATAATCATTCAAGTCTTGTTTCACAATTTGTTTCATCAAAATATCATCATTTTGAATTATTGGAAAACTCTTAAATATTTTTTCATCCTTCATCCTTATCTCCTCCTTCATCCTATCTAACTATACTCTTTTATGCATGCATATACCAGTCTGAAATAAGTACAGCTGCTCTGTTACTGGCAGGATTACAATATCATTTTATAGCAACAAATATATATGCAAATTCTGTTTCATACTGTTTTTTAAGTTGTAAATCCGCTCTTTCTATATAGCTGCAAATTTCATCTCGATTATCAGGATATATTTTTATTTTTCGGTTATCCATCTGAATATATTCCGATTGATTTTTATCAATTGACAGCACCAACCGTGCATTGCTCTTCATCAACTTGGCAACTTTACTGATAGCCATCTGCTTTTCTTTGATGTGCATAAAAGTTAAAGAAGAATAAATCACATCAAACAAGCAATCAAAATCGTATTTCATAAAATCTGCACAATATAAAATGATATTATTATATCTTATAAGATTTTCAGTTGCCTTTTCAATAGTTTTTGGGGACATATCAATTCCAACAAGAGCTTTACACAATGGAGCTACTCTATTAGCTATTCGGCCAGTACCAATACCTATTTCAAGCACTTTTTTGTCAGCTGCTAGTTGCATTTCTTTTATAAAATCAATTCCGTCCCACTTGTCCATATACTCTCGTAAAGGTTTTGGGTCATAAAATGGGTCATTATTTTCCTCAATAAGTTTATCATAGTGATCTATTACTTCGTTCATTATAATTACCCTCCTTTCATAGCTTCTGTTTATCAATTAGTAATACCTATAATACCATATTAAGTAAACTAAATAAATTATAGAATCATTATACATTCAGCGAATGTTTCAGCACAGAATTTGAATTGGAAAGGGCACAGCACTTAAATTTTCTGATATTGAGTATAGTAAGATAGCAATCCTAAGAATGGAAGAAAGAAACGTTATACCACCTCAGTTTCATCAGTAATGGATACACATAACATTTTATCTTCTTTTTAAGAAATGAATAATCTTAACATACTCATGTTACTCAAAACTCCAGAAAAGAAAAACGCCAGAAGCCTCTTAAATAAAAGACTTCTGACGAATTAATTTAAGCGCAAGACGGGATTCAAATTTTACCACTCTCCGCAAACTTATTAAAATAAGGAGGAACACACACTGTCTATCAAGTGTCTAAAGACTGTCTACAACTGATATTACTATTTGGTTATTTTAGTTAATACAGGATTTATCACCCCAAGATTATCGTCCAGTGTAAGTATATAACTAGGAATTTTACTATTTCCATTATATATATAAAAATCAAGGAGGCTGCCATGAGTTACATATGATTTGCTGTAATATGGCCGCTCTAATTTATCATAGTAGATAGCTGATGAACTTCTGTAACTTCCCGAAATATTAGAATTGACGGTAATATTTTTAGAAATTAATTTTCCATTTTTACCATAACTAAAATCCATTGCTACAATTTTTTCTGTTTCGTCACCACTAATTATACCTGTTGATGTATAGTTTATAAGTCTTTGCTTTTTATTAATAAATTTGTAAGTTTTTTCTTCTTTATAGTTTAAAATATCTTCTGTATATGGGTTAAATTTAGTATCATTCATAATGGGCATTAATGAATACTTTTCATAAGTAAATTTTTTTTGAGTTTGATAAGAATCTATTTCAAATCCAAATGGATTGCTATAGTAATATGAAATTCCACAACCTTTTTTTGTTTTTTCATCAAAGTAAAATTCAACGGCTAATTTGCCTTTATCATCATAACCTTTATAAAAGGTCTTTTTCTTGTAAAACCCATACTTTTGTAAAAACTTCTTTTCAGTAGTAGTCACTATTTTATTTGTGTTTTTATCCCAATACTGAATACTTGTTTCAGCGCTAACTTTATTACAATAAAATATAGCTGAACTTAATAATACTACAATTAAAATAAATAAATTTACTTTTTTAATTTTATGAAAACGTGTTTTGCTATTCATTTTATAGCCTCCAATTTTTTATTTATATTAGACGTTTATGAGACGCCATAACCAGTATAGCATATTGAAAGTGTATACAGGCTATTGACATATAAAAAAACGGGAAGTCTTGAAAACTCAAGACTTCCCGATCATTTCATGAGAAGCGCGAGACGGGATTCGAACCCGCGACCCTCGCCTTGGCAAGGCGATACTCCACCACTGAGCCACTCGCGCATGTTTGTAATCTTGCCGTCTGGCATTTTTTATACCGTCTGGCGAACACAAACAATATTATAGTACAAGCATTACTTTATGTCAACAACTTTTTACTAATGTTCAAGAAATCTTGTCCTTGATGCAGGATTAGGCTTCTCTCCCACCTGATACTCTTCGACTTTCAGGGCATTTCTCATTTCATTGCTCATGGTATCGGCGCAGTTACGGCAGAGCCTTCCGTACTTTATGCTCTCTCCGCAGATTTCACAATTAATAAAAATAGGAGAATCATCTGATATAATTAACCGTCCATCTCTCAGATAGCTCTTGATTCTGGTTACTCTGACTCCAGTTTCTTTGGAGATTTCCATGATTGTGGCAAGAGGATGATCATAGATATAATTCTTGACTGACTGGAATTCTTCTTCATCTTCCTTTTTGCAATTCTCGCAGATGCATTTTCCTACACCTGAATATAAAAACATATTTCCGCATCTTAAGCAGCTTTGTAATCCGCCGTTCTTCTCCATGCGACGATCCCCCTAACCTTTTATCTGTCCGCGGAAGTATTATGCATTATCATTGGTATATTCTGCATATCCTCCGTACTATCTTAGCATATAAGCCTCCTAATGTAAACGGCTGCTTCCTTAAAATTGACACTTTATTTTATAACCGGATAAATTGATAAAAGTACTTGCCTAAACAGAGCTTTTCATGGCTAAATATGCCTAAACACTGACTTCTTTCTAACGAAATTTACGAAAATATAAATGAAAATTACAGCAAAATTAAAATAATCTTAAAATTTTTTCTTTATCCTGTTGCTTCCTGTAGAATTTTGTATTATATTAATATTAAAAGATAAATAATATCGAAATAGCATGTTGCTACTTTATCTTTTTGATAAAAATCTATCAATACCGGGGCTGTAAAAGCCCTACGCTATTCACTAATTCCATTGGAAAGTACAATCTGATACATGTACCCCTCACTTGTATCGATTGCTTTCAATAAAAAACATTTTGTTTCCCCTCAATAAATTTAAAACACCTCTTGAATAAACGCTTGTTTGCTGCAATACTTTCAAGAGGTGTTTTAAATTCCTGATTTCCTTTGAAGAAATATTATAAGCATACCCTTTCGGTGGATATGATATCATACTGGTTTTTTCCTCTTGCTTTGGATTGATACATGGCCTTGTCAGCTTTTATCAGCAATTCATTCATACTGTTCCCATGACAGGGATATAAGGAAATACCTACACTGGCTGTTATGCTGACATCTTTACCCGATAGGATAAAGGGTTCCTTAAAAAGCCTCATCAGTGTTTCAGCGGCTCCTATCACCTGACCCAGCTCCGTTACATGCTGAAGCATAATAAGATATTCGTCTCCGCCGTAACGTGCAGCCATGCTGAATTTATTCTCCGTCTGGCTCAGTCTGTCCGCCACTTCTTTCAGAAGTTCATCTCCGCTTTCATGTCCCATTGTATCATTAACAGTCTTAAAGGCATCCAGGTCAAAAAACAGATAGGCGACCATTTCATTCTTTTTTCTGGCATCTTCATTGGCCTCATCCGCCATTTTTAATAAATAATCCCTGTTCGGCAATTTTGTAAGCTGATCATAATAGGCCATAATATATAACTTATCGTCATTCGAAAACCGGTTTATAAGTTTCGCTATAAATAGAGCAAAATTACTTTTTTGTTTTCGAAGTAAATTTAATGCTTTTCTGCCTTTTATCGTAATGGCACCAATGACCTCTTCCTTATCCTTAAGCTCTATCAGAAGCTCCGGCTCACTCTCCTCCGGGGCATTACTTTCTTTCTTATTCCATAAATAGATGTTGGAGGAATTCTTGTCTGTTTCCTTATCAAGCCTTAATATAATATGCTCTGCCTTGATAAATCTGCCAAGGACCTCAATCAGCTTTATGCAGTTTTCATTTTGCCTTTTACCTTTTGTGTCCATGAATAATATGGAAATATCAAAGAACAAGGTCTGTATCTTTTTCTCCCTGCTCGTATCTAACCGATTCCAAAGCAGACAGCTGATTATCAGGAGAAGCGATACAATTATTATAACTCCGTAAGTCTCCACCCCTATCAACTCCTTAATCTGTTAATGTCCTTTGCCACCTTATGGCTTCCAGATATAATGTCATATACCTGTCTGCCGGCAGTTGGGGATAATCAGCAATTTTCGATAGCTGCTCCCATTTTGCCTGTTCCAGGGCAAGAACTGAATCCAGATACCATCTAAGCCGGTTTTTCTTTCCGAGCAGTGCTTCTCTTACATCCAGTGACAAAGGAAGCCCGATTAAAGCCTTATCCATGCTGGTATTCATAAGCACATCAACAGAGGAAAACATCCCACCAATAAAATAATCTGAATTATTCTCTATTTGCAATTCCAAAGCCAGAAGAGAAAGCATTTTGCCTCTGATTATGGAATTTTTAACAAGCTCTGCATTATCTGTACACTGCACCCCTCTTAGCATCATCAGATATATCCAGTGCTTAATTTCGTCTGTACCGATAAACATAAGACCCTGCCTGATGTTTTTTATGCGGTGTATCGCCCCATAGTATACGGAATTCGACATTTTTAAGAACTTATAAGAAAGCCCAACATCCTGTTGAATGATTTCTGCAATTTTACCATAGTTGATTGGTTCAATATTCAGGGCATTTACAATACGGACAAGATTGACATTCAGTGCTCCGATATCTTTTAGATTCTCCATGACCGGCTTACTGAAATAATATCCCTGGAAAAGCTTAAATCCCATATCCATGGCACGTTGGTGCTCTTCTCTGGTCTCAACCTTTTCAGCTAGGAAAATTATCCTTCTGCCAAATTTATCAATCATCTTTTGTATGCCATCTCCCTTAATAGCAGGGAATTCCACTTTTATGATGTCTGCCAGCTCGATTAGCGGTAAATAATCCTGTGAATACTGCTCCAGAACAAAATCGTCCAAAGCCAGCTTGTAGCCTCTTTCCTTAAGCTTCCTGCAGGCTTCTATCACTCTCTCATTGGGCTCAACTCTCTCCAGAATTTCTATCACTACCTTGTCTTTCGGCAGCATATAAGGCAATTCGTTTAATATGAGGTTCTGAGAGAAATTTATAAAACCCCTGGTCTGTTCCGTAAGCTCCTGAAATCCGAACACCATAAAGGAATTATTGATCAAAGCAGTTGTAGCCTGGTCATCATCTGCTCCTTCAAAATAATTATTGACACTCTGCCTGTAAAGGAGTTCATATCCATATACTTTCATTTTTCGGTTAAAAATCGGCTGTCTGGCAATATATACATCCATATGTCCTCCTGTCGTACATAACACATCCTCTGTATTTCAACCACTAGTGCAAAAATTTATAACCTTATATGAACAACTATATTTTTTCAACAATGATGTTATAGTAATTATATACCAATTGCAGAATATTGTGGATAAAAAGTTGCGAAATTAGAAAAATAAACGGGAAAATTTTTTAACATTGTTGCCTTTTGTAATATTTTGCATTATATTTTAATGAAAGGAGGCGTTAACTTGCAGGATGGTACTATTTATTTAAAAAGGATTATGGATACCTATTACAAAGTTACTGAAACCGGTTCCTTCTGTTTTGATACCCGTTTAAACCCTGTTTTATCACACCCTGAATTAATCCCCTTGCATGAATTTACCTGCTTAGGGTTCAACAAATTATTGTCCTTCCTTGCAGAAACCTTTTCTAGTACTGTTAGTGACAATAAATATTATGCTTATTTCCTGCATAATAATATTGTCTGTCATGTGGTTTTCCTGACAGACAACAATAATTATATCGGGGCTATCGTAACAGAGCCCATATTAGTAAAATCACTCACGGATGCTGAATTGAATGCCTTAGCCTCCCAAAACCGCATTCCTAATCTGACTTACACAGATCTTCATAAAATACTGCTAAAAAAGAAAATTGTTGCCTATGACAAGGCAATGACCTACGGAACCGTATTATATTCTCTCTGTACCAGTCTTTTTAAGGAAAATGCAGGTCTCCAGATACTGAAAAGCTATCCGAATACCACTAAAAAAACAGCCAGCTTACCTGTTGATGATGGACCGGTCTGGAATGTAAAAGGTATCGAACGGCATATTCCTTCCTCCACCTATCTTAGCATTAAGCGAGCTATTCAGGAGGGAGACACCAAGAAAATTATACATATCATTAATCAGCAGAGTGCCTCCAATGCTCCTATGTACCAGCTCCATAATACGGACCATATAAGGAGTATTAAGAACAGCTTTATCAAGCTCTGTTCCATGGTCTGTTACACTGCCATTGATGCCGGCGCACCCTATGTTCAGACCTTGGATATGTCAGATGATATGATACTTAAAATGGAGCTCACAGACAATATTACGGAGCTCTATGAGATGATGAAAAATACTTTAATTGAACTTACAAGAGCCGTTTCCGATAGTAAAAAAAGCATTTATTCCCAGCCGGTAAGAAAAATCCTGGACTATCTCTACAGCCATTACAGCGAAAAGATAACCCTGGAGGACCTATCCAATATTACAAGATTAAGCACCTATTATATATCAAATTTAATAAAGACAGAAACAGGCCTGTCCTTAAATGACAATATTAATAAAATACGCATTGAGCAAAGCCAGAAAATGTTGCTGGAGAAAAATGCAAGTATACTGGAGGTTGCCCAAAGCGTGGGTTTCCGTTATCAGAATCACTTTGCGGCCGTATTTAAAAAATACAGCGGAATCACTCCTTCCGACTACCGGAATGCCCATGGCATAAGCCTTTCCGGTAATTATCCCCAGCTTGATATGCCAATCGGTGAAATCATTTCCCAGGCTACTCAGCAGGCTAAATCAAAGCTTGCCATTTTTAATGGGCTTTATGATACAGCACGTATCGTTGATCCGGTTGAACACACTTCCTGGTTTATATATGAAAATGATACGCCCCAGCCAGAATTGAACTGCTATAATTTCTGGAATAAAAATGAATCCTGTCAGAATTGTGTATCCATGCGTGCCTATGTGCAAAATGATACCTTCTTTAAGCTGGAGCAAAAAAACGGACAGACCTATCTGGTTCTTGCTTTCCCGGAAGGCATAGGAAAGTCAACCTATATTACGGAAATAATCAAGGATATTTCCAACCAGTCCATAATCAATATCAGTCCCGGCGGTCAAAACTCCGCCATCAATACTGCGGATAGCTTTAAGGATGCGCAGACCGGCTTTTATACCAGATATTATATTGACAAACACCTGCCGGAAGAGATTCGAAAATCCAAGATAGAGCAAACTCAGCTGTCACTTATTGCTGCTGTTATCACTTTACCGGAAAAAACTGCCGATACTTATGAAGCAGCCTCCCTGATAGCGGATTCCAATCAGGTATGTCTGGAGGCCTCCCTGAAGGCTTGCCTGGATACCTGCCTGACTTCTCCCGATGACTGGATCGGGCATTATGCCGGCAATATACTTCTGTTTGTGCTTCATAATAGCACCGAGGAACAGATTATTGATATATCACATACCATACAGAATAAACTTTCTGAAAGGTTAAATACTCTCGGATATAAGGATATATCCGTACATACGGCAGAACAGAGCCTTAACCAGGAGCCTTTGGAAACTGGTGAAATGCTCTATTTATTAATTGCCAAATTATACGCGAAAGCACAATCTGATACTTGATTACCCCTCAACTGTATCGATTGCTTTCAATAAATTTTTTATTTCCCAAAAAAATTAAAATACCCCTTGCTGCTTTCATGCTCATATAATTGAACATAAAGACTTCAAGGGGTGTTTTAATATGGTAAAATAAAATTAACAGTTAGTGAGTATGGTTCGTCACGGTATCATTCTCCCTGCTGTGAAGACTGTCATCCTGTAGTCCAAATACCGCACGGGCACTCTCCGCCTGTGGATCATGCTTGATATGCTTTGAGTGGAATTTTCCATCTTCCTTTTTCTTATTTTTTGTACTTTTCATATTAACTCCTTTCGTGTTTGCTTACGAAACTGCCTTGACAGAAAGTAAAACCTGCTTAAAACCTGCTTTTTAATTTTCGTATCTTGCCGGACTTATTCATCCTCCAGATATTCTTACATTATTTCGTAATATCATTATGCCCAATTATACTTTTTCTAATAGGAACAAGAATTAATTCAATTAATTTTCCATAAGAACACCTGTAAGCTCCGAAACACCGAAACAATAACATGAATCATATTTTTTACTAAAAAATTAATTCCCCTCCAAATATTTATCAAACCGTTTCGTTGTTTGAAGCACTTCTTCCAGGTATTCTTTTGTATTTTCAGCATTTTGAAGATTTTTTTCGCTGATTGCCGATACCTCTTCGGAGCTGGCTGTGATTTCTTCCGTTGCGGCAGACAGCTGACTGATGTTTTCTACGATTTGATTATTTGCCTCTGCCAGTTCTGACAGCATAGTATCAATTTGAACAATATGCCCGGATAATGTGCTTACATCCTCCTCTATTTTTTCAAAGCTCTGGGACGCTGATGTAATAAAGCCGCCCTGATTCTCAGCAGACAGGATGGAGTCCTTTACATTGACAGTAGCTTCAGCTGCATTCTGACTTAATTCCTCAATTATTTTTGCTATATTCTCCGTAGAATTTCTGGTCTGCTCTGACAGATGCCTGATTTCCTCCGCTACAACTGCAAACCCCTTTCCGGCTTCACCTGCCCTTGCACTCTCAATGGAAGCATTTAATGCCAGTAAATTGGTCTGGCTGGAAATACTGAATATGATATTTGCTATATTATGTACCTCATTCATCTTATCCTGCAGCTTTTCCATGGAATCTGCTACCGCAGCATTAGCCGATGCGATATAGGCCGACTGCTCCTTTAAATTGCCCATTACCTGCAGCCCGTTTTTAATGGAATCGGAGGCATTTTCAGCAATCATTACCATTTTTTCAGAATGTTCCACCGTTTGTTTAATGGATTGCTGGATTGTCTGGGTCATAACGGTTTGCTCCTGGATGTTATTAGCAGTGGCCTGGGTACTGACAGAAACCTCTCCAATGGCAGAATGAACGATTTCAGTGGATTCACCTAAGCTCTTCACTATCTGACTGCTTTTGGACGTACCATTTTTAACAACCTTTGCAATTTCCAGGATATCACTTAACATCTTCTCCTGCATCCCCTGCTGGTCTTTTACAGTATGCAGGGAATCATAGGAAAACCGCTGTCCGATATCCGTACATTTGTATATGGTATTAAGAGTCAGCAGGATAATGATCAACTCCAGGATATTCTGGGACATATTATCGGATTTTGACAGAACTAATAGAATTGAATAGATGATATTGATAACTCCATTCCATACACAGAAGATTTTTACCAGTTTCGTATCGTAAAACAAAATTGCCGCACACAAAACAGGTATCGCACTAAATCTGACAAAATCGCTCCCGTCACTCAATAGAAAAAAAGAGTAAATTATCATAAAGCTGACTAAGCTTCCCCATCCTAAAATATCACTGGCTGCCTTTTTAATATAAACGGACAGATTGGTACCTATTGCAAGAAAGCAGGCAGCAATAATTACAATCGCTATGACAGAAGAAATGTCCTTGGACAAATAGTTTTGAATCAGAACTCCTATGTACAATGCATATAATATGGTGGTTCCAATAAATAGGAACTTATTGATTACTTTGTTTCTTTCTGCTTTCTCATTAAACTTCCTGACATTTAACCCCTGATTGATAATATCCATATCTTTTCTCATCGTCTCCTTTTCCCGTATGATTGACCGGTATTATTTAGAAGAATACCACTATTGTCGAATTAAGTCAATATTATACAGTTTAAGAAAGAATAAAACATTTTTTCGTTTTTTATTCATTCATATAACAGGAATCATGCATTTTAATATGGAAAAGCATAAGAAAATGCGCTTTAAAAGATGATATTAAAATTCTTTGAAAGCGCATTTTATGAAATATTCTTAATAACAGATGTGAAGGTAATCTATAAAGGCAGCCAATGAAGCTGTTCTGCAATCACACCCTTTTATCATACCCCATCTTAGACAGACAGTAACTTAGCTTTCTCAGCCTTTGTATTCTCTCCAGACACCCCATTCACCAGTTGTTCCAGGCTCTTCACGGTTTGTCCACCATTCTGCCTTCCATAGCTTACCGTTATGTGTAACGATTTCTCCCCCCACATACTGCTTGTTAATATCCCATTCCGGGTATGCAGGTGTGGTTGTATCCACAATGGTAACCTTTAATACCGGGTCATTGCCCTGGCTGAAATCAAATGTCAGGTTCAGGGTCCCAATACCTTGTGCTGCCAGGTAACTCTTTTTTATGATGGCTGTGTTATTTACGACCTCATAATCCGCACCGTTTACCAGGGCTGCAGAGCCATTTTTAATACCAAGGAAAGTATTTCCGTTAAGATTCATTGTTACAGTAATATCCTTTTGCTTTGCAGCTTTTTTATCAAAGCCTGCTTCCTTCGGATTTATTTCAGCACTTAATGCGCCGGAATCTACAACTGTTATGGTAATAGACGGATCTGCTCCAGAGCTTATGTCAAAGGTCAAAACCGTATTTCCGCAGGGCAGGGAGGCAAGGTAATTTTTATTGATTATTACCGTATTGCCAGACAGGGTATAGTCCCTTCCGCTACCAAGTTCCTGTGCACCATTCTTGATTCCTGTTAAGGAATTGCCTGCCAGCAGCTTCATTGTAACCGTAATATTCTCCTGCTTGTCCGCCTTTTTATCAAAGACAGCGCTGGCAGGGGTTATCTGATTCTCCTGTAGATTTTTAGCTGTCATCCGGATGGAATGGGCTTTAAAGTACGCAAGGATGGAGTCCCCATGTATAACAGTAAAATCGCTTAATCTCCTGTAATTATATTCCCACAGCAGGCCTCCTGCGGCTCCCTCTTCTTCCAGAACTCCAAATACTGCCGGCCAATATTGGTCCTTATTGTTATGGGTATTGAATTCCCCGATCACAAAGGGCTTTTTCACTACATTATGTGCATCGTTGATCCACATCTTCATCAGATTTTTAGTTCCTTCCGGCGATAGATTTGCCCAATGTTCGTCCGGATATGGGTGAGCAGAACAGAAATCAATATAAGGTGACTGCTGTATGTATACAAAAGGATTTCCTTCATCACCGCCAAAACCATATTTTGTTTCATGTCCTTCGATTCCCACACAAACCATATGGTTTCTATCCAGACTTTTAATATATGAGGCCATTTCATCTACCCAGGCTCTTAATGTAATACCCGTCTTATTCTCATTAACTGCTGCATCCTGGTATCTGGGCTCATTCATCAAATCCCACGCAAATATGGTAGGGTCATCCTTATAGGCAACTCCTGTATAGTGGTTAACCCTGTTAATAAAATGCTCCGCATAGGCCTTATATTGGTTCTTGCAATTTGCATTGGAAAAATATTGTGCCCTTGCCGTATGATTTCCGCTGCTCAATCCCTGCCATTGAAGCTTTTTATCAATGCCGCCGTAGGCTTCCCAATAGTTTTCCAGGGTAATGATGACCTTAATGCCGTTTCTTCTTGCCGAATCCATGATGTAATCAAACAGCATGAACTGAGCTTCGCTGTAAACCCCTTTGGATGTTTCAAAGCCATGCCAGCTTTCATTGGAGAAGCCCCATGTCCTTAAAACTGTAACCCCATCCTGAGCCATTTGGCTCATAATTGAATCAATTTTGCTCTTATCCATGTATTTTGTTTCAATATCCTGTGTTGTCTGGGTACTTGAACCATCACCATAAGTAAACAAATCATACGAATTTGCTCCCGCGAAATAGAAAGCATGTCCATCTACGACGAATTCTGTTCCGGAAGCCCGTACAAATGCATCTGCAGATGCCGCCTGTGTGTCCTGGCTTGCTCTTACATTAATTGAAAACATAATGCAAAGAAGCAATACCGCAGTTGTAAAATGCAAAATATTTTTTCGCATACCTTTTCCTCCAATTATTAAAGTTATTTGCAGACCCCTCTTATCCAGCATAAAAAACTAGCCATACTCATTTTTAGCAATAGGCCGCTTATAGCGAGAAAGCTTCATGCTGCACCTCCTATCCTGTTTATTTTTAAATATATCTTTCGATATATTTATATATTAATGCCATAAAGGCGTTAATAGTTAATGCTGCTATTGCCTGTAGTAATACATATTATTTTTTATTATGCCGGGAGATTTTTTGGATTGTTAAAAGTCAGGCTCAATAGGTATGGAGGTTCAAATCAACCTACAGCCTTGATGAAATTACGGAAATGCAAACTATGGAGGACGTTTATGATTTATATGTAATCAGTTATCCGCTTGTCAGTGCAAGCATTTTATGTGCATATATGTTATCAGTTATATGCTGTCAGAACGCATATGTAATATTAATTATATGTGCAATGTGTGCGTTTTATTCATAGAGATTTTCTATTTAATATTAAATATTTTAGTATTTTTCTAATTTTCCCCTCCTATTTTTGGCTCATTATAAATTTTTGCATTATATTTATGTAATATTTTTACTATATTGCATTATATCGGCATATTTTTGCTCTAACATTATACAATAGCTGTAAATATCTTTAAATATATAATTATGTTTCGTTATTTCATTTTTTATTTTATTTATTATTTAAAATATTCTTTTATTTGTTATTTTATTTGACATTCAATTGCTATTATATGTTATTTAATTCAACATTCAAATGCTATTATGTTATTTAGTCCAACATTCAATTGCTATTATATGCTATTTAGCCCAACATTCTATTGCTATTATATGTTATTTAGTTCAACATTCAATAGCAATTATATGTTATCTAGTCCAACATATAATTGCTATTATTTATTGTTTTACTTTCTTTTTCACTTTTCATTTCGTGCTGGGCAGACACAAAAAATCCCCCCATATAGGACTTTTATATTTCACTGTCCTATATAGGGGTAGCATATCAAAATCAAAGGATTTTTTAGAATTTAACTATCATTCATTTATACGGAATAATAAATAAATATTATTAAATTTTTACTCATTTATTATTTTCCAAGATGTTGCGGAGCATTCTTTACCGCTTCATCAATGAGCATAGAAGCACAATCCCGGTTTAAGGGAAATACCCTTCCATGATAGATATAATAAATCAGCATAGACCAATAAACTTCATAACCACCCATGTCGTATTCTTCTTCCGTAGGGAAATAGCCGGTACACCCGTTGGTATAACCGCCCAGATAAAAGAAATCGTTATGAATACCTTCCTTTGCACGTAGGGCAAACTCACACATGATCTCATTGGCCACACCACACAGGCAGCCATCATCTAATGCAAAGTATTGAATTTCTACAGTTTCTGACTGGCACTTCACGCCATTATCACATAATCGTTTAACCTCCGATAGCCAGGATGTGCCGTCAATACCTGCCTCACGTTTTGCTTCTTCCGCAATCTCCAGGGCCCTGGGGTAGGAAGGAACATCAGCCTGCAGTTTCTGATACACCGAATACATCTCAAGGTGCTTTACCATATGGGGTTCCATATGGTTTATCACAGAATCCACCTGCTTGTATATCTCCCCGGCCATGTCCTCCAGCGCTGTTTCAGAGTTGCAGAATCGCACCGAGTCATTTGCATCTGCCGGAATAAAGCCGGATTTGAAATATTTCGGTGCAACATTGCCTGATGCACCTTGTGTAAGCATGACCTCACAATCATATTTATGTTTTAGCAAATCCCTTACTGAGCCAAAATAATCAGCTGAGATAAAGTAGTTGTCTGCTTTCAGCACATTTGCATGGGCTGTAAGGCGCAACAGCAGCAGAATTAATTTCCCTGTGCCTGCTTCGGTTACTTTTAATATGCCAATTCTGTTATCCAGGTCATGGCTTCCGTCCCGGCGGTTCACTCCGATATCACCGTAAGCATTATCCCATGCAGCCATAACCGGAATCATGCTTTTTTCAGCCTGAATTGCACCGATATTTACCTGCCTGCATAGAAATCCAAAATACCTTGCTTCTATACTTTCATTCGGTGCCCCATGGGTATGTGAAAAGCATAGCATAACTCTGTCTTTTGGAATGGACAGGATTTCACCGATGCCGCTCCGCAAATAATTGGCATTTTCCCTGGAAAATCCAATATGGTCTATCGCTATAAGACAGCATCTGGCCCCATTGAATTCCCACACTGAGATTTGTGCGGACAATGGGTGCAAAATTCCGCGGGATAACTCATCCTCACGTCCGAAACCTATGGTCTTTACCGGATAAGCAGGGGTAATATCTACTTCAGAAAAGCCTAACAAGGCTGTATTTTGTTTATTGTATTCGTTCATTTTACTTTGCTCCTTTTTTATTTATATTAGAAAGTGCAAAGTTAATCTGATAGATGTTTACTCCATGCAAGCTCTATCTTACCTAACTTTGCATGGAGCTATTACAATTGTTAATATCACCTTCACCACTCTTTTCTCTAAGATAATGCTAATACTTTAACGGGTTTCTGTTTTTTATTCCAATACTAGCTGTGTTTATTATATCATTCTTTTAAAGTGATGGCAATTATACTCCTCATAGGAATTTAACACATATTACCAATTTCTATCCGCAGATAACTCTAATTTCCTTTTAGGCATTAAGGCTATTCCTTCATGAAAGGCCGGGTGATTGCTATCTCTTTCCGACGTTATAACTTTCATATCATTTGAAATCGGCCAATCAATACCTATTGATTTATCATTCCAGGAAATACCGTCTTCATCTTCCGGATGATAGTAGTCAGTAAGCTTATAGGCGAATTCAGCCCTGTCAGATAGAACAAGGAAACCATGTGCAAAGCCTTCCGGTATATAAAACATATTCTTCTTTTCTGCTGATAAAATAACACCAAACCACTTGCCATATGTATTTGACCCTTCACGAATGTCAACCACCGCATCAAAAACTTCACCCCTTAGAACACGTACGAGCTTTCCCTGCTGATATGTCCTTTGAAAGTGCAGTCCCCTGAGAACACCCTTCGTTGACATTGATTGGTTTTCCTGGAGAAATACCAAATCAAGACCGGCTTCTGCAAAGTCTTTATAATTGTATGTCTCCATAGAATAGCCTCTTTCATCAGGAAATAATTTCGGTTCAACTACATAAAGTCCTTCTATATCCAAGCATTTTTCAAACTTAAATCTTCCCATACCCAGCCTCATAATTATCTTCTTTTATTATATAGCAGCCTCTGATTTCATTTTCATTATATCTTATATCGATCCCCATATTTTTGCTTTGCTATTTCAGAATATTTTCTAACAAATTCTTCTTTTTCATTTGTATAGGCATCTCTGTTATGCTCGTGTTTTTCTTTTAACTGCTTCTTTAAATCAGCATACTCCCTGGCAATTTTAGGACATTCTATCAAATAATCCCTAAAATATAATTCACTCCAGGCATCAGCATAACGCACATGGAGATGATATACCTTTTCATCAAAGCCATATTTCGTATAGCCCTTGTTGTAGGTTTGTTTGAAAACAGGCTCTTCAGTAAAATTCATCAATATCCATTGCATTGATTTTAGCCTATCTGTTATCTGACTTATATTAGTGTCAGAAGATATTTCCATCAGAATATCTATCGTTGGCTTTGAAAGAATTCCCGGAATTGCCGTGCTGCCAATATGGCTGATTCTTACAATGGTTCCATCGTTAAAATTCTCCGCCAGTTTTTCCTTTTCTATTTCATACCATTTCGGATATTCCGTATTGTATTCTTTTAGTATAATTGGAAACAGCTCCCACAACTCTTCCAGGGTCATTTCCGACAATTCTTTCGCCATATGTAATTCCTCCATAATAAGATTTCAATTACCCATTGCATATCGCAGGCAGGCTATCAGACCAGTCTGCGATACTAGCTCCCATTGCATACCGTAAGCAAGTCTGCGGTACTGTCATAAGTAATGGAGTGTGATAGCACTTTTCATTCACATCTGCTCCCTTCTCACTGAGGATTATAAAGTACGACGCGACGTCATAGTCAATAGTGAAATAAGAAAAATAGCCTTATAAATTCAACTTCTACGCTTTCTCTATATATTACCATATATTCTGTTAATAAAAAACTGGCATAAAGCACCTTCTTAACCACCAGTTAAATTTCCTCTCCATTTATTGATTATACATCTATTGTAACTGCAAAGAAAAATATCTATAATTTTACCATAGGCCTAAATAAAACTGGAGGAAAAAAATGATGAAGCTTGGTAAGGTTATCTATACCCATAGAAAGGAAAAGAATATGACACAGGAGCAGCTGGCGGAAAAGCTGGGTGTCTCCGTTCCGGCAGTCAGCAAGTGGGAAACCAATGTCTCACTGCCGGACATTACTCTATTAGCACCAATTGCAAGACTGTTTGAAATTTCAATTGATGAGCTTTTATCATTTAATAGTGAGCTTACGGAGGAGGAAATTAACCAGATTATGAAGGAGCTTAGGAAGATTGCCGAAGAAAGCGGCCTTTCAGAAGGGATGGCGTATGCGGAGCAAATGTTTCGGCAGTATCCCAACTCGGAAAAACTCCGCCTGGAAGCTGCCATTAAATTATCAGCAGTATCACAGGTAACGGCATTAAATTCAGACAGCCCGGAAACAGTCCAAATATGCAGGGAAAAGATAGTGAAAATATGGGAAGACTTAATGAATTCCGATGATTTCTATATCAGTAATGCTGCCAAAACAAGTGCTGCCTCTCATTATATGAGCTGCGGAAGGCTGGATGAGGCTGAAATCATTTTCGAGCAGATGAAGCTTCCCGAAGAATGGAATTCCCAACGAATTCTGCCGACAGTATACATGATGAAGCAGGAATATGAGAAGGCCTTTGAAGCATCCGAGCAGAACCTTCAGGCTGACTGGGATAATATGATAATTGATTTGCGTACCATTTATAATATTGTATTAAAAGAGCAGGATTATGACAGGGCACTTGTAATTGCAAATACGGTATGTTCAATATCAAGTAGTCTGGGAAACTGGCTGAACAATGGGCTTGATATGCCATTAGAGATTTATCTTCAAAAGAATGATATTCCAAATTCCCTCCCCGCATTTGAAAATTATATTGATAAGCTGATTGACAGCAACACCTCTCCTGGTGCAAGATCCGGTTTTCCGGCATTTTTTAAGGAAATCAATGAGCGAAGGAATGCGGAGGCTGTTACAAAAAAGGTTGATACATCCGGAGTGAATATTTTACAAATTATGTACCAGTCAATATCAAGTGATAAGAAATATGATATCATCAGGAATACTGATATTTATAAGCAGAGCATGAAAAAACTGGAACGGGAGTCTGTAAGGCTGCTTGAGAAATAAATACTGCGGAAATTTCTAAACATTTCAATGCTATTCCTATTAGCATATTTGACAGGAACATAGTGAAGGAGCATGCTATATAAACGGCTGCTCTTACACTGTTCCCATTACTGAATTCCATCACCTGGTTTCCAGCTGGGCTTATGATAAGATATATAATAATCAACAAAAATAGTATGCCTATACAAATTAAAGCAGTCGATAACTTACGGGTTCTATCAAAGTATTTCATTTTCCCTCCTCCATTCTGCACCTAGTTCTTAAACCTCATAGGCCTGTTTTAATATTCAATGTCCCCAGATGATTCTTTTATAAAATCAACTTTTTCAGGAAAATTATAATCCCCTTTCTCTAAAAGAGTAATTATCTGAATACAAGCATCCCGGTAAAGCTTTCCTTTTATTTCTATTAGCTTATCCCTGGTGCCATTTCCCCAGCTATTCTTTTCAGGCAGGGAAGGGTCCGTGCTGTAGTCTTTTAATACTGCCGATTCAAAAAAGTCCTTATTATTTTCATAAAACTTTTCAACGTTTTTATCAAACTTCTCTATATCTTCTTTATCCTTCGGGTATTCTGCTTTATTTTTTAAAATATTTAGTACTTTATGATATTCTTCTTCCCATATTTCATAATACCTTTCCTGAAAATTACGGAATTCAATCTGGCAATAACTCTGATCTGTAACCAAAGATAAATAGGCTTGATCTATGGGGTTCTCCATAAGGTCTGAATAGTAATATGGTGTGGAATCCAATTTAGCTGAATTATTGGTTACAGCAGTTTTTTCAGCACCAGATACGATAACTGGAGTTCCTTTAACTGAGATTCCTTCAGACGGAGATATTGGGGCCCCCTCTGTCACAAGCTTATTGACTTGAGCTTCAGCGGACTGATTGGTATAATGATTAACTCCAAGGATAATAAACAATGATAAAAATATGATATTTAAAAATACGGATGCAATTAATAATTTCCTTTGCATATTACAATTTCACCTTACCTTCTGCTCTAATAACTGTACATTACCTTCTGCTCTAATAATTGAGCAGAACTGTTTTTGGGTTTAATACTATAGGTTATTCCATAATTCCAGCGTATCTTATCATGATTTAAATTTTTTTAACAGGCAGCCATAATTTGAAGCCCTGCAGTGCAGAATCTCCCAAATTGGGGTTCGTCCACCATTCATTACAGAGTATCTGCTCTTCCCTGTGCCGCCTTTCTGCAAAATCAAACTCATATCCGGTCATATTGCTTAAGCATTCCGACATAACCGCAAAGGCTGTTTGCATAGAGGAGCCAATGTCTATATCTCCCTTATCATCAAATTCGTTCAGTGCAACATCACCGACTAAATATAATCCCTGTGGTGCATCACACACCTTAGCTCCATAAAAATAATCGTCTTTACCCTCGTCTCCCAAGAGAAACATCTGCATGATATATTCATGGGAATCAATTGGCTCATTGGGCTGATGCTGTTCTCCCTCCGGATGATGACCTTTGGGAGCATAGCCCATATAACGGCGGGCAGTATAATCGCTTAAATTTTCAACAGCCCATTCCCGCAATAAATTACCGGCAGCTTCCTCCGGCCCCTGACAATCCACAAAAAAAGAAACGACCCGTTCATTGCTGCAGTCCTCTATGCGTAATATAGGCTTTGCTCCCACATTAAAGCTCCCACCGTTCCTTTTTAATTGAAAGGAAATAGGCTGAAAATCCGTGGATATTCCCAATTTACGTACTGTAGTCGGGGGCATGCCATGAAAATTTTGAAATGCCCTGGTAAAAGCCTCCGGTGAATCATAGCCATATTTTATGGCAAGGTCAACAATCTTTATATTACTATTTTTTAAATCATCGGCTGCAAGTGACATTTTTCGGTTTCTGATGTATTCCCCCACAGTCATATCCGTAGTAAAATTAAACATTCGCTGAAAACGGGTCAACGAACAACAGGCAACCCTGGCTACTTCCTCCATGTCAATTTTTCCTTCTATATTTTTTTCGATATATTCAATTGCCTCATTAAATTTATTTATCCATTCCATTAAAAATCACCTCCGTGAAAAGAATAGCACAAACCGAATTTTATTTCCTTGCAGAAAAAGTCAAGTAAAGCAAGGATGGGAGTACAAATTTTCAAAATGCTATTGAGTAAGATTTTCGAAATGCTATTTCTAGTAATTACATCATAGAACCTGGCTGTTAAGGTATCTTGTTACACCTATAATATATTAATTTGAATATTTTTTCCATCTAATTTTAGCAAATAAAATTAAGCAATATTAGTATTGAGCATAATTCAGTGCAATAAAAAATCCCTTGAAGCAAGGGATTTTTTAAAAGGCAGGACGGGATACAGATTTATTTTTTCCGAAATACTGCTAAAAAGGTACTTTCCAATAAATCTGACTTCTTATTAATCTTGAGGTATTCAATTCTAAACTAAGCTCTACAGCCTTTACCACTGTTTCTACTTATCAGAAATCGGATAACAAATTCGAATCCCATGCTCCGGGAAAGAAAAATCATCCAGCATCCATTCTTCAATCCATTGATGCTTGCTTCCTTTTATTTTGTTAAGGGCAATCCGCTTTCCCAGGTCCTGCCAGGCACTTGCAAGATTACTGAGGTCTGTTTCCGCTGTCATATAGGTACCACCCTCAAACACCTTAGCTTTCACAAGCAAATCTTCAAATGTCCTGTCAGCTTCCATTGTAATCATAATCTCATGCCAGTATTTTGTGACCTTGCCGAATCCATGATTATACATAAAGATACGGCTTGTTTCAGGATTCAGCTTCTGCTCCTGTGCAAATGAAAGCATCACCTTCCACACATTCCTGGCCACCTTTTCGGAATCTTCTCCATATTCGCGGTAATATGCTACTTTGATAGGAGCAAGCTTCATTACATGGTCAGAATTCTTTTTTATAGCTATGGGCATGTAAATGTCGACCTTTATCCTATCCTCTTTATCCATATTCCTGTTTTCAAACCCGTCATTAGAGAAATGCTCCTCTAAGCACTGATGTCCTGCTATTTCATATTTGCTTAAGCCTACCCATCTGTCAAAGCGTTTCCATGCGGAAACAATTTCACCAATCGTTGTGGACATGACCGCATAAAGGCCGCCTTTAAAATGCTTTTTTATGACCTTTTCATCCTGAATTTCAAAGCTCTCCGGTATTGTCATCCATACTTCATAGCCATATGAGCCATCCTCCTGAACCGAGTCCGGCACATCAAACCCAAAAACACGGTAACCCGGATGCTCCCTGAGAAGGCCCTGTTCTTTTGCCCATTTCTTTAAAAATTCAAAGGCATCATTTTCCGGTGTTCTGCTATGAGCTGTGTAAGATGCAGCCCAGAAACTGTCCAGCTCTTTTAACACCTTAATATCCGGGTATTTTTCCAATAACTTTTTATCTTCTTCCTTAAATAAATTTTCCATAATATCAATCCTTTCAAATAAATACTGATTATTTTGATCCGCATATTTACTTGGCAGAAATCCGGTGACCTTTTTGAAAGCCCTTGAAAAAGCATCTGCGCTGCCGTAGTCATACTTTACAGCAAAATCAATGATTCGGAATGGATTTTTAGTATCCATACTTTCTTCCATATTGAGCTTATGCAGTTCTTTTGCAGCCTCATTGATTCTTCTCAGCCGGATATATTCTTTGATCTGAAAGCCCGTAATGGCAAAGAACATCCGATAGAAATGTGCAATTGACATGGATGCCTCAATTGCACATTTCTCAATGCTAATCTGCTCCTCCAAATGGGCTTCAATATAATCTATGGATTTCTGTATTAGTTCGTAATAGTTCATGGAAAGCTCTCCCTTGTGTCTTAAGACAATTTAACTATACCAGTAACGATGAAGACATACCCGACTTTTTTTATCATACTCTGCTTTCTGTTTATTCAAAAATTTTAAAATAAGCCGGGCACCAGCGAATTAATCGCTTGTGTCCAGCCTCCTGATTAGCGTTTGATATTCCTTGATTCCTTCCTCTGTTAATACCGGGTAAATCATCGACCATATAACCTCTCTCATGTCCCTGTTCAGATCAATCTGATTTCCAAATGCTGCAATAGCTAAAATAGCAACTGATAAATCTTCATACAGCCTTTCTCTTTTTTCCGGCTTCACCCATCCGTTTTGTTCCAGATAACAGAAGGTTTTCGTTATTATGGCTATAAATTCTAATTTATAATCCTTTTGAAGCTGGGCAATTTCCGGATACTTATTTTTCAATTCAATTATATTCTTATAATAAAAGCTATAACGCTTTTGATGCTCCTCCACCTGTACAAGTATGGAATCAAATTCCGTTAGTGTAATCTCCGGCTTATAATTCATTTTATTGTGCTCTTCCATCAGTAGACTGATAATACCATTCAGGATATCCGTTTTTTTCCTGAAATGATAAGTCAAATTTCCCGGGCTTATATTCAATTCTTCCGCAATATCTCTCATTGATACACTTTCAAATCCACGTTCATTAAAAAGCTCAATTGCTTTTTGTAAGATTCTAAATTTTATACCTTCGCTCAATTCCTTCACCTCAAACCGATTATAGCATAACAAATTGCTATAGTATAACGTTATTTAACTGTTCTTTTTGCGCTGATTGTCAGCTTGCATTAAAAAAGTTGTCTTGACAAAACCAGACTCCGTGTTAAAATTAGTACAGCTGTACTAATTTTAATCCTCACCTATTTTTATTAATTGACCAAAAGGAGTGTCATCATGCCAAATGAGAAAGAAAAAATAACTGTATCCGAAACCTTTCACAAGTCAGGCCTTCGTTTCTGGATACCATATATCCTCTTACTATTATTCTCTTTAACCCTTTTGTTTTTCAATGTATTTACCTTACTTCGCACTGTTATTGTCCTTCTCCTTACTTTCGTGATTTTTTTTGATAAAGGATTCATTCTAAAGAAGAAATGGTATATTCGTATTCCCTTATGGCTCCTATTATTTATAACGGTATCTGCTGCATTCCTCATCACAGAGCCAGCATTAAAAAACAGACCTGCCGTTTCCACCAGGCATCCGCTCAATACAAATACAATAGAAACACAATATGGCCTTTTAGCCGGTGTTTATAATTCTGATAAATCCGTTAAAGTCTTTGCCGGAATTCCCTATGCAGCTCCCCCTGTTGGAGATTTACGCTGGAAAGCACCCCAGGAACCGCAGAAATGGAAGGGCATCCATAAGGCAGATCATTTTTCCGATAGTGCCCCTCAGAACCACTTCCCTGCTGCCATAACAAAGCTTCTTGCCCTGCAGCTGGGGACAGATGAATTAACAGGGGTTGTTTCAGATAATGAAAAGTCAAGCGAGGACTGCCTCTACTTAAATATCTGGACAACTTCTACCGAAACCTCTGCCAAACTTCCGGTCATTGTTTACATTCATGGCGGCTCTTACAAAACAGGCTCTGGCTCCCTTGCTATTTATAATGGAGAAAACATGGCAAAAAGAGGTGTTGTATTTGTTACGATAAATTATCGCATGGGGATTTTTGGCTTCCTGGCTTCCCCTGAACTAACTGCGGAATCCGGATACAAGGCCTCGGGAAACTATGGAATTCTGGACCAGATTGCAGCCCTTAAATGGGTAAAGAATAACATCAGAGCCTTTGGAGGTGACCCGGAAAATGTAACGATTGCCGGAGAATCTGCCGGTTCCATGAGCGTAAATATACTTCAGGCATCGCCCCTTGCAAAGGGATTGTTTCAGCGTGTAATCGGAGAAAGCGGCGCCAACTTCGGAAGCCGCGGAATAAAAGGGAAGGCAATGGATACCCTTGGCAAGGCCGAACAGACCGGGGCTGATTATGAAGCTTCCTTCCAGCATGCTTCTATCTCCGATTTACGAAAACTGCCGGCAGCAGACTTATTAAAAGCATCCAAAAACTACACCATGCGGCCAATTGTAGACGGTTATGTATTGCCAGATACTGTCTATCATATCTATGCCACAGGTAAGGAAAATGATGTGCCCGCTTTAATAGGCTACAATGCTGACGAAAGCACCCTATTCACCGCCTTACCCTTTCCCTTTTCCTTATTGCCTGATTATTCCATAGCAAGTGCAGCCAGCTTCAGAGCAGAAGTGGGACAGACCTATGGCAGTGCAGCAAAGGATTTTCTTACGGTTTTCCCCGCTTCCAACAACACACAGGCTAAAATATCGGAGCTGAAAAGCGGAACAATACAATGGTTCGGATGGCATGTCCATACTTGGGCAAGGCTGCAAAGCCAGACAGCACATTCCAACGTATATACATACTATTTTGACCGCGTGCAGCCCGGCAGTTCAAGTCTGCAAAAGCTAGGAGCCTTCCACGGTTCGGAAATTCCATATGCCTATGACAACCTTGAAAAAACCGGAATAGCCTACCAGGCTGCGGATTATAAGCTATCTGAAATCATGTCAGGCTATTGGATTAATTTTGCCGCCACCGGCAACCCCAACGGCAAAGGACTGCCCCAATGGGATGCCTTTGACCCGGAAAAAGACCGGACCCTGGAGCTGAATGACAATATCCAAATGACAGCTTCACCTGCTAAAGATAAGCTTCACTTTTTTGATCAATATGAAAGCAGCATAGGATCAAGATAGCCTGATGGCGGGCTCCGGTTTCTATCGTGTCACAGTTTTGATACTTTCCTGCATCGGAAGAAATACCGAAAATACAGAACCCCTGCCCGCTTTTGATGCTACCTTGATATATCCTCCCTGGGTCGAGACGATTTCTCTTGCAAGATACAGCCCGATGCCCACACCTTCCTGTTCACTGACGGCCTGTGAACGGTAAAACCGTCCAAAAATTTTACTATACTCACTCTCCGCAATGCCAATTCCATTATCGGCGATATCAATTCTTAAAAAGAAACTGTATGGAATTACCGTAATACTTACTTTTCCACACTGGTGGGTATATTTAATTGCATTATCCACAATATTAAATAATGCTTCTGCCATCCATTTCAAATCGAAAACTGCAGTTTCCTCTGTAGGTTCTGTATGAATTACAATGTCTTTCTCTTCAGCCTTAATCTGTACCTGCTTCATTACGTTATCAATCAATTTCTGAACCTTATTATTCTTAGGTTCTACTTTTATAATTCCACTCTCTAACCTGGAGAGCTTTACAAGGGAATTTATCAGAAAGCTTAATTTTTCTGTCTGTTCTTCAATTGCTGAGACCTCTTCCCCATAGATTTTCTCCCTGTCCTTTTCTTCCAGGAGCTGGGTATATAATAATATATTTGATATGGGTGTAACTGTCTGGTGGGATATATCCGATAACAGAGTCTGTATTTGATATTTTTGCAATGATACATTTTTAAATGACATGTCACTATCTTTAAGAAAGCGGTTCATGCTGTTCTCCAATGCAGATAAGGTTGATTCATCAATTGTTGAAACATCAAAGGTCCCGTCAGCGGCACGGTCTATCATTGCCTGAAGCTTCCCGATTAATTCTCTTTCTCTTTTTCTTGCAAAATATAATACCCCAATAACCACACTCAGCATCAGGGCAAATGTCAGCGCGGCCCACATATTATTTCACCGCCCATGTATAACCAATACCATATACATTCTTTATGTAACTCGGATTGGATGGATTTTCACCTAATTTATCACGAAGCCTTTTAACCGATACCGTTAAAGCATGTTCATCAACATACTCCGTATCACCGTTCCAAACCTTATCAATTAATGCACTGCGGCTGACGGTAGCCCCTTTATTATTAAGTAAAATTCTAAGCAGCCTCTGCTCTGTCTTGCTCAGTTCGACTGCCTCTCCCCTTACCAAAAACTGCATTTTATGAAAGTCAAATTGAAATTCGTCGATTATCATCTGCTCTTCTGCCTCAGCACCTGATTTTCGGAGCTGTACACTGACTCTTGCCCGCAGAACCATCAGACTGAAGGGCTTCGTTATATAATCATCTGCACCAAGCTCTAAGCCTGTAACAATATCGGTCTCAAGATTATTTGCCGTAAGAATTATAACCGGCATGGAGGAAGCTTGGCGCAGCTTCGTTAAAAAATCCAGACCGTTTCCATCCGGGAGATTTAAATCCAAAACAATAAGGTCCAAGGTCACTGCTTTCATTACTGCTCTGGCCTGCTCCAATGTACGGCTCTGCATAATTTCATATTTTTCATTTAATAATGCCAATCGAATCCCATCATTTAATTTTTTATCATCTTCAATTATTAAAATCCTTGCCATTTCTGATATCCTTTTTTTATTCAATTTATGAAGAATATGAGCTTACTCCTAACAGGAACTACGGTTTTCTGGAAAGCTGCAAATCCATAGTATCATAAAGAAATTTCTGTATATCATTTCTGATACCATAATATCATATTGAATAAAATAATTAAACTAAATTTACCAGTACTCTGTGTATACCAATCAGAGACGTGTACTGGCTACACTTACCTGGATTATATAAAGGTATGCTCTGCAAAACAAGCAATTTCAACGAAACCATTTCTTTCATATAATTTTTTGGCTCCAACATTTGATTTTGCAACCCGAAGCCTTATTTTGTTAATAGATTTATTTACGCTCATATTTCTAATACAGTGTGCTAATATATAACTGCCATAGCCTTTATTTTGGTATATTGGTTTAACAACAATGTCAGTTATGTAATTCTGTTGAAAAATGTATGCACCCACCAATTCATCATTTATCCAAAATGAATATACTTGATTAAGTTTATCCAAAGTATTGAGTTCCTGATGAAATTGTTCTTCCTTTAGAGAATGACTTTTTGTTTCCCACCCGTTATCTATATTCAATTTATAATATGCACTGTCAAATAAATCAACCAAGTCCTTTAACATATAGCTATCAAAGCCTTTGTTAGTTAAATTACAATTCTCAAATTGTTGTAATTCTTTCCCCCTATATTCAAGATGGTATCCCTCCATATCTGATTTGAAACCTAATTCTCTTACTAAATTAATTATTTTAAAATTATCTCCAAATACATTAAAGCATAGTTCTTTTGAATTCATTTTTGAAATGTATTCATTGGTCTTGAATTTAATTAATTCTAAAACATCTTCTATACTTTCTTCATTAAGAAAAGAAGTATAAAAAATACAGCAGGTTTCGTTATCTACCTTTAAGAATACACCTTTATTATTTGAATATAATACCTCAACATTTTCAAATGCATTAATTACATAATCCTTTGCATGAGGGGATATATTTTCTATTAGCTTTAATATTTCTTCTTGTGACATTAAATCAATCCTTCCATTCCAGTTATAATATAAACTCGAATTTAACTTTTCTAACACTTACTAGCCTTTACCACAAAAGACAGCGGCATTTTCTGTGCCCGGCTCGCAATTCAAAGGAAACCATATTATCCGTAAGATAGTTGCAACCCTCCAGTAACAGCTTATTCTAAAGAGCTTTTACCATGAACATTTCATTTTCCCAAAACTCCATTGCTTTCCTGCCATATCCTTTCTTGTGATAAGCGAAATCAATGTAAATTAGTGTTAAGAAAGGTGTATTATCCCAAAACATATTATAGCGTAATATCCCTATAGGTTTTTCATCATCCAGAATAATATATCCTCTTTTATCAGTCACCTTTTTTATAAATTCTGCTTCCGGTAAATGTTTGTCAAGTGTATACCAATATTCCTTATCGCTTTCAGCTAAGTACCTCATCTGAAACATATCTGATCCCCCTATTCTTTTATCTGCTTCATTCCTTGCAGCCGCTAAAACCATTCTACCACAAAATCCGCATCATAATTTATTATAATCATTTTTAATAATATACAACACAATAGGGCTTCCACAAAATCAAGTTTATTCGCGGTATTTTAACTTAATTTTGTAAATGCCCTATTCAAATATTATTTAATATTTTTATGTACTTGATAAATCAAACTTTCAGATAAATAATGCTTTTTTGATAGTTCAATAACTGTTTTTCAGTTTTGAATATACTGATATATAAAACTGTTTCTATTAGCTAATTCCTGTTTTCTCCTTAGATAAAGTGGATTACTGATGTAACTAATTTTTCACTATTAAGCACAAAACTAAAGGGAGTTTAGCTTTAAAATTTCTTGTTACACTAGCACATCATTTATTATGATTCAATGAATGTCCTTAAGCGCTCGGCAAGCTCCGCCGAATTCTGGGCTGTAGCTGAGAGTTCTTCCATTGCGGCAGACTGGTCTTCCGTAATTTCCAGGGTTTTTCGGGAATTGAGTTCGGTGCTGTTGATTTTTTCATTAATCTTTGAATTTAGTGTATTTATGTGCATTGTAGTAACTTTGGTGTTTTCAGACAATTTTTGAATCTTGCTTGCAACAACCGAAAATACACGTCCGTCGTTTCCCAGCCTTGCGGCTTCTATTGAGGCATTCAGGCCGATAAGCTTTGTCGTATCAGCTACCTTGCTTATCGAATTCAGAACTTGTTCGATTTCTTTCGTTACAGTTCGAATCTCGGATATCTCACTATACAAATCCTGTTGGTTACTGGTTATTGTCTGAGCGGATTCTGCGAGTATCTCCACGGTTTTGGAAATTTCAACAAAGTTATTTGCCAGATTTGTTGACAATAGTTCGGTTTCTATTCTGCTATATCCCTCCTGGGCAAGAGCATTGACAACAATAAACAAAACCTCCGCTGCCGCTTCTATGCTTTTGGAATCCACAATGTCGATTCTTTTCGCTGCATTGTATAGCTCATCTTCTGAGAGTTCAATTTCCCTGGCTACCTGCCGGATTGCTGATTCATCAGGTGTTCTGTCTAAGACCTGTCCTCCCAGTACCGTACCAAGAAGTTCTCCCTGGATAATAATAGGAGCAGAAAAATCAATCAGTCCTGCATGGCACTTTCCGATATAAGGTTTCCCCAGTTTAACAGATTCAGCGCCAAAATAACTGTGGCAGTCGGCGCATCGGCTGTCGCCTATTGCATTGGAATGAATATAATCACTGCAAAAAGGCCGATAATGGCTGGGTTTCGTTATTTCCTGACCTGTTCTGTTGACGGATACTGCTGCACAATTCATACCTACTGCAAAATTATCCAGGAATTTTTGCAAGGTGGGAATATCAATAATGTCTTCGATTTCCAGCTTCTTTAAGTCAATCTTTTCGTTTGTTATAGAAACCATATGATTTTCTCCTCCGCCCATAAATTTATAATGCTCACATAACACAAAACTTGGCGCACAATTGTAAATTATGCACAAATATTTTACAGAATGTGGATTACTATATATTAATATTATACAATATTTTGGTAACAATTACAAGCCCTCAGGCGTAAATTGTCGGACAATTCTTTTATTAATCTAAAATAATTGGAATAATCTACATGTTTGAATTTGGGTGATTTCACTCACCGGGTTTAGAATTCAGATATGGATTTTGCAGAAAATCTTGACTAATACACTTCTATTCTCAGATATAAAAATATGCTCCTCCTTATGTAAACAGTTTTATTATTTAACTGTCCTACCATAAGGGGAGCATATCATAAGTGTATACATTTTAATAACTCAAACTTCGCACTTGGATAAGTGCCTGTGCACCTTCATTCCTTGCTGCCACCTGTCACTATTTTCTTCTTTCTTTTCTTATCAGACTATTCTGCCACTTTTGTATTATCTTTATTTGTAATGGTATTGGAAGGTTTTTCATAAGCAGCCTTTCAGCTTTATAAAGAATTGTCGGTACAATAACTACCTTTCCCGCCTGCATTCCTCTAAACCCTGCTTTTGCAATTGTTTCAGGGGATTTTGCCATTTTACTGTCGGATTTTCCTGCATTTGCTGCCCAGTTGGTCTTAACCGGTCCGGGGCATAAGACAGATACCGATACCCCCGTATCTTTCATCTCTCCAAACATGGCTTCTGTTAAGAATAATTCAAATGCCTTTGTCGGTCCATATACGTTAAAATAAGGATCCGGTATAAAAGCTCCTAAAGAAGCAACATTTAAAATCCGCCCTTCTCCTCTTTGAGCCATATCTGCTCCTATGAGGCGGCTCAATAGTGTAACGCTCATCACATTTAGATTGATCAATTCTTTTAACGTATCCGGATCCGCTTCAATGACCTTGGCTTGTTTCCCTGCCCCGGCATTATTGACTAACTGATCAATTGTTATTCCCATCTCCTGAACCTTGTCGTACACAAGCTGTGCTCCGTCAGCCACAGACAAATCGGCAGAGATAACTTCAACTCTTACATCGCAGTTATCTTCCAATTCCTCCTTCAATTCTTCCAGCTTATCGAGTGAGCGGGCAACAATTACTAAATTATAACCATGCTCTGCAAAAATCCTGGCAAATTCTTTTCCAATTCCTCCTGATGCACCTGTAATTAGCACAGTCTTTCCATTTCCATCATATTCTATTTTCTTTTTCTGCCTGATTGCATGCATTCCCACACCGGCTGCTGCTAACACAGCACCTGCAATCACTATTTTTTTTGAATTCCCTGCGATACTCATAATTTCCTCCTGTTAATTTTATTAAACACGGATAACCACTATTTATTTGTCAATGGTTGGTCATATTCTTTCCCTAAAGTTCGATGACATGAGGAACTACTTCCTGGTCATGATTAGCCAGTATTTCCACACAGTCTTCCTGTTCTGACATTTTTTTCACCCATTCCAAGGATTTTACCTCTGCCTTTTTGTCAGCAACTATTCCGGGAAGTATCTGTTTTTCCCATGAAGCACGCATATACCCAACATCTCCAATCAGAAGCACGAATTTTCCGCTATTTCTTACCTGCACTGTAAAAATCCCATGAGAATGTCCGGGTGTGCTGATTAAGAGTATGCTTTCATCACCAAACAGATCATAAGAACGATTTACCGGACCGTAATGTGAAGGCTCATAAATAAATCTTTCTATTTCTGTCTCCTTCCAGTAATTTTTATAACGAATCGGAAACTTTTTGGTATCTTTCCATTCTTCTTCACTGCACATAATATGCTTTGCTTCTTTTACCATAGAAAGCCCACTGGTATGATCCAAATCCATATGGCTAAGCAGCACATACTCTAAATCTGACGGATGATATCCCAGCCTTTTCATTTGCTCTGTGACGGCTTCCCCTTCCGGCAATCTCGCCCGGTCAGAAATAGAAGCATATCCAAGATGTTTCTTCTCTTCTGTGCGCACCAGCGTATTCCACCCTGTATCAACTAACACCAGTCCTTGGGGATGCTCTATGAGATAAGCAGACACCGGCAGCCATAACCGTTTTGATTTATCACGAAACAATCCCGTAAAGGCGAATGGATTTTTTTCTCCTCTGGGAACAGAAGGATCTACATAAACCTGCCCTGTATGAAATACGTTAATTCTAACCTTATTATGTTCCAATGAGCGTTCTCCCTCCTTTTTCTAAAACTGTTAAATCAAATTGTTAAATTAAAATCCACCCTCCTGTTAAGCGGCTGATTATGAGAGACGGCACTGTGGGTAAACGGCACTTTATCTGACTTTATATAATTTAAACAAAACGCTTCTACTGGCATAGCCGAATGATTTGGTCAGCCAGCTGCTCCACTTTTATGGGCTTGAGTTCTTTCTTAAAAAGACCCATCATTTTCACCATGAAAACCATAGCCCCCACACCAGGGCGGTCGCCATAAACTAAACTTGGTCTAACAATACCAATCTCTTTTCCGCTTTCTTTAGCTGTTTTTTCTCCTTTTCGTTTGGAATCGACAAACAATTTGTTAGTTCCAGGCATTCCCATCATACCGGATATATAGCAGCCCTTTGAAACAGCGAGGCGTTCCATGAGCTCAACCATGACCTTAACCGGCTCTACGTTCAGCTTTTCAAATCCTTCCATATCCTTTGCGGTAGCGGTGCCGACCAAATCTACGACAGCATCGGCATTTTCCGGCAGCCTGGAAATGTAGGAATCCACATTAAAAATATCTGCTGAAACCCATTGTATTTTCTTATTGGCCTTCAGGCTTTCAGGCAGCTTTGCCGGTCTTCCATTGCGGGAGATACTAATAAACTCCACTTTAGAATCTGCCTGCATCCATTTTTCCATCAAGTGAGTCCCAATATAACCGCTTCCTCCAATTAAAATAACTTTATTCATATTAAACCATGTCCTTTCCGGTGATGTAAATTTGGGGGTCTTCTCTATAGTTTCTTTCTCAATGCCTCACAATTCCATAAATAAGGCAGTTGAACCCTCCATGGATTTTTTCCGACAATTCCTTCCCTTTAAGCCCCGATTTTACAAAAAACAGTATAATCGCCTGCAGGTATTCAAACACTGATTCCGGCTGAATATCCTTCTTTAGATATCCTTCTTCTATGCCGCGCCTGATAAATTCCGTAATCTCCATCGTCAACTCATCCCGATGGCTGCGCACTGCTTTTTCCAGGTTTGGGTATTCCATTAAAACTTCATACAAAAAATCGGCATATAACCTATTCATATGCTCCGGAAATTCAGCGGCAATGGTTTCCATGGTCTGCATATAATCCTCTCCATGGTCAATAATCTCTATCATACGTGAAAGCCCTCTATGGCAATATTCCAAAACGACACGTTCAATCAGCTTTTCCTTGGAGCCAATGATACGGTACAAAGTATTCTTAGCAAGTCCTGCTTCTGCCGCCAGTTCGTCCATATTCCAGCCCCGGATGCCGCGGCGTGAAAGCAGTTCTGCTGTTTTTTCTAAAACTCGTATTTCACTTTGCTTATCGTTGAACTTCATAAATCAGCACCTCTTTTATATACATTCAAAACTATCTTTCCAAAATGTTTATTTTCAATCATTCGTTTAAATGCCTCAGCAGCCTCTTCCATAGGATAGGTCTTATCAATGGGCATCTTGAAATTCCCTTCCTTTAACGCCTGGCCGAAAGCATTCTTTGTTCTTAAGATTACTTCCGCTGTCTCTGCCAGAGTACGGGTACGGAAGGATGCACCGATATAGGTTATACGCCGCATATTATGAAGATCGAAATTGAACTCTCCTGTCTCTCCGGCCGAACGGCCTACATTGACGATACGGCCGCCAATCCGTGTTACCTGCAGATTTTTATTCATAATAGGGCCGGATAAAAAGTCAATTAATAAATCGACTCCTGCCCCATCCGTTTCCTTTAGTACTTCCTCCTCCCAGGCTGAATTGCTGGTATCCACTGCGGCATCACATCCATACTCCATTAACTTTGCACACCGCTCTGCCGATCTTGATGTACCAATGACTTTCCCTGCACCCAGGTATTTGGCTGCCTGCATACCAATGAGCCCCATAGCGGAAGAGGCTCCCTGGAAAAGGATTGTCTGCCCTATAGTCAGCCCCCCTAACGTACTGATGGCATCATGCATCGTCTGCAAGGCAACCGGCAGGCAGGCTGCTTCTTCATATGACATACCATCCGGAATGAGATTCATTGCGATAGGATTACCAATGGTATATTCGGCAAATGCCTGTGGTCCGACGGACATTACCCTGTCACCCACATGATATTCTTTGACATCTGCTCCCACTTCAACAACATCTCCTGCCCATTCCAATCCCAGTATTTTTCCTTCTCCACCACCCCAGCCGCCATGATCTGCACCTTGAAGCATCATCAAATCCGCACGATTGAGCGAATTTGCTTTTACCTGAATTAATACCTCTTTCGCTTTTGGAGCAGGAGTTGGTACTTCTATAAGAACAGCCCCTGTATTTGCTGCGATGATTGCTTTCATAATAAAAGCCTCCTTTTTCTATCCACTATCATTTTTGCCATTGTTAATAGCCCAGACAGCACTATGAAAACTAAATAGTTACTTTTAATACTTTACGATATAAAAATTGTTTCTACTTATACTATAATAGTTTTATTAGTATAAGTTTGTCAATACAAAAAATATTCTTGTACCATTGCATATTACAAGATGCTAAATAAATAAAGGGCATGAAATGCTTTATATATCGCACTCCGTAGCAATATAAAAGGTTCTAAAATTATTCGTCTCGTCTTTCTTTCCCATTAAATAATTTAAAATATGAAGAGATTTGGAGGGTGATGGAGCAGTTGCATAAAGAAAGTAAGATACGTGCGGTCAGCGTAACTAATTAGGTGCTAACTACAGATATCTTGATTTAGCTTATCCAAAGAAGATATAGAGCAAACCAATAATATGGCATTATTCTGCAAGATTTAGATACACATATTCGATTTATATTTAGGATATTCTTCACAGGTGAATTTAATTGCTTCTAAAAGTTTTTCATAAAATTCTTTATCATTATGTGCTTCATATACATTTTCTGGTACATCCCAGGCACAATCACGGATTACATAAATCTTAAATAAATCTTGATACCAACCTGCATCTATAAAAAATCCATGGGGATAATCCACCGCTAACATGTCCTCTTCTAAAGACAAATAATAGCTATCATATCTGATTATTCCTCCTTTAAAGTCAATATCTTTAAAATCAAAGTTTATCATTTTCTCCATTTCCCATCCCCTCTTTCAATTGAATAATCAATAAAGAATTATTTTCTATACCAATCCACGCATTTTTGATACTCCTTTTCATTAAAGCACCAGGTAACATTTTCAATCCAAATAATATTATCCTTATTTTGCATATATGGCATGGTATAATTTCTTCTGCGCCGCAGCAATTCCTCATGCCAATTTTCAGATATCCACCTGCTCCATTCTTCACTATCTACTTCTGCCATTGCAATACTGCTGCCGTATTTATTCCAATCTTCCAGGGTATAGGAATCAGTTAATAATATTCCTGATTTCTTTTCTGCAGTGAAATCTTCCTTTTCATGATTAAGTAACCCTATTCTATCCCAATACACACAGTTATTTTCTTTACGTATATCCGCCAGTATTACGATACAGCTCAAATCCATATCATCCTCGCATACAAGAATAGGTACATTAAGTGCAGTACTGGAATCAAGTAATTCAGAAATAAAAGTCCTCTCTGCCTCCCACTCAAGTTCTCTTCCCCATGCAGGATACATGCCCAGCATAGTATTAAAACTTTCTAACTGCTTGCACTTTCCAGCTCTTATCCACTCTTCCAGATACATAACAATCGATTTTCCATCGATAGCTATATAGCTTTCATCATAATTATATGGTGTGGAGCATTTCTTAATTTCTACTCTGTTCATAAGCAATCACCTCGACAAATTAGGCTTTCAGCTGCATTGCTGGCATTACGACTCCATTTTAGCGGCAAAGGAGTTGATAATACCCACATGCTTTATATTTCCTCTTTCATTCTAAAACCCGTGCATATCACAAGCTTACTTGTAATACTGCTTCAATAGAAAGATTAAAATTACAACGCATTTTTTAATCTAAAACCTAAGAATAATTCAAATTCATGCAAAAAAGCTTTTAAATTTTCATTCATTGCTATATCCTGTTCTTCTATAATGATATCAATGTAATTCGTTTCTTTTGAATCATAATCTCCCGGCAAAGAGGTTCCGCTCCTGCTAACCAATACTGTTTTAACAAATCAACCGGCAAAATTGGCTATTGTTTAGAGTAAATTGTCATTTCAACACCCGTATCCTTAATCAAAACATCTGAAGGCATTTTCTTAATTACCTGTGTTATGTATATATCTCCTGCCGCTCCTGATAGGTTACTGACTTGTATGAAATATACAATCCAAAATGTATAAAATGGCAGGATAAGGTTTAATATTAGCAGTACTATTCCCCAAAATATTACCGGAGCTAATGCAATAATTATATATTGCTTCTTATTAAAATAGGAATCACTACCTGTAAAGGCATACAACCCTTTATAGCCAAATTTAGGTTTTTTGTTAGTGTATTTGAATATTACAATACCATGTACAGCTTCATGAAGTATCACGTAAACTACCAGCAGGGCAAGTATACTTAATAATGATAGGAAAAGCTCATCTAATTCTGCAATAATAGGTTTAATAAGTATGCCGAGTATTAATAAAGGAATCATTATGATTAAAACAATAATATTTATTATCAATGCTGCTTTTTTGTCTTTCTGTAAATTAACTTTTTTTATCTCGCGGTAACCTTCAGGTAATTGATCCATAAATCCTCCTACGTAAATAAGTAAATTAATAACAATATAAATAATATCATATACCATATAACCCTAGCAAGCATACTATACTTACAGATTGATTCATTCTAATGTTTATATATTCTCCCCTCTGTCTGCTCTATCTATAATGTGGTAAGCTCCCATAAATGCATCAGAGCTATGCAGAGCCAGGCTGTTGGTAAGCTGAAGGATGTCATTTTCAAGGAAAGGCACGAAAAAAGGAAAGGGTTTAACCCTCCTACAGGTTAAACCCTTGATATTACTTTAGCAATGATTTGTTATAGTATTTTTGAATTAGAAAATATGGAATTCATTTCTATGTATCTAATTCTAATTTGTTTTTCCTCATATGAAGTAACCTGTAATAAAGAAAATTTCCATACCTTATAGCAATAAAACTTACAGATACAATTAATATAAACGTTATATTATACGCAATACCTTTTTCCTTATAATTCAGGAAAAAATTTATGTAATTATCTGTTATATTACTAAAGATATTTAATCTATAAAAATGACCTAAATAATTGGACATAAATGCAGCTTTATTAATACCATTAAATTGCTTTGATAATTCCAAGCATTTCAGGGTCTATTTGTCTTGTCATTGTATATGCATAATTTACAAAGTATTTATCCCAAAACCCTCTCGCTGTCGGATTAATTGTTCCGTGGGTTACAAATACTCTGTCTATTCCGCTTTCCCTGATTCCATTATTAGCGAAAGCAAGTAAAGCCGCACCTAACCCACATCCTCTATAGTTTGATTTGATAAAGACATCTCCCATTCCGATAGCTTTGGAATCCGTTTTGGCAAATTCAATGTCCGTAGGCTCGGAATCAATCATTCCAACTAATTGATTGTTATGAAAAACTGCAAAAATACGCATATCTTCGCTTAAAAAATCTTCATATCTGTCTTCTATAGGCAAAAACCCATTACAGTGATAGAAAATGGGACTTACACGCAGATGGTTTATTAAATTACGATACAATTCAATTACATCTTTTCTGTACTCCAATACTTGCGTTTTATCTAATTCAGCAAAAATAAAATCATTCTTATCAGCTGATGGAATTTTGACTGCTGTATTTCTGACAACCTCTGTAGTATCCATAGAAAAAGCACCCATAATATACATATTAAGTACCTCCGTGTCATGAGCATATACATTTATTCGCAGGCTCCGGGCATATTTTTCACAGATTTCAGCAGCGGCGGCTTGAAACAAATGGCCAATAACTTTACCACGGTTTTCGTTTCTGATTCCATATCCGTAAAGAGGTGAAGTAGCTCCTATTATTCCATTACCAGTATTAAAAATTTGATTAAATGCCAGAAAACCAACAGGTTCATTATTCTGAAAAGCAATTCGACCGATTCCATTTTCAAACAATTTCTTAATTTTAGATTGATAAAATGCTCTATTGTCAAATCTCCCTAAAGCTGTTACGGATTGCGTCTCCAAATCATAATTTTCCTGTGCCATTTCAACAGCGGCTTCAATATAGTTTGGATCAAGTGGTTTACATATAATTTGTCTATTCAAAATTATCCTCCATTATGTTTAGGAGGGTTATAGTTTAGTCGCCCTCCTATATTTATTGGGATTAATTTTAGTTATTTTCATATGATAACACCCTTTCCTATTTATTTATTATAACGCCAAGGCGATATAAACAAGATTATTAATACAACTAGTGTTTGCGCCGAAGATTGCCAACACTATACTGCCAAATAATTTTATTGCGAACTTAACTTTATTTTTATTAATAATTGCAGCAACCCCAAAGCCTGATAAAGCTATGTAAATCAAATCAACAATTGCAATAGCCAGAACAAGAGTTAATCCAATAAAAAGCCCATAAGTTGCAGAAGTGTTAAATACCATCAAGCACATAGGACCAATTGCCAATTGTAAAAGCATACCGAGCTTAAGCCCTTTAAATATCATGAATACCCTTCTAAAATAAAAATCAATTAATATTTCATATCAAATCTAGCACAAAAATAAACTTCAATTCGCAATTGGGTACTCAGACAATTATGTTTTCATAGCTTAAATAAAGCTTAAATAAATTTATATTGTTATATCAACCTCATATTTATCATCAATTAATATATAATCACAAATTGCCTCTTTGCATTTTTCTAAATTAAATAAATTCTCTCGCAGAAGCATTTCTCGTGTACAATATTCTGCATCATCACTATCTCTGAATTCGATAGCTCTTGCATGTTTTATAATATCATCATAATGCTTGTGTATATATTTCTCACTGAATATCAGGCAGGTATATTTTATGTATTTTAAATATTCATCATCAAAATCTTTATAAAAATCAAAGGGAATATAGCAGCCTTCTATCGTTAAATTTTGTTTGTTCTCGATACAGGTTTTAATAATTTCTCTTGTTATAGGCCAAATTGCGTGAATTATATCCTTTATATCATCTTCTGGTGTTATTGTACTGACACCACTTCGAATTAATCCCATTTTTAAATGGTCTTGTGATAAATATGAAAATCCGTATTTATTTAATATCTTTTGAGCAAGTACGGTCTTTCCAGTATGTGAGCTGCCAGCTATTAAAATAATCATTTTAATTTCCTCCATAAATAATAATTAATATATTCCCATTATATCTTTGGGCAATATTCTGACATACTCCAAAAACTTCCTACCTGCCTCAGACTTCTCTTTCTATTTAGTATAACATTTATTTATGTGTATGACAACAAAACCCAATAATGGTCACACATCAACAAATGCGAGCTTTCATTATTAAATTCCACGAAAAGGCTCAAGTACAGTCTGCCTGTACTTGAGCCTCATATAACTTTCTAGTTATTATCTTACTACTACCTTTACCTTAATTGAAGTCTTTCCGGCTCTGGCAATAACATAAACTGTACCTTTCGTTTTTGCGACTGCTTTACCGGTCATCTTATCTATTACGATAATACCTTTTTTGGCGGTACTCCATTCCAGCTTTCCGGTATCCACACCATAGCCTTTTACTTTATATACAGCATTGTCTCCAGTCATTAGTGACTTGGGACTGTTCGTAAATACCATGTACGGTTTTTTTACCGTAATGTCCGTAGTTACCGTTTTGCTCTTACCACTGTAAAGTGTGACAATCGTTGTGATTTTTGCAGTACCCGCTTTTTTTGCAATAATCTTTCCTGTACTGTTAACCGAGGCTACCGCCGTATTGCTTGAGCGGAAGGCAACCGTGATTCCACCGATGGCACTGCTTAAGGTCCGGTCTTTCCCGTCTTTTACAAGCTCCAAAGTATCCGGTAATTTAACACTGATATCCGTTGTCCCATCCGTGGTTCCCGCATATAATAATAACTTGCCCGGAGTTACCGTCACCTGATTTAATAAAGATGTGATAAGACTATTGCCGGCTTTCTGCGCCAGTATCACATAATCGGAGCAATGCACCAGATTTATGGTTATGCAGCCGTCCTTATCTACGGTATATCCATAACCGTATGGCAGCGTATCCAATTTACCCGTTTCCTTATTTCTGTGATAGAGATAGATCCGGCTTCCGGTTTTTAACTGATTTCCTGTATCCACTAAATCACCGACATAGATTTTCACCTCTGCCTGAGCAGGTAAAATTCCATCATGGAAAAAGTGAACAGCCAACCCGTCTGAAATATCCTTTGGAGCCTCATCCGAAATCTCAACCGTACTGCTTTTCTTTACGATTGCTCTCCGTTCCAGAGACAGATTGACATCCTTAAATATTTTATTTGTTTTCGAAAGATTTTCACTGCTAAAATTCCAGGAGTATAACTCACGTCCGTGTTCATCTGCAACGGAGGCTCTTACTGTTTTTCCTTCCAGACCTGCCGTTTTAAGCAGCTCCTTAGCCAATTGCAGATTTATATTTATTGCCTTATTATTCCCCAGACTGTCGGGTAAGGTCACTGTAATAGCAAGTTCCCGATACTCTTTTTCCTTCAATAAGTCTATCAATTCTTCGGACCTGATAGGAATCGTAAGTTCCCTGGGCTCTCCTTCACCGCCTGCCTTAATCTGGCTGAGTATCTGCGCTGCAGGAAGGTTTATGGCTGCATCTATTCTGCCCTGGGAGCCGTCCTTTGCTATTACTAACTCAGCATTTCCACTGAAACCGCTAAGAGTTATCGTCCCTGATGTTGTATTATCGGCGGAACCTGACCCGGAACCTCCCGAAGCGGACCCACCCGGTGTGGTTCCACCGCCGGAATTGTTTTCCGCTGCTCCTGAAAAAATCACATATCCTGAAACGGTATCATAAGTCCAGGTCTTCAGTGAAATGTTTTGGGGCAATCCAGCCGTAACCTTGCTGTCTGTCAGATACCCGTTAAGCAGTAAGGCAAATTCCGTACTTTTCATACTGTTTGTACTTTTACTTTCCACTTTCTCAGCTACAACAAGCCCCGTGGTGGATGAAGGCGTATAGGCACCAACTCCCTGTGCCGGGGATAGCGGCGTATTACCGGAATACTGGGAAGCCTCCGCATTATAATAGGCCGAGTAAGTCTCCGCGATGCCGGTGTGTCTGCCGGCATAGCCGCCTATATCGGTAGAAGCAGGCAGTGTAGCGGTATTACCAAGGGCATAGCAGTTTCTTACATATCCTGCCTGCATACCAGCTATTCCTCCTACTGCCGCCTTGTTCATGTTATTAGTGCTGTTGCCTGTGGTATCCCCTAATGTGTAACAGTTTACAATATAAGTACGGTTATTAAGACCCGATATACCGCCGGAATATACCCATGAGGTATCGGAAATGCCTGTGACATCTACGTCGGTACTGCAATTGGTGATATAAGAGGCAGCCGATGCGATACCGGAGGTGTAGCCTATGAAGCCGCCCACATAGCTCATGTTTTTGCCCTGATTGCTTATACTTCCCTGGGCAGAGCAGTTATCGATACAGGTGCCGGTTTCGATGGCAGCCGCAAGGGTTCCTCCATAAGAACGGCCTTCTCCGATATAATGATTATTGATACTTACCTGGGTCAGTTTTACATTTTTTATAACAGCCCGGTTCACATATCCAAAAAGACCGGCAAATGCAAAATCCGCAGGCTGGATATCGCTTCCAATGGTCATTTTACTGACGGTATGCCCGCCACCGTCAAAAGTACCGCGAAAAGCATAGGAGCCGTTGCCTCCTCCTGTAGGAATCCAGTTAACACCTGCAAGGGATATATCGGCCGTAAGTATAACATACTTTCCTTCATAGTTTTCATCTTCATTAATGGATGCCGCAAAGGCTGCCAGCTGCCGGGCATTGGCTATTTTATAGGGATTTTCTGCCGTACCGTTACCTCCTGCAAAAATGGCCGGATCCACCATGCCATACGCCGCGGTATCCCCTGCTGCAGCTTTCTTTAGAGCCGTATTAATTGCCTCGAGCAGTCTGGTTACGGAAACATTTCCTTTATCATAATCGATCCCGGTGCTCTGAGCCTTTAAAACCGCATCAATTATGGCAGAATTGACCCCACTGTTAGTTTTCTTGTTTAACATTTTTATTTCATTAATCTTATCCTTTGTAACGGTGACGCTTACCAGCATATCATGATCGCCAGCAGCCCGGCCATAATATGTCCCCGCTTTGTAGGAAGCAGGTTTACTGTCTTCGACCGTAACTGGAACATAAGTTATGGATGCGTCCCCGCCGGCAGGTACTACAAGGTTTTTTGATTCATCAAAAATCCAGGTTTTCAAAGTCCTGTCCCCCGGCAGCCACTGGGAAAGGTCAACGGGAAAGGTCTTGAAATTATTGTTCAGGGTTTCCGCAAACTCTTTGGATTTCATATCTGCCAGACGGAACCCTTCCAGCCTGTAATTGAACCCGCTGGTAATAATACCGTCCTCGTTTGTACTGATTGTGGTACCGACCGCTACAAACGGATTCGGCACCTGACTGTCAATCTTCTGCACAGCCTCTTTATTATAATAAGACAGGTAGCCCTTTCCTATTCCGGTGGTCATGCCGGAAATTGCACCCAAATAGTAGGAATAGGAATCCGCAATCACGCCTCCCGCTACGTAACAGTTAACCACGGTACCGGCCTGGCAGGCCACCAGATTGCTGACATAGGCCATTCCTTCCGAGGCTCTGACGGCATCTCCCGAGGCATTGCCCAGCGTATAGCAATTGGCGATTAAGCCACGATTATTAAGTGAAACCAGACCTCCCGCTTCCGATACATATTTTCCCGAAGCTTCCGAACACACTTCCACATCCGACCAGCTGTTTATAATATAACCTTTGTACTGGTTCCCGACCAGGCCCCCTGCAAAGTTGTTACCGGCAACCGTTGTCTTTCCGGAGACAGTACCGACTGCGTAGCAGTTGTCGATTCCGCCGAGGTCCAGATAGCCTGCAATCGAAGCGGTATTAACAGAACTTTCCCCTGTCGTATATAGGCCTACCCCTGTTAGCCCAAGATTTTTAACAAGACCCTTCTCACTAATAACACCAAAAAGTCCGATGTAAACATAGCCGTCAGCATTTTTGGGTTCTTCCTTACTGCCGTATTTTAAGCCGCTGATTTGATGACCTGCTCCATCAAAGGTCCCGCAAAAGGAATATTCTCCCTCACCGACCGGAATCCAGTCCTTACTGCTGACATCGATATCGTTCGCCAGCTGTATGTATAATCCTTTATAATCAATCCTTTCATTCAGGGATACGGCAAAAGCACGCAATTGTTCCTCTGTCGCAATCAGATAGGGCTTTTCCGCAGTACCCTCTCCCCCTGCAAATATATTTTTTCCGATGTCAGGATTAACATAAATCCTGCTGCTTAAAGCTGCCCCGGAGACGGAGCCCTCCCATTCACAAAAGGAAATGCCAGGAACCGTTACATTCACCGATTTCAGTCCATTATTCAGTGCCTCGGCAAGGCTTTTAAAGTCAGCTGCCTTTGCAGAAACTCCGGTTAGGTTAACCGGCTCTGCGTTACTGGAGCCTTTGCCTACCGCCGGAACCGGTGCCTGTAATACTCCGTTTATTGTTACCTTCGTATCTGCCGCATAGTACATGGTGTCCATCAGTCCGCTGCCCGATACCTGCCCCGCCAGCACGCCCACCGGCGCATATGCCGTAGTCTGGTAGGAACTGTCTTTTACATTGTTAACGGTCACCCCGCTAAAAGAATAGCAATTATAGGATTTCCCCCCCGACATGCCAAGCAGTCCGCCGGCAACGGCACCCATATTGGTATTAGCACTTGTACCTGCTACTTCACCTAGCGTATAACAGTTTACGACAGCCGTATTGCCCGCTGCCATGGCGCTTAATCCACCGGCATAAGCGGATAAAGTACTGCCGGCTTGTGAATTAACTGATATATTGGTAAAGCAGTTGGTCAAACTGCTATAACTGCCAAGATAGCCTGTCAGACCTCCGGCATAGCTTAATTTGCCCGCTGTTGTTACGGAAGAGATTACAGTACCCGTAACATAACAGCGGTCAATAACCGTTCCCTGCCCGGATGTACCGGAACTTGTCTTAGCCGCCAATCCCCCTGCGTAAACCATATTGGCGGCATTGGAAGCATAGATAGAAACCTCCGTAAGTCCTAAATTCTTTATCACAGCCGTATCCGCAAGTGTTGCAAACAACCCGGCTTCCGCGATTTCTTCCGGCGCCTCCGGTGAACCAATGGTCAGTCCGCTGATGGCCCAGCCTGCTCCGCTAAAATTACCGGCAAACCCGTTGATTGGTACCCACCTGTTTTCTTTCAGGCTTATGTCACCACCTAATGCAATGTATTGGTTCTTGTAAGTTTCACCATTATTGACCGAATCCCGGAAAGCCTTCAATTGCTCCGCTGTTGCGATGATGTAAGGGGATGCCGCCGTGCCGCGTCCGGAATTAAAAATCCCGGTATAGGACTGGTTCAGTGCATCTTCTGTTGCTTCTGCAATTGCTCTGCTGCTCATGGTGGCTCCTGAAACCATGTCCACATCCGTGCTTTGCGCCAGAATAATTTTATCAATGACTCCCTTTGCTTTCTCCAGATAAGAGGGTGTTTCCTGATTGTCCCCTACCTCAATTGCTGAAATTGCACTGCCGGAAACCGTTACTGTAACCGACAGTTTTCCGCCGCGTCCGGTACCGCTGCCGGTATAATTCCCGTCCGTATAAGAATAGCCGGCCGCTGATGCAGGAATTACAAAAGAAGTAAAAACCAATATCCACGCCATAGCCAGAGCTATCTTCCCTTTTCTTTTTCCCGTAAACATTTTTAGCATAATCCACTCCTTGTTGTTCTTTGATTGTTTTCAAAACGGAATAAATAATTACATAAACGGTTAGTTTAAGCTAACTTCAATTATTAATAGTACCAGTTTTATCCATGCTGTCAAGCACTTCCGATCCAGTTGATAAATATTTATCAATGTGACCTGAATTACTTCCCGGATATCTTTACTTTATATTATTTTTGTTGAAATCAAATCGCGAGTAGCAGAAATGCATATTATAAATAGAGGTAGTCCTGATAATTAAATGCCTGACTACATTAGAAGGATTATTAAAACCTGAGTATATAATGCGGGATTTCCAAGGATAAGATAGGGGTATTCTTGTACCGGCAGATAAAAAGAAGAAGTAAAAGCACATAGCAGTGTAGCAAAAAAGCCCTTAAAATCAAGGGCTTTAGTAAATACGAGACAATAAAAAAAGATTAGTTTAGCTTATTAAAAAGAGAAATAACATCTAATCCATTCACAACAAAATTGCAAATAAAATGTGCAATAATAACCACATAAACATTTTTAGTCTTTATATAGGATACCATGAGTGGGATAGACCATATCAGTGCAATTAATATACCCAATGGAGCGAGTGAATGTTCCAATGCGAATAAGCACCCGCTAACAATAATTAAAATAGGTATTTGCTTTTTAAATTCAAAACATATCAATGATTTTCTATAAAATAATTCTTCTGCTAGAGGGGAAAGTATAATAGTAGACATTGCAAAAATTAATAATTCAAACCTATTATGTACTTTTAATAAACCCATTCCATTATTTATGTCTGGTAGTAACATTTCGATTACGCTTGTAATAGCAAATGATATAACCAAAGCTGCTGCTGTAAAAAATACAATTATCCAAAACTTTTTCCCGGCACAAATATTTTCTTTCATTTCTTGTATTGAAAAGTCTTTACAAATTATAAAATACGTGACTAATCCTAAATAAAAGAAAAAATTCACAAGCAAAAGATACTCAGGAAATGCCATAATACAAATTACTAATATACCTTCCAAGCATAATGGAACAATATTATGTTTCAAATATTTTAACATATAAAACCCTCGTTAAATTTCGGCTGATTTCTTTCGTTGTTAACACAATAGCAAAAGATTGATATCATATCATTGGTTTATCTCAATACTGATTGATTCTTGTATTTCAATAACGTTACCTATTATATCATTCTTGGTGATTCTTTACAACTAATTCAAATAAAGGTTATACAAAAAGGCTATACAACATAATTAAATCGTTGTGAGCATTAGTTACTTATTGGTTGAATGGGCAGAAATAGTTTAAAACTATGAAATCCTCCCTCTCCGGATTTGGTAATATGCTCTTCAAGCCATTGATGTTCGCCATAATTATACTGCTGATTTTGCATTAACCAGTAATGCAGAGAGTTCCATACTTTATCAAGATTTGAATCTGGGCCATACGTAGCCTCCGTGGTTACATATAAACCACCATCATAATCTTTAATAGTTATGTTTCTATTTTGCGTTTCTGTTATTACACCTTCAGAAATATTAGTAAGCATTGCCCATGTTTCATATCCAAATTCATCGTCATTCATTGGAAAAGATAAGACATTTGCCATCTGACCAGATTTCCCCACGCCTTTGAAACCAGTGTATCTTGTTCTTGTCTGCTATTCTTTACTATTATATTGCCATTGTAGGAATGGTAAGAAGCTACCTTCATTGGCTGTAATCTCTCGATTGATACTGAAATTGGTATCAAATCTTCAAAAAAGCAATCTGTAAAAGCAAAAGGCTTATATAAATCATCCAACATTCCGATTTTCCGGTATTTCAGTGGTGAAATACCAAAGTATCCTGTAAATGCTCGATTAAATGTCTGTTGGGAGCTGAAATTATAATCTAGCGCTATATCAACAATTGTTTTTTTAGTATTTATTAGTTCTACAGCAGCACATGACAACTTACGTTTTCGAATGTAAGTTGTCATGGGTTCACCTACGATATCCATAAATATTCGATGGAAATGAGGATAAGAATAATGTGTATTTTCAAGAACATCATCAATATGAACTTTATGGGTCAAATTATCTTCAATATATGAAATACATTGTTCAATTTTTTTTACATAATCAATTTTCATGTTGTTATCCTCCTTTTTATAATACGAAGGACATTTACCAGTCGATTATTCGCAGCAGGTAAGCCTTTGAAACACATCCTTCACACAGGATTTACAAACAACAAAAATCGCTTATTAATCCCTGACGGCTTAGCAGAACTTGATTGTAACCACCCCACCCGAATCGCAGTTGCGCAGTTCTAGTTGTCCTGCGTGGGTTTTTGCTACTTCCGCTGCAAACCAAAGGCCAAGACCATTGTGTCCATTGGCGCCACGCGCTGCATCACCACGCCATAGGCGCTCTGTTGCATGGTGTAACGCCGCCTTGCTAAAGCCGGAGCCTTCATCGCGCACAACAACCTGCCAGCCTCCCTCTGCCATGCTGCCTACCAAATACACGTTTCCACCCGCCGGTGTATGCTCGATGGCATTCTGCACCACATTACCGAGGGCACGAAGTAAGTGGTCTTTCTGAATGCTCGCAGCACCTTCCAGACTGTTTTGGGTTTGCAGGCAAACCCCCTTGGCTTCTGCAATGGCCATTGTGCTCTGGCAAAGCCCGTCAAACATGGCGGGCAGGCTGGTGTTTTCAAATACCTCATCCCCACCGGCGGAGGTTTCCAGCAGGCTGGCAACATACTGCTTGGCCCGGTCGTTGCTTGCCGCAATTGTTTCCAGCATTTTGCGGCTGCTTTCAGGCAGTTCTTCATCCAGCAGAAGTTCGGCATTGCCTCCCACCAGAGTGAGCGGGGTTTTTAAATCATGGGCAAGTGCTGCTATTTCCGCCTCGCGTTCCTGCTGTGCCGCCCATTGGGAGGACAGGGAGCTGTACAATGCCTCCCGCATATGCTCCATAGCACCGAGTGCCTGGTCGTACTCCCGTATGCCCGCGTAGGGAATTGGGAAATCCAGCTCCTGTGCGCCTACCTTCTCGCTCACCTCGCTGAACAGCTTCAGCTTGGCGGCGAGGTGCCGACGGAGCCACAGGGTGTTAAGCAGCAGACAAAGCACCAGCGCCACACCAAGTGCGGCCAGCCCCAGGTATTCAGCGGGGGGCAGTATGTCGCGCAGCACAGGGTTGACAAACTCAGCCCTGTAATACCAGCGAAAGATTACGGTGCTTCCATCCATGTAGGTGTATCGCGAAACATGTATGCTGGAGACGTCCCCCTGTAAAAAACCAGCCAGGCCTTCCAGCTTCTTTCCCTCTACATTGCTTTCCAGCACTTCGCCGTTACGGCCAAACAAAGCGTACTCGGCCAGAAAATCGTCACCAGGAGAAACAAAGGTTTTTGGCCCTCCGTCCAGCATTTTCTCCACCTGTTGGTTGGAGACAGCTCCCTGGTAAGTAACGCCGGTCTTTTGAAGCCGCACCATGACGACATACCATGTCAGGCAGCATAACAGCATACAGCCAAGCATAACGATGGCAAAGCGCAAAAGCACAAAGGAAAGGCTTACAGAACGTTGTCTTTTGGCCATTTGTAGCCCACCCCCCAAACGGTTTCTATGGGGCTGAGACCGTCGGCTTTCAGCTTGGCGCGGATATTTTTGATGTGCTCCGCAACGGCCGACGAATCGCCCTCGGCGTCAAAGCCGAAAACTGCTTCGTATAATTGTTCTTTGGTAAAAACCCGTCCGGCGTGCAGGGCAAGGTGCTCACAGATGGCGTATTCACCCTTGGTAAAGGGCAGTGTGTGTTCGTCCGCCATGGCCACTTTTGCCTGCATATCAAAGCGCACACCGCCTCGGCTCAGGGTGGAGGCCGGCTGGCGCACCTCCCGCCGCAGATGGGCGTTTACCCGTGCGCGCAGCTCCGCAATACTGAATGGCTTTTTAATGTAATCATCGGCACCCAGGCCAAAGCCCTGTACAAGGGCCGCATCTTCCGCCTTGGCGGTTAAGAACAGGATGGGGCAATCCACCTCGGCACGGATACGGCCGCAAAGGGAAAAGCCATCCTCGCCAGGCATCATCACATCGAGCAGCAGAAGATCGTACAGCTGACACCGGGCTGGCTGCACAGCAGCAGCATCCGCTTCGATATCTACCTGGTGACCGTCCTTTTTCAGAGCGGCGCGCACCAAGTCCAGCATATCAAGGTCATCATCGACCACTAACAGTTTCGACATAGTCTATCCTCCTTGTTTTTCCGAAGGAAAAATGCGACTGCCTATGCAGGAGCAGCGGATTTTCCTCCTTGTTTTACTCCTGTATGACTTTACCCTCCCATCTGTTAAACCATAGTAGTGACAAAACCAGAACAATCGAAGTAATAATAATTAGAGAAATAATTCCAGGAAAAGCAGGTGTACTTGTAAAGCCAAAATAATTTTCCAAAAACCGAACACCCCATTCCCAAGGAATAATCGGCCAGATTTTATCACCAATCGCATTTTCAAAATAACCAGCTAAAATTGTACCAGCTATCCCTAACAAAACAGAAATACTTGAACCAAACCGAAAAGCAATTGTAACTTGTAATAAATATAAAAATAAGCTGCCAAATAAAAATATATAAAATATGACAAGATAGAAGCCAAAGTGTGTTATGCTGATATCTAGAAACAAATTGACTCCAACATAGAAACATAGTTCATATATTATCATACTTGTGGCTGAAAGAAACAGCAGAAAGAGCAATTTCCCCAGATATACGCTTCTTCGAGACTCCACTAAACCCAGAGCATTTTGAATATTGTTTATGTTCCTATCTAAATTAATTAAAATTGGCACAACTATACTAACAAAAATCGGATAACATATTTGCAATATAACGAAAAACAACCTCACATCAGGAATAATATGGTATCCGGCAAAAGCGTAATAAACTAAAAATAAGGTTGTAACCACTATAGGCAGTAACAAATGCAATAAAATAATTGGAGTTCGTTTGATTTTGGTAAAGTTAGAAAAAAACTCCCTCATAATAGTCATTTGCGATACACCTGCCTTCCATACCAGCGGGAAAACAAGACTAAAAGAACTAACATAGCAAGCAAGGATACCAATACCAGCAACGAACTTTCTCCTAAATTCAAAATGTGTCTTGAATCTGCTTCAACCAATAATCCGTTTGGCAAAACTCCAAATAATGTAACCATAAACCTCGCAGGCCAGCTATATGGGAAGAACCAAAACAAAGGCGTCAAGGAAAAAAATAACCCGCCGAACGCACTGGCAAACAAATTTATTATGACAGAACCAACAAATCCGACTTTTTGATCCAAAAATAAACAGAAAGGAATCTGCCATAATAATGAGAACCACAATAAGCAGTATCCTAAAATATAATACCCGGTATGACTAGTTGCGATTGAAACACCTGACGATATGCCTTCAGAGATAACAGTGATAAACGATAGCAATAATGATATTATCAAAAGATTAAGCGCTATCAAAATTGTTTTAGAAATAAATGTCTTCTTCAAGTCGATGGGCAAGCTATAAAGAGTTCGGTATTTGTGTTTTTGATCCTTATTATTTACTAAATGACATAAAATCGCAATGGACAAAGACGCAATAGGCATACACCAATTGCATACGATAGAGCTTGAAAAACCGCCTAAACCAATACCAATAAATATAAATACCATAGATATTAAAATTAAGGCCGCTGGAATAAATAGAATGAGTTTTCTAAATAGGGAGCGCTTAAATTTCAAGTTTTCTGCTTTTAAATATGTTCGTAGCATCAGGATGCACGCTCCTTTCTGATGATATCCATAAACAATTGTTCCAGGTTTTCATTTGCATCAATTTTATCTTGATACAGGAGCGATCCATTGTATATGATCCCTATGTCATCGGCAACTTGTTGTACTTCGCTTAAAATATGGCTTGATATAATGACAGAAATTCCAGACTCCGCAAATCTCCGAATCATTTTCCTTAATTCATCAATACCAAAAGGATCTAACCCGTTTGTAGGTTCATCTAAGACTAATAAATCAGGGTTATTTAGCAGCGCTAAGGCTATACCCAATCTCTGTTTCATTCCCAACGAAAAATCGGATGTCTTTTTATTTTTAGCATCAATTAAGTCCATCATTTGTAAAGCTTCATAACATTTATTTGTTGAAATCCCCATAAGAGTCCCTCGCACTTTTAAATTTTCAAATGCCGTTAGATTCTCATATAGTGGAGGTGATTCGATTAATGAACCAATGTCCAATAAATCTTTTCGAGTCCAAGGGTGATTGTTGAATAATATTTCACCTGAAGTCGGTCGGATAATTCCAGTAATCATCTTTAATAATGTTGATTTGCCAGCACCATTAGGTCCTAATAAACCGTAGACAGAATTTTTTTTTACAGCCATAGATAAATCTTTTATTGCATATGTCTTTTTAAATTTTTTAGAAACATTATTGGTTTCTATTATGTACTCACACATCATAACTTCCTCCATTTCACATTTAGCAGCCGGTTTGTACAGTGTCCGTTCCATAGGGTTGTACTTCCTTTTGACTTGTACTTCTATGATAACAGCCATTTTTAAGGATTTTATAAAGAAGCGGGTACTTACTCAAAAATTTATCCCGGCCAGCAGTTCAGTTAGCGCCACACCAACCATTGCACGATAGAATAGGATGATAAACAGGGAGTGGAATACCTAAATAAAGAAAAAAGCCCGAATACAGGATGAATTTTCTCATCCCCCTCCGGGCTGTCTTTTAGCGCAAATTAAGTTCCTGAGACTTGTCACGCTTGGGCAATGTGGCATCCATGTAATGTCACATATATGCCACTACGATTTATTTAATTGCCATAATAAAAATTTGACAGGGATTCCATTCATCCCATAATGCAGGGAAACATTCAAGTTCTTTAAAACCTAGTTTTTTATAAAATTGAATTGTTCTGTCATATTCCTCATAATGACCTTCTTGTACTGTTTTTACCTGTATAAATGAATAATTGTGCTCTTTAGCATATGAATAAAAAGCTTCAAATAATTTCTTACCAATACCATTATTATGCATTGTTTTTAAAACACCCATAACATAAATTTCAGCAGTATCTGAACTGGTTTCTTTTAAATTAATAAAACCTTTTGCCGTATTATTTTCTATTTCTGCCCAAAAAGGCAGTTCTTGACTACATTTTATATACTCGGCTGTACTATCCGGTAATCCAAACCAATCAGGCAAATCTGCTAATATTATACTTGAAATTGATTCCTTTTGCTTCTTGTCTTCAATATAAACAACCATTAATTTTCCTCCTTCAATTTACAGAGGCTATTTTAAAGTGTATCCTCCATTCACTGCTTTCATTTTAATCATTTTATTACTCCTTTCCTTGTTATTTTTTGATAGCGCCTGAGCGATACAATACGTATAAATTGGAGCCTTGTACCTAAGAATTTACTCATGGGTTCTCAAAGCTCCAGAAAAGTGAAGTAGTATTATAACTAATTATTTGCCACCTGCGACTGAATATTATCTGTATTAAGTATTTTGTTTAATTCTTTATCCCAATTATTTAAAGATTTACTTGTTATTTCAACCATTTTGACACTGTAATCCATGTAATATTCCTCTGATTTCAAGTCATTTTTGTCTAAATATTTAAGGCTTTTTATATATTGCTTATATGGAGCATCAATGTCATTTTCAAAACCGTATTTGATGTTTTCCAGATTTGTAGCATTATCTGGGGTCAGCGTTGGTTCTCCTGTCGTAATTGGCATCTCGGTGGGAGACACTGTTAGTGAGACTGTAGATTTTGGCATCTCAGTTGTAGTTATCGTTGGTATATCTGATGTAGCGATGGATTTCTTATTATTTACTGAACATGCTGTTAGCATTAGTAACAGCGATATAATCAATAACATTACTATACCTTTAGACTTTTTAGTAATTATTTGGTTTTTTGCTCTGTTTTCTAAAATACATCAAACCTCTTTCTTTTATTTTATTTATTAATCTGAAGTTAAATTTATAACATATAATGCTTCATTTATTTAAGTTTTCTTCACGAATGGCTGCTAACATAACCGTGTCATGAAATTCCTTGCCAAACAGATATTTCTTCAATATTCCTTCTTCAACAAAGCCTGCCTTTTTCAATACCTTTAACGAGGGGACATTATCCGGCATAACCGCAGCCTGTATTCTATGTAATTTTAAATCATCAAATCCAAACTGTGTAACTTCTTTCACTGCCTCTGTAGCTAATCCCATTCCCCCATATTCAGGAGAAAAATAGTAGGATATCTCTGCCATTGTTTTTTTTACAAAACCGCCCAAATCAATTCGTCCTATGACCTTTTTCTCACTCCTATATTCTACGCACCATGTAAACACTGTTTTTGATTTAAGAAGTCTACCATTTATGTTGTTTAACCAATTTGATATATGTGGTTCTTCATTGAAAAGGTTCACTCCACCGCCTAAAAATTGCTGTACCTGTGGGTCATGGATAATTTCTAAATAGGTGTTTATATCCTCACGATAGAAGGCACGTAAAATCAATCTATCGGTTTCAAGGTGCGGTATTGCCGCAAAATAATCGTCATATTTCATTTTTAACCTCTTTTTAAATTGATTTGCATTTGCGAAAGATTGTGAATTAACATGACTAATAAGCTAATTTAAGCACTAAACAGTCTATAGTAATGAGTGGTTTGTACAATATCAAATCCAAGGCTTTGGTATAAGTTTAATGCCCTGGTATTCCAATCTATTGCACTTAAGGAAATACAGTTACTCCCATATCCTATAGCCTTATTAATGGCAAATTGCATTGATTTCTTCCCATACCCCTTACCTTGATAGGATGGAAGTACAAATATATCACCTATAGAGCCATTATTATAAATAATTACTGATGCTATTAGCTTTTCATTATTTAGTAGTAAGAAAAGATTTTCTTTATTGCCTAGGAATTCTTTTCTTTTTTCTTCGTTTAACTCACAACATAAATAAGGTTGAAAATCATTTGACTTTCTAAGTTCATAAAAGCTGGTTCGTAATCCTTCCGCATATTGTTCAAAGTATTTATCTTCATATTGTACAAAATTTAGACTGGATTTAGGCTGTTCTGAACCGTGATAATGTAGAACAAGCTCTACATACCACTTTTCATAACCTAATTTTGTATAAAAAGATGTTGCATCATCTTTGTCCAGCTTAATTCTTGTGCTTATAAATTCGAGATTAATATCTTCTATGTTCTTCATTATTTCATGATATAACAGAGCTCCAATTCCTTTTTTCCTTGAACTCGGAACTACATAAGCATATATATCTGCTTTATTATTATCCGTACCCCATATTCGAAAGGTACTAAACCCTAGAATTCCGGCTTCGTTATCATCAAAAACTATTATTTTATTACTATTATCAGTAATAAAATTGATATCATCAATGTCAATCATAGTTCCTTGTTTAAGTATATCTACTATTTGTTTTTTATCTTCAGCTTTAAATTCTCTAATCATTTTCTTCTCTTTTCAATAAAGATCTTTATAACATTTTTTTCAATTATATATAATTAAATCAAACTATAAATTACAATTTATATCATTATACTTTTCCTAATATAGGAAGTCAATCAGAGGCTGGACGCACAATTGAAAGTTGTCCGCTTCGTATTAGCTAATTATACATATTATTTCAATCCAATTCCTTTCAATACTTCATTTGTGGTAATAAGGTTATAATTGTATAAAAGTTCATTTATCGTAAAAGGTATCTTAGCTCGATTATCAAGTTTTATAAGTTTATAGTTAGCTTGCAATCTCCCTTTGTTTCTGATTATGCTTTCACGAATTGATTGTTTTTCGATTATTTCAGCATTGTCAATAATTCTCTTCAAGCTGCCAAACTGGTTTATAAGTGCGGAAGCGGTTTTAATTCCAACTTTTTCAGCACCATTTATATTGTCAGATTTATCGCCTGTTAAAGATTTGAAATCCGCATATTGGGATGGCATAATACTATATTTATCCTTTATGAATTGAGAATCGCAAATCACTGTATTTTGCCCGCGATAACGCAATATATACACTTTCTCGTTGATGAGCTGAAAAAAGTCACTATCAAATGAAGATATAACAATTTCAATTGACTTTTCGTAGGTATAAACATAGCTTGCAATTACATCGTCTGTTTCCAATTCGTCAATCTCTGTATATTTTATGTTCATGAATGAGAGCGCATCATACACATCTTGTAGTTGTGAAAATGGATTATCTTCTTCTTTTACCTGCGAATAATCTATGCGGTTAGCCTTATATTGGGAAAAAAGTTCTACTCTGTCATTTTCATGTTCACCATCAAACAAAACAACAAGGTGAGTTGGGTTTGTCATTTTGATTATTTTTATTAATGCTCCAACAAAACCCAGTGTGCCTTGTATAGTTTTACCATCTAAGTTTACTATTCGCGACGGCATACCGTAAAACATCTGAAAAAGCAGGTTATGTCCATCAACAATTAAGAGTTTTTCCATACTGTTACCTCCCTTTGCATAGATTACATAAATACTCTATGGTACAAATTTCCATTATATCATTATACTTTTCCTAATATAGGAAGTCAAACAGAGGTAGAAAAATATATCATTGTTTATGCAGCCAAACGTTGAAAGAATGACGAGCAGAATCGTGCCTATATGAACAGGCACTATAGCAATTTGAGTACGTAAAAAAATGTTGTACGCATCCTGCAAATATCATTTTCAAGCAGCAAAAAATCGCTAATCCTTGATTTTAAAGGATTAGCGACCATTTTTCATTAAGTCCGAGATATGAATAAATCTCCGCACACGTAAATACTAATAAATAGGAGGTTTGCGGCTTCTGTTATTTATCATGGGATAAATATTACTGTAGGATTATTCATCTTTATATAAAAGAACTTTTTTACTTGTTAAGTTTTCGAAAGTATCATACATATCATTCCATGTTTTAGGGTATTATTGCTACCTGTTATTTCTTTTTTTGTGGAATCTGAAAACTATTGTTATTCCCCACTGATGTCCATCTAAAATTTTATTATTCCTATAAGATTTTTTCCATTTGGTAAATCCATATCTTGAAGAATCAAGAATAAATGTTTCGATTTTATCATCGTCTAAGCTGCAAACGAAAGTAAAACCCTCATTTTCTACTGAGGAATCACGAGCAATATAATTCTCATAACCATCGGATGTAAACTCCCAAAACTTTTTATTTTTTAAATCTATTTTGTATTCTGGATATCGTTGTCCAAAAGCTTCATGGTATATATATATATAACATCCATTGGTTTTTGATAGGTTTTTACCCCCGCAGGGGTCTGATAAGTTTTCTGACACGATGTAAAACAAAAACATAATATAATTAAAAGGAAAACAACTATTATTCTTCTCATAATTACCTCCCAATTATAAACTTTTTATTCTTAATATAAAGAAAATTTTACCTTTAACAATTTCCTAATTGATCGTGGGCGGTGTTGTGCTTATTATCCGATTCTATTACAGCTTCAGCCACAAGGCAGGACGGATACCTCCTGTACATCTGCCATCGCTAAGGTTGCCTTTCAATATATTGTTGCCTTGAATCCCTATATTACCGTCAGTCCCGAAGATGTAAACGGCTTTAACATTAACGCGGCCCGGCGACCGAAGCCACCACCACCAATCCCATTCTTTACCATGAAGTCTTGCTATCCGCTTACTGTTGTTTTCATCTTTTCTTTCAAACCAGTATCTTTGATTTTTTCCTCGATTTTGCAGTTTTGAAAGACTGTCACCAAAATATGTGCACACTTCCTCAAGGCTTAATAAAAATATATAGTCCCTCGTATCTGCTCCGCCTTTTGAACCATACCACTGATTGTCAAGATTTTTATTTATTACCGGATTTATTCTTGATTTATCAGCTGCGGTGAATTTATCATAGAATTCACCGTTAAGATATGTTCTTAACGAGCAGTCAGCCCATGTTATATCTTTATAAGCGTCATGGTAAGAACGTTGTTCTATTATTTCTTCAGTTATAACCAAAGCTGCATTATTTTGTATGTCAAGCACTCGCCATTCATATTTGTCAAATACTATTTTATCTCCTACTTGCATAAGTGCCTCCGCGTATATTACCTAAAATCATCTTTTAACTTGATTGGAAAATATCTTTGCATTTGTTTATAGCCAAGTCCCTTTTCTATGTCTCTATAGGCAGTATCTCTCCCATCTTCATATAAATAAGGCATATTGAACATAACATTGCTGCTATTGTCAAGCTCAAAATTTGTACCTTCAATCCATCGGCTAACTTTATCTTCCACTTTCTGTATGCTCTCGTTATCTTCGTCAATACTGACTGCCATAGCGTATAAGCCTCCCGGAAAATCGATTAATTTAAAAGGGCTTACATCCGCATTGGTTACATCATCTTTAACGGCACATATCCATTCAGCTTTGTCATTTTTAGTCAGTAAAAAATCAAAACAATCGAAAATCACACTCTTATACAAATGGCAATACTGCCACAATTGGTACATATACCCGCCTTCTTTGAACATTTCCCCCCACGGTTGGTCGCCGCACGTTACCGCTTTGAAGCTCGGTATCCTGACGACCATTACATCAGGAATTTTTTTATCTAATTTTTCTGTTATTTCAATCAAGCGGTTTATATTGGAGGGCTTGCCAATATAGTCAACACTTATCAACTGTGTTTCTAGTTCTTTCGCTTTGCCATACAGCAGTTTTATGTCGGAATTGTCAGCAAAATCTACTCGTTCTATTTCACGTATGAAGTCCAGAACAATATCTTTCAACTCATGGAGAAGAGCAACTTCATCGTCTATGTTTTGCACTTTCTTTTCCAACACTTCCAAAACTATTTCGGAGCTGGACGTGCTGAAAATACGCTGAATGTCTTTAATGCTAATGTTCAGCTTGCGTAAAATGAGTATTTGCTCAAGCCGCCTGACCGCGTTTTCATCGTACATTCTGTATGCGTAGTCATCACTTCGGGTGCTGTTTATCAGCCCCATGTCCTCGTAATAGCGCAGTGTACGAGCTGTTATGCTATACTTGCTTGATACATCTTTGATTTTGATTAGGTTGTCCACTTGTTTCGACCTCTTTTCTGGTTTTTTGTGATGAGTCTAGTATAAAGGCTTCCCCAAAGGAAGAGTCAAGGGGGAATGGTGCGTTTCTGTAGAGAATATATAAATTCTTTAGAATCGATGATGGTGTAAACGAAAAACAGCTTTGACATACCAGTAACTGCTCTTTCGTTTACATCATTTTCGATTTGTCCTAATTGAACAAAGTAAGCGTCCGGATGGACAGTTACTATGGTGATTCAATCTTTGTTCTTTTCATAAAGAATAACACTTTTGGTGTGTAGAGTCTAGATAATCAGTGCTTTGCTCGACAAATAGACCTCAGTCTATACCCTCATAAAAATACTGATAGAAAGGTTTTTCCAGCACATCCGATTTTTACGTACTCAAGTGGGTACTCAAATATTCTACTATCTTTCAATCAATGAACACAGATATACGTAACTCTCATTATATAAAACCTACCTACCCTTATATCAATAATACCAATCTGCTCAATAATTCAACTACGGCAATTCAGTGAACCTGTTGGCAAAGTTCATAGATAATTTAATTCTCATAACTATTGGTATATACTGGTACAGTTGTAAAAAACTACTATTAGGCGGTCATATAAATTCTAAATGAATAATACCTAAAATGTAAATTGATAGAAAAATTTCACCAGATTCAAAAAAAGAGATGAAACACAATAAACATTGTGTTTCATCTCTTTACATTTTGTATATCGGTAGGGTACCGATAAAACTTAACACTTAAATTAATTTTTTTTGGGAGGTAGATTATGAATACAACAGAACCAATTAAAAATCAGGAAGAACTTGAAAGTTTTAAGAATTATTACACACGTAAGGAAAGGAATCAAAGGAATCAGACCCTGTTGACTGTTGGACTGAATACGGCATTGCGAATTTCAGATATTCTGTCTTTGCAATGGGGAGACGTATTTGACTTTGAAAAGCAGGCATTTCGAGAACACATAATAATTACAGAACAAAAAACACAAAAAAAATCTGTGGTGTTCATAAATGATAGTATCTTACATGCTCTAAGAAAGTATATGGGACAAATAGATCAGCGCACACCAGTAAAACCAGATAACTATATTTTGGAGGGAAATAATCATCAGGCTCTTTCACGAACCCAAGCGTGGAGAATTATAAAAAAAGCAGCTAATGCTTGTCAGATAGAAGGAATCATAAGTCCACATTCATTAAGAAAAACTTTTGGCTATCAGGCATGGAAAAAAGGTGTTACACCAATACTTTTAATGAGTATCTATAATCATTCGTCATTTGAAATAACGAAAAGATATCTCGGAATTGGACAGGATGAACGGGATGACGTATTTCGAAATATTTGTATTTAATGACTACCCAGATGAAACACACTGTTTATTGTGTCTCATCTGGGTAAAAAAATGTATCTATTTATATAATTTTATAGAAATCGTTAAAAACAGGGAGGTTCTTACTATGTTAAAACTCACTTTAAGTCCTGGGGAATACATTGATATCGGACCAGCGATTCGTGTTATTTTTTCAGGCGGATCAGGTAATAATGTTCATCTTTTGGTTGATGCACCAAAAAATTTGAATATTTTGAGAAGCAATGCAGGTGGTAAAAAGGGTAGTCCTTATAACAAAGAAAATGGAATTTCAGAAGAAGCGAAAAAAGAAATTATTGGAATACTTATGAGAGAAAAGGCATCTAAAAACAAAAAGCAGGTAATACAGCAGTGAACCTAGGAGCACCGCTTATTATATAACACCATTTGGTGTGATGGCTGCAAGAAAGGATTTCAATCAGTCATCGATCTTATGTTTTATATGAACTGGTCAATATAAGAAAAGCATAAGACAAGTAACTAAAAACATGCAAATGTAAAATAATATTACACGGAGGTAAAAAATGGTTATTCAACACAATTTGCAGGCAATGAATACCAACAGAATGTTGGGAAAGGTTACATCAAGCTTATCAAAATCAACAGAAAAACTTTCCAGTGGATATCGAATCAATCGAGCAGCAGATGATGCAGCAGGATTAGCGATCTCTGAAAAAATGAGAGCACAGGTCCTTGGATTAGATAGGGCTTCTGCAAATGCACAAGATGGTATTTCTCTGGTTCAGACTGCTGAAGGTGCATTAAGCGAATCACAGAATATCTTACAGAGAATGCGTGAGCTTTCCGTTCAGGCAGCCAATGAAACAAACAAAGATGAAGATCGAGAAAATATTCAGCTTGAAATTAATCAGCTGACAGATGAGTTGAATCGTATCGGAAACACGACGGAATTCAATACGAAGAAGCTGCTACAAGGCAACACTACTAAAGCAACAACTTCATCCAGCGATATCACAACTCTGCAGAAAGGCGTAAAAACTGATACTAAAGGAAATGTAAGTAAACTGCTTGAGAAAACGGAAAGTAAAAAGGCAAAAACATCTACTGCTATATTGACTGCTGGTTCCGCTGGGACAACAGGATCTGCTACCGCAATCACAACTAAGACAGAAGCGGAAGCCAGTGCAAAAGCATCTACAAAACTACTGGGATTAGAGTTTGAAGCAGCTGGTACTGGGACAGCTGGTAATGCTTATAGTATTGAATTGAGTTCATTGGGTGAGGGCAGCGCCAGCGCTAAAGACACAGCAGATTTTACAAATGGGAAATTAACAATTAATTTATCAGAAGAAACGCTTAACTCGATTACCACAGTTAGTGATCTAAACTCCAAGGTAGGAGAACTTCTTGCAAGTGCTGCTAAGGCATCCAATAATGGAACCGCTGGGGCTATTACTGCTATCACAGTTAAAGTGCCGGAAGGCCAAGACAGCTCCACTGACATAACCTCAGATTTAAAGGCTCTGGTATCAGGTACTTCCAGCAGTGAAAAGGCAAACTTTTCCGGTGGTACTGCTGGTAAAGCAGGTGTATATAGCTTTAAACTGGAGGATGCGTTCTCTGAGACAGGCGACAGCATTACAATTGCAGGATATACATTTACTGCAGAAGCAGGCGCTGCTTCAGCCTCAGCAGACAATGATAATACATTCCGTTTAGGTACTGATGTAGCAAAAATTAATCTTTCGACTCAGGCTAAAGATATTGCAGCAGAATTACAAAATAAACTAGGGACAGGTGCCACAGTAACATCTGCGGCAGATGGTACAATTACAATTAAGGAAGCTGCAGGCAGCGAAGGAAAACTGAAACTGGATTCAACCGTAACAACAAAGGGTAATGGAAATGATGAAACCCTGACAATCAAGGATGAATTTGGACAAAATCTGCAAGTAAAGTTAGTACAGGCAGGTGACGATAATCTTGCTGTATCATACACAGCAGCTACCGGAACAGATACTACAGGCACAATTACCATTGCATTAGCTAAAACTACTGCTTCTAACAATTCAGCAGATGCAATTCAAACTGCACTTAGAAGTATGACAGATTCAGGACTGGCAACAGATGGAGTCGATGTAAGTAAAATCAGCGTAACAGGTAATGCTGGATGGATAGAAGGTACAACAGGTGCTTCAATTAATACATCCTGGTCAACGATGACCGGGGGTGTAAAAGCACAGCAGGGTGTTTATGAATTCAATTTAACCACTAAGATGAGTGCTGGTGAAACATTAACGATTGGTGGCGAAACCTTTACTGCTGTTGAAAGTAATGCAGATGCCAGTAAAGGGGAATTTAATGTTGGAACCGATATTGCTTCTCAGTTAAACAATATCCAGAATGCATTTAACAGCAATGCCGTATTAAAGAAATACGATATGGCAATTGATGGCTCTAAAGTCACTCTTACCGAGCAGACTGCATCTGGTAAAAATCTGGCTGCAAAGGGTGTTAGTGTATCTGCCAACGATACAATGGGATCCTACTCTGTAGATGTTGCTAATCTGCTAACAGACGGAGCAAGCATCACAATTGATGGTGAACAGATTAAGGTTTCATCAAAGAATGAGCATGTTGGTTATGATAATGGTACTGCAATCAAAGAAGCAAAAACAGTTGCAGAACAGATAAAAAAACTGACAGATGCTATTAATACAAATAAAGCACTAAGTGAGAAATATACAGCATCAGTAGGTGATGATGGTAAGCTCGTACTAACACAGAAAAATGCATCTGCAAAGGGACCGGAAGTAAGCACAACTTCAAGCACAAAAGGGAATTTTGAATTAAAACTGCAAATTGGCGCAAATGCTGGTCAGTCCATGACAATCGAGATTGGGGACAACCGCGCGTTAGCTCTTGGTATATCGGGAGACGGTTCTAGTACTACAGTAAAAGCAGGTGATGGAAATGTTGCAAGCTATACTACAGTTGCAAATGTAAATAATGGCTCCGATAAAGATAATATAGAATTCGCATTGGATATCTCATCTTCTGATAAAGCGAGTGCAGCTACATCCGTGATTGGTGATGCATTGAACAATATTTCTAAACAGAGAGCTGTTTTAGGAGCAGCACAGAACCGTTTAGAGCACACAATATCCAATTTGGATAATACAAGTGAGAATTTATCATCTGCAGAATCTGCTATTCGTGATACAGATATGGCAAAAGAAATGGTATCTTACTCAAAGAATAATATCTTATCCCAGGCTGCACAATCTATGCTGGCACAGGCTAATCAATCTAATCAGGGAGTCTTATCACTCCTTAAGTAATCTCTAATGCTATCTGAACGATGGCTTATGATAGGTCTTACTACATACAACTTTGAAAACCCTTGGTCCCTGGTGAACCGAGGGTTTTCTATAATTAATGATGAATTTATGCATGAAAATATGTTTAATGCGAGACGGGATTCGAACCATAATCCCATCTTGAAAACACTGAAAAAGAAAGGGGTTCCATCAACTTTTAATTTATGCCACATGATGTGCATATATTTTTATGCAGCAAATTTAGCTTTGTTAATACTTATTATTACCTTCGTATAAACTTTAGTCATTTCCTAATCTTACTTCAAAAAATTCCTCATACAAAGCCTTTAATGCCTTTTCGCAATCCGCCTTAGATGTTGCGAAAACCATACTGACCTCACTTGAACCCTGTGTAAACATCTGAATATTAACCTTAACCGATGCCAGAGCTTTTGTCGCTCTGGCAGCAATTCCTACATTATGTGACATGCCCTCACCAACAACCATAATAAGACAGAGGTTCTTTTCAACATTGATGCTGTCAGCTCTAAGCTCGGTCGTAATATGTTCTATCAAACGGTCTTTGGCATCATCACTCAACTGACTTTCCCGAAGAATTACTGAAATATCGTCAATTCCCGTAGGCATATGTTCAAAGTTCAAGCCCTCATCCTCTATAATACCAAGAACACGCCTACCAAAGCCCACTTCTCGGTTCATTAAGTATTTATTTATTGCAATGCAACAGAATTTATCGTCGCTCGCTACACCAATAACCGGAGAATTGGTATGAACTCTATTTTTAACAATCATAGTACCTGGACAGGTCGGATTGTTTACATTCTTAATATTTACTGGAACACCAGCTTTATAAACCGGTAAGAGGGCATCTTCTTGATAAACGTTAAATCCAGCATAGCTTAACTCACGCATTTCTCGATAAGTAATTTCGGTAATAGGCTTAGGATTTTTTATTATTTTCGGATTAACTGAATATACATAATCAACATCGGTAAAATTCTCATAAACCTCAGCCTTAACAGAAGCTGCCAAAATCGCGCCTGTAATATCAGAACCTCCTCTTGGGAATGTAACTATATCACCTTTTAGAGAATATCCAAAGAAGCCTGGGAAAACTCCGATACCCTTGATGTTTTTTAGTTTGGCAAGCTTTTCATAACTTTGGTCGAGAACAACCGTGTTGCTAAAATCAGCCGAAAGCAGCATACCTGCTTGCCCTGGATGAATATAATTGGAATCATAGCCTATGCTTTTAAGGTAAGCTGTAACCAGCTTAGCACAATTATCTTCACCAGCGGATATAACTCGGTCCATAAACTTAACATTATCGGTATCCTTAATAAGGCGTTTTGTAAAGTCGGCTGAAATTTCGTTCATAATGTCTGGTACGCCTAAATCATCAGCAATTTGAGCATAACGGCTAATAACTTCATCAAGATTCGAATTATAATTATTTTCGGCGATAGCCAGTTTAGCACATTTAATCAACATATCGGTTACTTTTATATCACTGTCAAAACGTTTCCCCGGAGCTGAAACAACTACAAGACGTCGCTCACTATCAGAGACTATAATATTGCATACTTTTCTAATTTGATTCGCATCCGCTAGGGATGTCCCGCCGAATTTGCATACTTTCATTCTTTAATCTAATCCTTTCACAAGTAAATTTTAATAACACAATGATAAATCAGCTTCATATATGTCTTTGTATAGAATACAAATGTATTTTCTCAACGGATATAATATCATACATTTTACTCAATATCAAGATATCATTTTCAATATTATGGTAATTCCTGAATTCGAACAACCCCCCAAATACCCAAATAATAAAACGGAGTATATATCCGCAAAGGCTATAAGTTGTATGCAGAGGGCATACCTTTAGAGGAAATCAGTGTGTATATGGGTCATGAAGATACAGATACAACGAAACGCTATATCTACAATTATAATGAAATCGAAAAGAATCGAGCCTATATGGACAAAGCATTATAGCGGTTCGAATAGGTAAAAGGATGTTGCACACATGTTTTTCAAGCAACAAAAAAATCGCTAACCTTTGTTTTATAAGGATTAGCGACCATTTTCAATTAAGAGCGAAACGGGATTCGAACCATAATCCTATCTTAAAAATACTGAAAAGAAAGGGGTTCCATCCACTTCTGATTTATGTGCACATAATAGTGCACATATTTTTATGTAGCTAATGAATAATGAATCTCAGATTATGCTCAAAACTTTTCTATTCACTAAGTATAGTTGTCCGATTAATTACAGCATAATCAATGACAAGACTCAACACGGCTATAAAACCTAATATAACAAGTGATGGCAAAATTTTATTTGTAGCAGGCATAACTTCCCAAAATGCATTGATAGTAGCATGAGAGAGTATCGATAATAGAATACTTCCTGATATATAACGAACAGAACCGATAAAAAAAGATAATGTGAGAGCATTTATACAAAACCATAAGTAATTTAGATTTTGCTGATTAGTACCATTAATAAACCATAATGGTATATGCCATAATGACCATATTATACCAACAACTAATGTTGCTGCAAAATGTGACAATTTTTTCTCGAGTTCGGGCTGTAACAGCCCTCTCCATCCAATTTCCTCTAAACCTCCACCAATAACCATTGGTACAATCAAAATAAATCCCATATAAAAAGGTTGCTTAATTATTGAGTATCCAGTTAACACTGGAATACCTTGGATTAAAATTGCGCCTCCAATTGCATAAAGATACAGCCATATCGAATATTTCGGATTTACTATACTCTTTAGAAAATTTTTAAATTCTTGCTTGTTACACCCTCTCTTTTGTATTACAATTTCACAGATTGCAGGGGATATACCACCAAATATATAGAGTATCATTCCTATTGGGTTACCAAATGACAAACATGTTATTCCTAATCTTCCTCCAAGTGCTACTAGACCCCACATAATCCAAGAACATAAAAAGGTACTTACTAAATATTTAGTTAATTTACTGGACATATATTTCTCCTTTTACTATAAATGAGACACATCTCATTTATAGTATACTAGAGAACGACTAAAGTCAATAATATAATGACCATACTCTCATTTATTTTTCAAAAGTAATATTTGACTTTCTACAAACTGTTGAAAATAATCCCTTGTAGGATGTTTTAGAGGTGCTCCACCATACGCCCTAGAATTTACAACCAAATCTGTTATTCCATCTATATACGCTGATATATTATTCATTACAATATCTATTGTTAATTCCTTACGAAATACATTTTTCTCAATACCTTTTTGAATAAGTATAGCTACATTTTCCATAAACTGTCTTCCTATATTCTTCAGTTTCAACTTAGACATGATTGTATCTGCTTTTTCTGGATTATTAGATATATAAATTATTAGCTCAAAGCGGATTTTTCCGATTATGGCGGGGCAAGAATCAATATAGTCACCTAATATTTCAAAGATTGAGACCAAACTGCTTTCAATACTTTCATCATCTAATACCGATGAAAATTCGATATCATCTTGTTCTTTTCCAATCATATTAATAGCTTCAACAAGTAAATCATCAATATCATTAAAATACAGATATATTCCACCTTTACTTAATCCAGCAGTTTTAATTATGTCTAGCATAGTAATATTATATAAAGGTTTTATTTTAAGTACCTTAATTGTGGCTTTTACAATTTTTTCTGCTTTTTCTTTTTTGTAATTTTCTGTTACTTTAGGCATGTTCATTACCTCTCGATATTTTTTCTAACTCTCTAATAAATACAGTTTATCGGCTTTATCAAAAATAATGTGTAGTTCATTATAGCACTTTTAGATACATTTTTATTTTATTATAACTAATTAAATTTGAATAATCAATAAATCACAAGCCAAGTTGTATACACTGCTATTTTATAGAATATTATCTACTCTTTAGAAAATGGTGTATGCTTTCTGCGCTATTAAATATGATACGAAGTACGGTAGTAAACTTGCATGTGATTGCAATACCAATAGTCCATGATAAAAAGAAGGATTATAAGAGAATCTCTATAACAGAACTATGGAAAGGACAATTCAGTTATCGTAAATTCCAGAATTATAAGTATAATGCGGTTGGCAAAGAATATGGGTTTAACCGTGGAGAGATGCATGATTTTGGTGAAGCCGAGAAGCATTTGGAAGCCGAAGCCTTTAAGTTAAAGGAAGCTGAGAAATCTTTGAATAAGCTTGAAGCCGAAATTAAATTAAAAGTATAAATTCGATGCTTTAGATATCCATCTTGAAGAAGAAATCACAATTGAAGCATTATGCATTCAGCTAATGTTCCAGCTTGGTGTCCGTATCGGAGAAGGTGTAGCGCTTAAATCTCTGATATCGAGTATGGTAAGATAGCAATTCAAAGGATGGAAGAAAAGTTCTTGTCTTTGATGACGAGAATTTTAAGAGTGCCGGTGTCCAGGTATTGGAGCATTTAAAAAAGGAAAATGATTCGGAGTATCACTTTATCTCTCTTACAAACGTAGCTAAGGATATCATAAGAAAAGCCAGAGAGCTTAATCCCAATGATAAGTTTATCTTTGAAAGAAATGGTGAGCGACTAACTGCAAGAGCAGTAACCTATTGGCTTAGCAAGTATTGCAGAGATGCAGGAATTACATACAAAAGTCCTCATTGCACAAGAAGGACAACTGCAAGCTGCTTGAGTACGGAAGGAATGCCCTTGGATAAGATAAGGGATATTCTAGTACAGGTCGATGAAAGGACTACTCTTAGTTACATTTGCAATCTCAATACGGAACAAGAGAAGTTGGACATTATGAATAAGGCACTGAATAGTAGCAATAAAAAGAACAAGAAAAACTAGTGCACATATCAGCGCAACAAAAAATCCCTTGAAAATCAAGGGATTTCGTAAGCGCGAGACGGGATTCGAACCCGCGACCCTCGCCTTGGCAAGGCGATACTCCACCACTGAGCCACTCGCGCATTTGATACTATTGTATGTGTTCTTTTGCTTTATTTTATCGCCCTGAACACATACAGTAGTATACTATAGAACAAGCCAATTGTCAATACCAATTCAATAAATTTTTTGTTCAATATATTTATTATATTGAATTAAGACATCTTTACACTAATAATATAATCATTCTTTTTAAAGCTCTGGCTGCTGATATTATTCATATATAAAGGCTTTGCCTCCAGCCACATCTCTTCTGCCCCTATCAGAATATGTGCCAGGCAGATGCCCATATCAAGCAATCCGGTTTCCTTCATGACGTTTCTTATAAATATATTCTTCTTGCAGAACAGATGAATGCGGTTATTGTATACGACCATCCTCCAGGGCTGGCTGTTCATGCCGGAGGGAGCAAGCCTGGCAGCGGATACAATGGAACGCACATTCTTATCCGCTTCCTCCTTAAATACGGCTATACTCTTAAGAGGCAGCCTCTTCGCCTTGTCACTCTGCCTGTATACTTCGCACTCTCCTTCTCCGAAAGCAAGAGCGATTACCTGTTCATACTCTTCTTCCTCCAATACCTTATTCTTGAGGTTCAGGTTTCCGATATAACAGGTTCCAAGGCCTCTTGCCGTAATGTAAAGTGCTATCTGTTCCATTAAGTGACCGGCATTTAACAGGTAACCGGATTCCTTTGTGGAATACAGAACTAGATAATAAGGTGCCTTTACGGTCAGAATTCCCGGTTGAAAATGCTTCAGGTCCGCTAGCTGCACCAGCTCAAGCTTCACCTTGATATCATCAAAGAGCATTGGTATGCTGTCCGCGAAATTCATGATATGATCTATTACCTTTTGGTCTATTTTATCCATACTGTATTTTCTTATAGATTTTCTAACGAATATTGCTTCATAAAGATTCATGGCAGACTCCCTTTTACACCCTTAATTTGGGTAACTCAACTCCTCCGCTTCACCCTTTGTCTTTTCCAAGGCATACCGTTTATAGTACAAAGGAGATATTCCATAGTATTTCTTAAACAGTTTACTGAAATGGTACACATCCTCGTAACCCACTCTGTTGGCTATACTCTTTATGCTCTCACCCTCTGAGGACAGCAGAATATCCCTGGCCTTATCAAGCCTTATCTTAATGAGATAGTTGATTGGTGACTCTCCTGTCTCTTCCTTAAATATCTTGGAGATATATACGGGACTTAGGTACATATTATGTGCAATCTGATCCAAGGATATCTTATTATCGTAATTTTCATTCAGATAATTAATTATTTTCTTTACAGCATAGCTTTTATTATAGGATTCGAAGTTACAGCCCTTCTGGCTGATAGACATATCTGTAATATCCCTTATAATAAAGAGTAATATCTGAATCAGATGGGCCTTCAGCATAAAATATTTTCCTGCCTTGCAGCTTTCATTTTCAGATACCATCTCATAGCAATGCTTTGATATATCCTGTTTGGTTTCCGTTTTTGTGTGAAGGATATGGCCTCCATCCTTAAATACCAAAGAATTGGGAGGCATGTTCTTAAATTGAAACCCGGTAAATCCGGCAAAGAATTCCACAGTGGGTTCTTTGGGATTCACTACGATGTTCTGGTGCTTTACACCGGGATTGCACACTAAGACGTCTCCTGCTTCCACATCATATACGATCCCTTCCACCAGATATTTCGCCTTACCGGATAATATATATGTCAATTCGGTAAAATCGTGCTCATGATAGCTGCTTTCTTTTACCATCTTCTGTTTGCTGACAAACAATATTGTCGGATTTAGATCACAATAGGTTATATCAAACTGGTGCTGGCACATAGAACCCCTCCTTCTCTGTATATTTCCTGTTCCTAAAGCCTCTATGATAATACTGACCTTTACGTTTCGTAAAATTATAATGCTATCGCATCCTCTTCATTATAACATCTTTTCTTAAATTGAAAAACATTTTTTCATGTTTTTTATTCACAGAATTTCCCCTGTCAAAAATACTGCATATTTTGTCGTATTTAAACGCTTATATAATATGTGACATGATTTTAATAACAAATGACATTTCAATTTCAAATGTGAATACTATAATGGAACAGAATCTTAAAATACAAATGCCGTACTTACAGTTTTTAACAGAAAGAATAAATGTAAGCCGGCATAAGAGTGGAGGCTAAATACTATGACAGCATTGCAATGGGTTTTTTCATTTCTGAAAAAATACCGTTTTCGGCTAATAACAGCTTTATTTTTAGTAACTATCTCCTGTCTTTTAACCATCGTCAATCCTTACATATCCGGCATTTTAGTTGATGATGTCATAAAAGGCGGGCAAACCGGCATTCTACCAAAGCTTATACTTCTCTTAATAGGTACTACCATCGTCAGGTCCCTTATTAAGTACCGCTTTCTTGTAATATTCGAGTCCACCTCCCAGAATATGCTCTATAGTATGCGTGACTATGTATACCGTCGTTTTCTGCAAGAGGATTTTAACTTTTATAACAAGAACCGGACCGGTGATCTGATGTCAAGGCAGACAGGTGACATGGATGCTATCAGGCATTTTGTGGCCTATGTAATCTATTCCGTCTATGAGAACTCTTTATTGTTCATTATAGCTCTGGTCATGATTTTTACGGTGGATTTCCGCCTTGCCCTTTGTATGATTGCTGTTGTTCCTATTACCGTGCTGCTGACCCGCAAGCAGTTAACCTCCGTGAAATCTGCCTTTCATAATATCAGGCAGCGCTTCTCCAGCTTAAATACTTTCGTACAGGAGAACGTCAGCGGAAACCGTGTGGTTAAAGCCTTTGCCAAAGAGGATTATGAAATACAGAAATTTAACCGTGAAAATGATGCTTACCGGGATGCGGAGCTATCTGCTGCTGCCATATGGAAAAAGTACGTACCCATCTTTGAATTTCTTGCCAATTTCCTGACGGTCATCCTGTACCTGGCAGGCGGCATCATGGTTATCAAGAGCTATATTACCCTTGGAAAGATGGTTACGGTAAGCGGCTACCTCTGGATGCTGAATAACCCTTTAAGAATGGCCGGATGGCTGGCAAATGACTATCAGCGTTTTGTAACCTCCGCGGAAAAGATATATGCGACCATCAAGGAGGAGCCCGGCATCAAGACACCTGACAACGGTGTGAAAACTCAGCGCTTCCAAGGCAATCTGGAATTTAAGCATGTTAATTACCGGGCAGATGACGATGTTATCTTAAAGGATATTAACTTTAAGGTAAAGCCCGGTCAGACAGTGGGCATTATCGGTGCTACCGGCTCCGGCAAGTCGACCCTTATGAATCTGTTATGCCGTTTTTACGATGTGACGGAAGGGGAAATTACAATTGATGGCGTAAATCTAAAGGATATGGATTTATATCGGCTCAGAAGCAATATCGGTATGGCAATGCAGGATGTCTTCCTGTTCTCCGATACCATCGAGGGTAACATCGCTTACGGAAATCCAAACTGCAGTCTGGAGGCCGTAATGGAGGCTGCAAAGGTAGCCAATGCCCACGACTTCATCACTGCCATGCCGGAAGGCTATGACACCATTGTAGGGGAACGGGGCATGGGACTCTCAGGCGGTCAAAAGCAGCGTATTTCCCTGGCCAGAGCCCTCCTTAAGAATCCTTCCATTGTTGTTCTGGATGACACCACCTCCGCAGTGGATATGGAAACAGAGACCCAGATACAGGAACAGCTCAGCTCCCTCTCTGATAAAACGGTATTTATCATAGCCCACCGCATCTCTTCCATAAAGGATGCCGATTTGATACTGGTACTGGATAACGGCAGGATAATCGAATCCGGTAACCATGAATCCCTGATAGATAAGAAAGGGTATTATTATACCGTATTCAACCATCAATACGGTGAATTTGACCGTTATGTTAACGGAAACCTAAAGGAGGTGGTTTGCTAATGGCCCGTAATAAATATGATATTGACGAAACCCTCCAGAGCGAATTTAATTTTGAACAGCTAAAGCGCTTGTACTCCTATATTAAGCCTCACCGGAAGGAAATGTACTTTACCGTATTATTGATGATTATTTCCAGTGCCCTCGGTATGTTTACCCCCAGAATCCTGATGAAAATCATGGATGATTACATACCGGATAAGAATATCCGGGGCGTTGTTACCATCAGCTTAATCCTGATGCTTTTAAACTTGATCATTGTAGTAATCCTGCGCTTAAAAATCCACATTACTACAAACCTTGGCCAGAGCATCATACACCAGATTCGAAGCGATATCTTCAACCATTTGCAGGAGCTTCCCTTCTCCTACTATGATGACCGTCCCCACGGAAAGATTCAGGTAAGAGTCGTAAACTATGTAAACAGCCTCAGTGACCTGCTCTCAAATGGTATCATTAATACCATTACGGATTTATTCAGCTTGATTTTTATTGTCATATTCATGCTGTCCATAAACATCCGTCTGACCCTCCTTTGCTTATTGGGTCTTCCGATATTAATGGCTGTTATCTTCTTTATTAAGACAAAGCAGCGTATTGCCTGGCAGATATCCAGTAACAAGTCCTCCAACCTAAATGCCTATATTGCAGAAAGCATCAACGGTATCCGGGTTACCCAGAGCTTTGTCCGGGAAGAGGAAAATATTAAGATATTCAACAGTTTAAGCGGCAAATACAGTGACGCCTGGATGAAAGCCGTAAAATATAATTTCCTTTTATGGCCTGCTATTGATAATATCTCCACCCTTACTACCGCTGCTGTTTATATACTGGGTGTAAGCTGGATTACGGGAGACGTCAAGGGAATCACCGTTGGTGTTTTAATTGCCTTTACCGGATATATAGGAAGATTCTGGGCGCCTGTCAATACCCTGGCAAGCTTTTATAATTCCCTCCTTACTGCTATTTCTTATCTGGAGAGAATCTTTGAGACCATTGATGAACCTGTACTTGTAAAGGATAAAGAAGGTGCTTTCGAAATGCCTCCTATTAAGGGAACTGTGGAATTTAAGGATGTTGTATTCAGCTATGAAGAGGGAATTCCCATTCTTAACGGAATCAACTTTACAGCCCGTCAGGGAGAATCCTTTGCCATTGTAGGACCTACCGGAGCAGGAAAGACCACCATTATCAACCTTATCAGCCGTTTCTATAACCTGGATTCGGGACAGATACTAATTGATGGAATTGATATCAATGAAGTGACTATCAAATCCTTGAGAAAGCAGATGGGCGTCATGCTCCAGGACAGCTTCATCTTCTCCGGAACCATTATGGATAATATCCGCTACGGTAACATGGAAGCCACCAACGAGCAGGTTATTGAAGCCGCCAAAACTGTATGTGCCCACGACTTTATCATGGGTCTGGAAAAAGGATATGATACGGAAGTAAATGAAAGAGGAAGCCGCTTATCTGCCGGACAGCGCCAGCTGATCTCCTTTGCCAGGGCACTTCTTGCAGATCCTAAAATTCTGATATTGGATGAAGCCACTTCCAGTATCGACACCGAAACAGAAATACTCCTCCAGGAAGGCCTGTCCAGGCTCCTTCAGGGAAGAACCTCCTTTATCATTGCCCACCGCTTATCGACCATCAAGAATTCCAGCTGCATCCTTTATGTGGATAAGGGTACGATTCTTGAAATGGGTAATCATGAGGAATTAATGGAAAAGGAAGGCTATTATAATAAGCTTTTCATTTCCCAGTATGATTTCTTAAATAAAGCACCAGAGAATCAGGAATTATGCCAGCAAGGGGCATACTAAGCCTCAAAGAGGGTGTTACAAAAGCCTTCCCCAGCTTAAGAGCATCTACCGGATATTGAAATCCTAGACTTATTGATTTCAATATCCGGTAACTCCTGACCGGGTAAACTGACTTTTGTAACACCCTCTTCTTTTATAATCTTTTATCTTCTCTTACTGCCATCCTCTTCCGGAATCAGCACACAGTTGACCAGCCGTATCTGCCATCCCATATCCTCCACTGTAAAGGTAACGGTGGGGAGGCCTTTAAATTTCTGAAAAGTATCCTCCTCGTCCCCATACAGTTTATGTGTTTTCAGATATCTTGTCTTATTACTGATATTGCAGTCCAGTTCCAGCCAGCTCCAGCCAAAATGACTTGCGTCTTCATCCTCTTCCGCACGGATTCCGGCCCGGTTTGCCCTGCGGGGGTAATAGGCTTCATTTCCATGATAGCCTTCATAGGACAAATCGGTGATACTGCGGTACAGCTCATTTTTCATTTTATATGTTCCAGGCGGAAGGTCTGCCCCTATCTTATAAATTCCCTCTGAATAAACCTGCCTGCCTGCACCTTCGCCCTCTCCCTGATACTGAATGGGACGAACAGAGGGCTTTTTGTCCAAGGGAATCAGAACCCCTTCCTCCATATTGATAATCCGGGCATCATCAATAACGACATACCCAAAACGGGTGACACCGCCGGCTATCCTCTCTCCGTTCATATAGACCATTGAGGCGCCGTAATCTAAATTAAAGGAAAGCATAAAATATTCACCTTTTGGAATTTCTTCTCCTACTCTATAAGAGCCTGAATAATAAATGCCGTCCTTCTCCGCTGCCAGGGAAGGAGCCTTGTCATCTGCAAACGCCATCTTGGTGCCTTTGCCTATGGTAAGAACGCCTCCCTCCCTTAAAAGAATATAGGATTCAGAATCAAACCGGTAATACTGGGTGCTTAATTCCTCCTCCAGCTTCATATCCTTATTATATCTTACGACAGCATTATCCTCTGAAGCATCCCCTGCAGTTTTACAGATGTAAAGACCTGCCGGAATATCCCTGCCGACTGTATATTCCCCTGGTTTAAGGTATTCTGTCTTCCATTTCGCCAGCTCCTGGGCGATATGTTCCTTCTGCCTTTTATTTTCCTCATAGTAGGTCCAGTAGCCCTCTACCTGCTCCCCCAGTTCCCGGACGTCGAAGCTGCCAAAGGCCTCATACTCCTCCTCATAATCTTCCAGGGGAGTGAAGCGGGCATCTTCACATCCGGACAGAGAAAGCAGCAATGACAGGCAGAAAAGACAAAGCAGGCTCTTCTTTCCTTTTGTAACAGACATGGATTTCCTCTCTTTCGTAATGTTATGGATAATATAGCTCCCGTCTTCTATTTTGCCATTGTTACCTATGGAATGGCAATAGTCAGGAAGGCCTGCTGCAGCCGCTTATAGAAAACCATACGTTCAGGCAGTCTGTTATAAATCCTGAACCTTCATTTTATCCAGTCTTTGATTCTTTTTTATATTCTTTCTGCAGGCAGCATATATTAAAAGCAAAATGACAGTCGGAATATTATATACAAAAAAGGTAACTACTGCCGTTATGAGCAAGGAACCTGCATCCCCTGGTGAGCTTTCAATTACTTTATCAATCACAACTCCATTTTCTGTCACAGTATGCATCTGGGTAGTCTGAGTGGGATAAAAAGAAATTCCCAAAACTCCCATTAATGATATCAGAAGAAAAACCATGGGCAAAATAAGTCCAAGCCATTTATTCTTGTTTTTAGAGAGAACGATCTGTAAAATAACAATGCCTGCAAAAAATAAAATTATGAATGGAATTAATAGTATTATTGACATTATTGACATTCCTGCTCTCCTCCTTTCGATTTTTTATATTCGGTTATCAGAACTTTCGCAGTTTCAAAATCAATCTTTTCATTTATGGCAAGTCTTTTAATTAAGCCGATATACGGCTCCTTGGCAGTCTCTTCGCTTATCTGTATTTTTTGGATAAGTCTGTCCAGACGCAGCCGGACTGTGGGATAAGTAACGCCATATTGATGTGCGACCTCTTTTAATGATCCCGAGGCTAAAATAAAATTTTTTATAAATGCAACGTCTTCGTCCTCCAGATTAACCATCCATTCCGGAACTATTTCAAGTGCCATTATCACACCCCCTTTAACAAAATTAATTATAATCTTTAATTTTGTTAAAGTCAATAATAAACACAATATTTAAAATAAGTAAAATTAGGTAAAAATCAATATAATCATTTTCTCCCTTGCCAATGGAATTGAATTAGGGTAAACTAATACCGGTAAATGAATTTTAACATATCACATTCTCATTTTATCTGAAGGAAAGGAGACGTTCTATCATGAAACTGACTTATATGGTGTTTGAAGAAAAAACTGTATACCGGCAGAGCAATGGCTTTTGGGAACTTCTCTGCCCTTTCATCCTTTTGTGAGAAGCTTGTATAAACCGGCACGCAAACGGCGTGCTTTTTTTATGCCTAAAAACAGTATTCACACCATTTAAGTCCCCCGGAAACCTTTTCCGCAAACTATTTAAATTGTATTATACAGGAGGATTTTAAATGATTTCATTAGAAAATTATGGGTATACTGACTTTTTTGGTAATCAGATAACCGTCAAAGAAAAAGAGCTGGGCTTAATCCCGGCAAGAATTATTTCCATTCAAAAAGAGACTTACCGACTGGTATCTGCTTGCGGAGAAAACAATGGCAAGCTGAAAGGCTCCGTGTTTTATCAGGACAATGAGCTTAAGACCTATCCGGCAGTAGGTGATTTTGTATTAATTAAGGCCAACGACCAGGGCGAGGATATTATTTACCGGGTATTGGAGAGGCATTCCAGCTTTTCAAGGGCAAATCCCTCTCTGCCTACGAAGATTTCCGGTGCCAGTGCTCAGATGGTAGCTGCCAACTTTGATTATGTCTTTGTTATGACTTCCCTGAACCATGATTTTAATCTCCGGCGCCTGGAGAGGTACCTGGCCGCTGCCTGGCAAAGCGGCGGCACTCCCGTTATTATTCTGACAAAGGCAGACCTTTGCAGTGATTATGAGGAGAAAATCGCTCTCACGGAAGAAATCGCCCCGGGAATTGATATCCATGCCATCAGCTGTTATACCGGCCTCGGCCTGGAGGCTTTAACCCACTATCTAAAGCCCGGTAAGACTCTGGTCTTTATGGGCTCCTCCGGTATCGGTAAATCTTCTCTGGTAAATTCCCTGGCCGGAAAGGAGCTCATGAAGGTCAATATCATACGGGAGGATGACAGCAGGGGGCATCATACCACTACCTACCGGCAGCTATTTATGCTGGAAAGCGGTGCTCTTATTATTGATACCCCCGGTATGAGGGAGCTTGGCATCTGGTCTGCCGACGAAGGAGTAAGCGAAGTATTCTCCGACATTGAGGATTTGGCCGCCTCCTGCCGCTTTCACGACTGCAAGCATAAAACAGAGCCTGGTTGTGCCATAAAAGCGGCCCTGGCAGATGGCAGCCTCTCCTCTGCCCGCTATCAGTCTTACCTTAAGCTTGAAAGGGAAGCCAGGTTTACAGCCAAGAAAGCGGCTCTCTATGAAATGCGGCTGCAAAACAACCAGAAGACCAATAAGAAAAAAGATTACCGGTAAAAAACTAATTTCCGTGCATATCACAAGTTTACTTGTGATACCTTTAAATCTATTGTCAAAAAGAAGCTCTATGACTTTTCATCAACCGGATATAATACCACATATCCAAAAGTCACAGAGCTTCTTTCTCTATTCATCAATAATCTATTTTAGTACCTTGTTTGTATATTCCCTGATAACACTGACCGAATGCTTGAACTTTGCAAGTTCCTCCTCGTTCAGGTGAACCTCCACAACATCCTTGACACCGCTTCTGTTTAAGATAACAGGGACGCCGCAGAATACATCATGCTCGCCAAACTCCCCTTCCAAAAGAGTGGATACGGGGATGATTTTATTCTCATCATTTAAGATTGCCTTTATCAGCCCTGCCGCTGTGGTGGCAATGCCATAACAGGTAGTTCCCTTCACGTTCAGGATTTCAAAGCCTACACGGGTTACTTTATGGACGATATCATCCAGGTTCACATTTTCATATTCCTTATTGTCTGCGAGAATATCCGTTATACGCTTTCCGCCCACCGTAACATGGGACCAGGGACACATCTGGCTGTCACCGTGCTCTCCCATGGTATAGCCCTGTACACTTCTGGGGTCCACGTTAAAAATTTCGCCGATAAAGTGTTTCAACCTGGCAGAGTCCATGGCTGTTCCGGTTCCGATGACCTGGTTCTTCGGAAGTCCTGACAGCTTATATACATAATGGGCGATAATATCCACCGGATTGGTTACTACGAGAAAATGCCCGCGAAAACCGGATGCCATAATGGGATTTACGATGGATTTTACTATTCCTACTGATAATTCCAGTGTATCCAGCCTTGACTGCCCCATCTTCGGCGGTGCTCCCGCTGTAATGACCACAATATCCGCGTCCGCACAATCCTCATAGCTGCCCTGGGTAACCTTGACATTGCGGTTCAGGTATTCCACACAATGGCACAGGTCCATAACCTCTCCTCTTGCTTTGTCTTTGTTGATATCTATAATCATTACCTCGTCACATATGCCCTGGGTTATGAGGCTGAAAGCTGTCGATGAGCCGACCAGGCCAGCTCCTACTATTACAACTTTACTTCTGTTAATTGTCATGTTCCATACTCCTTTCAATTCTGCTCCGGCCATTGTATTTTGCCTGATACAGCAGCTTATCGGCTTTTTTGATAAGCTCATGGGTGCTCTCTCCGTCATGCAGCACCAATCCTATGCTAATTGTAACACGAAGTTCATTATTTTCAAATATACAATTGCTTATACGTTCCTTCATCCTTTCCGCAGCCTTAAGGGCCGTGTCTTCTGTCTGCCCTTCCCTTAATATTACCAGGAATTCCTCACCGCCGTAACGCCCTGCATAATCATTTTCTCCTATGCTCTCCTGTATGATTTCGGATATTTTTATCAGTACCTTATCACCTGCCTGATGCCCATAGGTATCGTTGACCTTCTTAAAATAGTCGATATCCATCATCATAACGGCTAAACCTTTCGGTTCCTGCCGCTGTTTTTTAATTTCCCGCTTCAGTAAGGTGATGATGTACTCATGGTTATAAAGATTGGTCAGGCTGTCTTTCACTGCTTTTTCTTTAAATACCTCATTGCTCTTTAGCAGGCGCTTATTGATTTCTTCAACCTCCGCCTTCCTTCTTGCCAGCTTTTCTTCCTTCCTTTTGTATTCCGTAATATCCCTTGCCACAAAGACATAGCCAAATGCCTCTTTGTCTTCATCCTTTAAGGCAGAGGCCTTTATCTCGGCAATTCTTACTTTTCCGTCTTTTCTTTTATAAGTGGTCTGTATGATATTGATATCATTATGTAAAATTTCAGGAAGCCTATTCCCAAAAGCCTTCTCCTTTCCTTCTTCCAGAAAGTCCAGGATGTCCAGGATGTTTTTCGGAAAGCCTTCCTGCTCTGTGCTGTAACCGAGAAAGCTTTCGATATTTTTGCTGCAGTAATTGATATTTCCTTCTATATCGGTTACCATTACCAGATCGGGAATAGAATCCATGAGCTTATTCAGCATCTCTTCTGATTTTACAGCATCCTTTTTCAGCCGGTTCTGCTCCGTAATATCTGAAATACAGCCAAAGACGACCTCTTCTCCTTTATAGATGGCAGGTGCCATGGAGACCATTGCCAGGAATTCACCGGTCGGCCTTCTCATGATACCTACCTGGTTTACTGCCTGTCCTTCCTTTCGGACCAGCTCCAGAAGCCTATCCCGAAATGCTTTGTTATGATATAGTAATTCTGCATTTATATTGATAATACTGTTAAAGTCCCGCTCAAATAATACTTCCGCATATTTATTTACGTAAAATACCGCCTTATCACTCCTCTTCGAGCAGATTATGCCGTATGGAATAGTTTGGGTCACTGTCCGGAAGAGCTCCTCGCTGTTCCTTAATTTTCTCATTGTTTCCTGATGGCTTTCCATTTCTCTTTTCAGCTCTTCCATGGCCCTGATATCCTGTGCAATAATCAGGTACCCTAAAACCAGCTCATTTCTGGAATTACTGATAGGTACAATGGACATATTAACCGTGATATTCTCTCCAGCTTTTGTCCTTATGGTTACATTTTTGCAATGCTTCGTCTTAATATTATCCTCATTGAGCCATTCCGAAAACCGTTTCCCCTTTTCTTCCCTTAACAGCTCCTCAAAGCTTACACTGGCAAGATCCTCCAGGCTGTATCCAAGGGTCTTTAGAACCTGTCTGTTGACTCTTGTTATCATTCCCTTAAGATTCACCAGAAATTCAAAATCCATTGTTTCCTCAAAGAGTTCATTTACAATCAGCTCATTGGGAGTAAGAAGGAAGTTATATTTCCGGATGGCACAGTATATGCCAAGTATCATTATGACTCCAAATACCTGTGTGCAATTTAAAAAACCAGGAATGAAAAGCGGCACCAGGAACTCCCCTGCCATGGATAACAGATAGGTGCATATTGCCGTACTTAAGATAATCCTGGCCTGCTTTTTAACGATTTTGTATGGTGTATTGTGCTGCCACAGCACAAGCTTGACTATGCCAATGAGGGTATAGGCATAGCTATAAACAGGATTTGCTATCTGAAAAAACCGGTATGCCCCATGGGAATAAGGCTTTCCCGGAAAAAATACAAAGAGATCCATATAACAGAATAATGCAGCCGGAGCAAATAACAGGGCACATTTTAAAGTGCTGTCTAAAAACCTGTCCTTCGTTAAGGCAAAGACCATATACAGGGTCAGCGCCGGAAATAAACACCAGCCGAAAGCAGATAGCTTATTCCAGAAACCAAATATGTAAATATTCTCAGTAACATAGGCATGGGAATAAGAAAAAGACCACAGCGCCATGGAAGCCGTTAGCAAAAGAAACGCTTTTCCAATCGTTGATTTCTTATTCAGTGTATAAGTTGTAACCCCTACAACAAGATAAACCACTCCCGCTATCATAGATAAAAATGATAATATATATGACATAAATTCCTGCCCTCAGCTTACCTAGACTTTAACAATACGGTTTTCCCTGCATTGTTCAATTTACTATAGCAGAAATATAGGTAGTATTCAATTAGCTTACGTACAAAATAATAAGAAAAAATGTAACAGGAATAGAATTGCCTCCTAACGGCTTTGTTCTTTCAAAGCGATAAGAGGCAGTTCTATATTTAATGCTATAATGGTTTAAGTGGCAAAAGGTCAGTCTTTCACAAGGGGACGGCAATTTGTACAAAGCAGAAAGACTCATGCTTCGATTCCAAGGTATAAGAAGTCCTAATTCTCTGAAGATTTTGTGCTGGACATATTATCAAACAGATAACTCGCTTCGCTCAAACAATCTGTTTGATAATATAGCACAAAAGCTTCAGAGAAAAGGACTTCTAATACCTTTCCATAGTCGCATTCGTTCTTTCTGCTTTGTGCAAATTGCCTGTTACATCTTAGAACGAAGTTTTGAGGCTTTTGACGCTTAAATCGTATATTTTCTATTCAAAGGTACTTATTTGGGGTTATTTAAAATATTCCACACCGGATTCAAAGATATACTGGTCACGGTTGCCGGTTATGTTAATGGCAACCCCTGGTCCTTTTCTCTCTGAATGGGTCATTTTTCCAAGGACTCTGCCGTCAGGACTTGTGATTCCCTCAATGGCGTAGTAGGAGCCGTTGGGATTAAACTCTTCTTTCATAGTAGGATTACCGTCTAAATCCACATACTGGGCTGCTACCTGTCCGGCTGCAAAGAGTTTATCGATCCACTCCTTATCTGCTACGAATCTTCCCTCGCCGTGGGAGGTAGGGATTGCATAAATACCGCCTAATTCCGCCTTGCGTAACCAGGGGGATTTATTGGAGACAACCTTGGTATATACATATTTGGATACATGGCGTCCGATGTGGTTGGTGGTCAGGGTCGGAGAATCCTCCTTCTGGGAGGTGATTTCACCGTAAGGCACCAGTCCGAGCTTTATCAATGCCTGAAAACCATTGCAGATTCCAAGAGCAAGGCCGTCACGCTGCTGAAGAAGCTCATTTACTGCTTGTTTTATACTTTCATTTCGAAAGGCTGTTGCAATGAATTTTCCGGAGCCATCCGGTTCATCTCCTGCGGAAAAACCGCCGGGGAACATGAGAATCTGAGCTTCCCTGATGCCTTTTACAAAGCGCTTGACAGATTCGTCAATATTTGCCGGAGTAAGATTGTTAAATACGACTATTTCTGCCTTGGCTCCTGCTCCTTCAAAGGCAGAAGCAGAATCATATTCACAGTTGGTTCCCGGAAAGACAGGGATAAATACCTTGGGTTTTGCCTTCTCTTCCTTCCTTATATAAATATTCTTATCAACGGAAGCTTCATAAATGCCGGTGGGAATAACCTCTTCCTTCACACCGGAAGAGGTAGGATATACCTTTTCCAGAGCGGCTTCCCAGCTGTTTTGTACTTCTTTCAGCTCAATAGCCGTATCCTTATAGGACAATACTTTCTCTGGGGTTACCCTTCCGATTATACGATAGGACAGGCCCTCCTGTTTTATTCTGTCAAGCTTCTCTCCCTTTACTTCTAATAACAATGCTCCATAGGCAGGTGCAAAAAGCTCTTCTTCGGTTAAATCACCTTCAAAGGAAACACCGAAGCCGTTACCGAAAGCCATTTTGCTGGCTGCTTCTGCAATACCGAAAGCACCGGGAGCATAAGCGGATAATACCAGGCCTTTTCCCATAATGTCATGTATTGTTTCATAATTCTTTTTAAGCTTTTCATAATCCGGCAGGTCATATCCATCCTGCTGTGCCTGTACTTCAATCAGAAGGCTTCCTGCTTCTTTGAGCTCTCCGGTTATTATCCGGGAAGCCTTTGAAATTGCCACGGCAAAGGATACAAGAGTAGGAGGTACATTGATGTCCTGAAAAGTTCCGGACATACTATCCTTGCCGCCGATGGAAGCAAGCCCCAATTGAAGCTGTGCCTCATAGGCTCCCAATAATGCTGCCAGAGGTTCACCCCAGCGTTTCTTATCCTCTCCCAGTCTTTTAAAATATTCCTGGAAGGTAAAATATATGGATTTATAGTCTCCGCCGGAGGCAACTATTTTGGCAACGGAGGAAATAATGGCGTATACTGCTCCGTGGTAAGGGCTCCAGCTGGACAGATAAGGGTCAAAGCCATAGCTCATCAGAGTGACCGTATCACATTCTCCCTTTAAGGAAGGAAGCTTCGCCGCCATGGTCTGGGCAGGGGTCGTCTGATATTTTCCGCCATAGGGCATGGTAACAGTTGCAGCTCCGATGGAACTGTCAAACCTTTCAACCAGTCCTTTTTTCGAGCAGCTGTTAAGGTCACTAAGGACCTTGAGCCATTTCTCTTTTAAGGAAAGCTCTTTTTCAGCCTTCTTCTCTTCTGTATTATTTGTATAGCAGCTGATACCTGCTTTAAAATAATTCTTCTCTTTTTCAGGAGGGGTCACTACTACCGTTGTTTCCTGATGTGCTCCGTTGGTATTTAAAAAGGCTCTGGAAATACTGACAATTTCCTTTCCTCTCCATACCATGACCAGTCTCGGCTCCTCGGTTACTTCCGCAACCAGAGTCGCTTCCAGATTTTCTTCCTCAGCAAAAGCCAAAAGCGCATCCACGTCCTTTGCATCTGCCACAATTGCCATTCTTTCCTGGGACTCGGAAATGGCAAGCTCCGTTCCATCAAGACCGGCATATTTCTTCGGAACCTTATCCAGGTCTATGAACAGTCCGTCCGCCAATTCACCAATAGCAACGGACACACCGCCAGCACCAAAGTCATTGCACTTCTTAATCAATCTGCTGACTTCTTCTCTGCGGAAAAGCCTCTGAAGCTTTCTTTCCGTCGGAGCATTGCCCTTTTGCACTTCCGCACCGCAGGTTTCAATGGAGGAAGCCGTATGAGCCTTGGAGGAGCCCGTAGCACCGCCGCAGCCATCCCTTCCTGTCCTGCCGCCTAGAAGGATTATCTTATCTCCGGTCTCTGAGGATTCACGAACAACATTCTTTCTGGGAGCAGCACCCATAACGGCGCCGATTTCCATTCTCTTGGCAACATAGCCCGGATGATAGATTTCATCTACCAGGCCTGTAGCAAGCCCTATCTGATTTCCATAGGAGCTGTAGCCGCTTGCCGCACCGGTTACAATCTTTCTCTGGGGAAGCTTTCCCTTAAGGGTATCCTCAATGGCAACTCTTGGGTCTGCCGCGCCGGTTACCCTCATCGCCTGATATACATAACCTCTTCCCGATAAGGGGTCTCTGATTGCTCCGCCAAGGCAGGTTGCCGCACCGCCGAAGGGTTCGATTTCCGTAGGGTGGTTATGGGTTTCGTTTTTAAAGAATACCAGCCATTCCTCGGTCCTTCCTTCTATTTCTACCGGTACGATAATGGAGCAGGCATTGATTTCCTCGCTTTCCTCCATCTCCTGTAATTTTCCCTGGCTCTTTAATTTCTTCATAGCCATCAGGGCAACATCCATTAAGGACATATATTTATCATCACGGTTCTTATACAATTCCTTATAATCTTCCTGGTATCTCTTAAAAGAATCCTCTATGGGCTTTTGAAAAAAACCTTCTTCTATCTGAACGTCTGTCAGCTCCGTAAGGAAGGTGGTATGACGGCAGTGATCCGACCAGTAAGTATCAAGAACCCGAATTTCCGTAAGGGAAGGCTCCCTCTTTTCTTCTCCTGCAAAATATTTCTGTACATGAAGAAAATCCTTGGCGGTCATGGCAAGGTTCAATGATTCATAAAGGGCTTTTAATTCTTCTTCGGACATTGTAATAAAACCTGTAAGAATTGCAACATCTTCTGGCTCCCCATAGGTCGTCTCCAGGGTATCTGCCTTACTCATCTTTGCTTCTCTGGAATCTACGGGATTGATGCAATATGCTTTTATTTTTCCAAGTTCTTCGTCTGTCAGGCTTCCGGTCAGCACATAGGTAGTGGCACAGCTGATAACAGGCTCTTCCTTTGGTGAAAGAAGCTTTACGCATTGAACGGCAGAATCTGCCCTCTGATCGAACTGTCCCGGAAGATACTCGACGGAAAACACATAGTCCTTCTCTTCCTTTGGAAAGTCTTCCTGATACAGGCAGTCTACAGGCGGCTCTGAAAATACTGTTCCAAATGCCTTTGCCATTGTCTCCTCACTGATATTTTCCAAATCATAGCGGATCAGAACCCGGACCTGCTTTAGAGTTTCTATTGCAAGATAATCTTTGATTTCTTCCAGTAATTCCTGTGCTCTTACAGCATAGGGTATTTTCTTCTCCACATAAATTCTTCTTACGCTGCTCATATTCTTCCTTTCCCTGCCGATGCTTTTCCTTGGTTTCTGTTAGCATTATAACACAGATAGTTTTATAAATGAAATTAATATATGTTAAAGTTTTGATAAGCATTGCTAATGTGATATACTTTTTCTGACACTTATTTTCTTGAAAACGTGAAGAGTATATTTCTTTGCTCCACTGTCTGCAATAACAAATTGTTTTTCAAGACGTATATCCTTTTGCCTGATGCTTACAATATCTCTGATAGAGAGCCTGTATTTCTTTGTTCTGCTCTTGCTTTTTCCCTATACGGCATACAATACTTATAAAAAGCACTCATACATCTTTTGTTTTTGACTTCTTTTGTTTTTAATGAATAAACTTTTATATTATTCCAAACTTTTTGACAGCCTCATACGTCTTATATACAGAAGCTGAAACATGCATGTAAAAACACTTCAAAATACCGGTACCTTAAGGGGGATGATCATGGGACACCAAGCTACTTATGAAAGAATAGCGGAACTTATCCTTGAAAACAAGGAAAGCTATTACAGGCTGGCCTTCAGCTATGTAAGAAGCAGGGAGGATGCCCTGGATGTTGTACAGGAGTCCATTGTCAGAGCCTTTTCTTCAAGAAAAACTCTAAAAGACACTAATTATATAAAATCCTGGTTTTACCGTATTGTAATCAATACCGCCCTGGATTTTTTAAGAAAGAATAAAAAATATACTTATCTGGATGAAGGACAGTGGGAGGATTTAAGCACCGGGCCCGGTGACACCTATAAGGACATAGACCTGCATAAAGCACTGGATAAGCTTCCTCCCAAAAGCCGTACCATCATTATCCTGCGTTTCTTTGAAGATATGAAGATCAGTGAAATTGCTCGGATATTAGATGAGAATGAAAATACCGTTAAAACCAACCTCTATTCCACCTTAAAAAAATTAAAGCTGGAGTTAACGGAGGATGTATAAGCAGGCAATTTTCACAAAAGTGCCTGCGAAATCCTAGGCCCAATCTTGCGGCATGCTGGGAAGGCATGGCTGCTAAGTTGAAAGAAAATATAAAGGAAAGGACGCCGCACTGTGATTCTTTCAGCCTGCGAAACCAGTTTCGCATGATGCTGTAGTTACACCACAGGCAATCCAGCGGCATGCAATGGGTATTAAATATGAATATTTCCGATATGAAAAAAGAATATGAAAACACACCTATTCCGGAAGAGCTGGACTTTCTTGTCCGCAGAACCTTAAAAAAGGAGAATGATAAGGTGAAGCGCCATAAATGGACTAAAAATATCATGACCGGTGTGGCTTCTGCCGCCGTACTGTTCGTAATCACTGTAAATGTAAGCCCCGCTGCCGCAAATGCTATGGCAGAGGTTCCGGCCCTTGGAAATCTTGTGAAGGTAGTAACCTTCAGAGAATACACCTACAAGGATGGTCACTATGAAGCAGATGTAAAGGTGCCTAAAGTAACAGGGCTTGATAATAAGGAACTGGAAAAGCATCTGAATGAAAAATACCTGGAGGAAAATACGAAACTGTATAAGGACTTTATCAAAGAAATCGGCACCGATGACCTGAATAAAGCAAACCTTGCCCTTTTTACCGATTATAAAGTAATCCTGGATACGGATTCCCTGCTGGTAATGGCCAACGAAAAGCTCGAAATTGCCGCTTCCGGTGCTCAAAGCGTACATTATGATACGATTGATAAGAAGAATCAGCTGGTAATTACTCTTTCAAGCCTCTTTAAGGATGACAGCTATATTGATGTAATCACTAAGAACATCCTCTCCCAAATGAAAGAACAAATGGCAAAGGATGAGGGAAAGACATACTTTATAGCAGACGGAACCGAAGATGGATTTAAAACCATATCAGCTGACCAGAATTTCTACCTCAATAAGGATGGCAAGTTAGTAATCTCCTTTAATGAATACGATGTGGCACCTGGTGTTATGGGTATCGTGGAATTTGTAATACCTACGGAAGCTATAAAGGATATATTAGTGAGTGATTACTATGTAAAATAATCGGAGCTATGTAAATAGAATTAAAACTATTTAAACAGAATCAGTTCTATTTAAACAAAACCAGTGTTGCTCAAACAAAACCAGCTCTACTCAAACAAAACCAGCTCTGCTCAAGCAATATCAGCTCTACTTAAACAAAATCAGCTCTACTTAAACAAAATCAGCTCTACTTAAACAAACTCAGCTCTACTTAAACAAACTCAGCTCTACTTAAACAAAATCAGCTCTACTTAAACAAAATCAGCTCTACTTAAACAAAATCAGCTCTACTTAAACAAAATCAGCTCTACTTAAACAAAATCAGCTCTACTTAAACAAAATCAGCCTGCCAAACATTTAGGCAGGCTTGATTTTATTCCATATTGTATTGTTGAAAGTGAATAGCTTTTAATATTTACAGCACGCAGCCTTTGCTACGCCTTTGCTTCTGTCAGATAAGTCTCTTCTTCCGTATTTTCACTGGATGCATCCCCAGGTTTAACAGTTCTGACCGAAACAGCTTTTAAAAACAGGATAATGCCGATTACGAATAAAAACGCGATTGCCCCAACTCCTTTATTAATGCTTCCGGTCAACTGTGAGACCACACTGACGAGAGCTGTTCCCATAAAGGATGCTCCTTTTCCGCAGATGTCCATGATGCCAAAATATTCACCGGATTTCTCGCTTGGTATGATTTTTGCATAATAGGACCTGGATAAGGACTGAATACCTCCCTGGAACATACCCACCAGCACTGCCAGTATCCAGAAATGAAGCTGACTGTTCATAAATACGGCAAATATCGTAATACCAAGGTAAGCCAGAATACAGGCTCCAATCAGCTTATCGGGCGAGACTCTTCTTGCAAGCCTGCCGAAAATAATACAGCAGGGAAACGCTACAAATTGTGTTAATAAAAGAGCAAGCAGCAGTCCTGTGCTGTTAAGTCCCAGGGCTTTTCCATAGGCCGTTGCCATATCTATAATGGTATATACTCCGTCAATGTAAAAGAAGAAGGCTAGTAAAAACCAGAAGATATTTTCTTCCCTGCGGATATTCTTAACTGTCCGGAACAGGCTTTTAAAGCCGTCTGTAACCGCATGGTTTCTCTTTGATGCATAATTTATCTGTGTGTAATTCCTTAAGAAAGGAAGGGAGGAACCTACCCACCATAAAGCGACCAGAAGAAAAGCTATCATCATGGACTGCTTCAAGGAAAGTCCCAAAGTCTTTCCTCCCATCACCAAACCCAAACAGGCTATAAAAGGAATACAGCTTCCGATATACCCCCAGGCAAAACCCTGAGCCGATACCATATCCATCCGGTCCTCTGAAGTCACATCCGGAAGCATGGAATCGTAAAAAATAAGACTGGCGGAATAGGCTACCTTGGCAAGTACGAAAATAATCAGAAAGATCAGCCATGCGCTTGTAAGCCCCAAAGCGGTACAGCATACCGCTCCCAATATAATGGAAAAGAAAAAGATTGGCTTTTTCATTCCCTTTCCGTCCGATATGGTACCTAAAGCCGGGCCCATCAAGGCTACCAGCAGCGTTGCAATAGAGACCGCATATCCCCAGTACGCCAGATAATTGACTGAGGAAAGCTTTTGCTGTCCGGCAAGATAATCAAAATAAATGGGTATGATAGTCGATACCAGCAAAGTAAAGGCAGAATTGCCCACATCATATAATACCCAATGTTTTTCTAATTTTGTGAGCCTGAATTTCATACGAATACCTCCTCTTTTACCCTCTCCGTATCTTTCGAACCAAAGGTAAGACGGTATCTGGCATCCAGCTTAACCTCCTGCCATAGGGTGTATTCATATGCTGTAATCAATCTGATGGATTCCCGGACAGCAGTTACATAAAGCCTTCTTAATTTTTCCGTACTGTCCATGCAATCAGGATTTGCCTTATAATTTACCACAAGTCCGTGCAATTCCTTATAATTCCCTGTTATGGCGAGAAGTCCGTATATAAGCAGCCTCTTTCCTCTGCTGGGTGCCACCAGAATATGATTGAACTTTTTCATGGATTCAAGGGCTTCCTTCACTTCTTCCTTTGTAATCCCTGTAAAGAATTCTGCGATGATCTCCGCATTTTTTTCAGACGGTATAATATGGTCCGTGAGAGATTTGGTGATAGGATTAAAGCCATCTCTTACTAATAAATCCCTGTCAAATTCCACTTCAATTTCCGTATGGCTCACACCGCTTCTTTCAATTTTCTCATCAATATAGCCATGGCATTCACTGTCCAGAACAAAATGGCAGATAAAGCCATAGATATAAGCCAGGCAGGCCCCTCTCCCATATTTATTCAAAATAAGCTTTCCCGCCGACTCAAAAAATCCTTCCGCCGGTTCATCATGCATTCCAAAACCCGTCTGATTTACTTTATTAGAAAAGAAGGGTTTGTAATAGAACAGAATATCCGGTCCGTGAAGTCCGATATTATAGAGCTCCCTGTTATTCTCGATTATCTCCTTTATCTCATCCGGTAACGACCTGACTACTTCCTGGCCCAGTCTGTAATGTGCATAGGTTGACGGCATATGATTGCACCTCCTAAGATTTACACTTACTATGTAATTTTCATCTAAGACTAACTCTAAAGAAGATATGTTAAATCTGCCATCACCTTTGTGAAAAGGAGAAGTAAAGTTTACATAAATTAGCATTAAATGAAAAATGCGAAGTTCCAGTAAAATACTGAAACTCCGCGCAAACTGCCAGTTATAGTTACTACCGATAATCTACAAAATCCTTCATTTCCAGCTCATAATCAACAGAAGACTGCCATTCACCAAGCTGGTCTTTCCAAGCATCCTTATTTACCCGTATCTTATGAAAACCTAATTTTTCATATACATGCTGTGCCCTACTGTTGTTAACATTGGTATCTAAGATAATTTTACCATAGCCCAAATCCATAAAAAGTGCATGTACCAGCATCGCTAGAAGCCTGGTGCCATAACCTTTTTCCTGCTTTGAAGGCTCACAGATTTTTATTCCGATTTCTGCGATTTTATTACCTACGTTCCGGTAATTCATCTCTCCGAGAGGCTCAGCATCTGCTTCCATAATAAGACGCCTGCCTGCTTCATCGGAATCTTTTAACAGCCCTTGTTTTACCTCTTCCACCGTTGTCCCCAGTCCTTCGGGAAATCCGGCATGCGCCATGACACTGCCGTCATTCCACCAATTACAAAGCCTGGAGGCATCCCCGGCAGCAGCATTTCTTATAACTAATTCCCTGTTTTGTAAAAGCAATTTCATACCCTCCTGTCAAAGTACCTGCGACAGCATTGATTCTGAATTCCCTGGCATAATAAATACCTCTCAATGCTTTAATGCAATATTCTTATATATAATTTACCACACGCTTCTTCTTACGGGCAGGAATACTTTTATTATATTTAAAATGTACCAAGGTTACTGTACTTCAACGGACTGTACCACCTCAACACCATTTATTGTCATATTGTACAGTGCCATTACATGTACCAGATTTCCGTTATGCATTCCCAGCTCATAGGTTTCAACCAAATCCATAGGAACGATTATTCTGGATTCTTTGTTTTCTTTATTGAACCAGGTCTTTAAGGTTTCTGCAAACTGCTGGATGCAGATATCCGTACAGTCGCCCACAATAAGAAAAGTATCAATTCTATCGTTCTCCTTTAGCCACCGGCTGAAAGCTTCCTCCAAAAATCCATTGGTGGAATTTTTGCGAATCAGCTGATATCCGCCCACCTGCTGCAATTCTTCTGCAATTTCCTCTTCGCTGGTACCTGTCAGGCAATGGGGTGGATAGGATGCAAATTCAGGTGAGGTCATACTGTGGCTGTCTGCAAAAGCAAGGATGGGAAAACCCTTTAAAAGGCATGCACTCTGCAGCTTTGCCGCAGAAGGAAGTATTCGTTCTACTCTTGGGCTTTTTAAAGCACCTTCTCTTGTAAAGCCGTTAATAAGGTCCACCATGATAAGCACGGTTCTTTCCTTCTGCAGTTCCTCCAAAGAAATGCTTTTTAAAGATTGAAGCATCTCATAGATTTCCTCCAAAGCTTTTCCGCTTTCTTTTAAGAAATTATCTTTATTCGCTTTTATCATATTCCAATCCTCCTTTTATTAATTTATGAAAAACATAATTATCTCAGCTTTCATTTATGTATATTGTTTTCTTTGCCATGTCCCTGATGTAAAAAGCAACTTGATAGGGAAATAATTCCTCCGGGTTTTTAAGGTCACAGCCTGTGATCTTCTTAATATTCTGTATACGGTAATTTACCGTATTTCTATGGGTATAAGTATCCTCCGCCACCCTGATAAGGCTTCGGTCATTTTTAATATAGCTTCTGAGAGTTTCTACATAGTCGGATTTATGCGCCTTATCATATGCCTCCAAGGCCCCCAGAACTTCATTGGCATAGCTTTCAAGAATATCCATGTCCTCGACAGAGAACAGAATCTTAAAGAATCCCATCTCATCAAACCGGATAATCTCCTTTCCGGTTCCTATGGACATTTTCATCGCTGTCCTGGCCTTTTTGTAGCTTGCTGATAAATTTTCGATATGGGATGCCCTGGGTCCTATTCCCAGAAAAAACCGATGCTCCTTCGTAAAGTAGGAAAAGCTTTGCAGTATCAGGTTCGGCAGTTCTGCAAATACCTTCTCCTTGCTGTTATTCAGAATAAGTACCAGAAAATCCTCCATTCGGATTATTCCATAGGAGGCATTGATTTTATCATTCCCCTTCCAAAGACCAAATTGATTTTCCAGCCTGATTACTGCCTGATTATAATTAAATTCATCCTCCATGGTCTTTTTCACATAGATGCAATAAGCCTGAAAGATTCCTTCCATGTCAAAACGTTCCCCTAATACCTGCCTGACATCGGCTTCCTTCCAATATCCCTGTATTGCCTCCCGAAAGGCCTTACTGATTTTCTTTTCAAATTGCTTCTGGTCAATTATTCTCATGCAATAATCCTGAATCAGTTCCGTAATTGAGATTTCCCAAGGCATTTCTAGAAGAGGGAAGTTATGCTCATCACACCAGAGGATTACATCCCCAGGTATTTCCTTCAGATACATTCCGGTATTTATGATAATTCCTGCGCAATCATCCTTTGCCATTCCCTGTACGACCTTTAACAGCCAGTCAGGGTTGCCGGCTTTCATGCCCGTCGTAATAGCAAGCTCTTCTCCGTGGAATCTGGACACGATTGTTTCATCCTCCAGCATATGCACCCAGCTTACAACCGTATCCATACCTGCTTTGCCAGCCGCTATGCGAAGCTTGAACTGCTCTTTTGTTTCTTCATACATTTCCCAAAAACGTACTGCCATGACAATCCTCCTGAAAACTATTGTTTTGTGCTGCGGATACCAATTTTCTTACTTAGATTCAGACTAGCAGATTATATACAAAATGTCAATTTAACTATATAATATAAACAGAGTAAGGAAACAACCAACATTCCTGACAAATAAGAAGGAGGATTCGAATATGTATATTGGCAGCACAAATTTATATTTAAATTTACCAGAATATGATACCAAAGCTCCCGCCAGTTGGATTACCTCCGAGAAGTATGATAACTGTGAAAACTTTTATCAGCATCTGGTGGTAAAGCAAACGAAACACAGATTATTTCATAAAAAGAATGATTCCATGAGAATCGATTAAGCTTTGCAGAATTAATTTAAAAAATATAGAATTTCGTCATCACACCAAAAAGAGGGTCCAGCCTATGGATACCCTCTTTTTTTAATTTGGCTCTAACTGAGGGTTATTAAATCTTATCAGGATTAGAATATACCTCCAGGAATTTATCTATCATCCGCTTATGGCTTTTTACCATATTATCCGGCAGATGATACATATCCGTATATTTAAGTTCCAGGGATTCACTTTCATCCACTCTCATTTCCCCTTCTTTTTCAAAAGTATAATACGCTGCCGTAACAGAATAGAATTCATCACCATTTGAAACCTTTAAAAAATTATCCGGCCCTGAAAAGATATCTATCAGGTGCAGCTTTCCAATTGTCAATCCTGCTTCTTCATATACTTCTCTTCGTGCAGTATCTTCCGTGGATTCGCCAAGCTCCATGAGCCCGCCCGGCAGCCCCCACATGCCATAGGAAGTGGTTTTACGTTTTTGAAGCAGAATTTTATTTCTGTCATCTATAATAATGGCGACGGCTCCTACCAAAATAAGGGGGCGATGCCCTACAATTTTCCTTAAATCTTCTACGTAATTCATTTTTGCCTCTCCTTCAGCTGTCTGCGGCTTCTTCCTTCTATATTGTTATAGTAAGCTTCTTAAATATACGCTTAATTCTTCCGCTGCCTTCTCATGGGAGAGTATTCCCGGATGGCTTCTTGAGCCAATCGTTTTATCCGTTGTATTTGGTAACTGGAATACGGAAACCTTCCTGTCCCCGCTCTTTCTCTGATACGCATCCGCAGCCCGGAATAAGGCTGGCATCATACTATTCCCCAGCATGCCGTATGCCCATACAATATGTGCCTTTGGGTTATACTTCCGGATTTTGGAAAAGAAATTTGAAACAGCCTCTTCAAAAGCCTTTAAATCCTCTTCGTTAAAGGTGCCGTCACTGTTGCTGCGCTGCTTATGATGCCGTCCCGTTGCCTCATCCTTCCATTCCGGTGTATTAAAAGCTGAACTGTCATTGGTACCAAGATTGACTACAACAATATCCGGCTGCCAGGCACTAAAATCATTTTCTTTCAATGCACCTAATTTCTCATTCTTCTCACCGGTAAGAAGACCGCATACCTTCTCATAATACTTGGGTAAATTGCAGTCAGGATTATTATCCCAGCTTGTTAGGACACCCCAGCCGCTTTGTGAAATCACCCGGTAATCGGCATTAAGCTCTCTTGCTGTGAGTGCCGTGTAATTATCCGCTGCGCTGAACCACATGGATATCCAGTCCTCTTCTTCTCTGGCTCCCACTGCTCCTTCCCCTGAGGTGATGCTGTCACCAATAAATTCTATTTTTACAGGCCTTTCCTTTACTGGCAGGAATTCCCCGTCAGCTCTGACAGAATGAATAACCAGTGAACATTCCGGATCGCCGTTCATCGCCTGTACTTCTCTGATGACCCTGACATTTTTTACGGTATTTTCATTCATGCCCCGAAACAGGCACAGCCAGTATCTTCCCTTATTCAGCATCTGTCTGCTTACCTTGGCAGAATTTATCAGAACTCCAAGCCAGGGTTCATAGAGCCCGTAATCAACCTCCACTTCTATCCAGAGTTCCGAGCCCTTTACATTTAGCTCTATGCCGCTGCCGGTCCAGAAAAGCGGCAAAGGAGCTGTGCCTCCCGCAGTTCTGCCATGTATTTTCAGATATTTTATTTCTTCCGGTTTATATTCTTTCATTCTTCCTCCTATTGCATACCACCGGCCAATCCGGGGTACCCCATAAAAATGGAGTGTGAAAGTTCTTTTCTTTCACAATTACTCCTATCTGGGTTTTGGTATACAGACAATTGAGAAAGAGAAAAAGCAGGTTTTGCATTTTCCAGCTATCCTCAGTCCGTATGGCAGCTCTTTGATTTGCCGCCTTTTATAATTGATTTTATTTAATCCTATTATAACAAGCTTTTTCCCTTATTACTATACTTTCTTCGTTCTATTGCTGCCCCTTCTTCGTTAAGCGCATCGCTGGGCTTCCCTGCCCAGCGATGCATTTCGGTGCGGCTTGCTTCGGGTCTGTTCGGAACATTGCCCGTAAAAGCCTGTGGAGATATTGCCTTATTTTAAAACTTTTCTATTCCCAGTTGACAACTCCTTAGGCTTTGTGTTATCCTACCTGTAATTTCATCACAAAAAGGCAATGAAGAGAAATAGTATGTATTATACCTGTCTCAGAGAGAAGATGGCGGTGCAAATCTTCACAAGGGTAATGCAGAAGCAGTCTCAGAGCTGTGGACCGAACAAACTTTAAGTAGGCTCCAACGGAGTTTCCGCCGTTAAAAGGAAATCGGTATCGGGTAACTGCCCCGTACTGACTGAGAGCAAAGTAAATTTGAATTTAGGTGGTAACACGGACTTAAGAGTTCGCCCTAAGCTGGAAGCATCCGGCTTGGGGCTTTTTTTTATTTTTTCAGGATTAACTTCAATGACAGGAACCGTACTCTTTCCTGCCTGAACATTTTGAAAGGAGAATAGCTATGACAGCACAGGAATTAAGAAGAATGTATGTGGAATTTTTCAAAGAAAGGGGACATAAGGAAATCGCGTCAGCCTCCCTGCTGCCGGATAATGATCCTACTGTTTTATTTACCACAGCCGGCATGCATCCTTTAGTTCCCTATCTGTTGGGCGAAAAGCACCCTCTTGGCAGCCGGTTAGCAGATGTACAAAAGTGCCTTCGGACCTGCGACATTGACGAGGTAGGGGATGATACCCATCTGACCTTTTTTGAAATGCTTGGCAACTGGTCCCTTGGTGATTACTTTAAAGAGGAAGCCATTTCCCTAAGCTATGCGTTCTTAACCACGAAACTGCAGATACCGGTTTCCCGTATTGCCGTAACGGTATTTAAAGGGGAAGAAGAAATTCCCAGGGATGAGGAAGCTGCAAGGGTCTGGAAGGAAATGGGGTTAAAGGAGGAGCAGATTTTTTATTACGGCAGGGATGAAAATTGGTGGGGTCCTGCCGGACAGACCGGTCCCTGCGGCCCGGATACGGAAATCTTTTATGATACCGGCAAGGAGCCCTGTGGAAGGGATTGCTCCCCTTCCTGCTCCTGCGGTAAATACGTGGAGATATGGAATAATGTCTTTATGCAGTACAGTAAAGAGGCTGACGGCTCCTACAAGCCCCTGCCAAGAAAGAATGTTGATACCGGAATGGGTCTGGAAAGGGCTCTTACCATCTTAAATGGAAAGGACAATGTCTATGAGACCGACCTTTTTATTCCTGTTATGGATGAATTGAAAGCCCTTTCCAGGGTTGCCTATTCCGAAGCCACAAAGCGCACCTTCCGCATTATCTGTGAGCATACCAGGGCCATGACCTTTCTCCTTGGAGACCCTAAAAGGATTACACCCTCCAATACGGAGCAGGGCTATATCCTCAGAAGATTGATTCGAAGAGCCATAAGACTGCTGCAAAAGCTCGGCTTAAAGCAGAATGTCCTTTGTGAGCTGGCCTCGGTAATCCTGGCTCAATATCAGGAGGTATACCCTGAGCTTAAGGAAAACAGCAGCTTTGTCTTAGAGCAGCTTGAAAAGGAATATGAGCTTTTTCAAAAGACCCTGGACAGTGGCCTGAAAAAAGCTGACCACTATCTGTCCCTCTTGCAAAAAGATGATATCTTAAGCGGAGAGCTTGCCTTTAAGCTCTATGATACCTTTGGCTTTCCCGTTGAATTCACCATGGAACTGGCAACGGAAAAGGGTATCTGCGTTGATATACAGGGCTTTGAAGAAAAGCTGAAAGAACATCAGAATAAATCCAGAAAAGGAGCCGAGGGAAAATTTAAAGGAGGCCTTGCCGATAACAGCCTGCAGACTGCCCGGCTTCACACCGCTACCCATCTGCTGCATGGTGCCTTAAGAAAGGTTCTTGGGGATAGTGTTTACCAAAGAGGCAGCAATATCACAAACGACCGCCTGCGCTTTGATTTCTCTTTCGAGCGGAAACTGACCCCGGAAGAATTACAAGAAATTACTTCCATCGTAAATCAGGCAATTGCTGAGAGTATTCCCGTTCTGTGTGAAGAAATGACGCCGGAAAGAGCTAAAAAGGAAGGTGCAATCGGTATATTTGATAACAAATACGGTGAAAGGGTAAAGGTATATTCCATTCCAGGCTGCTCCAAGGAAATCTGCGGCGGTCCACATGCTGCAAATACAGGAGAGCTGGGACATTTTGAAATTGTAAAGGAAGAGGCTTCGTCTGCCGGAGTCAGAAGAATTAAGGCAGTACTAACGGAGGGGCCTAATCTGACGCAGCTTTAAAATCCATATTAGAGAAAGCATTTCTGCCATAGCCTCAAACTAATATTAAGGAAGGTCTTCCTGCTGTAGCTTAAACCCAATAACAGAGAAAGCCTTGCTGCACATTAGCGAATAAAATGTTCCGGTTTTGTATTCTATCTAAAATCAATTCTGTTTGATTTAGCATACAAAACCGGCATATGTTTTAGGAGCTTATATCCCTTTCCAAGGTTAATCTCCGTATCCTACTTAGCAAATTGCCTTCCCTCATGGTCAATGGTGTATTCCCCTGTATATATCAACTGTGAAATCGGAACGATTTCATATCCCTTATCCTGTAATCCTGTAATGACTGCCTCCAGCGCAGCAGGAGTATATTTTGCCCCGTTGTGCATAAGGATAATTGAACCATCTCCCAGATGTTTATTATCCAATATATTCTTTACAATGCAATCCACGCCGTAATCCTTCCAATCCAAGCTGTCTACATCCCATTGAATGCAGTAATAACCGGAATCTTTAACAGCCTCTATCAGAGTATTGTTATAATCTCCATAAGGAGCCCGGAACAGATTCATATCAATCCCTGTCAGCTCTTTTACCTTATCATGGGGGCTTTTTATTTCTTCCATGCTCTGCTGCTTTGCTAACTGGGACATGTGCTTGTGGTTTTCGCTGTGATTTCCCAAGTCATGTCCAGCGGCAGCAATTGCCTTCACATCCTCCGGGTATTTTTCCACCCAGCCCCCGGTCATAAAAAAGGTCACTTTTACATTATGCTTTGCCAGGATTTCAAGGATAGTGGCTGTCTGCTCATTACCCCAGGCAGCGTCAAAGCTTAAGGAAACCTTCTTTTCCTTTTGGTCCACACAGTAGATTGGAATCTTTTTGATATTGCCTCCGCTTACGGAAACTACTTTCGGAATAAAATGGATTCCGGCAAAAAACACCACCATAACGGAGAGGACAATAATCCCTGTCTTGCAAAAGAACTTCAATTTTTCTTTTTCTTCATTATTCATTCTTTCACCGCTATTAACTCTTTGTACTAATATATTGGGATTTACACATAACTATAACTGAAAACCTATGGAATTCCGTTATTCACTAAATCCCTGTCGAAATGAAAAAACCGCAGGCATACCTTCCTCTCATTTTCACTTTCTCTTTGTGAATTTTTCAGCAAGGATGTTTGACTTGAGTGCCATAAATCAATCCCAGTTTTGTCTATATAATCATTTTTGTATTGACAAAAAATTATTTAAGTTTTATACTGACCTTACAGTCAGTGATTAAGGAGTCATTTATGAATACCAAAACAACCAGACAGCAAAAAAAAGAGAATACGAAAGCTGCTCTTATCAAAACTGCATATGAAATATTTTCCGAAAAAGGAATACAAAGTACAAGGATGTCCGATATTGCAGCTGCAGCCAATGTATCCCACGGAACAGTCTTTCTGCATTTTAATACCCAGGAAGCTTTCATTGCAGAGGTTGTTCAGTACTATTGCAATCAGATAGCCATGCGTACTCATGAGCTTTCTGATTCCTGCAGCACCTTAAAGGAAATGCTTTCGGCCCATTTAGACGGAATTGCGGAATACGAGCCCTTTTATACAAGGCTGGTCATTGAAAACCGAATGCTTCCCCCAGAGGCAAGGGATGCCTTTATAACGGTACAGTCCGCCATATCCTTTCATTTCAGCAAGGCTCTTGAAAAGGAAGGCATCTCTTCTATTCCTGCCGGAATTCTTTTCAACATGTGGATGGGGCTGGTGCATTATTATCTGTCCAATGGTGATTTATTTGCACCGGAAGGAAATGTTATCCGCCGCTACAAGGATACTTTGACAGATGCTTTTCTTTCACTGCTGGAAAAGGAAAAGAAACCGCTGCATGACTGGTAACTGCAAATACCGCAGAAATGGAGGAGTTATACTATGGGCAAGCAAACCGCACCGCTTAAGGCCAAAAGCTGTTATGAGCACCTGGGAGGTACTCTGGGCGGCCGATTCTTTAACCGTCTGATTGAACTTGGCTGGTTTGAACAGGATAAAGAACATCCAAGAGAATATTTTATTACACAGCTTGGTCTGGAAGAACTTATCAGACTTGGGGTGGACCCATTTGAAAGGAGTAAATAATCATGGCTTCTGTAAACCCATTTATGGTATTAAAGCAAGAAGCTCCGGAGGTTTCTGACGCTTTTAACGGATTGTTATCCGCCATTGCGGCCAAAGGCTCTCTGGATGACAAAACAAGGCAGCTCATATTTATTGGCATCAAGTCTTCCCAGGGTGATGTTTCTGCTGTAACAAGCCATATCCCCATGGCAAAGCAGGCAGGTGCATCCAGGGAAGAAATACTGGATACCATAATAATGACCCTTGCCATATCAGGAACCCAGGGCGTTGCCAGCTGTCTTGTACCGGCTCTGGAATGTATCGAAAGTCTATCTTAAAAAGGAGGATATCTTATGAAAGTTTGTATTTCATGTGGAATGCCCATGTCAAAGAAAAGCGATTATCCCTTAGAGGATGAAAGCAAGGATTATTGTATCTATTGTGCCAGACAGGATGGAACCCTGCAGTCCTATGAAGAGAGGTTAAAAGGCACCACCGAGTTTCTTATACGCACTCAGGGAATGGACGAAAATGCCGCTCATGAACTGGCAATCCGTACGATGAAAAAGATGCCGGCCTGGGAAAATGCAGTGAGTTTATAAGGGCAGTTTAGTTATAGCAATATTCAAGTTTTATAACATTAAATTAGGTGATATTTCATGGGATGGTTGGAGCATATATTTAATTTCAAACTATCCCATGATGTATATTTATATCTAGAATAATTCTTAATTTTCATTAATAAAAAGTTTCTTCTTATCATCTACAGTGAAATAACATATCTATAATGAATCCCTTTTATATAATCTATAACCTTTATTTATATAGTGCAGCTGTTTGTATTAATTACAAAAATTGATTAATCTACTAATACCCAACTCTCTATTAACGTTATCAATACCTTTCTTCCCTCTGGCTTTGTGACTAAATTACATACAAGCTTTCAGATTTCCTTTATAATATCAGTGGTTTATTTTAAGCTAATTTAGAAGGGAGGACTTTCCATGTCCGATATTGTAATATCTGAAGCGAAAAGATGTTTGCAATGTAAAAAACCATTATGCAAGTCAGGCTGTCCTGTAAATACCCCTTTCAACGAGGTTATACCTCTCCTGCTGGAAGGCAGTATCGTGGAAGCCGGCGAAATGCTTTTTGACAATAATCCGCTGTCCGTTATATGTTCCCTTGTGTGCCCTCATGAAAAACAATGTGAAGGCCACTGTGTCTTAGGAAAAAAAGGTGACCCGATTAAGGTAGGGATGGTGGAAAACTATATTTCAGATTATTACCTTAACTATGTTGATACCTATCCCCGGAAAGGGACAGGTAAAAGAGTTGCCATTGTAGGTTCCGGACCGGCAGGCATTACCATTGCTATTCTGCTTGCCGCAAAAGGTTATAATATTACTATTTTTGAAGCCCACGATAAAATCGGCGGTGTTCTGCGTTTCGGAATTCCTGAATTCCGGCTTCCTAAGGCCCTGCTTGATAAGTTAAAGGATAAATTAATTGAGATGGGTATTAAAATACGTCCCAATACTTTGATTGGACCGATTATTACCGTAGATGACCTGTTCCGGGACGGTTACAAGGCTGTATTTATTGGAACAGGTGTATGGAATCCAAATACTTTAAAGCTTAAGGGCGAAACCCTGGGGCATGTCCATTATGCTATTGATTATCTGAAAAGCCCTGAAGTTTACACCCTGGGTAAAAAGGTATGTATTATCGGTGCCGGCAATGTTGCAATGGATGTTGCCAGAACTGCCCTGAGAAATGGTTCCAGAGATGTTACAATTATGTACCGGAAGGGTGCCGGAAGTATTGACGCAGAACCTGTCGAGGTAGAGTATGCCAAGCTTGACGGTGTTAAATTCAATTTTTACCAATCGCCTTTGGAGATTATAGACGAGGGTGTAAGATACCAGCAGACTTATGCTGCCGGGACAGATGAGAACGGCAGGGAAATAGTGGACATCCTGGAAGGGGCAGAAGGTCTCTTTGAGTGCGATTCCGTTATACTTGCTGTTGGCCAGAAGCCCAGGAGAAACATCGTCAATAATTCTAAGGGCATTGACATTAACAACCGCGGCCTTCTTGTTACGGATGAATTCGGCAGAACCACCAAAGAGGGTGTATTTGCCTCCGGTGATGTTGTCACCGGTGCAAAAACCGTAGTGGAAGCTGTGCGGGTGTCAAAGGTAGTGGCAAAAGCTATAGAGGAATATTTGGAGCACTCCTGATAAAAACCCCGGAATGAAGCTGAATTGAAACACTTCATTTCGGGATTTATTTTTAAAATTATTAATTTTGCATAGTATTTCACTTAACTGGTAAGTACTCATCAAATTTATGTACTTGAAGGTTCAAGTTAAAAAAAGGGTAGCACTTGAATAAGCATTACTATTTCATCCAGACTTCTTATATATTTGCTAAATTACTAAAAGTGAGCCCTGCTATTCAGCTTACTATACACTTCTTTCATGCATTCTTCTCTGGTCATAGCGGGTGCCTGCTGCCAATCCACCCACCTTACACCGCTGTTTTCATCCGCCTTTATCCTTACCTGTTCCTTCTCATCTGCCTGAAGCAGGTAAGTCACATTAAAATGCAGATGGGATGGTACAAATATTCCATTTTTATAATGACAGTCCACACAAAGGTTCTCAAGGGATATGGGTTCATGACTCAAGGCACGTATATTGCTTACACCGGTTTCCTCTCCGGCTTCTCTTAATGCCACCTTTTGCAAATCCTCTTCCCCGTCGGCATGCCCTCCTGTCCAGGCCCAGTTCTTATAAATGTTATGGTATATCATTAGTACCTTGGTTCTGTCTTCATTTACAATCCAGGAAGATGCTGTAAAATGCGCAATCTTATTTTCCCGAAGCAAACAATTGTCATATGCCTTGATAAATTCAAGCATAATCTCCTTATCCGCTTCTTCCTGTTCATTCTCCGGCTTATAGCCCTTTATAATATTCAGTAAAATCTGCTTCATGTACTCTCCCCGGTTCTCAAAGTAAGAAGGAGCTCTTTCTAATAACAGAGAAGCTCGTAGCCTTCCTCTGTTACTAAAACCATAATCTCCCACTGTGCGGAAGGTTTTCCATCGGCAGTATAAACCGTCCAGTCATCGTCCTCATCAATAAATATCTCATTGGTTCCCATATTTACCATGGGTTCAATGGTAAATATCATGCCGGGTACCATTAACATTTCTCTGCCTTTTCTGCTTACATAGCTTACCCATGGCTCTTCATGGAATTCAAGTCCTACGCCGTGTCCGCCGATTTCACGTACTACACTGTAGCCGTTCTTTGTGGCATGGTCATTAACTGCCTGCCCCATATCTCCTAAGAAGCCCCAGGGTTTTACCTGCTGCAGCCCTATTTCCACACATTCCTTTGTAACCTCAACCAGCTTCTTCTTTTCCTCACTTACCTCACCGATTAAGTACATTCTGGAGGAATCCGAAAAATAGCCGTTATAAATAGTGGAGACATCCACATTAATAATATCCCCGTTTTTTAAAATATCTTCCTCTGAGGGAATGCCATGGCAGACCTGGCTGTTAACAGAAGTACAAACGCTCTTGGGAAATCCGTTAAAATTAAGGGGAGCCGGAATTCCTCCTAATTGCAGGGTCTTTTCATGAACTATCCGGTTAATTTCCTCCGTTGACATGCCTTCCTTTATGCGCTCTCCAACACAATCTAAAATTGCTATGTTTAGCTTGCAGCTTTCCTTAATTCCTGCAATCTGTTCCGGTGTCTTAATAATCTTTCTGGGTGGAACCTTATGACCGTTTCTTCTGAAGCCTTCTATTTTCTCATCAAAGCTTAGGTGGCAGAATTTATATTTATTTCCGCTGCCACACCAGCATGGGTCATTTTTACCTATTTTTTTCTCCATATTTATAACCTTGCCTTTCTCATAACCTGCTTGCGATACTGCTTAAATAGAAATTTGAAAAATGCAGCGCATTTTTCAAACTATCTTCTTTCCCAACATCCAATCTTCAATCGGGTATTCGTATAGTTTCAATCTTCGACTGTGCATATGTTAGTCAACAGCTGCAATATGATATTCCAACCAATCCTCTTTCCCTTTCACAAGGCATAAATTATCCATATCCTTCCGGCATTGATTGGGGGTGCAGCCAAAATTGCTGACGAAAGCTCTTGTAAACGCAGCCTGAGAGGAATAGCCGTATTTTAAAGCAATATTAAGAAGCTTTTCATTGGATTCCTTAACCTCCTGAAAGGCATGAACTAATCGTCTTTCAGAGACATATTGCTTAAAGGTTATTCCGACCACTTCATGAAACTGGGCAGAGCAATAATAATGGGAATAACCGATATAGTCAGCCATCTTCTCCAGAGTGGGTTCATTTGTTATATTTTCATCAATCCAGTTTACCATATTTTTTATTACTTTTGATGACATACGCTCACTCCTTTGCTTTATTATACTAGACCATATCAAATTTTTCTTGATATAAGTTGCAGATTTTCATTGTTTGGGAAAATTACTGTAAAGCTTCCTCTTCCTTTTTCTGAAAGAATATCAGTGCCACATTACTATCCGTTGCCTGATTCATTAAATAATCCGTTACTGCCTTTGTGTTATTCTGGCTTAAAAGATATAAAGTGTAAATATCATTCTCACTCTGTGGTAAATCCTCTGTTAACAAATAGGAATATCTGTCGTTATAACGGTCCGGATTTCCCGATAGGAAGTAATAATAATTCTTCTTATAATAGAACAGGTCAATATAAAAGTCCTGTCCGACTTCTCCCATTCGTGCAATTCTTATATAAGCTTTTCCTTCTTTATCAACGGCTTCCAAAAAAGCCTCCCAACTCTCTTTTCCTTCAGATACTGCTTTTAAATCCTTGTAATTTAAAATTGCAAGCTTGTCTTTTCTGGCCTGCTCCAGGGTATAATCCGACGGTATTTTATCCAAAGGGGTTACTTTTTTTGAAGTACAGGCCTTAAGAAGCTTTTCATAAAGACCGTTACTGTAATTATTATTATCAATCAGATAATCTTTTTTAAAGGTTATATATGCGGACTGATTATGATCATAAATGTAGACATCGTTCTTATCACTGGATTGATAGACTTGCTTTCCTATCATATTTGCGGAAATCCCCACCGCCTCCATAGAATGAACCGGCCATTGGCCCTTTGACACTACTTTCTCTATTTTTCCTATTTCGGCGGCATAGCTTGGAAGCTTTCTGCTGCTTTCTTCTCCATACCTCCAATATGTGAACTCACCAACTACAATAGCAGGTGTCATCTGGATTCTGTGATCAAAGAACCCGATTATACTCTTACTATTAATCATCAAAACCACCAGCAATACGGCCACTGCTGCTCTTCTGATAATCCGAAGCTCTCTTTTTCTTTTCTTTGTAATATTTCTTAACCGGTTTTTTGCAGCCGTATCCTTCCATAAAAACCGGAATACTGTTATATTATAATCCTTCTCTGAGAAATTTCCTACTTCATAAAAGCCCTCTTTTTTATAAAATTTTCTCAGCTTATCATTTCCGGCATAGCAGTCCAGATATATGTTCAGCTTATCCTTCCTGCACAGCTTCCTGACATATTGCAATATAGCTTCCCCGATTTTTTTTCCCTGAAACTCGGGCATAATAGCAATTCGATAGAGGTAATAATCCCTGTCCCCTGCCTCTTCCATAAAGTTATTCTTTCCAAGGGGCCTGATGGAGAATACTGCAATAATATTATTCTCTTTTCGCACTACATACTGATAATCCAGTTCTTTCTTTACATTTTCCTTATACCAGGGATATTTCCACTGCTGGATTCCTTCATCCAAAAGCTTTAAGGTCACTTCATCCAATATATTTACAATTTCATCCAAATCTTCAAATACCGCTCGCTCAATTTTCATAAATACTCCCTGCCATGTATTTATCCTGTATGATATCAATTAAATTAAGTTTACTGATATGGAAATTCAACTTATAATAGCTTTATATAATTGAAAGCCATTCTACTTTAAGTATATCCTATTCTCTGGAAATTACAATCTTATTCTTACTCCCAGTATACCAGATAAAACACATATCCAGCAAGGTTTACTGCTATTAGCTCGCGACAAATACATGAGGCCAAATAATGGATATACACAGATGACCAAGGAGGTTGTTATGGAGTTTTGTCTTAAGAGGTTCCTTATGACACTTAAGCGGCAGGAAACGTGACTAGGTAAAATAGTGCCACTGTTTGAGCTTGATAACTAACACAGCCAAATTTGTTACAGCGAGTTTGGCACTGATTTACCTGCCAGTTACGTTTTCTGCCGTTTTAGTGGAATAAGGGTTCTCGCGTAACAAAACTCCAAAACAACCTCCTTGGTCATCGTCCGCTTCCATAAACTTCCTTCATGCGTTTGCCATGCTATTAGCTGACAGCTATTTTCCAAAGAGGGAAAGGAGTATTCCGGCAGCCACAGCCGAGCCGATAACCCCTGCTACATTGGGCCCCATGGCATGCATTAACAGGTAATTGCGGGGATTTGCCTTTTGGCCTTCCACCTGAGTTACACGGGCCGCCATGGGAACTGCCGAAACTCCGGCAGAGCCAATTAAGGGATTGATTTTTCCTCCGGATAAAAAACTCATGATTTTTGCAATTAACAATCCTCCTACTGTGCTGAACATAAAGGCAAGAAGGCCTAACAATATAATCTTGATTGTTTCCGGTTTAAGGAAAGCACTTCCCTGTGCCGTAGCACCAACAGTAACTCCAAGAAATATGGTAACGATATTGATCAGGGCATTCTGTACCGTTTCGGAAAGCCTCTCTGTCACTCCGGATTCACGAAAAAGGTTACCGAGCATTAACATGCCGATGAGGGGTGCCACAGAGGGTAAAAGTAAGATACATACAATGGAAACAATGAGAGGGAAGCATATTTTTTCAAGCTTTGATACCTTTCGGGACTGCTCCATTACAATTTCCCTCTCTTTTTTAGTCGTGAGCAGCTTCATAAGGGGCGGCTGTATCATTGGTATCAAAGCCATATAGGAATAGGCGGCAATCGATATGGGAGCAAGCAAATTCGGAGCAAGCTTAGTGGTCAGGTAAATAGCCGTTGGTCCGTCCGCTCCGCCGATAATGCCGATGGAAGCCGCTTCTCCCGGCAAAAAGCCCAATGCTATAGCTATTACAAATGCTATCGCAATGCCAAACTGAGCTCCTGCTCCAATAATGAGATTACTTGGTCTTGCAATCAAAGGACCAAAATCCGTCATTGCCCCAATTCCCAGAAAAATAAGGGATGGATAGATTCCAAGCTTGACACCCTGATACAGATAGTATAACAGCCCTCCTGCTTCTGATGAACTTAATGGTTCCTTCATAATACCCGTAAGGGGAAGATTTGCCAAAAGCATACCAAAGGCTATTGGTAAAAGAAGCAGCGGTTCAAATTTCTTCGCAATGGCCAAATAAACCAAAACACAGGCAAGAACTATCATGACCAGAGCCTTCCAGTCCAGTGCCATGTATCCCGATTCCCTCCATAATTTTAATAAAGCATCTGCTAACATAAAATCCTCCTCCTTTTATTACACGTCTGCAATTTTATTACTTTCTGCCGTTTTATTGCTTGCTGCTGTTTTATTACTTCCTGCCGTTTTATTACTTCCTGCTTTATCCCTGGTTATTCTTTATTGCCCTGCCTTCTGCCTTCCATTATGCCTAAGCAAAAAGAAAACAACTTAATAATTGCCCACAATGCAATCAGAACAAGAAAAACAACCAGCATACAAAATAGTGCATACAAAATAGCCTGCGTTACCGGCACATTACCACCTCTTTCTTTTCCCGGTCATTTATGGAAATAAAAAAGAGAGCTTCCATAAGAAGCTCTCCACCCTAAAGCCAAATCTTGAAACAGCTGTATACAGCTGCCAACCGGATAAATATTATTTTTACATATAGTAACAATATAGCTCTGCCCTGTCAAGTACTTATCAGGATAATTCAAACATCCCGGTATATAACTGATAGTATTTTCCTCTTTGGTCTATCAGGTTATCATGATTTCCTCTTTCAATAATCCTGCCGTTTTCCAATACCATAATGGCGTGGGAATTTCGCACGGTAGACAGTCTGTGGGCAATTACAAATACGGTTCTGCCGTCCATAAGCCTATCCATTCCCTTTTCAATAAGGGCTTCCGTTCTCGTATCAATGGAGGAGGTCGCTTCGTCCAGGATTAATACCGGCGGGTCTGCAACGGCTGCTCTTGCTATGGTAAGAAGCTGTCTCTGCCCCTGGGAAAGGTTTGCTCCATCGGCTGTTAACAGGGTATCATATCCTTTTGGAAGATGCTTGATAAAGGAATGGGCATTGGCAAGCTTGGCTGCCGCAATGATCTCTTCATTGGAAGCATCCGGCCTTCCGTAACGGATATTCTCCATAACAGTACCGGTAAAGAGATGGGAATCCTGTAAGACCATGGCAAGGGAACGCCTTAAGTCATCCTTCTTGATTTTATTAATATTAATTCCGTCATAACGTATCTTGCCGTCTGGCACATCATAGAAGCGGTTAATAAGATTTGTAATTGTGGTCTTACCTGCACCGGTTGAACCTACAAAAGCTATCTTCTGCCCTACCTTTGCATAGAGGGAAACACCGTTTAATACAGTCTTTTCTTCATTGTAGCCAAAGGTTACATTGTCAAAATCCACTTCTCCCTTTACCCTGGTAAGGCTGGTAGTTCCATCCTTGTGAGGATGCTTCCAGGCCCAGATACCGGTTTTATCACTGGTTTCCGTAAGCTTTCCGCCCTGCTCTTCTCTGGCGTTTACCAGAGTGACATAGCCGTCATCCACCTCCGGCTCTTCATCAATCATACTAAAGATTCTTTCTGCGCCTGCCAGGGCTGCCAGTATGGAATTAAACTGCTGTGACATCTGGGTAATCGGCATGGAAAAGTTTCTTGTATACTGAAGGAAGGCAACTACCGCACCAATGGTCAGATGTCCTGAGAGGGAGAGGATACCTCCAAATATTGCAGTAATAGCATACAATACATGGGATAAATTTCCCATAATGGGCATCAGTACACTGGCAGAGCCATTGGCCTTGGTAGATGCTTCACAAAGCTGATTGTTTATTTTATCAAAATTTTCTTTGGACTCTTTTTCATAGCAGAATACTTTTACTACTCTCTGGCCTTCAAACATTTCTTCAATATAGCCGTTTACTTCGCCCAGATACTTCTGCTGCTCCTTAAAGCGCGCGCCGCTCTTTTTTCCAATGGTCTTTATGATCCATATCATAAACAGTACCATTAGAACCACCAGAATGGTAAGCTGCCAGCTTAAGTACAGCATCATGATAAATACACCCGTCACACTGATAGCCGAAGCGATAAAGTTCGCAACAGTGTTACTGAAAAGCTCTCTTAAGGTATCCGTATCATTGGTATAACGGCTCATAATGTCACCATGTGCATGGGTGTCAAAATATTTAACCGGCAGGGATTCCATTTTACGGAACAGATCCGTACGAATCCGGTAAAGTGTGCCGGTAGCTACGCTTAGCATGATCCTGCTGTATACATAGGTCGAAATAACACCTGTTAAATAGATTCCCGCCATTTTCAGAAGTGTTTTCAGAAAGCCCTGGAACAAGGCGCTGTCATACTGTTTTAACAAGGGTGCAAGATATCCGTCCACTACTTTTTTCAGATAGGCAGTTCCCGCTATCTGTGCCAGAGAGCTTATTGCAATACCTGCAAGTATAAGAACCAGACGGAACTTGTATTGGGACATATACTGAAAAATTCTCTTTAAAGTCTTTCCGGCATTTTGGGGTCTGCTGCCCGGTTTGACTGCTTTTTCTTTTTTCAATGTTAAGCTCCTTTCTGCTGGGACTCATAAACCTCTTTATAAATCTCATTATTTTCCATAAGTGCTGCCGGAGTATCGAAGGCATCCACACCGCCGTCCTCTAAAACCAGTACCCTGTCCGCATCGCTGACGGAGGATATTCTCTGGGCAATTATGATAGTTGTGGTGCCGCTTAATTTTTCTTTCAGGGCTTCTCTTATTTTCTTATCCGTTGCGGTATCAACAGCGCTGGTAGAGTCATCAAGAATAATGATTCTAGGCTTCTTTAACAAAGCCCTGGCAATACAGAGCCTCTGCTTTTGACCGCCTGATACGTTAACGCCGCCCTGTCCCAGCTCAGTCTCATAGCCATCGGGAAAGGACATGATGAAATCATGGGCCTGAGCCGCCTTACAGGCTTCCTCCACCTCTTCCCTGGTGGCCTCTTTCTTTCCCCATCTTAAATTATCTATGATAGAGCCGGAAAACAGGACATTTTTCTGGAGTACCATAGCCACCTCACTGCGAAGATGCTCTAAGGTATATTCCCTGACATCGTGGCCGCCTACGATAATTTCACCCTCCAACACATCATACAGTCTTGGAATGAGCTGTACCAGCGTAGTTTTAGAAGACCCTGTTCCGCCGATGATTCCAATGGTTTCTCCGGGCTTAATGGTGAAGTTTATATCACTTAATGTAAGATTTTCCTTGTCTTTCGCATAGCTGAAGGCTACCTTTCTGAATTCAATGGAGCCATCTTCCACCTTCTGCTTTGAATCCGCGCCTTCGTCACTTAAGTCAATCTTTTCTTCCAGTATCTCGTAAATACGGGTCATGGAAGCTCTGGAGATAATAACCATAATAAAAATCATGGAAATCATCATAAGAGACATTAAAATCTGTCCAATGTAATTGATAAAGCTGGATAATTGTCCTAGTTCAAAATTTCCCGCAATTACCATTTTCCCGCCAAACCAGAGGATAGCAATCATACAGCCATACATACTGAACTGCATGACAGGACCATTTAAAATAATTAATTTTTCAGCAAATATCTGTGCTTTTCTTACGGCATCAGCGGAGGCTTCAAACTTTTTCGTTTCCTGAGGCTCCCTTACAAAGGCTTTCACAACACGGATTCCTGTCAGGTTCTCCTGGACATCATTGTTCATTCTGTCATATAAATTAAGCATCTTGACAAATCTAGGATGAGCCTTGCTCATAATAAGGCCAAGAGCGACTCCCAATACCGGAATGGCAATGAGAAATACGACGGACAGGCTCCTGTTAATAAGAACAGCCATAACAGTAGCTCCTATTAACATAACTGGTGCTCTGGCAGCCATACGGATAACCATCATAAAAGCATTCTGGGTATTGGTAACATCCGTTGTAAGTCTTGTAACTAAAGATGAGGTTGAGAATTTATCCACATTGGAGAAGGAAAAATCCTGAACCTTATCAAACATTGTCTTTCTTAAGTTCTTAGCAAATCCCATGCCGGCCTTTGCTCCGTATTTTGCTCCCATCCGGCCAAAATTCAAGGAGATAAGGGCCATGGCAACCATTAGGGCTCCCATCTTTACAATATAGCTGACGCCTCCCTCTCCCAATATTCCCTTATCGATCATATTGGCCATTACAAAGGGAATTAAAATCTCCATCATTACTTCCCCGACCATTACCAGGGGTGTAAGAATGGCATATTTCTTATATTCTCCTACACAGGAAAGAATTCTTTTATACATTAACAACCTCCCTTTCTTCCCATAAACATCTCCACATTCTGTATACTTCTTTTCAACAGCTGCTTAAAAGATGCTTTTTCTTCTTCTGTCATACCGGAAACGATAACCTTTTCCAGCTTTTCCAGATAGCCTCTTAAGGACAGGTTAAGCTCCCTTCCCTTTTCTGTAAGCCATACCCGCTTAATCCTTCCGTCGGCTGCGTCACCGCTTCTTGACACCAGTCCGCTTCTTTCCATGTTCTGAAGGATGCTGGTCACACTGGAGCGCCTCAGTTCAAACATCACCTCGATGTCCTTCTGATTCGCTGGATTTTCCTGCGTATATGGCTGCAAAAACTTTAGAACCTTTATCTGTTCAAAGGTTATCTTATGTGCTGTCAGATTCTCATCCGCCAGATATTTAACGCTTTTCGCAAGCTTCTGGATATAATATCCATAATCATCCGGATGTTCTCTACCGCTGTTATCCATGCCCCTCCCATGCATACCGCAAGTTTTTTTTGCGGTACTGCCCATATAGAAATATTTGCTGAAACCGGTATTCGTTCTTTCCGATAGTTAGACGTCTAACAATTAGTATATAAAATATCAGCAGCCTTGTCAACACATTTTCGACTGCATTGTTAATAAGGTCTCATAAAGCAGCAATTACACAGCATGGTAAGCCAGCAAAGAGTAGTGCATACCCTTCCCAGTCCTTCTCCGGCTCTTCCATAGCCTTCTCCCATATTTTCATACCAGATTCCGCCGCCTTCCATCCTTTTTAAAAGAATCTGATATTGCATATTACCGGGTTCCAGGGCTGCTGCCTGTCTGGCTGCTTCCAAGGCCGTGACATTATTGCCAAGTCCCTGATTAGCAAGTGCACTGTAATAATACCATACAGCGTTTCTATCCTGGATGGATTCCAGAACTGTCATGGCTTCCGTGAAGTTCCTGGAATTAATGTAAACAGCTGCCGCTCTTAATCTCGGAGATTCCTCCTGCCCCTGGAATGTACCATCCCCTGTCCCATAATATCCATATCCGAAAGGACCATAGGCATTTTGTCCTGTGCTGTTTCCATAGGCACCCTGATTATAATTTCCTTGTCCATAGGTACCCTGACCATAGGTACTCTGACCGTAGGAGCCCTGTGAATAGCCTGAAAAATTACCGTTTTCCCTATCCTTCATGATCCTGTCATAGGCTACCTGTATTTCCTTGAATTTCTCTTCCGCCTGGGCTTTATTCGGATTGTTAATATTGGCATCGGGATGATATCTGCGGCTTAAAGAGCGATAAGCTTTCTTGATATCATCGCCAGAGGCCTCCGGTGTTACTCCCAGCACTTTATAAGGATCCATTACCATACTTAATCTCCTCATTTTTTATGTCTGACTGTATTTTTTCAAACTTATACCAGACTCCTGCATACAGAATATTACGCAGAATATCTGCATTCATTAATATGGGAAGTCTTTCAAATTCCCTTGCACAATCAGCCATCATAAGGTTCAGGATTTCTCTGTTATTAACCTCTTTTTCCTGAAGTAAAAAGGGGTTATAGCTTCCGCTCTTTTTATCTTTCTCCCTGTCTTCACTGGCATCACATAAGTAGATGAACTTACCAAGGTAAAATCCCAGGTTTCTCAAGGTGTCCGCCCATTCATCATCCTTATAGTTAAAGATTTCTCCCAGCATTTCACCGGTAAGCCCGGCTGCCTTATCCAGACTGGATTCTTTGTTCCTTTCGCATTCATCCAATGCTTCCATATAGTGAGCTACGGCATCCGCCTGCCTTTTGTATTTCTTCTGAAGTCTGTGGTAATTTCTTTCCAGCATTTTAGCCAGTGAGAGCTTCCCCAGGTTTTTGTCGTCCTTCCAGTCATCCATCAGATTATGATACGCTAATATAATATTCATATCAGCGGCGTATTCTGTTATCTCATTGCTCCGCATCAAGTGCTTTTTGGCAGGATGGGCAATGCAGCGGTGTGCTTCTGTTTTCTCCTGGGATTCATAAAGTCCGCTGAGAAGAACAATAAGAAAGGTCATGTCAAAGGTCAGCGTTGCCTGGCCCACCGCTCCGTATTTCCGTTTCAGAACTTTACACAAGCCGCAATAATAGGAGTGGTATTTTTCATAATCTTTTATTTTCAATTCCGGTTTATTGATGGTTATATAACCAAACATAGTTTTTTTTCACCTTTATCAGCTTTTTCTTATAAATTCCGCATGGCATTTGGGACAGGTAATGCAGATTTTTCCTTTCCCTTTTGGAATCCTTATCTTTTGCTTGCAGGTAGGGCATCTGTATATATGATATTTTTTATTCTGCTCTCTCTGCCCTTTAAAATTTTTGAAAAAACCAAGAAATCGCTCCTTGCTCGCTAAAAACTTTTGATTTTCCGTATACCTTTTATTTACATTTCTTGAAAACATCCTTACATAGCAGATTATTAAAAGAAAGAATGAAATAATAGATAATATACCGATTCTTATAAAGCTGGATAAAAGCATTGTAATAATACCGACCCAGATCAGGAACTGTCCTAACTGATCCATCCCATATCTGCCTATCATAAACTGCCTGAATTTCTCTTTCATTATTCTTTACCGATTAGCCACGAAACCTGGAAGGAAGAATACTGTGGCATCCTTTCTTTTATATTTTCCTTTCATTCAATACGCTAAAGGGGCTCTCTGCCCGCTTAAATTTATAACAGGAAACGAAACAATTGAAAAACAACGGAGGTAATTGAAAAAAGTGTTTTCTTTGCCGGAGTAAGCTCCTTTATCTGAACGGAAGCATTACTGGCATAGCTTTCATCTTCCTTTACTTTCAACGATTCCTTTTCCACCATTTCCATGTTAGCTTCCAATAAACGGTTGAATTCCTTTCCCCTGATTACCAAAGCAACCTCCGTATCGATGTAGGTGCTTCGCATATCCAGATTATAGGACATCACTGCTGAAATATCATCATCAATCACTATGGATTTTGCATGAATAGAATGGCTCCCGTAAAATTCGTACAGGTTGATTCCTGTTGCTGTTATTTTCTTTCTGTTCAAGGTGTAATCGGAAGAAGCCATAAAGTTATCCCCTACCGCCGTGGAATTCAGCAGCATTTTGATATTAGGCTGGGCTTTTACCGCTTCTGTAATTTCTTTATACATATCCTTGCTGAACACCGCATAAGGTGTTTGTATGAATACTCTCTCCCTGGAACCCTTCATAAGGGCGACCAGTTCGGAAAATACCACCGGTTCCTTGGCATAAATATGGGTAGGATTTGCAAGTAAGACAGCATTGTCAATAGGCACGGTCAGCTTTTCATAATCACTTGTTGTATCAAATATATCCTTTTTCTGCTCCTTTAATTCCAGATAATGAGAAAGGAGTTTTTCCCTTGCCCGCCTGACATCCTTTATATAAAAAGGAGTTTTTTCAAAAACAGGCTTACATACCTTTAAATTCCAGACACCTTCAAAATAATCATAGGTATCCTTTATAACCTCCTTCTTGTTATCCTTTGTATTCTTATAAATAAGGACCTCCCGGTCAAAACTGGCACTGTCACTGTAACTGCCAAGAAAATAATCAAAGGTATTTCTTCCCCCCGATAAAAGGAGGTCATCATCTACCAGAAGATATTTGTCATGCAGTCTGCCATGAATGGTCCATGGCTTTAGAAGATTTGGCACATTGTAAAAACGTATTTCAATATTAGAATGGCTGCCTGCTGCATAATAATCCGATTCCTTAGCCATATGCAGTGTCCCATATAAGCCGTCCACCAATATCTGAACCTTTACTCCTCTGTCTGCCGCCGCAAGGAGCGCTCCAAAGATATCGTCGGAGCTTTTTCCGGGCCGTATATCAAAGGTAGATAATACGATTCTTTTTTTTGCATCTTTTATCATTCGAAGGCGGATAGTAAGAGCTTCTTCATTGGTTTCTACAATACCAGCCCTCAGCCCATCTGACTGCCCGTAAATTTTACCGGCCGTGACAGCATCCGCTTTCGATACCTTATATTTGGGCTGACGGATAAAGGGGAGGGAGGAACCGATTATGATATATAATAAAAGTACAAATGCAGTAATTGATATGACTTTTGTTTTTTTCATAGGAACCTGCTCTCTTCTGCTCTATCTTAAGATTTTATTAGTAAGTCCAGTAACCACCATAACTCAGGAACTGTGTGTTTGTCAATGGACCTGGGACATTCTTAATTTACTTTTTATATATATCAGACTTTTTTCATGAATTTGCTTATGTTATACTTGATTTGGATATCATAAGTTAATCCCAGTCTTCATTTATGAATATATGGGGTGTAAAAAATGCAGCGAAGTGACATTCTCTGGATTGAATTAAAAAAATTACAGAAAAGAGACGTACAATGAATTGTAGAATCGGCTGCGGCGCATGCTGTATCGCTCCTTCCATTTCCTCTCCCATTCCCGGAATGCCCCAGGGTAAGCCTGCGGGGGTACGCTGCCTTCAGCTTACAGAGGACAATAAGTGTAAATTATTTGGTGACGACAGGCGTCCAAGGGTATGTAAAAGCCTTACTCCCTCCCTGGAAATGTGCGGTACTGATGAAAGCTATGCTTTTGATTACTGGAAGACCCTGGAATCATTAACAACAAACTAATAGTGGCATTTTTTCCTTTGCTTATGCATATATAACAGTAATTCCAGTTTAATAAAATCCATCAATGAGCGGGGAAATATTATGGACAATACCACTAAAACACTGCAGCCCATCGTCAGAGATCAATATTACGGTAAACTTCAGGTACATGTAATATGCGAGGCCGGCCACAGGCCGGTCGACACTGCAACCATAAATATCTATGACAGGAATGATCCTGATGTTTTAATTGACAGCCTTGTTACAAATATATCCGGTACAACGAAGACAATCGATCTGAAAGCTCCGGCTCTGGAATACAGTATGCAGCCCCCCGGTCCTATGCCTTACTCCGAGTACCTTCTTGTAGCAAGTGCCCCCGGCCTTCAAACCGTTATCATTGATGGAGCACAGATATTACCGGAGACTTCTTCCCTGCAGACAATCTCCATGCCCCGCCTTAACAGTTCCGATGAAAACTCAAAGGTAATTGTAATTGAACCCCACTACCTCTATGGAAATTACCCGGTAAATGTATATGAACCCGAAGTAAAGGAAATGCCGGAATCGGATGCCCCTACCATTATTGCCATTCCCGAATATCTCATCGTACATAATGGTATACCAAGTGATAATGCTGCCACCGACTATAATGTTGAATACAGGGATTATATTAAAAATGTAGTCTCCAGTATTATCTATGCCAATTGGACCACTGCCACAATTTATGCTGTCATCCTTTCCACCTTATCCTTTTCTCTCAACCGTTATTTTACAAACTGGTACCAGAGACAGGGCTACTCCTTTCACATAACCACATCCACTGCCTATGACCAGCTGTGGATTTACGGCCGTAATATTTATGACAACATCAGCATAGCCGTAGACTATATGTTCAATTTATTTTTAGCCAGGCCGGACATATTGCAGCCCATACTGACCCAAAGGTGCCGGGGTACCATAGTGGACTGTCCCAAGATGATGTCCCTGTGGGGTGCCAAGGCCCTGGGAGATACAGGCTATGATACCATGTATATCCTTCATTTTTATTACGGTGCTGATTTGTTTATCAGTTATACCAATGAAATAACCGGTTTGGTCTTCCCCTGGCAGGGAGAAGAATTAAAGCCGGGAAGCAAGGGCGGAAATGTCAACGCCCTCCAAAAAATACTGTCCCTGATAGCACGGGCTTATCCTGCCATCCCTCTATTAGAAGAAGACGGAATCTTTGGCCCAAAAACAGAAAAGGCTGTATTAGCCTTTCAGGAAATCTACCATCTTCCGGAAACCGGTATTGTAGACGCAGCAACCTGGTATTCCATTCGAAGCCTGTACAATAGTCTTCTGCAAGCAGAACAGCATTGCAGATAAGCCCAGTTTCAATATATTCACAGGCAATTTGCACAAAGCAGAAAGACTCATGCGCCTTGGAACCAGTACATGAGTCTTTCTGCTTTGTGCAAATTGCCGTCCCATTGTGAAAGACCGCCCTTTTAAAATTATTATTACAAAATCACATCCCCGTCATTCAGTTATTCCATTCCAAAACTTTACTCCAACAGCTCCGCCAGTTCTCCCATATATACAATATGAAGTTCATGCAGAGCCCTGGTAATTGCCACATACAAAAGCTTGGCATCCGCATCACTCTTTTCATAATTGTCCCTGTCCGGATTCCATAAAAGTACACTGTCGAATTCCAGCCCCTTTGTCATATGAATGGGAAGCACCATAATTCCGTTTGTAAAGTTCATTTCTTCCAGGTCATCCTTTAAAGGCTCCAGGTCCATGAGTTCTTTCAGCTTTTTGTGTACCTCTTTGGTTTCCTCCTCCGTCCTGCAGATAACGGCTTGTGTGGTGTATCCCGCTTCCTTGCTGCAATTTATGATTTCTGCAGTTCTTTGCAGCATTTCCTCTTCCCGTTCTGCCTTATAAACCTCGACCTCACTGCCGTGCCTGATAATGGGTTCAATATCATAGGTCTTAAAGGTACAGTGCTTTAATACCCTGCTGGCATAATTTGATATCTCAACGGTATTCCGGTAGCTTTTTGCTAAAACATAGAACTTATCCTTCTCCTCAGAGAACACTTCTCTCCGTAAGGCCTCCCAGTCATTCATTCCGGTATCATAGTGAATGTTCTGCGTAATATCTCCCATGATTGTATAGGTGCAATTTGCAAACAGCTGCTTCATGCAGTAGAATACCGAAACGCCAAAATCCTGGGCCTCATCGACTATAATATGGCTGACATATTCAAAATCTCTGGTCAGCTTTAACCTTCTTTTCAGATAGGTAAGCATGGCAAGGTCATAAATGTCAATTTTTTTGCCGGTAAAATCGCTGATAAGAAGATTTACCGCCTCCTTCTCCGGCAAATGAAAAGGAAACCCGGCATAGCGTCCGTTATCCAAAAGGCTCTTTAGAAAATTCAGGTAGATATCTTCCAGATTGTACTTTAAAGCCTTTTTCCCGAAATACTCCTTGTATTTCTTTGCTTCAATGCTTATGATTTCTTTCTCCTGCTGCTCTCTTTCATTTACCAGCCTGATTTTACTGACCAGGCGCTTATTTAAGAGTTCCTGCTTCTCCGAGAGAGGCTTCTCCTTAAAAATGCTGAGAAATTCCCGTATTTCATTTTCCGAATAAATATTTTTCCCATGATAGATAATATCTTCCGGGCGTAAGACGGTAGTTTCATACCAGTCAAGATAACATTCCAGGGCTTTTATAAAATCCAGGGAGCCTTTATACCGCTTTAATAAAGTTCTTGTGCTGTCATTTTCCTTATGCTTCATACGGCTTTTTGCAAAGGGGCTAACCAGGGTATATTTTTTCTTTTTGAAATCAAAATCCTTATCCAAAAGAACGATTAAAAATTCCTCCAAGGTCATCTGGTTGATATTATAGACGTCCAGATTCGGAAGCACACCCGTAATATAATTAAGAAGCATCTTATTGCTGCCGATGATATAGAACTCGTCTGAGCGGCATCTTTCCTTATAGTTATACAGGATATAGGAAATACGGTGCATGGCAACAGTGGTTTTACCGCTTCCTGCCACTCCCTGTACAATAACACTATGCCAGGGCGTATCCCTTATAATGTCATTCTGCTCCTTCTGAATGGTTGCAATGATTTCCCCTAATACCACCTCTTTATTTTTTCCCAGATACTTTGTCAGAAATTCATCATTTGCAATCACATCCGTATCATAGTAATCCACCAGATTGCTATCCTGAATTTCAAAGGTCCTCTTCAAATTCAGTGAAATAAAAATCCTGTCCCCATAGGGTGACAAATAGGAGCTTTCCCCTACATCACTGTCATAATATACACTGGAAACCGGAGCTCTCCAATCCACAATGATAATCTCCGTACTGCTTTTGCTGACCCCATTCTTTCCAATGTATAAGGAGAACTGCTTTTTTTCCTCTTCCTCCTCCCCTTCTCTTACTTCCATTCCCAACTCTCTGTAATCAATACGCCCAAAGAAAGGCTTCTTCAAAGCTGCCAGGTTCTTGCTCAGGGACCGCTCTAAATCCGTCTGTCTGCTAAGTCCGATAACAAGGTCATTATGAAGCTCCGGATTGTCTGACCGGTAATTATCATACATTTCCTTTGTCTCCGCACGTACCTGGACAAGCTCTGCAGTCTGTGTTTCCACATTATATCGGATGATTTCCACACATTCTTTTAAATAATTTTCTTCCCTTTCCCACTCACTTCTTAGCTCTTCATGTCTTTCCATCAAATGGTCTTCTTCCATTTTTCCATTCTCCATGATACCCTCCTATAGGTCTACTGCGAACTAATGGTTTAAGTCCGGTTAACAGGCTACTTGTAAATATTAATGGAAATTTCAAAAAAATACTAGACTTTTCTTTTCACTTATGGTATCATTCATAATGTAGTTTACCTAAAAATACGAAATCGAGTTGTCAGACAATTCTGACAGCTTTTTTTATGCCTATTCCATAAAAAAGGTCCTCCATAAATGGCAGGAATGTGTTTTTCACACTCCCGCACATTTATGGTAGAACCTTTTTCATATTTATGAAATTTTTTATATCTATTTCAGGATATCTTGCGTCAGCACCTTGATATCCCAGATGCTGCCTGCTTTTTCATCCAACAGCACTTCGGTATTACTCCCTTTATAACCTCCGGATATTTTTCCTATCCGTTAAAGCAATTTTAAGAATAATTACTTTATTATCTCCTAGATGTCCTTCTATTAATCTTCCTCCTTGTCCTAACATCCATATCCCTTGTTCTACTGATGTTCCTTTCCAAAGAACGATACGCCTATTTCCATACCTATATCTATTGTACATTTAGGCGGTTCATAGTCTTTAAGCGGTTCTAATATATCACTTAATACTCTGAAACAAATTTTGCTATAACGACATAATAAAATCTTTTCTAATTTTTTGTAGTCGTTCAACTCTTTCCGCAATTAAGTTTCTATAACTTTCTTGTGTATATCCCTCTTGTATATAACCTTCTGGACATACCTTAAAATGAGAGAGCATCCCTATTATTGATGGTATTTCTATCATGAAATAGATAATGAATCTTTTGGGGTAGGAATCGTCATTCGCATAATCCCTTATCACTTCTCTGATTAATTGCTCCATTTTTATAAATGACTCCTCATTCCAATCCGCATTCATACGAACGAAATACATTAATTCTTCATCGGATCCTAGATATTCATAAAATTTTTTTAAGCTAGCTTTCATCATATTTAACACCCTCCCAAATTTGTTTTTTTATTAGGTATTTCACCCTCTACCAGTACTTCTTTCGCCCCTTTTGCCATCTTGTTTGCTCTATGGATATCACTTCATGGAGCTGCGCTACCTGCATCACCCAAATGAGCTATCCTGCCTTCCGGGGTTGACAAATCAATTTTCGCATTATGAATCGCATCTAAATCAACACTAACAACACTTGTACCAGAATTAGCAGCCCATCGTTCCGCAAATCCCTTATCCCTTGTAAAGGAAATAAATTGTTCTCCGTATCCAGGAGTCTATTCATGCAGTACATGTTCTATCGGCAAAGCATTTGCAAAAGGATTCTTGGGAATAAGACCTAATCCCGCCTTTATATTTTTAATATCCATCTGACTCAAAGCTCGATATACAAATATCTTCCCATCCGAACATATCTACTCGTGAATTTGAGTCGTTGACGTAAGAATATGCATTCATTCCACCCTCAAGCCCAATCGAATCAGCTTGATTTGCTATAACGACATAATAAAATCTTCTATAACTTTTTGTAGTCGTTCAACTCTTTCCGCAATTAAGTTTCTATAACTTTCTTGTGTATATCCCTTTTGTATATAATCTTCTGTACATACCTTAAAATGAGAGAGCATCCCTATTATCGATGGTATATCTCTCATGATATAGATAATGAATCTTTTGGGGTAGGAATCGTCATTCGCATAATCCCTTATCACTTCTCTGATTAATTGCTCCATTTTTATAAATGACTCCTCATTCCAATCCACATTTATACGAACGAAATACATTAATTCTTCATCGGATCCTAGATATTCATAAAATTTTTTTAAGCTAGCTTTCATCATATTTAACACCCTCCCAAATTTGTTTTTTTATTAAGTATTTCACCCTCTACCAGTACTTCTTTCGCCCCTTTTGCCATCTTGTTTGCTCTATGGATATCACTTTCTAGAGGTGCTCCCAGAGTTTTCTCTTCCCTTCTTCTCCAACCTCCCATTCATGCAGAAGTGTATTGCCTGACCATAAAAAACGAATAACGTTTTTGTATTGATGTGTTCTCTGCTCACGGGATTCCTCCGCATAAAGTTACTGGTTCTTCACCTTGTCCGTATAAGAATTTTGTTTTCTCCGCTTAGTTAATGGTATGACAAAGGTAACATATATAACCCGCAAGGTTGTATTTTCCTTACGGGTTATATATGTCGCTCTAAAGTGACGCAATAAAATCCTTTTGTAGCTTTTCCAATCGTCTAATTCTCCCGGCAATTAAGATTCTGTAGCTTTCTTGTGTATAACCATCTGGCCATGTATTACAAAACATGTTATGAGAAATTGTGCCTATTATTAGTTTGATGATTTCAATACAATAGTACGCATATCCTTTATGGCAGAAATTATCCATTGAATATGATTATTAAATGGATAATTGTTCATTTAATATCCTCTTTTCCAAATCAATTGGATACCACACCACTGAAAATTCATACTTTTTTAGCTCATCTCGTGAAATAGGCCTCTCTTTTCCTGTACTTAAATGTCTCAGTCTAAAATCATCATCTAATCCAAAAGCCATTTCAATATTATTGTAATTGGAGTCTTTAAACTTATCATAATTTTCAGTCCGACCAACTATTCGCCATCTTTTTTTGGAAATAGCATCCCAAAATATTTGAACAGGGGAAAACATAATACCAGAATTCACAATTTCATTTATGTCTGTATGAGCAGAACCTATTTTTTTAAATATTTCAACTAGTACAGATGAACTTGTCTCTATAACTCTGCCAAATGCAAAATCTTTATCTAAATCTTTTTCAGACAACTTTGATTTGAGTTTCCAATCATCTTTTTCCATAAATAATGGGATACCAAAAATGCTGCCCTCTTCTATTTTCATATTAACAACTTCCTTTCATATTACTGCTATTTGATTGTTTATTATTAATTTTTTGATATTCAGCCTCAAACGCTTTACCTCTCGTATCAGTTCTATTATGCCTAAAGGAATTTTGTTGATTGGCTTTAGGGTTTGTAGTTTTAATTGTTTTATATTTTTCAATATAAGTCTGTTCATACGCTCTTCCCATAGCATAATCAACATTTTTATGCAAATCAACCTTTACATCAGTTGCAGGGTTATACCTACCTGAATTCGTATGCTGTCCTAAACGTACATTTGAATTTTGACTTATTCCTACATAAAAAGGCCTTGCTCCCGGTTTAGGCAAACCATTTATAACATCACTTTTATTGAATAAAGCATAAACATCTTGATTAGGACCAAATTGATCTAATCCAAATGGATCAATATAAATATTTGGATTACTTACATACCCATACAAAGTTGGATTATTCCCCTCAAGCCCAATCGGATCAAGTTGAGTATAACACCCGTCAGACGGCGAATAATACCGGAACCTGTTATAATATAATCCTGTCTCCATATCTTCATACTGCCCCTGATAACGGAATGGAATAAAGCCATCTTCGCCCACCAGATCTGTCGTTCTCCCATACCTGTCTTCCAGCCTGACTTTTACTCTTCCATAGATATCCAGTTCTCTTTCCCAGACCTTCTTTCCTTCTTCATCATAGGCTTCCACAGGAGTTCCCAGATAATCACTGATGATACTGTAAGCATCATTTTTTGTGAGTTTGGCCCTTGGTATGAAATCATCCTGGAATACCCAGGTAATCAGGCCATTTGGCGGTTCGCTTCCTTTCACCGCTTCCGCTCTGGCTTTTTGGTCTGCCTTTTCCTCTATCTTTAGAAGATAATCCGCTTTCTCTCCTGCTCTCTCCCGGAGTTTTCTTTTCCCTTCTTCACCAACCTCCCATTCATGCAGAAGGGTATTGCCTGACCATAAGAACCGGATAACATTTGTGTATTGACAGTTTTTCTGTTCACGGGATTCCTCCGCATACAGTGACTGGTTCTCCATCTTGTCCGTATAGGAATCCTGTTTATCCCTGCCCGCCCTTTTGAGCCAGCCATCACCAGCCTTTTCCCATGAGTCCTCTTCGGGAGGCACTCCGGCTTCTGCTTTTGAAAAGGATTGCTCACTTCCCTCTATGCTGACTGCTTTTTCAATTCGTCTGCCAAAGGGGTCATATTGGAAGTATACTCCACTTCGGTCTGGTTTCACAACCTTTTTCAGCATTCCATTTCCATAATAAGCATAGAACCATTGCTCTCCATTTGCTTCTGTCTTTTTCGTCAGATTCCCTTCTTCATCATAGAAGAACCTCGTGCCGGCCGGAGCCTTTTTCTCTTCCTGCCTGCCAGGCTGATTGTGATTTCTTTGACCCATATGGCTGATTCCGGACTGCTCTAAGCGGCTTCCGGCTCCATAGATACGGTCGCTTCGGTCCTTTCTTTCATACAGGTTTCCTACCTCATCCGTAGTCCGGAACAGCTCCTCAAACTGATTTGTTTTTGATCCCGCTAAATGACCGAATAAATCATAGGAATAGAGCACGCTGCCTCCGGTCAGTTCATTGGTGACCCGCTTTAGCTGCCCATTGATTCCCCATTCATATCGGCGTCTGCGAAATCCCCTCTCACCTCCTGCAGGATGTTCCTGCAGTCCCACTGTGTGATAAATGGGCCTGCCAATCTGGTCATATTCAAATTGGCTGCATACATTTCCGGATACCAGACGTCTTGTTTCCTGTCCCAATAAGTTGTAGTCCATTTGTGCCGTCCACTGCCTCTTTTTATTCCGGAAAGCGGCAAGCTCAATGACCCGTCCCATCACATTTCGTTCCATACGGATATCGGCACCAAAGCGGCTGGTTATTCGGGTACAGCTTCCTGACTCATCGTATTCCTTGGCTGCCCAGTCATAATCCTGCCATTCCCTGATAATCTGCCCGGTCTTGTCCCTCTCCAGTCTCAGTTTCACATGCTGGTTTTCTGCTTCTGCCAGATCACCGTTTTTATTATAAGTAAAAGCATCAAAGCTTTGGTCATGGTAATCTGTACGAACCACCTGACCAATCTTGTCATACTGATACCTGGTATACCGTCCTCCTGGGCGGCAGATTTTTGTAATTAGGCCGGAATAATCCCGCTCATAGACATATGTTTGACCGCCATATTGAATTTCCTTCGTAATATTTCCCTTCTCATCCCGGTCAAACTGCCAGATCTCCCCTTTTTCATTGGTGACGGAAACAAGCTGTTCTTCCCTATTATAATCATATCGGATGGTCCTCTCCCCTTGGGTACGGGAGGTGATACTGCCTAAAATGGTATAGGTAAAGCTTACTTCCATACGATTTCTTTATTCAGACGATTTGTAATCTGAAAAAAGCCTCCTGTGTTAATATGATATTTATCTTACGATATTATTATCGTATTAACTCTAGGAGGCTTTCCCATGTTCTAAGTTACGCTTATGCTTACTTTAAGCCTTTTCTATCGATACTGGGCACATTAAAATTATAGATTTCATCCTCTCGTGGGTCATTAAAACCGTTAAATTCATTAACTTTAACAAGAGAGAATAAGAATCCATAGTTTGGATTAGGATAATCTAATTTTTGCTTACGTGCATAGCCTTTAATAGATACAAGGTATTTACCGGACGGAACATCATAACGGAATCCTGCATGGCAAAGAATACCATCTAATGTCCTGTAGGAAACCTTATCTCCAACATAGTCACTTCTATCAAATATATTAAAATAAGATATACTTGTAATCCATACACTATCTTTAACAGTAAGATTAAATTGGCCATGTTCCATTTTCTGTTTCCACTCATCACCAAAAATCGGTTCTTGTCCCTCCATTTTTATTAAGTAATCTATACTATCTATTGGCAAAAATGGAAGCCATATTCCTGATTCTAACATTCTTAAGTATCTATTATGATTTTTTTGAAAATTAGCCAAAAGTTTTTTTGACCTGACTTTTTCTTTTTTTAAAAATTCATCAATAACAGGTAGTGAAAACAAACAAATACCATAATCTGTAACATCTAAAATTTTATCCATCTTAAAGCATCCTTTCTATGATCTACAACTAACAAGAAAACTCTCCTTTTGGAATTTTTCTTTTCGCCTGCAATTCCTTTATTTTTTCTAAAGTTTCTCCCGGCATAGCGTTATTCGTACTTAAATTAAAAAGACCTAATATCTTTGCCACCAATCTTGGAAATACCGGGTAACATTTGTGTATTGACAGTTTTTCTGTTCACGGGATTCCTCCGCATAAAGTGACTGGTTATCCACCTTATCCATATAGGAATTTTGTTTTCTCCGCTCGGTCAATGGTATGACAAAGGCAACATATATAACCCGCAAGGTTGTATTTTCCCTACGGGTTATATATGTTGCTCTAAAGTGACGCAATAAAATCCTTTTGTAGCTTTTCCAATCGTCTAACTCTCTCGGCAATAAAGATTCTGTAGCTTTCTTGTGTATAACCATCTGGCCATGTATTACAAAACATGTCATAAGAAATTGTGCCGCCCAGAGTTCACAGGCATTTTGGGAACCAGTTGGGCATTTGGGAACCGAAACTATTCAGAGAAGAGTTCCAGAGCCTTTTCTTGCAATTCTATCCCAATATCCTCTAATTCCTGCAATGTTTTATCTTCAAAGTCCCCTTTCTTAAATGAAAATGCCCCATAAATATCAACCATCGCTATCGCTATTTTTTTTGGAACAAACTTTTTATCTCTATAATACTCCAATGCAAAAGCCAATGCCTTTTTTACTCGATCTAACTGCTCCAAATCCAATTCCCTGTATGCTCTCAATTTTACCGGCACTGAATTTTCACTAACTAATCCATTATAAATTATATCTATTGCTTGTTCAATACGCACAAATTATCACTCCCTTCTATCTAATACATGATACTTTTTCAATCTTATCTGCCGGTACTTTTCCTTCGATTAACACTTCTTTGGAAGAAACCGCATTGGAATATGAACGCCCCCCTAATCCCACATTTCTTGCATTTGTTGGATTTGATACATCTACAATGCTTTTATTACCTAAAATATCAGGAATAACATCTTCAGTATCAAACCTCACCATAGTTTGTCCAGAATTGTTCCATTTCATAGCAACATTAATATCAGTTGTTGTGGAAATAAATTGTGATCCATTATGTTTAGTTCCGTTCATAATATGTCCAGCAACACTCATTCCTCTTCCAGGTACTCTAGCAGACAATCCTTCCGATATTATCTCATCTGGACGTAAATTCCTAAAAACCTCTATCAATCCCCATGGATCAATCCAAATGTTTGGATCCCTCACATACCCATAAATCGTTGGATTTCCACCTGCCAATCCTATCGGATCTTGCTGCGTATATTGCCCAATCTCCGGATCATAATATCGGAACCGGTTATAATACAAACCCGTCTCCACATCTTCATACTGCCCCTGATAACGGAATGGAATAAAGCCATCTTCGCCCACCAGATCTGTTGTCCTTCCAAACTTATCTTTCAGACTGGTTTTTACTCTTCCATAGATATCCAGCCCTCTTTCCCAGACTTTTTTTCCTTCTTCATCATAGGCTTCCACTGGGGTTCCAAGATAATCACTGATGATACTGTAAGCATCCTCTTCTGTGAGTTTTGCCCTTGGGATGAAATCATCCTGGAATACCCAGGTAATAAGACCATTTGGAGGTACGCTTCCTTTTACTGCATCCGCTCTGGCCTTTTGATCTGCCTTTTCCTCTATCTTTAGAAGGTAATCCGCTTTCTCTCCTGCTCTCTCCCGGAGTTTTCTCTTCCCTTCTTCTCCAACCTCCCATTCATGCAGAAGGGTATTGCCTGACCATAAGAA
>NZ_FRAC01000030.1 GCF_900142215.1 Anaerocolumna jejuensis DSM 15929 | reverse complement strand
CTTCTGCCCAGTCTTTCTTGGTACGGCGTTCCCGTACACTTACATGCCTGAAATTTGCCAATGTCTCTGTGAATACAAAAATGCTACATGTTCCTTCTCTGGTATATTCAAAATCTATTTTTTCTTTCGCCCCCGGCCGTATGGACAAAAGCTCTCTGGCCTCTCCAAGAAGCTGATAAGGTTTTTCGTCCATACACACGACAGGAACTTCCGGATGAAAAGGCAAAGAATAAATGTGAAGGATATCTTCCATACAGGCAATGAATTCTGCATTTTCTTTCGGTGGAATACACCAATAATCACTTAGGTGAGGTTTAAGTTCATTTTTTTTAAAGTAAGACGGACTGTTTCATCGCTGATATCCTCTACGATTTTTAGTTCAATCAACTTCTGTGTCAGCATAACAACGGTCCAGCGGGAATGCCCTCGCGGTACCTCACCGCAAGCAATCTTTATTAAGGCAGCCTCGATATCCCCTGTCACCTTTCTTCGGGAATTTGAAGAATTCGAATTGCGTTTATAGGAGAGTGCGTACTCAAGACCTTTGGTGCAATACTCATTGATAATCCTGGTCACAGTACCTCGTGCAGCATGATAGGTATCTGCTATTTCCTGATGAATTAATTTAGACTCTGCATTTTCATCCAGAGCAAGTAGTATGTTAGCACGTTTAATTGTTCTGGCATGGCTTGAGCTGTCATTAATGACAGTACACTAGTCACCTTAAGATCTTAGAAAATGCATCATAATATAATTTCTCATTATATGTTTTATATGAAGATTCTTACTATATTTTGTTGAAAAGTGACAAAAATTATTGGATTAATCAAAATGAACTTTACAAATTGAATAAACTATGATATAAAATGCATATAGGCCTATAAATAATTTAATAAAAACTTGATGCGGATTGTTACTGGTTGACAGGCAATACTAAAAGTGATTCTTTACTTGTTTTATAACAAGTTAGTTACTTTTGTATTGACCTGTTTTTTGTGTTTTAAAGGAGGTGTCGTGTGAAAATTGCAAAAATACTCAATAACAATATTACAATTGCTGTAGATGATCATGGGAATGACATCATTGTCATGGGATGCGGTGTTGCATACCAGAAGAAACATGGTGATGAAGTTGATGAAAGTAAAATTGAGCGTATCTTTACAAAAAGTGTCTCTGAACTTGGCAAAAAGTTTGAGGCTCTGTTAAAGGAAATACCTCATGAGTACTTGGAGGCGGCGGATCATATCATTAATAATGCAAAATTACGTTTGGGAAAAGAATTGACGAATAATTTATATTTGTCATTAACCGACCATATATATTTTGCAGCCCAGCGCAATAGAGAGGGATTGGAATTTCGCAACAGGCTTCTGTTGGAAACAAAAATGTTGTATAAAGATGAATTTAAAGCAGGTATGGAGGCTATAGAATATTTAAATGAGAGATTTTTCATTTCTCTGCCGGAAGATGAAGCGGCATTTCTTGCCTTGCATTTTGTCAATGCCTCCTATGGGATGCATATGAACGAAACCCTTGAAATTACAAAGATTGTACAGCAAATCAGAACAATAATCAGAAATTATTATCGTATAGAGTTTAATGAAGAATCCCTGGAGTATTATCGGTTAATGACACATTTAAAATTTTTTGTACAACGAATGGTGACCGATAAAAAACAACCATCCGATAATGAGGATTTACAGTTACTAAAGATGCTCAGTGAAAGATACAAAAGCTCATATATATGTATGCAGCGTATTATGAAGTTCTTGGAAAAAGAGTATAATTATTTAATTACTCCATCGGAACAACTGTACTTAACCATTCATATCGGCCGTATTTCAAATGAATTTCAATCGAAAGAATAGAAAGAGGTGTAATTATGATCAACGTAAATCAACTGGCATCTGATATTATCAGAGAAGTAGGTGGTAAACAGAATATAAAAGAATTGTTTCACTGTGTTACTCGTTTGCGTTTCTATTTAAAAGATACTTCGGTTATTAATGTTGAGAAAATTAAAAAGCTGGATGGTGTTTTGGGGGTTCAATTTCAGACGGAACAGCTTCAGATCATCATTGGTAATGACGTAGAAATAGTATACAATGCAATTATTACTAAAACCGGCTTTGTGATGGATCAGGAAACAAAAGAAAAGAAGGAAAAAATGCGGATTGGAGGATTCTTTGAGACGATTTCAGCAATCATCCTGCCGATTATTCCTGTTATGGCTGGTACCGGTATTCTAAAAGGTATTATTACCATCATGACAAGCTTTTTGGGCTTTGATTCCGCATCAACGTTAATTACTGTTATGAGTATCGTTGCTGATACAGTGTTCTACTTTATGCCATTTTTTATAGCGTATACCTCAGCAAAACGATTTAAAACAAATATCCCCATGGCGTTATTACTGGCCGGATTCCTTTTATATCCGACGATGACAGCGGGTCTGGCAAATAAACTTGGACCAATGAGCCTGTTTGGACTTCCTATTCCGTTTGTAAAATATGCGGCAAGCAGTATCCCAATTATTCTTAGTGTTTATGTTATGAAGTACATTTACAAATGGGTGGATTCGATAGTACCACAGTTATTACGTTTGGTATTTACCCCATTAATTGTGGCTGTAGTTATGGCACCAATTACTTTAGGAATTACCGGACCTATTGCAAATTACATAAGTCTGGGCATAGCAAATTTATTTACATGGTTATTTAATACATCTCCTTTATTGGCAGGAGCAATAATTGGAGCCACACGTTCCTTACTTGTCTTTACCGGTATGCATTTGTCTCTTGGAGCAGTTATTTTGCAAAATATTGCAGTGCGGGGTTATGATGTGATTCTTCCGGTTAATACGATGGGTACAATGGCAATATTCGGAACCTGTTTAGGAGTTTGGTTTAAAGTAAAGAAGGCCGAGAACAAATCTATAGCAGCATCTGCTTCGATATCTTCGTTTTTAGGTATTACGGAACCGGGAATTTATGGTATTTTATTAAAGTACAAAAATGCATTGATTGCTGATATGATTGCAGGTGGAATAGCCGGCGCTTTTGTAGCATACTTTGGAGGTACCTCAAATGCATATGTAAACTCTTGTATTTTATCTCTTCCTGTTTTTGTAGGTCCTGGATTCTGGGCAGTATGTGTTGGAATGGCGATTTCCACAGTTCTTGGATTTTCGATTGTTGTATTTTTGGGCGTTGATGAGAAGGAGGGTTCAGAGAAGCAGAAAGCTGAACCGGCAAATAATGAAATAGCCGAGAATGGAAGTAATACAATTGGGTCAATTTATAGTCCGATTCAAGGGAAAAGTGTACTTCTGAGTAAAGTATCGGATAAGGTATTTTCGTCGGAAGTATTGGGGAAAGGAATTGCTATAATTCCTACTGGTTTGGAGGTGAAAGCACCCTTTGATGGTACGGTAACTACTGTAGCAGGACATGCTCTGGGGCTCACTTCAAGCGATGGGATCGAATGTGTAATTCATGTTGGACTGGAAACTGTAAACATGAAAAAAGCACCGCTTGATGTAAAGGTACAACCAGGAGATCAATTTAAAACCGGTGAGCTATTGGCTTATATGGATATCAAGGCGATCAAGGCAGCTGGTTACGATGCGATAACACCAATTGTTATTACAAATAGTGACAATTATAAGGATGTATTTACTAATCTTGAAAAGGAAGAAGTTGTAATAGGCGAAAAAATACTTACAATCATAATGTAAAGGAGAAATTAAAATGGAAGAAAAGAATTATAAATTCCCTGACGGATTTTTATGGGGTGGTGCAACCGCGGCTAATCAGATAGAGGGAGCCTGGAAGGAAGATGGTAAAGGAATAACGGTAGAAGATTGTTTGCCATATCGTGAAGTAGGTATTGCAGATTTTACGAAGCAGTTTCACTTCACAACGAAGGATATGGAAGAAGCCTTAGCTGCGGGAGCAGATTCCAATTATCCAAAACGGCGTGGGATTCAGCATTACCATTACTATAAAGAGGATATACGTCTGTTTGCAGAAATGGGTTTTAAGGTATATCGAATGTCAATTGCGTGGTCGCGAATTTTTACAGATCCCAGAGATGAAAAGCCAAATGAAGCTGGAATTGCCTTTTATAAAGATTTACTAAAAGAGTGCAGGAAATATAATATAGAACCGCTGGTTACACTTTCTCATTATGATCCGCCATTGGTTTTAATTACAGATTACCGTGGCTGGTATTCCCGTGAGGTTATTGATTTGTTTATAAAATATGCCAAGGTATGTTTTGAACAATTCGGTGAATATGTAAATTACTGGATTACTTTTAACGAGGTAGATGCTATGCTCCGCCATCCGGTTACCAGCGGTGCACTTGTCGAAGATCGTTTTCAGGATATGAATTTTGAACAGGCCATCTATCAGGCAATGCATCATCAAATGCTGGCAAGTGCATTGGCAGTAAAGCTTTGCCATAGTATATATCCAAAGGCACAGATTGGATGCATGATGACAAAACTCTGCTTTTATCCATTTACTTGTAAACCGGAAGATAATCTGGCGACACAGCAGCGAATGAGAGGAATCTACCGATATGTAGATATTCAGGTATTTGGCGAATATTCACTTCATCTATTGAAAGAAATTGAAAATAAGGGATGCGAGTTAGTAATGCTTCCAGAGGATAATAGTATTCTTAAGGAAGGAAGAGTTGACTTTGTAAGCTTCAGTTATTATATGACAAGCTGCATGGCTGCTGAAACGGAAGGACTTGATATGGCTCCGGGTAATACCGTCAATGGAGTGAAAAACCCGTATCTGGAAAGCAGCGAGTGGGGGTGGCAGACGGATCCGATTGGGCTGCGTATTTCGCTGGTGGACCTGTATGACCGTTATCGTGTTCCGCTATTTATAGTAGAGAACGGGCTTGGTGCAAAGGATGTTATTTCAGAAGATGGAAAAATTCACGATCCATATCGCATTGAGTATTTACGGGAGCATGTGAAAAATATGAGTCTGGCTATCAATGAAGATGGGGTGGAATTGATAGGTTATACCTGGTGGGGCTGTATTGACCTTGTATCGGAATCTACAAGACAGATGTCGAAGCGTTATGGTTTTATATATGTAGATGTGGATGACTATGGCAAGGGCACGTATAAGAGAATGCCGAAGGATAGTTTCTACTATTATAAAAAGCTTATTGCAGCAAATGGTGATGTTTCAAATATAAATTAATTACAGCGGTTAAATAAATGAAGGAAGTTTATGGAAGCGGACGATGACCAAGGGGGTTGTTATGGAGTTTTGTTACACGAGAACCCTTATTCCACTGTTATGTAGTGACCTCCTGTCAAGAGTAAAATTTAGGGAAATCACTTTTTTCTTTATTCAGTATTAACTCCAATGCCTGAGGACATCTGGAAAGAATTTTTTCATTTTCAATGGTATAGCAGCAAAGTGTATAGCTTGTGGAATGGACATCCATTCCAACATAGATTATAATGTTCATGTAGTGACCTCCTTTTATATGCGGTAATCCCTGTTACTATTAGTCTTAACAATTAATCGTACAGGTAAATCCACGATGTTATAAAATGTGGGGTCACTACATATTGTCTAAAGCGGCAGAAAACGTGACTAGGCAAATCAATGCCAAACTCGCTGTAACAAATAGGGCTGTGTTAGTCATCAAGCTCAAACAGTGGCATTGTTTTACCTAGTCACGTTTCCTGCCGCTTACGTGTCATAAGAAACCTCTTGAGACAAAATGTCAAAACAACCCCCTTGGTCATCTGTGCATATCTATTATTTGATCTTATGCGTTTGCTGTGCTTAAAGATAAAAAAACAATAACTGTCCAAGGGTTTATTGCCAACCCCCAGATGATTTTGGCTTACCTTTCGTAATTTTCTATTGAGGAGTTCCCTAATGACACTTAAATGGCAGCAGCTGTTCCTAGGTAAAATTATACCACTGTCTGAGCTCACAGCTCTTCATTGATACAACCTTCCAGCGAGTTTGGTATAATTTCACCTGCCAGGAACAGCTGCTGGCATTTTAGTGGAATTCGGAACCCCGAACGAGAAAATTACGAAAGGTAAGCCAAAATCATCGTCCGTTCCCAACCCCCCCCTTTCCTTCCTACAATCCTCACAAGCTAAACGCTTGAGTAAATAAATCGTGAACAAAATTTATGCTTCTCAACAATTCACACTAAATAATAAGAAAAATTATCAAAAGTAAAAATAATACTTGCCTATACATACAAGGTGTGGTATCTTCTAATATATAAATGAAAATGAATATCAATTGCATAATATACTGAAAATTTACATAATAATATTAAAAGCCGAAAGGTTAACCGTAGACTAAAGCAGTAAAAGAGGTGATTATATGAGTATTGTTATTGTAGGAGGCCATGACAGAATGGCCTGTACCTATAAAGAAATATGCAAGCAGCATAATTGCAAGGCAAAGGTATTTACCCAGATGCCCGCTAATTTCAGAACCCAGGTAGGAAGTCCTGATTTATTGATTCTTTTTACCAATACCGTGTCCCATAAGATGGTGGTATCGGCATTAAAGGCAGTGGACGGAGACGATACCATCGTGGAAAGGTGCCATAGCAGCAGTGCCTGTGCACTAAAGGACATCTTATGTGAATACTGTAAATAACAATAAAATGGGAGGATTGCGATATGAGCAAAATTAACGTTGTATACTGGAGCGGTACGGGAAATACAAAAGCAATGGCAGAAAAATTAGGAGAGGGTATTAAAGAAGGCGGAAAAGACCCGGAAGTAACGGAAGTTTCCAAAGTGAAGGCAGAAAGCTTAAAAGACGAGCCGGTATTTGCACTTGGCTGCCCCTCCATGGGAGCGGAAGTTCTGGAGGAGGAAGATATGGAGCCCTTTGTTGCAGAGCTTGAGCAATACGTACAGGGTAAACAAATAGCCTTGTTTGGTTCCTACGGCTGGGGTGATTGTGAATGGATGCGCGATTGGGAAGAACGTTTAAAAAATGCCGGGGCACAAATAGTAAATGGTGAAGGCATTACCTGTTTAAATGAACCTGAGGAAGATACGCTTTCTGCATTGTTTGATTTAGGAAAGAAACTGGCAGAATTATAGTATAAAGAGATTAGCCTATCAGTCTGGCCGCTGCCAGGAAACTGATAGGTTCTTTTTTTATCCAGCTCCCGTGTATATCACAAGCTTGCTTGTGGTACTGCATAAATAAGGGTGGGAATTACGCTTCTAATAATTAATTCACAAAGATTCTGTGCATATCCGGTAAAACAGTTATATTCTTAAGCTTGACTCCCTTGTAGAAAAAGGAACAACGTGATAACATAAAGAAAACAGTCAGGAATACTGCGACAAAGGAGGTACACACTATGAGTGGAAATTTAAAAGAAAAGGCACTTAGGACCTTCACCCATGAAGGAAAATCCTATGCTTATTACAGTATATATTCATTGAAAGAATTAGGCTTTCCCATTGAAAAACTGCCCATAACAATCAGAATTCTGTTGGAAGGAGCACTGCGGCAGCTTGACAATAACCGGATAACGGAGGAGCATATATATAATCTTGCAGGCTGGATGAAAGAGCAGAAAGAGGCAGCAGAGGTCCCTTTCAAGCCCTCCAGAGTGCTTCTTCAGGACTTTACAGGTGTTCCTGTTTTGGTGGATTTGGCTTCTATGGGACTTGCTCTTAAGGAGGAAGGAAAAAGAAGCGGTAAAGTAAGTGACATCCATCCGGAGATTCCTGTCGAGCTTGTTATTGATCACTCTGTCCAGGTGGATTCTTATGGAAAAGCCTCCTCCCTTTCTGAAAATATGGCGCTGGAATATGAGCGCAATAAAGAACGGTATGAATTCTTAAAATGGGCACAGAAGTCTTTTAAGAATCTTCGTGTAGTGCCGCCGGGAATGGGAATCATCCATCAGGTGAATCTGGAATACCTGGCATCTGTGGTTACAGAAAAAGCAGAGGATGGAAATACCCTGCTGTTTCCTGATACCCTGGTAGGAACCGATTCCCATACTACCATGATTAACGGCCTTGGCGTTCTGGGCTGGGGAGTAGGAGGCATTGAGGCAGAAGCAATTATGCTTGGAGAACCCTCTTACATGATGCTGCCGGAGGTGGTTGGAGTCAAGCTTACGGGAGAGCTGAAGGAAGGCGCTGCGGCAACAGATCTGGCATTAACTGTAACTGCCACGTTAAGAAAACTGGGCGTAGTAGGGCAATTTGTAGAATTCTTTGGAGACGGGCTTGACAGCCTGACATTGGCAGACAGGGCAACCATTGCCAATATGGCGCCGGAGTATGGCGCTACCTGTGGTTATTTCCCCTTTGATGAGGAAACCTACCGCTATCTTTTGCTGACTGGCAGGCCAAGGGAGGAAGCAGACCGGATAAAGGCTTATTTAACAGAAAACGGGCTGGTAAGAAGAGCAGAAGAAGAGCCTGAGTATACAAAGATGGTAACTCTTGACTTAGGTACCGTAACGGCTTCCTTATCGGGGCCTAAAAGGCCTCAGGATATTGTACCCCTGCAGGAGGTAAAAGAATATTTTAAGGAGTGTGTAACCAGAGAGACAGGGAATAATGGCTATGGACTCTCCGGAGAAGAATTTGATAAAAAGGCAAAGCTTTCTTTAAAAGAGAGCGAAGTTGATTTAAAAACCGGTGATATTGTGCTGGCGGCCATAACCTCCTGTACCAATACTTCCAATCCTTATGTAATGCTTGGAGCGGGCTTGATGGCAAAAAAGGCAGTTGAACTGGGACTCAGTGTTCCGCCCTATGTGAAGACTTCTCTGGCACCGGGCTCAAAGATTGTCAGTGATTATCTGGATAAAGCAGGGCTTACACCTTATCTGGAACAGCTTGGATTTCATACCGTGGGCTACGGCTGTACTACCTGTATCGGTAATTCGGGTAAATTGCTGCCAGAAATTGAAAAGGCGATAGCGGAGGAAAATCTGCTTACCGTATCCGTGCTGTCCGGCAACAGAAACTTTGAAGGAAGAATCCACCCTTTGATTAAGGCAAATTTTCTGGCATCTCCCATGCTGGTTATAGCTTATGCTCTGGCAGGTACCATTCTGATTGACTTTGAGAAGGAGTGGATAGCAAAAGACCGTGATGGAAAGAAGATATTTCTTAAAAATATATGGCCTTCTTCCAAGGAAATCCAGCTGCTGATAAAGACAGCACTGAAAGAAGAGATGTTTCGGAACAGGTATGAAGAGGTATGGCTGGGCAATGATAAGTGGCAGGAGCTCAAAACGGAAAAAGCTGATACCTTTGCCTTTCATGAGGAATCCACCTATATCCGTAATCCGCCATATTTTGATTCTCTGATTCCCAAAGAAAATCCTGAAAACAGCCTGAAAGAGCTGAAAGTATTGGCAAAGTTCGGAGACTCTGTCACAACGGACCACATTTCACCGGCTGGAAACATTGGAAGAAATACACCTGCCGCCGGATACCTGCTGGAAAAAGGGATTGCGGTAAAGGATTTTAATACCTACGGCTCCAGAAGAGGAAATCATGAGGTCATGATGAGGGGAACCTTCGCCAACATCCGTATTAAAAACCAATTGGCAGAGGGCAGGGAAGGAGGCTTTACCAGGTATTTTAAGACCGGCGAAATCCTATCCATATACGATGCCGCCCTTTTATATAAGAAAGAAGAGACAGGCCTTCTTGTTATTGCAGGAAAGGATTACGGAATGGGCTCCTCCAGAGACTGGGCTGCTAAAGGAACCGCTCTTTTAGGAGTAAAGGCCGTTCTGGCAGAGAGCTATGAGAGAATACACCGCTCCAATCTTGTTATGATGGGAGTGCTGCCCTTTGAATTTATGGAAGGGGATTCGGCAGACAGCCTTGGACTTACGGGAGAAGAGATATTTACCTTCCATTTTGAAGAGGGAAAAAATGTCCCGGCTTTCGTTACTGCGGTTAAAGGTGAAAGTAAAAAACCTTCAAATACCAATGTATCTTCCGGTACCACAAGCCAGCCCGGGGATAGCATCACATTCCAGGTAAAATTAAGAATTGATTCCCTTGCTGAGTGGGACTATTACCGCAATGGAGGGATACTTCCGATGATTGCAAGAAATCGAATGGTAGTAGGCCGGAAGCCATTGACATAATTTATTTGATACTGTACTGGGAATATTTCTTCGGAGATATTCCCACTGCTTTTGTAAAGGATTTTAAGAAGTTGCTGTAATCGTGAAAACCACTGTCCTCACAGACTTCATTTACAGTCCTTCCCTGGGCTAGAAGTGCCTTTGCAATGGTAATCCGCCTTGCGGTTATAAATTTATTAATGGTAGTTCCCGTTGCGGCCTTGAAAATGCGGCAGATATAGGACTCACTTAAGAAAAATTGCTTTGAAAGGTGCTCTATGGTAATGGAATCACTGATATTCTGGTTGATGTATTCCAGAATCTGGTCCACCTGTCTGTTATACTTAAAATCCTCCTCCCCAGCCTCCAGACGGCAATGGGCATAGAAGGCTTTATTTAAGAATAGGAGAAGCTCCGTAAAGGCACTGCGCTCTAAAACATCCGTGCCGAAGCCTGTGGGGCTTGTTATTTTATAGATGTAATAAAGAAATCGCTGCTGTTGTTCCTTATCCAGGGAAATACGGTGGGAGAAGCCCGCTTCCCGGTAGGAAAAGCAATGGTTTAAATCCGTTGAAGGGGTGGATAAGGATTTTATCAAATCAGGATGTATGGATAAGACAATCCGCTCATGTATGGTACTGTCAATTTGGGACAGGTAATGACTTTCATAGTTGTTTATAAGGAATACATCACCGGGCTGGATGGTGTAAAAACGATTGTCAATCAGGAACTGCCGGCCGCCTGAAATGGAGTAATAGACCTCGTAGCAGTCATGAATATGCATATTCATGGGCTTTTCCTCTTGATAAAGATGCGCCACGGCAAAATATTTCTGGCTAATGCAGGCTTCTACTGCTTCCTTGCAGGAGGTATATTCTTTCATGAGAGATCCTTCCTTTCTTCTAAGTGCTATGAGAACAAAATTCTTTAAATTCTACTATCCCTGACCTACTAAAACTAAATATAATTATAGCAGCGCTGTTCATAATAAGCAAGTTTTAGAGTAATAAATGACAGGAATAAGTAAAAATAGTATGATATACTGCTTATAACAGATAAAAATAATAACAAATTTCATAGTGAAAATCAAACGACAGGCATAAAGGGAGGATAAAACCATGGAGCTCAGAACAGCAGCATCACCCAAGGATGTAAAATATTATACAACAGAGAGGCTAAGAGAAGAATTCTTTGTAGATAATCTTTTTAAACCAGGAGAAATAACAAGTGTTTACAGCCATATTGACAGGATCATACTGGGGGCTGCGGTACCGTTAAAACCCATAATGCTTACACCCGGAGAAGAAATCCGGGCGGAATACTTCCTGCAGCGCAGGGAGATGGGCATTATCAATGTAGGCGGAAACGGGAAAATTAAAGTAGATGGTACCGAATATGCTCTTAAGGGCAGGGACGGAATGTACATCGGCATGGGGGCAAGAGAGGTTATCTTTAGCAGTGAAGATGAAAATAATCCTGCGAAGTTCTATTATAACAGCGCACCTGCCCATAAAGCATATCCAACCGTATATATTAAGCCGGAGGATTGCGTACGTGTGGAGCTTGGTTCCCTGGAACAGTCAAATCACAGAACCATTACGAAATATATACTTCCCGGACAGGTGGAAAGCTGTCAGCTGGTAATGGGACTTACCAGTTTAAAGCCCGGCAGTGTATGGAATACCATGCCATGCCATACCCACGACAGAAGAATGGAAGCCTACCTCTATCTTGATCTTCCGGAGGAGGCCCTGGTCTTTCATTATATGGGAGAACCCAGCGAAACAAGGCATATTGTAGTCCGGAATGAACAGGTTGTGATTTCGCCAAGCTGGTCCATTCATTCCGGCTGCGGTACCCAGGCCTACTCCTTTATCTGGGGAATGCTGGGCGAAAACCAGGATTTTGACGATATGGACGGCGTGTCTATGAGTACTTTACAGTAAAAGTGAATATTTGCGGAGAAGGAGGATTTCTATGAATATTTTGGATACATTTTCTTTAAAGGGAAAGATAGCACTGATTACGGGGGCTTCCTACGGTATCGGCTTTGCTATTGCCAAGAGCTATGCGGAGGCAGGAGCCATCATTTGTTTTAATGATATAAAGCAGGAGCTTGTGGATAAGGGAATTGCAGCTTACAGGGAAGAGGGCATTAAAGCCTACGGCTATGTCTGTGATGTTACCAAAGAAGAAGACGTAAAGAAAATGACAGCCCAGATTGAAACCGAAGTTGGTGTAATTGATATTCTGGTTAACAATGCCGGAATTATTAAGAGAACTCCTATGCTGGAAATGTCCCCCGAGGATTTCAGGGCGGTAATCGATGTGGACCTGAATGCTCCCTTTATTGTCTCCAAGGCAGTTATACCAGGGATGATTAAGAAAGGCCATGGGAAAATCATCAACATCTGCTCCATGATGAGCGAGCTGGGAAGAGAAACAGTTTCCGCCTATGCGGCTGCCAAAGGCGGACTTAAGATGCTGACAAAGAATATTGCGTCAGAATACGGAGAATTTAACATTCAGTGCAATGGCATCGGACCGGGTTACATTGAAACTCCCCAGACAGCACCCTTAAGGGTAAAAGGAAATCCCTTTAATGATTTTATTATTTCCAAAACACCTGCTGCAAGATGGGGCAGGACAGAGGATTTAATGGGGCCTGCCGTATTTCTGGCTTCAGAGGCTTCTGACTTTGTAAACGGACATATCCTGTACGTAGATGGCGGTATACTTGCTTACATCGGCAAGCAGCCTGGCTGAGAAGCAAAGCAGAGTAACCCAGCTGATAGCAGGCAGCCCAGCTAAGAGGTAAACAGACACGGCTAAGAAGCAAGTGAGCCTGGTTGAGAAACAAACAGCCCAGCTGAGAGGCAAGTAAGCCTGGCTGAGACGCAAGCAGCCCAGCTGAGAAGCATGGTAGCCCGGCTGAAAAGCAAGAGCCTAGCTGAGAGGTAAGTAACCCAGCTGATAGCAGGCAGCCCAGCTTAGAGGTAAACAGACTTTCGGTACATTATTAAGTGAATAAATTGTCTAATCATATATTAACAAAATAACAATTATAAAGTTGATATCCAAGATTGAGGAGAAGATGGAGGCAGGTATATGTTAGAGCTTAAGGTAGTTGATAAGAATGGGAATTTGCTTGCCCTTAATAAGGGAGAAGGGGAAGTGAGCCTGGTATATAAGGAAGAATACAAGGAGGGGGATAAGCTTCTGATTACCTCTTCAAAGAAGGACTGCTTCCTTTATATCCAGGTTGATGATGCCCTTGGAACTGCCCTTGTTTATATAACAAAGAATGAGATAACCTATCAGATACCCTTTGAAGAAGCAAGGTTCTCCCTCTCTCCGAAAGCTTTTTCCGGTAATATTCATCTTCTTTCCGTGAGGGAAGTGATGGAAGAGGAGAAGGAAAATTACCGTAATCTTGCACAGAATGTAATGGACCAGCCTGAAGTTGACGGATGCTATCCCCATGCATCGGCTAACGCAGAGACCAGAGGGGAATCGGTTTTTGCGGCAAAGAATGCCATTGACGGTGTGATCGAGAACCATTCCCATGGAAATTGGCCCTATGCTTCCTGGGGCATCAACAGGCGGGAAGATGCGGAATTTAAACTGGAGTTCGGAAGAAGTGTCATTATAGATAAGATAAATCTTTATACCAGAGCGGATTTTCCTCATGACAACTGGTGGGAAAAGGTTACCCTCGCCTTCTCTGACGGAAGCATTTCTGAATTGGAATTGGAGAAGAGCGATAAGGCCCATGTCCTGAAGTTAAATGGGAAAAAAGCAGAATGGCTCCTGCTGCATAAACTGGTAAAGTCAAAGGACCCCTCACCTTTTCCGGCACTTACACAGATAGAAGTATACGGAAGAGAAGCATAAGACAAAAAATTACATAAATGGGAATATATACAAACGACCTGCTGCAGAATTAGCTTATTGTTAGCTTTTTTGCAGCAGGTTTGTCAGTTTAAAGAGAAAAAGAAAGTATGAATCTTTCAGGAGAACTAAAAAAAGGGTACAAAAATAGAGGGAAGTATATTATAATACAATAGAGATAAGCATATGGAAAATTATTACAAAATCCTGACTGCTGTATTACAGTGGATGCTTATTGGTGATGCAGAAGAATGAACAGAAAGAAAGGAAAGCCATTATTTTGCCCCCTGGAAAGGAAGCAAATTTTTGGCAGGGCAGCGCGGGATGAAAGGAATAATATTAGCAGGAGGATCCGGAACCAGGCTGTATCCGGTAACAAAGGCAGTATCAAAACAGATACTTCCCATCTATGACAAACCGATGATATACTATCCACTGTCTGTGTTGATGTTAGCCGGCATAAAAGAGGTGCTTATTATATCAACACCAAGAGACCTTCCGGTATTTGAAGAATTACTGGGGGACGGGACGGAGCTGGGAATGTCCTTTTCTTATGCCGTACAGGAGGAACCCAGAGGCCTGGCGGAAGCTTTTATCATCGGAGAAGAATTTATAGGGAAGGATAATGTCGCTCTTATATTAGGAGACAATATCTTTTACGGCAGGAGCTTTTCCGGGACCCTTGACAAGGCAGCTTCCAGAAAAGAAGGTGCGACCATATTCGGATATTATGTAAGGGACCCCAAGGCATATGGAGTAGTGGAATTTAATGAAAGGGGACAGGCTGTGTCCATTGAGGAGAAGCCGGAGCATCCGAAATCCAACTATGCCGTTCCGGGATTGTATTTCTACGATAATGAGGTAATTGAAATAGCAAAGTCCATTAAGCCTTCCGCCAGAGGAGAGCTAGAGATAACTGCTGTTAACAATGTCTACCTGGAAATGGGAAAATTAAATGTCGAGACCATGGGCAGAGGAATGGCCTGGCTTGACACAGGAGGGCATGATTCCCTTTTGGAAGCCTCCAATTTTGTTGCCTCCATCCAAAAAAGGCAGGGACTGTACATATCCTGTATTGAAGAAATAGCCTACAAGCAGGGATTTATCGATAAAGCCCAGTTGATTAAGCTGGCGCAGCCTTTACTAAAGACAGAGTATGGGAAATATCTGCTTGACATAGCAAATGGATTATAGGAGGGAAAATAGTAAAAAATGGGACAGTTTCAATTTACACCTTTAAATATGGAAGGTTTATTTCTGATAGAGTCAAAGGTCTTTGGAGATAACAGGGGTTATTTCATGGAAACCTATAATTATGAAGACTTTAAAAAAGCAGGAATATCCGATGTTTTTGTGCAGGACAACCAGTCCGCCTCCTGTAAGGGAGTATTAAGAGGGCTTCATTACCAGAAGAATTACCCCCAGGGAAAGCTTGTAAGGGTAATAAAAGGTGAGGTATTTGATGTTGCCGTTGATATCAGAAAAGGTTCGGATACCTTTGGCAAATGGCATGGAGAAATCTTAAGCGCGGAAAATAAGAAACAGCTTTATATTCCCAGGGGCTTTGCTCATGGCTTCCTGGTATTGTCCGAGGATGCTGAATTTGTATATAAATGTACGGATTTCTACCATCCGGAGGATCAGGAAGGGATTTCTTACAACGATCCGGCTATTCACATAGACTGGCCCATAAAAGTAGGCATGGAGATAATCCTGTCAGAGAAGGATAAGGTAAACGTTGGGTTGGAAAGTATTATATAAAGTATGGAAGAAAGGTTAAATATATGGAACGCAGAATACTAATAACTGGTGCTAACGGACAGCTGGGACTTGCTATCAATCAACTTTTAAGTGAGAGAGAAGATATCACGTTAATTAATACCTGTTTGTCGGAATCATCGGCCTATTGCCCTATTAAGCTGGACATAACCAATCCCATGGGAGTTATGAATCTGGTCCAGGAACTTAGCCCGCAGATAATTATTAACTGTGCAGCCCATACCCAGGTAGACCTGTGCGAGAGTGACCAGGAGAAAGCCTATACCATTAACGCCTTGGGGCCGAAGTATTTAGCAGAGGCAGCAAAGGCAGTGGAAGCAAGGCTTATACATATTTCCACGGACTATGTCTTTAGTGGAGAGAAGACAGAACCCTATACAGAGGAAGATGACACAGAGCCCCAAAGCGTATATGGAAGTACAAAGCTGGCCGGTGAAGAATTTATAAAGAGCATCTGTGATAATTACCAGATTGTAAGAACTGCCTGGCTGTATGGCGAGGGCAAGAATTTTGTAAGGACCATGCTGCGCCTGGCGGAAGAAAAGAAGGATATCAAGGTGGTATCCGACCAGTACGGCTGCCCGACCAGTGCGCTGGAACTGGCAAGAGTCCTGGTATTTCTTATTGATAAAGAGGAAAGCGGTATTTTCCACGCAGTATGTGAGGGAGTTACTACCTGGTATGAGTTCGCAAAGGAAATCTTCCGGCTGGCGGAAAAAGAAGTGAATCTTTCTCCGATTCCAACAGAAGAGTACAGGGTGGCTGCTAAAAGACCTGCCTACTCCGTTCTGGATACCGGAAAATTAAATGCAATGGGCTGCCATTTGAAACACTGGAAGGATGCCTTAAAGGAGTATATGGACGGTCTGGCAGCAAGTGAACTTTAGCTATGGGCAAAAATGAAGAAAGGAAGCCACATAAGAAGCTGTACAGCTTTATTTGTGGCAGCGTGGCAAAAAAATGAGGACATACCTTGTTACAGGAGGAGCAGGCTTTATAGGCTCCAATTATATTCATTATATGTTTGAGACCTATGGACAGGATATACATATTATCAATGTGGATGCCTTAACTTACGCAGGCAACCCTGAGAATCTGAAAGCGGTAGAGAACTATCCCAATTACACCTTTATTAAAGAAGATATCAGAAACAAGGAAGCGGTACTTGAAATATTTAAGAAGTATGACATTGACAGGGTGGTGCATTTTGCTGCGGAAAGCCATGTGGACAGAAGTATCCTTAATCCCGAAGTCTTTGTCAGTACCAATGTACTTGGTACTTTGAATCTGTTAACGGCTGCAAAGACTGCCTGGGAAACGGAGGGGGGATATAAGGAAGGAAAAAGATACCTTCAGGTTTCCACCGATGAGGTATATGGGTCCCTGGAGGATGGGGATACCTATTTTTATGAGACAACGCCCCTGGATCCCCACAGCCCCTATTCTGCCAGTAAGGCTTCAGCGGATATGCTGGTAAAAGCCTATATGGATACCTTTCAATTCCCGGCTAACATTACAAGGTGCAGTAATAATTACGGTCCCTTCCAGTTCCCGGAAAAACTTATACCTCTTATGATAAATAACTGCTTAAAGGGTGAAAAGCTGCCGGTATACGGAGACGGAAAGAATGTCAGGGACTGGCTTTATGTAAAGGACCATGCCAAGGCCATTGACCTGGTAATGGAAAAAGGAAGGCTCTTTGAAGTTTATAATGTAGGCGGTCATAATGAAAAGCAGAATCTTGAGATTATTTCCTTAATGATAGAGACCTTGCAGGAGCTGCTGCCGGAAGAAGACAGCAGGAGAGCACATATTAACGAAGGACTTATTAAATTTGTGGCAGACAGAAAGGGCCATGACAGGCGTTATGCCATAGCGCCGGATAAGATCCGGGATGAAATCGGCTGGGAGCCGGAGACCTCCTTTAAGGACGGAATACGTCTTACAATAAAGTGGTATCTTGAAAATAATGGGTGGATGGAGCGTATTACAAGCGGCGAATATCAAAATTATTACAAGGAAATGTACCGCTAGTCCCACTGAAAATGTCAACTTTACGTCAAAATAATTACAGATTTATTACAAAATGTTATATAAAGGCTTGCAATCCTAAAATTGGTATGCTATAATTATTACATAATTATTAATTGAATATTACCGGTCATTAATAGTTGTATCATTCCTGTAATATTTGCAGGGAAAATTAAGTGGCATATGCCAATAACAAGGAGCCTATTATGAAATTCAGAAAGTTACTATTGTGTATGTTAGCAGGAATATTTTTAGCAGGCTTTGCTAATATATACACATATGCAGCAGAAGAAGATCAAAATGTTACAGTTAATACAGATACCACTGATAAAACAGCTGACACACAGAATGATGCGGCTAATACAAATATAGTAACTGTTCCGGACAGCACGACCGAGGATTTACAGAAACCGGCTGATGCAGCAGGAACTGCCAATGCTGATACAGCAAAAGAAGAAACAGCAGCGGCAGACAACACTACGGTGAAAGAGCAGGAAACAAAAACTGCCGATACTACGAAAAAAGCACCTGTAAAGACCAAAGCTAAGAAAGCGAAAGCTGCAAAAACAGCAAAAGCAAAGGTAACAAAGAAAGCAACCGTAAAAGCAGCTGCCAAATACAGCAAAGCTGACTTAAGACTGCTTTCTGCATTGATATATTGCGAAGCCGGCGGAGAGGCTTATAACGGAAAGCTTGCAGTTGGTATCGTAGTTATGAACCGTGTTAGAGTATCCGCATTTCCGGACAGTGTAAAGTCGGTTATCTATCAGAGATATCAGTTTGGACCGGCAACCAATGGTTCCTTAAACAGAGCACTTGCAGAATATGATAACGGTAAATTCAATTCCCAGAATGAAAAAGCATGTGTCAGAGCAGCCAAAGAGGCTTTAAGCGGCGCAAGAAATATAACGATAGGCGGAAAGACCAAGAAGTTTGGCAGCTATTTATATTTCAGCGGCAGATTAAGAGGTTATACCTATAGACTGGGACATCATCAGTTCAAATAATACGAAATCAGGATAAAGCTGTTATGATTGCCTTTTACAGGCGGTTGTAGCAGTTTTTTATTGTCTGCGTGCCCAGTTTTGCAAGGGCAATACTTGATTAATTGACAGGCCGGCGGCCAAATGATATACTTAAGCGCATAAGCAAGATGTCGGGAGGCTATATATGTCTGATAAGCGAATTACCATGAAGGATATAGCAATAGAAGCAGGTGTTTCCACTGCCACAGTTTCCTATGTGCTGAATTATTCAGAAAAGGAAAGAATAAGCCATGAAACAAGAATGCGTATTTTTGAAGCTGCCAATAAGTTAAAATATGTGCCGAATATGACAGCCAAATCCCTGGCGAGCCAGAGAAGCTACCTGGTAGGAATCATCCTCAACATGGGTGGAAAGGATAAAAAGAGTAAAGTATATCAGTACTATGATCTGGCCAGAGAAATACAAAGGTGCCTGTACCCAAAAGGATATGATGTGGTGTTATTATCCACGAAAGAAATGGAAAAAGACTACAGCATAGGCCAGAAGCGCTCTCTGGATGCGGTATTTGTTATGGATATGGACGAGGAAAGCATCAAAGCAATTGCCTCACAATATTATGTCCCGGCTATATTTATTGAAGGTTATATAGCGGATCCGATTTTCTGCAAGATACTGACCAGCTATGAAAGTGTACTAAAACAGGCAGAGGAACAGTTAGGAAGTAATTACTATGTTATTATGGAAGACCATGCCAATAAAAATGTCTTACAGACGATAGCAAAAAAGGTACCGGAAAAAAATATTTTTATAAACCGTTATGATGCAAGCCTGATACAATTCCTCCAGGAACACTATAATCAAAAGGGGCTTGTAATAGGTGAAATACTTGGCATGCAAGTGGAAAACTATGTGGATAACCGGAATATTTCGGTGGTAGTCAACTCGGAAAGAGACATTATGCTACTGCCGGATACGAAAACCATCGTAATCAGTAATAAAAAGAAAGCCGAAAAAGCAGTAGAAATCATGGACAGGCTCCTGCGCCTGGATAATCCCAATGAGGTAGAACGGGTGACCTATATACATCCGATATAAAGCTTCTTAAGGCATAGACGTAGCTGATCTGATGTTGTTGATGTATCATTGTGAAACGATGGATGAGCAAGGCAAAACAACCAAAGCAACCAAAGCAAAATAAAACCAGGTATCTCAGAACTGAGCAAATTTGGTTATGCTAAGTAAAACATAAATGAAGTTGAAAAAGAGGGAATCGTGATTTTAAACAAAACATGATTACTTCTTTTTTTTATTACTTTAGCTTTTAAGTACTTAACAAAACAAAAAAGGATGGAAGGTTCAAGAAAAGAGTAAGGTTGCAGGAAGAGGCATCTGCTTAACAAAATGCTATTAAGTTTATTAAGTTAAAAACAAACAAAAATATCTTTGTTTAAATTGATGAAAATATAAAAAATGCACAATTTGAATTGACTCAATAACAAATAAAAGCTATAATTGCAGGTAGTTAAGCGCATAAGTAAAACGTTATGAATGCGAATACTCAATCGTATGAATAATGTAGGAAGCAGGTATGAGAAATGAGAAAGCATAAGGCATTATGGCTGTCTGTCTTTCTATGGGGAAGCGGACAGTTTATAATATGCAGACAAAAAATGAAGGGCTTGTTCTTTTTTATGATGCAATTGGTGTTCATAGGAATTGAGCTGTTCAGCGGTTACTGGATTCAATATGCCAGTGGATTGATCCCGGATTTTTCTATCAGACTTCACGGAGGTTTCTTCACCAAAGGAATCTGGGGGCTAATAACTTTAGGTGAGAAAACCGGAGGAAAATATGGAGATCATTCGGCCATGCTGTTGATCCGGGGAGTTATAGCTCTGTTTGTTATCATACTGTTTGCACTGATATACCTATGGAATTTAAAGGATGCTTATTATTCAGGCCTGATGATTGACAAAAATGGTACCTGCATAAATACAAAAGAGGCCTTTAAGAGGTTTTACAGCAGGAATTTTCCTTATTTTATTTTAATCCCGATTGGAATACTCTTCTTATTTATTGTGGTCATGCCAATTGTATTTTCCGTGCTGACAGCTTTTATAAATTATAACAGGGATCATCTGCCGCCAGGAAAATTATTAAGCTGGGTAGGGATTTCCAACTTCAGGAAACTGTTTACGGTACCTATCTGGTCCCATACATTCTTAAAAGTAATAATCTGGACAATTCTCTGGACGCTCATAGGGACCTTTAGTACATATTTTTTTGGTATGCTCCAGGCGTTAATACTGAATCATAAGGCGGTGCGCTGCAAGAATATATTCCGTACCATACTGATACTTCCCTGGGCAATACCCCAGATGGTATCACTGCTGGTTTTTCGAAATCTGTTGAATGGTCAGTTTGGACCGGTAAACCAAGCCTTGCTGAAGCTGGGTGTGATTTCTGAGAATATCCCCTTTTTATCGGACCCCTTAATAGCAAAGATATCCATAATAGTAGTAAATCTATGGCTGGGATTTCCTGTTTTTATGGTTATGATGCTGGGGGTATTGGCAAATCTTGACCAGAGCCTTTTTGAAGCTGCTGCCATTGATGGGGCTGGCAAATATCAAAGCTTCTTAAAAATTACCCTGCCGCTTGTCTTTCAGGCAACAGCCGCCAATCTGATTATGAGCATGGCAGGGAATTTCAATGCCTTTGGCGCGATTTATTTCCTGACCCAGGGCGGTCCTAACAATCCGGATATGCAGTTTGCGGGAAGCACGGATATCCTGATATCCTGGATTTATAAGCTGACTCTGAATCAGCAGATGTATGATATTGCTGCCGTTATGAGTGTATTGCTGTTTGCCGTAATCGGTGCGGTTTCCTTCTGGAATTTCAGAAGGACCGTATCCTTTAAAGAACTATAGGAGGGCTGGAGATGAAGAAAAAGATAACAGTATTCTTACTGCATGCTGAACTTATATTGATATCACTGGTGGTGCTGATACCGGTTATATGGATTGTGTTGTCCTCCTTTCAGAAGGGCAGCGGCCCGCCCGCAGCCATTAACTTAAAAGAGCTTACCCTGGCCAATTACAGCCGCCTGTTTTCAGAGACCAGTTATGATCTATGGTTTTTTAATACCTTAAAGATTGCTCTGGCAAATATGGTCCTGTCGGTGCTGCTGATTATGATTACAGCCTGGATTATGTCAAGATTCCTGTTTTGGGGAAGAAAGGCAGGGCTTATGGCAATTATGATATTATCCATGTTCCCTACCTTTTTATCCATGACAGCTATTTATACCCTGTTCCTTACCCTTGGGCTGGTGGGAAACTCCATCTCCCTTATCATTGTATATGCCGTTGGAGCGATACCCTATAATACCTGGCTGGTCAAAGGTTACCTGGACGGAATACCAAGAGCTATCGATGAAGCGGCCTATATGGATGGCTGTACCCGGTTACAGACCTTTCGGAAGATAATTCTTCCTATGTCAAAGCCCATTATTACATACTGTGCCGTATCCCAATTTATGCTGCCGTGGATGGATTATATCCTGCCCAATATTTTGTTATCAGGAGATAAGAGCAGGACTCTGGCAGTGGGGTTATTCGCTCTGATTAATGGCAAGGAGAGCATAAACTTTACGGTATTTGCCTCAGGGGCAGTATTGATTGCAGTACCTATAACGATTATATTTATAATCTTTCAGAAATATCTGGTACAAGGGATTTCGTCAGGAGCGGATAAAGGGTGACAATTTTATTAATTAAATTTTTATGTCTGGAGAAGAGCAATACTGTAATTCAACTTATATAGTATGAATTCAGCTTATATAATCAGAGGAGGAAAGAAAGATGAAATGTAGAAAAATTCTCAGTATTTTACTAATGGCTGCACTGGTTATCAGTATGCTTGGCGGCTGCAGCAGGAACATTCCCACAGAACAGCAAGGGGATAAACAGGGAGGTGACGGAGCAGCACCGACGGAAGCAGCAGGAGATGCAACAGGAGCGGAAGATAAGGAGGCTGCCGTTACACCGGAAGAGGGTGCCAGTCTTAGCTTCTGGACTCTGTCCGGCTACCTGGAATACGGAAAAGCAGTAGCGGAATTATTTGAAAAGAAATACGGCGTTAAAGTGGAAGTACAGGAAAACGGACTGGACTCCGTTAACAAAATGATGCTGGATGGCCCTTCCGGTAACGGAGCGGATATCTTTATGGCAGCTCACGATTCCTTTGGAACGGCTAAAGATGCCGGTATTATAGCTGAGCTAAGTGAAACGGCTTCCGGCACTGTTAAGGATAGGATTAATGAAACAGCGGTAAAAACAGTGACTTCGGAAGGTAAAATCTATGGTGTGCCTGTTTCCATAGAAACTTATGCTCTTCTGTATAATAAGAAACTGGTAACAGGTAAGCCTGCTTCCACCTTTGAGCAGATCAGGGATGAAGCCTTAGCATACAATAATGCCGGGGCAAATAAATTCTGGTACCTGACTGTACCCACGGACGGTTATCCCGCATATCCTTTCCTGAGCCTTTATGGCTTCCAGCTCTTTGGAGCAGATGGTACCGATGGTGATAATCCGGGGTTTGATTCTCCTGAATTTGAGAAAGGTCTGGAAGCAATCGCATCTTTGAAGAAAATTATTCCCATTAAAGCCGATGACTTAAAGATGGAGACTATGTCACTTTTAGAGCAGAATTTTAAAGACGGTAAAACTGCCTATTACCCCATTGGACCATGGCTGATAAAATCCCTGAAGGATGAGAATATTGACTTTGGTGTGACTGAACTGCCTACTTATGACGGCAAGACCATGAAGTCTTTCAGTGCAGTGCAAAACGCTTATGTATCCGCATATACCAAATATCCCAAAGCTTCGGAGCTCTTTGCAACCTTTCTGACCAGTGATGAGGCAGCGGCACTTCTATACAGCAAATGCTATAAGATAACGGCAAACAAAGATATCTCAAAGGTAGAAGGTTTAAAGGATGACGAACAGTTAAGAGTATACTGTGAAGAATTTACCAAATCTGTGCCCATGCCCAGTACAAAACGGATTTCCTATTATTGGACCATTGCCCAAAGCGTGTTAAGTGCTGTATTTGACGGTACCCTTACACCTCAGGAAGGAGCTAAAAAGGCACAGAAAGACTTTGACGCACTGGTAGCCAGTGAATAAAAGCAGTAAATACGAAGAAAAGAATAAAGAGAGGAAAGTGCTATGATATTTTCATCCATAATACATGAACCCAAAAGTGCACTGTCCTATGCCTATGATGAAAATACTTTGCATCTCAGGCTGAAAACAGCCAAAGGCGAAGTGAAGGAAGTAAAAGTACTGGCTGTTGATCCCTTTAATTGGATACCCAGGGGAGACGGGACACCAATATATGATTTTGACAAAAGCTCTGTCATACAGATTACCATGGAAAAGGAGCAGGTAACAGCGACCCATGACTGCTGGTTTGCGGAGATACCGGATATAAAGTGGAAAAGAACAAAATATTGCTTTATTGTTACCGGGGAAACGGAAACTTATATCATAGGAAGCCGGTACTGGATTCCCTATAAGGAAGCTGACAGCGTTTTGTATAACCTGGGAAACTATTATAATTACCCCTATATCAATGAAGAGGATCTATACAAGGCTCCGGACTGGGTAGCTGATACTGTTTGGTATCAGGTATTCCCGGAACGCTTCTGTAACGGGACGCCGGAGGACGGAAGGGATGTCCTGCCATGGGGAAGTGATGCCCAGGATGGCTATCATAAGAAATTCGGGGGAAATCTGGAAGGAATTATAGAAAAGCTTGATTACATCAAAGAATCCGGATTTAACGGAATATATCTGAACCCAATTTTTGAATCACCTAGTTCTCATAAATACGATACAACGGATTATTTTAAGATCGATCCGGAATTTGGTGACAATGACATATTTGGACGTCTGGTAGAAGAAGCCCATAAGCGTGGAATAAAGGTAATGCTGGATGCGGTATTTAACCATTGCGGATTTTATCATCCCTTTTGGCAGGATGTCCTCAAGAATGGCGTACATTCCAGGTACTTTGACTGTTTTTATATCCTGGACCCGGAAAAACCCTTATATAGCGGAGAACTGATTGACGGACTTCCGGCGGAGTGTCCCAAAGAATTGCTCAACTACCGGACCTTTGCCTATGCCCAGACCATGCCAAAGTGGAATACGGGAAATCCCATTGCCAGAGAGTATCTGCTTAAGGTAGCGGCTTACTGGATTGAGGAGTACCATATCGATGGCTGGAGGCTGGATGTGTCGAATGAAATATCGCATGATTTCTGGCGGGCATTCCGAAAGACTGTTAAGTCCATTGATCCCGAGGTCTATATTTTGGGTGAAAACTGGGATAATTCCTATCCCTGGCTGCAGGGGGACCAGTTTGACGGAGTAATGAACTATGAATTCAGCACACCTGTATGGAATTTTTTCGGAACAGATAAAGGGAATGAAATGAAAATCCATGGGGAGGAATTCAAAGCAGCGGTCAGCAGGCTGCTGGCAGACTATCCCAGGCATATTACAAAGAACCTGTTCAACCTGTTGGACAGCCATGATACGGAACGAATCCTCCAGGTAGTACAGGGCAATCAGGATATCGTAAAGCTTGCCTATGTATTTCTCCTGACCTTTCCCGGATCTCCCTGCATCTATTATGGCAGTGAGATTGGAATGGGCGGCGGTGAACACAGCAACAGGCAGTGTATGATCTGGGATGAGAGCAGGCAGAATAGGGACTTATATAATGTTATCCGAAAGCTTGTAGGTCTAAGAAAAGAAAAGGAGAGTTTCCGGACAGAGAACTTTCAATGGATAGATCTGAATACTTCCATGGATACCTTGCTGTATAAAAAAACAACTCCCGAAGAATCACTGTATGTCCTTCTGCACAACGAAGAAAGCCCGGGAGTACTGGATTTACCGGAAGACTTACAGGGAACTGCCGGCATAGACTTAATGACCGGGAACAGAATTCAACTTGAAAAAAGTATTGCGCTTACATCTTATGATTACAGACTGTTTTCCTTAGAAAATAAGTAAAGCCACGAATATCTGGAAACAGCACCTTTTTGACTTCATTGGTTTATACCAAACCTATTCAGAAAGGTGCTGCATTTTCCATATATCAAAATTTGCATTTCCATATACTATTTTCCATACAACTATAGCTATTTTCCATTTGACTAACAAAACGCAGTATGCTACAATAGCCTTGTTGTAAGCTTATGTAAACAATATCAGAAAGGATAAGAATATCTCCAGACAGGAGTATTCCGTGTGAATAAGAAATGAGCAGAACATTCAATTCTATACAATTGAATAACTATTTTTATACGGAATGTTTATTACTGCCTGATAATTTTGCAATGTGCATATAAGAGGCTTTATTACAGCCAGGCCGGAAGGGTGTGTCCCTTTTTAAGCAAGATTTATAATTGAATAAATTCAGCCGGTAAACATTTTCCACAAGGAAGGTGTTTTTTTATTGCCCCAAAACAGGAAGAAGCTTATTTTATTATTGGAGTGCACATTGGCAGCGGATAATTGAGAGGAGAATGTGTATGTTGGATATAAGAAATGTAACGATAACAAACAGAGAAGATAACAGATGTATTATTAAGGATTTTAATTTTACCCTGAACAGGGGACATAAAGCAGTAATAATAGGAGAAGAAGGCAACGGTAAAAGTACCCTGCTCAAATTTATCTATGACAGATCAATGATAGAGGATTATTGTGATTATAGCGGACAGGTAACAGCAGGTATCCGGTGCGGGTATCTAAAGCAGGAGGCAGATCCACAGTGGCTGAAAATGAGTCCTGCAGAATATCTGAAGGATAATGATATTTACAGCATAAGGGATGATAATATCTGGGCCCTTAATCCGGACCCCATGATTTTTACCTCTACGGACCCTATTCAGAACCTGTCGGGAGGAGAGCGGGTCAAGCTGCAGCTGTTAAAGCTGCTGTCAGAGGAACCGGAGGTGCTGCTTTTAGATGAGCCCACCAATGACCTGGATATTACTTCCCTGACCTGGCTGGAGGAGTTTCTTAACCGAACCGATAAGCCGGTTCTTTATGTATCCCATGATGAAACCTTGATAGAACGCACGGCAAATGTTATAATTCATTTGGAGCAATTAAAAAGAAAAACAGAACCTCACATTACGGTCAGCTACATGTCCTATGAGGAATATAAGGCAAAACGGCTGGCTTCCCTTGACAAGCAGGAAATGACGGCAAGGAAGCAAAGGGAGGAATACGAGGATAAGGTGGAACGGTTCCGCCAGATTTATGACAAGGTGGAATACCAGCAGGATACCATCTCCAGAGGAAATCCGGCCGGAGGAAGGCTCTTAAAGAAAAAGATGAAGAATCTAAAGTCCCAGGAGAAGAGGCTGGAGAAGGAAAGGGAAGAATTTCTTGAGATTCCTGATACGGAGGATGCAATCCTTTACGATTTTCCGGATACCATTAATATTCCCAGGGGCAAAAGAATACTGGAATTTTCCCTGGAGGAATTAAAGGTGGGAGTGAAGGGGGAAGAACGGATTCTTTCCCAAAATATATTTCTTCGGGTTATGGGACCGGAACACATTGCCATTATCGGTGATAACGGTACGGGAAAGACCACCTTGCTTCGAAAGATTGCAGAAGAGCTGCTTGCCAGAAGGGATATAAAGGCAGCCTATATGCCTCAGAATTATGAGGAGGTTTTGGACTTTAGCCAAAGGCCCATCGATTTCCTGAATACCAGCGGCAGCAAAGAGGATATCACCAAAGCCTTTACTTATATGGGAGGTATGAAATTCACCAGAGATGAGATGGAGCACACCATCGGGGATTTAAGCGGAGGCCAGAAGGCCAAGCTGATTCTTCTTAAGATGATATTAGATGGAGTGGAAGTATTGATACTGGATGAGCCTACAAGAAATCTGAGCCCTCTGTCAAACCCTGTTATACGCGGGGTGTTAACCTCCTATAAGGGGGCTATCATAAGTGTTACCCACGACAGAAAATATATGGATGAAGTAGCGGAAAAACTCTACCGTCTGACCGAAAACGGGCTTATTATAAGTGAATGAAATTCTTTACCTGTGTCAGGAGTAAAAATATCACTTCAGGTATTTTTACTCTTGACATAAAAAAAACAAAAGTATGGCCTATATTAAAAGAAACTTATGGAAATGGGAAAGCAGACATAACAATAGGCAGCGAGAGGAGAACAGAATGATCAGGACTATTATACTGGATATCGGACAGGTATTAGCAGCCTTTCGATGGGAGGACTATTTAAAGGAGTGCGGCTATGATGATGAAACAAGAGAAAAGGTAGGTAAGGCTACGGTGCTCTCCCAATATTGGGGCGAACATGACAGGGGAGTGCTTTCAGATGATGAGGTCATGAAGCTTTGCTGTCAGCTGGACCCTTCTGTAGAAACAGAAATCAGAAAGCTTTTTCAGGAGCTTACCCAAACCGTTGTGGAATATCCCTATTCCAGAAATTTCATCAGGAGCTTAAAGGAAAATGGCTATAAGGTCTATTTCCTGTCCAATTACGAAGGGGGAAGCTTTGCCTATGCCAGAGAGCATTTCACCTTTATCCCGGAAGCGGACGGGCAGGTAATATCCTATGAAGTAAAGCATATCAAGCCGGAGAAAGAAATTTATGAGGCCATCATTCAAAAATATGGCATAAATCCGGAGGAGTCCGTGTTCCTGGATGATTCTGCGGCAAATATCAAGGGTGCGGAAAGGTTTGGGTTCCATACAATTTTATTTACAGATTATGAGAAAGCTCTTGGAGAATTGAGAGAGCTGGGAGTGAGAATTTAATTTTATGGAACGTGATGATATCATTATACGTAATGCCATTGTACATATACTGGATTCTACCATAGGGATGCCGGTATTTTCCGATCAGCTTCTGGAGCTGGGACCGGACCTGAATGACTTCCTGCGGGGGCATATTTACAAGATAGCTGTCAGTGATGATAAGAAGCACTGCCGTTTTAATGACGAAGAGGGCTTTATGTACAAATGTATGAAAAGCTTTCGGGAGGAGGATATCATTCCTGCAAGTCAGGAGATGTCTGGCTTTCTATATACCATAATGAACCAGAATATCACCATTCCGCCTGGGGATTTCTTTATAGTTACCTATCAGACGGACAGTACCCCTTATCTTGCCCTTTTAAAGATGAATTATAAGGAAACATATATTCACTACGCCTATTCCCAGGAGGGAGTCAACTATAACGATATTATCAAGCAGAAGGTAACCTTGCCCTCGGAAGGTGCAAGACTTTCTGAAGCAGTACTGATAAATCTGCAGGATTTCACTCTTCAGCTGGTAGAGCGCAAATACGAAATAAACGGAGTGAAGGCCAATTATCTCTCTGCTATGTTTTTAGAGTGTGCTACGGAGCTGTCCCAAAAGAGCAAGCTGAATATTATAACAAAGGCCGTAGAGCAGGTGCAGGAGAAGTATTATGGAGATGATTTTGATAAGGCAATGGAAATAAAATCAGTTATCCATGAGGAATTTACCAACCAGGGAGCCATCAGCGTGGAAAATGTCAGTGAAAAGCTCTTTGGCGAACAGGCGGAAATGAAAGAGGAATTCAACGAAAAACTTAAAAAATACAATCTGGAAACAGAGGAAGTAAAGCCTGTCAACAAACAGACCACAAAAAAATTTGAAAAGCAGTATCTGACTACGGATACCGGGATTGAGATAAATATTCCAATGGAGCAGTATAATGATAAGAACAATGTTGAATTTATCAATAATCCTGACGGTTCCATATCCGTTTTGATTAAAAATATTAATTCTATTACAAGTAAGTAATAGACAAGCTGGAGGTAGCAGAATGAGACTCAGAAGAATTACGTTATTCCTTGGCATTGTAATGATGATAGCTGTTCTGGCAGCCTGCCATAAGAAGGAAAAAGATAAACCGGTAGAGGAAACAGTAACCACAAGCCCCACCATTACCGTAACTCCGGAGATAACAAAGGAAGTGACCCCCACGCCTACAGAGGCCCCTTCTCCATCCGTGACAAAAGAGGGCGGAAAAGAGCCGGAGTCTGAAGTTAAAGAGGATGAGAAGGAAGAGAATGAGGAAGGCAAAAAGGAGGAGCTGACAGAGGAAGAGGCTACTGACAGAATCAGGAAGGCACTGGTGGATGAGAGCTATTACTATGAGCTCCTGGATGACCATTTGAATGTCGATGACAGGATTTATTATATCTTTCAGGTCAGTGATGAAGGCAAGGTCATTTCACCGAATATTATTGTAGATAAAACCTCCGGTAAGGTAATGTGCTATGGCAGTGACGGGACCACCGCCTCCATTAAAAAGCATCCTCTGTATAAGAAATCCGGAAGCTCTCAGAATTCAAAAGTATCTAAGAATAAGAAAGAAATTACAAAAGAAGCTGCCCTTCAGAAGCTGGAAAAAATTTCCCATAAGACCTTGGGCTTATCAAAAGCTCTGACAGAATATACAATTATCTATGATGATTGGCTTTCCACTATTAAAGGCAAAGAATGCTATGGAATCAGTGCTTATGAAAAAGGAGACTTAAAGGATACCGCTGCAGGCTTTTATTATGTGGCAACGGATGGCAACAGGATTTATCTTTATGATGTCATTAAGGATAAGACAACCGATATTACACCATGACGTCCATTAAAAAAGAAGCTTCCTGTTTTTCCTGAGAGAAGGAAGGGCAGAAGCTTCTTATTAGTTCCGGAAGAAATGCGGTACCCAATAATTTTTTAGTATTTTACTGCAGCATCCTCAAAGTTAAAATTTATTGCAGTTGGAATAAAGGTAGAACTTTTTGATTTCCATTTATAAGTCAATTTAAATTCTCCGATAAAGAAAGCAGGTGCCACCTGAGCTGGAAGAGTAACTGTAAAATAAGTATCCTGAAGGTCATATTGTATTATTGATTCATAGCCGACAGTATTAAAAAAATGGGATAGTTCAGTATCCGGACAAGTTGAAGTCCAGGTATTATTATCAATTTTTATTTTAACAACGGGAGCATCAATCTTCGAAATGACATTGTCCTTCAGTACATCTAATGGATTTTCAATTTTTAATTCTTTTAATGTCTTTTTGTTCAATATATATAAATTTTCTGTGTGGACACCTGAGCCTGTTCCTGTTGTACAGATTACTGCAATATAATTACCTTTTAGTGCACTAACGCTGATAACAGCACTTGAGCTGGTTGAACTCTCCCAATCGAAATGCTTGACTTTGCTGCCGGACTTTAAATAAAACCCTTTATACATGCCATCTGATTCTTTATCATAATAAAGATAAATATTTTCTTTTGCGTTTTTGGCAATTAAGTGTTTTTGGTCGTAATTACTTGCGCATACTGTAGTTATTGGTATAGAAACAAATAACATAATCAATATTAGCGATAATGTGGTCAAACAAATCAAATTTTTCTTTTTCATAATAAATTTCTTCCTTTACCTATATTTTGTAAAATTAGTATAACTTATCCAGTAGTCATTTTCAATTGAATTTTACAATAATATGGTAGTTTTTGCTTTCAGCTATTCCCCCAAAGCCTGACCTAAATCATAGATTAAATCATCTACATGCTCCGTTCCGATAGAAAGGCGGATGGTATTAGGCTTGATACCGGAAGCCAAAAGCTCCTCCTCATTCATCTGGGAATGGGTGGTGCTGGCAGGGTGGATTACAAGGGATTTTACATCTGCCACATTAGCAAGGAGAGAGAATAATTCCAGTTTATCAATAAACTCCATGGCTTCTTTGGCTCCGCCTTTAATCTCAAAGGTAAAGATAGAGCTTCCGCCGTTAGGGAAATACTTTGTATACAGTTCGTGATAGGGATTATCCTTAAGGGAAGGGTGGTTCACACTTTCAATCCTGGGATGCTTTGTCAGAAATTCTACGATTTTCAAGGTGTTTTCCACATGACGTTCCACGCGGAGGGAGAGAGTCTCCAGGCCCTGTAAAAAGAGGAAGGAGTGGAAGGGGCTGAGGCAGGCACCGGTATCCCTCATCAGGGTGACGCGGATTTTCGTAACATAAGCGGCAGCGCCCATTGCCTTGGTAAAGCTGACACCGTGATAGCTGGGATTGGGCTCTGTCAGACCGGGAAATTTACCGGAAGCCTCCCAGTCAAATTTACCGGAATCAATAATCACACCGCCTATGGCAGTTCCATGTCCTCCGATAAATTTTGTGGCAGAATGCACAACAACATCAGCACCATATTCTATGGGACGAAGAAGATAAGGGGTGGCAAAGGTATTGTCAACAATCAGCGGAAGCTTATGCTTATGGGCAATTTCAGCTAAGGCGGCAATATCAATGATATTGGAGTTGGGATTACCAAGGCTTTCGATAAAGATGGCTTTGGTATTGGGCTTAATAGCCTTCTCAAAGCTGCCTTCCTCATCCGGGTCCACAAAGGTTGTGGTAATGCCGTATTCCTCCAAAGTATGTGCAAAGAGATTATAAGTACCCCCGTAAACGGTTATGGCAGAAACGATATGGTCACCTGAGTGGGCAATGTTGGTAACCGCATAATGAATAGCCGCAGAGCCGGAAGCAGTGGCAAGGGCAGCGACACCGCCCTCCAAGGCAGCAATTCTCTGCTCAAAAACATCGGAAGTTGGATTTCCAAGGCGGGAATAAATATTACCTCCTTCTGTTAAACCGAATCTTCCTGCGGCCTGCTTTGAGTTTGCAAAAACATAGGAAGAGGTCTGGTAAATGGGGACGCAGCGGGCATCGGTAGCGGGATCGGGCTGTTCCTGGCCTACATGGAGCTGGAGAGTTTCAAAATGGTATTTGCGTTCTTCTGACATAGTATCCACCTTTCTACATACATAATTTTATAGTTTAGATAACATAATCATTTCCGCTAAGGCTGTTCTGCTTATCCACCAAATCTGCAAGGGTTATATTATCTACTACATTATTAATGGCTTCGTACAATTCCTTCCAGACCTCTAAGGTTGCACACTGGCTGGTTCTTGAACAGGGGTCGGCCCCATCCTCCAGGCAGCTTACAGGAGCCAGACTGCCCTCGATCAGCCTTAAGATCATTCCCACGGTATATTCTTCCGGTGCCTTGGCAAGACGGTAGCCGCCCTGGGCGCCTCTTGTGCTTTTTACATAGCCGGCACGGCTGAGCTGGGTAATAATTTGTTCCAGATATTTATCGGATATTTCCTGCCTGGCAGAAATACTCTTTATAGTCACGTATTCACCTGTGTTGTGAAGAGCAAGGTCAAGCATTAAGCGCAATGCGTAACGGCCCTTTGTTGATATTTTCATTGGTTCCTCCTTTAATAGATTTAGTTATTACCTTATAATAACATCTGAATAGTAGGATTTCAAGTAGACAATGAAAATTATAAGCATATTTTGTAAATAACATGGATATTTATTATATTTGACAAACGGGAGCTTTACCAATAAAATAATGAATAACGAGAAAGAATAAGAAGAAAGGTGGCATTATATGAAACGGATAACCAGAAGAACGACCAAAGGGCAGATTATGCTCATTATGCTGCTGTTTGTTGTACCGCTTTTGGCAATGCTGCTCCTCTATAATGTTTACATGCTGCGGGTATTGAATAAAAAAATAACCCTGAATAATGAGAATACCATATATTTGTATGAGACACTTCTGGAGCAGGATATCAACAGTGCCCAATACTACCTTTCCAACTCATTGGCAAATGACAGGAACTTTCTTCGATGGAATTACCAGCTGGATACCCTTGAGACATATATGTGCGGGCAGAATATCATCGAAACTTATGAGGACTATCTGAATACCCATAAAAATACCATAGGGGCTTTGTTTGCTTACTCGGAAAAATACGATATGTTCCGTATCAGCTACAACAAGGAAAAAACTTATCGGTATGAGCAAAAAACCGCCATAAAGAACTATCTTTATAAGATCATGAAAGAAAATAAAATAGGCTCCGGTTGGTCAGTCTATAACATAGACGGCAAAAAATATGTTATGCTGATACTAAAAAACGGTGCCACCTATGCCGGTACCTTTATCGATTTTGATTTGGTGATAAAGCCCCAGGACAAGCAGGGAAGCGGTGACATTGATTTTCTTATGTATGCTTCCATGGAGGGGGAGCCTCTGATATATCAGAATTATTTGGAGGATAACCATATTGAAATCAGACAGACCAAGAAGAGCTATTATATAACGGGAAACAAAAATAATTTTATGGTAGTGCAAAGACCGTTGGTCTCTGCCGGTATCAATCAGCTCTATATCACTCATTATCAGGGGATTTTAAATTATATGGATGTGAGCCAGATAATCCTCCTTACCATGTCCTGCCTTATAACGCTGTCCCTGCCCCTTGTATATCTGATTCTGCGAAGAACTTACTTTGTGCCTCTGAACCGCCTGATTACAACGATGGAGTCCATCAAGGAGGGAAACATGGAGGCAAAAATGAGTGAAAACTATCAGATTGATGAATTTCTGCAGGTCAGCAAGACCTTTAATGAAATGATTGAACAAATCAAGTGGATGAGAATTGCTGCCTATGAAAAAGAAATGGAGACAAAAAATGCCCAGATGCAGTATCTGCAGATTCAGATAAGACCCCACTTCTTTTTGAACTGCCTTAAGAACTTTTATGCTCTGGCAGAGCAGAAAAAGTTCCAGGAAATACAGGATATGATAATCGTACTTTCAGATTATCTCAGAAGAATGTTCCGGAATAATTCCGTATTGATATCCGTGTCCGATGAGATGGAGAATGTCAGAAACTATATCCTGCTGCAGCAGATGAGCTTATCCAATCCGCCAAGCTGCAACATCGATATTGATACGAGCCTGATGGACTTTCAGATTCCGCCCCTGTCCATTCTTACCTTTGTGGAGAACTCGGTAAAGCATGGGAGGCAGACGGATAGAAATTTAATCATATCCGTCAGAATTTCATTTATAAAAGATGAACAGGAATCTTTTGTGTGCATCACCATCCTGGACAATGGGTCCGGCTTCCGGGATGAGGTTCTGGAAAAAATCAACGGGACAAAGGGAGAGCTGGACAGGGAAAATATAGGTATCAGCAATGTAAAGAAGAGGATAGAGCTCATATACGGTGAAAGAGCCAACATTATCTTCAGCCGTTCAAACGGTTCCTGTATAGAAATCTATCTGCCCTATGAGAATAAAGCAAATGAGGCGAAAAAATGACAGTATTAATAGTAGATGATCAGACCATTGTAGTCAGCGGAATCCTATTTGGAATAGACTGGAACAAGCTTAAGGTGGACCGTACCCTTAAGGCCTACAATGCTTATGAGGCGAAGAAAATATTAACGGAATATCAGGTGGATATTATGCTCTGTGATATTGAGATGCCTGCGGAGAACGGATTGAGCCTTTATGCCTGGACCAAGGAGCAGAATATGGACCTGGAATGCATCTTTCTGACGGCTCATGCAGATTTTATGTATGCGAAAGAAGCAATCCGGCTGGGAAGCTTCGAATATATCCTTCAGCCTGCGCGATACGAAGAGGTGGAGAATGCCATTCTCCGGGCCATGGAAAAAATACGGGCCAAACGGAAAAAGACAGAATACTCCTCCTACGGCAAGGTACTGTATGAGAAAAAGGATGTTCTTTTAGAAGGTCTGCTAAAGGAGGTATTTCTGGGAAAAGGCCAGGATGTGGAAGCCTCCTGCCAGACTCTGGAGACCCTGGGGGTCCATTTAAAAACAAGCAAGCTGGGGTATGTCTGCCTGGTTCACATTCAAAGGTGGAGTATGGCAATCGATTCCTGGGAATCCCAGCTGCTGCGCTATACAATGAATAATGTGGTATCGGAGCTGTTTTCCTATTATGGACAGAAGGTGCTGCTATTACAGGTGGACAGGGAAAATTATGTGTTTACGGTATACACGGAGGAAGTCCTGGAGATGGAGGAGGAGGCGGTTTTCCGTCAGCTGAACCAGCTCGTGGAGGTCTATGATAAACATTTCCAGTGCAGAATCGCCTGCTACTATAAAATCTGCCATGAGGTCAGCCAATTGCCGGTATGTATCGAGGGACTGATTAAACAAAGAGAAGATAATGTAGCAGCTTTCAGTAAGGTATTTATGCCGGAAAAGGCGGAAAAAGCAGCGGAGAAGGAAGAAGCGGCGCAGAATCTGTGTGCCGGTCTGGAAGAACTGCTCCTTAACGGTGCGGCTGAAAGCCTGCAGAAAGAGGCCTTTCAGATACTTGACCGTATGTATGCGGAGGAAGGGCTTGGAGCGGATTTTCTTCGACGATTCTACCATGAATTTATGCAGCTGGTATACACTGTTTCAGACCGTCTTGGCATAAAGCCCGGACAGATATTTGAAAGCCAGGAAGTGTTAAAAAGGTCCCTGACGGCATATACCTCCGTAGAAGAAATGAAGTGGCTCATAAGCTATGTTGCGGCATTCTTTAACGAGACCCTGACCTCCGATGAAAAACAGAAGAATCAGATCGATACGATTTTACAGTATATCCGAAGCAATCTGGACAAGGATATCCGCCGCTCGGACATTGCCGACCAGGTATTTCTTAACCAGAATTATGTTTCAAGGTTATTTAAAAATGAAATGGGCATCTCCCTGAAAGAGTATATCATTCTGGAAAAAATGAAGCTGGCCCAGATTCTGCTGAAGTCCACCAATATGTCCATCAGCATGATTGCCTCAAAGGTCGGCTATTCGAATTTCTCGCATTTTTCCCAGACCTATAAGAAAATAATGGGGGTCACGCCGGTAGATGACCGGTTAAGAGAGGATGGAAAATAAAAAAGTTACATTTCTGATAAGAAATGTAACTTTTTTGTTGGTATGGGAGCAAAGTGGTTATTTTATTAATGATAAAAGGTAACAGAATTGGTAGAGCAGGTTAAAAAAGAAGTGTAAAATGGGTACATAAACATTGGAAGGAGTAAAGAGGAGTAATGAAAACTATATTTGGTAAAAAAACAGCAGCCCTGTTATTAATTGTAACAATGATAACAGCAGCGCTTGCAGGCTGCAGCTCATCCGGTAATAAAAACAGCACACCGGACGACAAACAGACACAGGGGAAAGAGGAGGATACTTATACCGTTACAATTTATGCACCTTATGCAGCTACTACAGAGGAATGCGAGGCTATTGCTGCCAAGGTAAGTGAAATAACAAAAAAATTGATTGGCTGTGATGTTGAACTGGTACGTAATGTTACCAAGGAGCAGCTTAATCTTGCCCTTACATCAGGAGAAAAGCTGGACTTATTCTATGCATTTCCCTGGGAAGTATCCCTTTCTTCCATGGCTTCCAGCAATCAGATCGTAGCGATGGATGATTTACTGAAGCAATACGGAACGGATATGCAGAGTACCATATCAGAAGATGACTTTAAGTGTGTAACGGTAGGGGGAAAAGTCTACGGTATACCAATGAATAAAGACAAAGCCCAGGCAAGAGGCTTTTTAATGGACAAGGCTATCGCAGATGAGGTAGGAATCGATTACAGCGTAAAGAAGACCTATGACGAGCTGGAAGCTGATTTACAAAAAGTAAAGGATGCCCATCCGGATATCTGGCCTATCGTAGCAAATGCCGGAACCATGATGAGACCTTTACCGGTGGATACACTGGGAGATTCCCTTGGTGTTCTTGAAAATGCCTTATCAGACAGTACAAAGATTGTTAACCTTTATGATTCACAGTCCTATAAAGACTATGTCAGCCATATGTATAAATGGGCACAGAATGGCCTTATGATGCCCGATGCTGCAAATACCACAGAATCCTATGATGCTTTAATCCACTCCGGTGTAGGCTTTGGTACCTTTACACCAATTAAAGCCGGCTTTGAGGCAGAGGAAACCAGAAAATGCGGTAAGGATATTGTTTCAGTTACCATGTACGATTCACACTCCATTACAACTATGGTTAATGCTGCATGGTGTATTGCAAACAACAGTAAGAAACCTGACAAAGCAATGCAGATGCTGAACCTGATATATACCAATCCCGAAGTTGCTAATCTTCTGGCAAATGGTATTGAAGGAAAGAATTATAAGTATGTGGATAAAGAAAAGAATATCATTTCTTATGCAGACGGCGTAGATGCTTCCAATACAGGATATTCCGTAGTAGGCTGGGCTTGGCCGAATGAGCAGATAACCTCCGTATGGCAGGGAGATGACCCGGATGTATGGACAAAGCTTGGTGAATTCAACAAATCTGCCAAGGCTTCACCGGCAAAGGGCTTCGTTTGGGATAATTCCAATGTATTAAATGAAGTTACAGCCTGCCAGAACGTAGTAAGCAAATATGAAGCAAGTTTGGATTGCGGCTCTGTCAATCCTGACGATGCACTTCCAAAAATGAATGATGAGTTAAAGGCAGCAGGTCTTGACAAGATAATTCAGGAAAAACAAAAGCAGTTGGATGCCTGGCTGGCAGACAACAAATAATTCAGAAAGAATATCCGGTAGTGCGGCAAGAAAGCATTGCCGGATATCTGTTTAAGAAATAAAGGAGCCTTACATGAAAAATATCCCCAACAAACCCAAATACAGATTTAAGCAGTTAAAAAAATTCCTTCCCTTTTATCTGATGATGCTCCCCGGTATTTTATACCTTATTATCAATAATTATATTCCCATGTTTGGAATCGTAATGGCTTTTAAAAAGTTTGACTATAAGCTGGGAATGTTTAAAAGCCCGGGTATCGGTTTTAAGAACTTTGAATTCCTTTTTGCCACAAAGGATGCCTGGACGATTACCCGCAATACATTAGCTTATAATGCGGTATTTATTATACTTGGCACCCTGGTGTCTATCGCAGTGGCAATTCTACTGAATGAAATCAGAGCTGACAAGGCAAAGAAGCTGTATCAGACAGTAATTCTGATCCCTTTTCTAATCTCAATCGTGGTTGTCAGCTATATTGTATATGGATTTTTAAATAGCCAGACAGGCTATTTTAATCAGACCCTGCTGCCTTTGTTTGGTGCGAAGCCCATTTCCTGGTATTCTGAACCGAAATACTGGCCCATTATCCTTGTAATTGTCCAGCTATGGAAGAGCTTCGGCTATAACTGCATTATTTACTATGCAACCTTAGTGGGAATTGACAAAGGTTATTATGAGGCAGCTGTTATAGACGGAGCGGGGCGCTTTCAGCAGATACGCTATATCACCCTGCCAGGCTTAAAAGTAACCGTTATTACCTTGACCTTAATGGCTATCGGGCGTATATTCTATTCCGATTTTGGACTGTTCTACCAGGTACCTATGAACAGCGGAGTTCTTGTGGATGTTACCAATACAATCGATACTTACGTATACAGAGGACTGACTCAGCTGAATAATCTGGGAATGGCTGCGGCAGCAGGCTTTTACCAGTCCGTTATAGGATTTCTTCTGGTTCTTAGTGCCAATGGCATTGTACGAAAATTCAGCAAAGAAAATGCACTGTTTTAAAGGAGAAGACCTATGGTAGAAAAAAGCAAAACATTTCAAATCGTTGCCCATACAATAATGATAGTACTGTGCCTGTTCTGTGTCATCCCAATCCTGCTGCTTATCAGCTCTTCCATTACGGCAGAAGGTACATTGATGAAAAGCGGGTACAGTATCTTACCCGGAAAAATTGATTTAACTGCTTACAAGTACCTTCTGTTTGACAGCAATTCCATCGTCAGAGGATATGCAGTTTCCATCATTGTAACAGTTATAGGTACACTTATAAACCTTACGCTGACCACCCTGCTGGCCTATCCCTTATCCAAGAAGAATCTGCCGGGTAGAAATATCCTTGCATTTTTTGTATTCTTCACCATGCTCTTTAACGGCGGGCTTGTGCCTTCCTATATGATGTGGACCCAGATGTTCCATATTAAAAATACCATATGGGCACTTATCATTCCAAATCTGATGCTCGGCGCCTTTAATGTTATCATGATGCGTGCTTATTTTGCTACCAATATACCGGAGGAGGTCATGGAGGCTGCCAAGGTTGACGGAGCGGGAGAAATGCGTATATTGCTGCGAATCGTGCTTCCTATGTCACTTCCCATTCTGGCGACCCTGGTGCTCCTGGTCGGCCTTGGATATTGGAATGACTGGGTTAATGGTTTATACTATGTAAATAAAGATGAATTCTACAGCATCCAGGTATTTTTAAATAAAATGCTCCAAAATATTGATATGCTGAAAAAGGCAGCTGCAGCCGGAGCTTCCGGAGCTCCCATGCCCTCTACGGCAATCCGAATGGCAGTGGCTGTTATCGGTGCCGTTCCCATACTGATTATTTACCCCTTTTTCCAGCGGTATTTTGTTAAAGGTATTGTAGTCGGCGCGGTAAAAGGTTAAGCTGAATAGATGCTGAACAAAGCAGGACAAGTTAAGATAAAGCAAGATAAAGAAGAACTATGCTATTTTTTACAGAACAAGGTGGATTGCGTAGAATAAATCAATAAAATGAGGAGGGATAAATAAATGAGTTTTCCAAAGGATTTTTTATGGGGGGCGGCTGCGGCTGCCTACCAGATAGAGGGCGGAGCAATGGAAGATGGCAGAGGACCTTCCATCTGGGATGTTTACAGCCATGATAAGCGCATTGACCCCAAAACCGGACGTATGAATATCGATAACGGAGATACCGGTGATGTAGCCTGTGACCATTACCACCGGTATAAAGAAGATGTTGCCCTGATGAAGAAAATCGGCCTGAAGGCATACCGCTTATCCATTAGCTGGTCCCGTGTATTACCCGAAGGAAAGGGAGAAGTAAATGAAAAGGGCCTGGATTTTTACAGTGATTTGGTGGATGAGCTTTTAAAGGCCGGAATCGAGCCCTATATTACCCTCTTTCATTGGGATTTGCCCCAGGCACTAATGAATCTTGGCGGATGGTCAAACCCTGACAGTCCGGACTGGTTTGCGGAATATGTAAAGGTCGTAACAGACAGGCTGTCCGACCGTGTAACCCATTGGATAACCTTTAATGAACCCCAATGCCATGTTATTATAGGGCATCTGCTGGGAGAATGTGCGCCAAAGCTTAAGCTTCCCTGCCAGGAGGTATTTCAGGTAATGCACCGTGTATTCCTTGCCCACGGTAAGGCAGTGCAGACAATAAGAAAATATTCCAAGGTGCCCTGCAAGGTGGGCTATGCCCCCTGTGCCACCGAGGTGTATCCGGTGACGGATAGGGAAGAGGATGTAAAAGCAGCCAGAAAAGCGGCCTTTGATACCTCTGCTGAGAATTTATGGAATACCAGCTGGTGGATAGATCCCATTATCCTTGGAAAATATCCGGAGGATGGGGTAAAAGCCTTTGCTGAATACTTTCCGGAGTCCCTCCTTAAGGAAGAGGACCTGAAGCTCATCAGCCAGCCCTTGGATTTCCTGGGAATTAATCTATACAGGGGTGCTGGGATCAAACATGCGGAGGGAGGATATGTGCAGGCCGAAAATAAGACCGGCTTTGACCGTACAGCTTTTAAGTGGCCTGTTACACCGAGAATTCTTCACTATATGCCGAAATTTCTTTCTGAAAGGTACCAGCTGCCAATACTGATAACCGAAAATGGATTATCCATGGCGGATTGGGTAAGCCTTGACGGGAAAGTACATGATCCTCAAAGAATAGACTTTATGCACAGGTATCTTTTAGAACTGTCCAAGGCAATAGAGGAAGGTATTGACGTTATCGGATACTTTGCCTGGTCCATTATGGATAATTATGAATGGTCCCAGGGGTATGGAGAACGCTTCGGACTGATCCATGTTGATTTTGAAACACAAAAGAGAACCTTGAAGGATTCTGCCTATTGGTACCAGGAGGTCATAACCACGAACGGAAAGAGTTTACAGGGATTGTAAGCAGTATATTTTTATGGTACAATAAAAAATGCACCATAAAAATACGTAACGGGAGATGATTTCATGGTAGAGCATAATAGCGGAAAAGAAGTAAATGAGCTTGCCTGCAGGCATGAAGGAGAATTAATCCCATCCGGCAAAAGGGAAGTGGCAGGAGCAGTTAATGCAGATACCTGCCGGGAACTAATCAGAGAAGCCATAGATAGTCTGAAATACTCTTATACACCATATTCCGGTTTTAAGGTAGGCGCTGCCTTGCTTACAAAAAACCATAAGGTTTATAAAGGCTGCAACATTGAAAATGCATCCCTTACACCTACTAATTGTGCAGAGAGGACAGCCTTTTTTAAAGCGGTCAGCGAAGGAGAAAAGGAATTCCTGGCAATAGCAATTGTTGGCGGTAAGGACGGCATATTAGAAGATTACTGCTCCCCTTGCGGAGTATGCAGGCAGGTTATGATGGAATTCTGCAATCCCAAGAATTTTCTTGTAATAATTGCAAAGTCAGAATATGATTATTGGATTTATTCACTGGAGGAGCTGTTACCCTTAGGTTTTGGCCCTGCTAATTTAACAAAATAGGAAAATAGGATAGAAAAATAGAAGTGCCTTAACAAGTAAAATGTCTGTTAAGGCACTTTTTTGTTATATTTTACTAAAAATCATGTCAAAAAATGATGAATTTTGACTTGACTGATTCCCTGGTGAAAATTAAAATGATAAATAAAGGTAATAAAAATTGAGAACTGAATAGAGGAGGTACTATGGTGGGAGAAGCGTCGTCAAGAAGGAAATTAGGAACGAAAGGTAGAATGATATCTATCCTTATACCGGTAGTTACACTTTCAATTGCAGGTCTGCTAACAATAACTTTTATTACAGCCAGAAATATCATTCTGGATTATGGCAGTGAAATTGTGAAATATCAGGCAGAAGCCAACGTCAAAGAAGCAGAAAACTGGTCCGGCGAAATACTCAGCAGCCTTACGGAGATAAAAAATACGCTGGATTTTAAGCAAATGGATGATACCGATACCATAAACTACCTTGCAACTACCAAGGATAGAAATCCCAATATGCCCTTAGGTGTCTATATTGGAGCAAGTGACGGAAAATTACTGAATTCCTTTGATTTTGTTCCTGGAGCTGATTTTGTGGTAACAGACAGGGATTGGTACAAGGATGGGGAGCAAAGGGACAGCTTTGCCTTCGGAGAGCCTTACACCGATGTGAATACCGGTGATTACTGTATAACGGCATCAGCCAGGCTAAAGACAACGGACGGAGCAGTGAGGGTTGCTGCAGCAGATGTTTATCTAAGTGAAATAACCACGGAAGTAGCCGCCATGAAGGTCCTTAATACCGGCGCTTCCATGCTGATCGATAAGAACAGCGGAGTGATTCTTGGTTATAAGGATAAAGAACTCATATCAAAAAAACTGGAAGCCGGCTCTGATAATGCTTTGATTTCAGGGATAGCAGAACAGCTGGGCAAGAGCAATAATAAAGTATTCACCTTAAAGGATACGAAGGAGTCCTATCTTGGATATCTTCGGGATATTGAAGGAACTGATTGGGTATTGGCTTCCTATGTGCCCAGAAGCGAAGTGCTCTCCTCTATCAACAAATTGATTATAATTGTGGTCCTTGGCTCTATTGCAGCAATTGCGCTGTTAGCCTTTATCATAGAAAGAGTTTTGCATTTTGTTATTGTACCCATTAAGAAAGTAACAGGAACCATTGAAGAGATTACAAAAGGCAATTTTACCATACAGGTGGAAGTAAAAGGTACAAATGAAGTAGCAATAATGACAGAAGACCTCCAGAAGTTTATCAAAACCATGAGGGCAATTATTAAACAATATTATGAGCTTATAAACAAATTGAACCTGCAGGCTGAAAGCAGCAGCGAAGCGGCGGAGAGCCTGACGAATTCAGCTAAGATACAATCCTCCTCCATGCAGGAGCTTAACCTGACAGTGGATGAGCTGGCTAAGACCATCAGTGAAGTAGCAGAAAGCGCCTCCTCTCTGGCACAGGTAGTTTCCCAGGCAGATTCAATCAGCAGGGATGCCGGCACCAGGATGAAGGAGACCGTAACACTTTCAAAGGATGGAAAGCAGAAAATAGATAAAATCAATCTGTATGTTCAGGACGTTGAGAAAGACATTTACAGCCTGGAAGAAGTAGTGGAAGAGGTAGGAATTTCAACTAGGGAGATAAATGATATTATTTCCTTAATTGGTGAGATTGCGACCCAGACCAACCTACTGTCCTTAAATGCCGCAATTGAGGCTGCAAGAGCCGGTGAGTCCGGAAAGGGCTTTGCAGTCGTAGCAGAGGAAATCCGAAAACTGGCAGAGACCAGTTCGGAAGCGGTAAGCCGGATAACCGGAAATATCGGAAGGGTCAATACCCTGGTAGACAATACTATTAAAAAGACAAAAGAAAGTGTTGTAAGCATTGAAAACAGCTCCACTCTGATAAAAGAGACCAGTGCTGCTTTTGAAGACATTTTTATGGCAGTTAATGAAACGGATGCCCTTGTAAAGTCTCTCAGTGAAAGAGTTCAGGAAGTGGATCAGGTAGCGGTATCCGTTGCGGCAATCACCCAGGAGCAGTCGGCCGGCGCCGAGGAGATATTAGCTACATCGGCTGAATTGTTAGCAGCTGCCACGGAAGTAACAAAAATCAGCGAGGTGGTAGGAGAGGATGCTTCCAGTCTTGCTCTTACTGCTTCCGATTTGGAGAATAAGTTAGAATTTTTTAAACTTTAGGAACAAATCCAACAAAAAACACTTGACAAAATAGTGTTTGATAAATATAATATAAAAGTACCTGTTGAGAGACAAGTACTAATGGGATCTTAGCTCAGCTGGGAGAGCATCTGCCTTACAAGCAGAGGGTCATAGGTTCGAGCCCTATAGGTCCCATTTTTATGAAAAAACAAAGAAAATAAAAGTCCTGGTTGAACTTGGCTTTTAGTTATTTGCTTATACATGGCGAAGTAGCTCAGTTGGCTAGAGCATGCGGTTCATACCCGCAGTGTCGGCGGTTCAAATCCGTCCTTCGCTATTAGAAAGATTGTCTTACCGACAGTCTTTTTTTGTAATATAAAATTTTATAAAAGGAGTAATTGCGGTATATCCTATAGAGAGAAGGATACGCAAAGTGATATAGATGCGGATAGGTTCAGGATATGATGTACACAAACTGGTGGAAGGCCGGGATTTCATAATCGGGGGAGTTACAATTCCCTATGAGAAAGGATTGCTGGGGCATTCGGATGCGGATGTTTTGACCCATGCCGTCATGGACAGCCTGTTAGGGGCAGCAGCCTTAGGCGATATCGGACAGCATTTTCCCGATACGGATGAGGCCTATAAAGGGGTCTCCAGCCTGGTATTATTACAAAGGGTAAAGGAACTTTTGGAGGAGAATTTTTATCTCATCGAAAATATAGATGCGACCATTATTGCCCAAAAGCCCAAGATGGCACCTTATATTCCAGCCATGAGAGAGAATATAGCACGGGTTCTTGGAATACAATTAAATCAAATTAATATAAAGGCAACTACGGAGGAAGGTCTGGGCTTTACGGGGGAAGGGCTTGGTGTAGCCTGCAATTCCATGTGTCTTCTGACCAGTGCCGCAGATTACCGCTACGATGACAGGAGCTATGAATATCAGGGAGCGTCAAATGGCTGTGCCGGCTGCAGCGGCTGTGCTTTAAAAAACAAGTAAGGGTAAGAGGGGATACCATTGCCGGTGCTGTATAGGGCAGGAACATCTGCCGTAACTTAATACCGGAAAAGGTAAGCTCAAAACAGGAAGCTGTACAGAAAAGGATGCAAAGGAAAGGATGGGTGAAGAACGCAGGATGGAATATGAGATATTTACTTCCCTGGAGGAAGCCAGAGAAAAGGGAATAGAGAAGGTCAGAGAAGATATCTACTGTCTTTGGCAGGAATGCTTTGGGGATACGGACTCTTATACAGATTTCTATTTTCAATGGGTGGTTCCCTATAACCGTATTTTCACCCTGTATAAGGAGGATAAATTATGCTCCATGCTTCACCTTAATCCTTATACACTGGCAGTGAAGGAGAATGAGGTAAAAGCCGACTATATAGTAGGAGTTGCTACCAGAAAAGAAGAACGGAAAAAAGGATATATGGGACTTCTGATTGAAAAAGCACTTCAATGGATGTATGAGGAAGGAAAGCCCTTTACTTACCTGATGCCGGCAGCGGAGGCAATTTATTATCCCTATGATTTTCGCAAGGTTTACACCCTGGAAAACTGGGGGATGGAAATGGAAAAAGCAGTCATAAAGGGAAACAGTAAAAATACCGGCAGCAGGCTCGTAAAGCTTACTGCCTCAGACATAGACAGCCGGAGAGTGCTTACGGAATTTACGGAGGATATCCTAAGGCGGGAATACGATATTTATGCCCTAAGAAGCCGTAAGTATTATGAAAAGCTCTTGGCTGAGATGAACAGTACAAAGGGCGGAATCGCACTGGTATTAAAGAAGGATGAATTAATCGGATATGCAGCCTATATGCAGGATGATGGTTTTCAGATTGCGGAATGCATCTATGAGCGGTCAGATAAGGAAGAGGTACTCTTGGAGCTGTACCGTGAATTCTCATCGGGTCTTTCTCTTAGTCTTAATGACAGAAAAGCAGATTTTGAACCTGCCATTATGATGAGGATCGTAAATCTGAAAGCATTTCTCCTAAGCCTTTATTCCGAAAGGGAAATTTCCCTTGTAATAGAAGCAAAGGATGAAAGAATTGCGGAAAATAACGGGGTTTTTCATCTTGTTACCAGCAAAGAAGGAAGCAGTGTTGACAATACGGAAGAACCGCCCATGCTAAGGGGAAATATCTCTGACCTGACACTATTGTTCTTTGGTAAGCTGGAAGAAGAAAAAAAGAAGGAGCTTATTACTGTAGAAGAGAAAGACAGTGTGCTTGCTGTTTTATCAGAGCTGAAAATTGGCAACAGGCTTTTTCTGAATGAGATTGTTTGATTGTAATTGACATTTTGATTACTTTTGCATAGAATAAGTATATAATATTTGAAAAGCGATGAACAGAAAAGTAGTCCGTAAAAGGGCAGCAGAGAGAGGATGTCACCGGCTGAAAACATCCTTTACCCGAATACCGATGAAGTGCATCTGGGAGCTGATTAAGTGAGGCTTAAGCTTAGCTTAATCCGGTCTGGACCGTTATCCTTTAAGAGTGCAGGTGATTTTTCCTGCATAATAGAGTGGAACCGCGGATAACTTCGTCTCTAAGTGAGACGGAGTTTTTTTATTCTTTTCATTTGCTTATTATTGAATAGCGATAGTATGAAAATTAAAAAGCAATTTTCATACACAAGATTGAGCCTGCGAAATCCTCGGCCCAATCTTGCGGCGCGTTGGAAAGGCATGGCGGATAGTATGAAAATTAAAAAGCAATTTATTTTCAATTTTGGCAGTTTCGCAAGTAAACTTGCGTATGCATGGGATTATTATATTAAAAGGCAATTATCACTTTCAATTTTTTAGCAGTTTAACAAGTAAATTGCAAAATGTATGGAGGTTATTATGGGTATCATAAAATATATAAAGGGAGAAATTGAAATCATAAGAGAGCGGGATCCCGCTATAAAATCCTCATGGGAGATATTTTTATATCCAAGCTTTAAGGCAATACTCAGATATCGTATAGCGCACAAATTCTATGAGCATAAGCATTATTTTCTGGCCAGGTGGCTTTCCCAGAGAACTGCCAGAAAGACGGGAATAGAGATTCATCCGGGGGCAACGATAGGAAAAGGATTGTTTATTGACCATGGGCATGGAGTGGTAATTGGAGAAACCGCCATTGTGGGCGATAATGTCACCCTGTATCAGGGAGTGACCCTGGGAGGAACCGGGAAGGAAAGCGGAAAAAGGCATCCGACCCTTGAAAATAATGTTATGGTCAGCGCCGGGGCCAAGATTCTTGGTTCCTTTACGGTAGGAGAAAATTCCAAAATAGGAGCTGGCTCCGTAGTTCTTTCGGAGGTACCGGCTAATTCTACTGTTGTTGGCGTTCCGGGGCATGTGGTCAAGCGGGATAATCTGAAGGTGCCAAGAGAAGACATGGACCAGGTGCATCTGCCGGACCCTGTATTTACAGAACTCTTAAGCTTAAGGGCGGAAAACTGCCGTTTAACGGAAGAAATCAAACAACTCCAGTATGAATTTAAGATGATGGAGTCCTTGAATAACAGGCCTAGTGAGGAAATCTCCTTTGACAACAGTATGCTGTAACAGGAAATAATAAAAGTATGAAGAACATGGGTATCCATTTCAAATAAAAATTTTAAAACTATACTATAAAGAAAATGAAATCAAAAATGATTATTAGGAAAGAGGTTACTATGAAAATCTATAATACCCTGACAAAGAAAAAAGAAGAATTTATTCCTTTGGAAGAGGGCAAGGTAAAGATGTACGTCTGCGGCCCCACTGTCTATAACTATATCCATATCGGCAATGCAAGGCCGATAATAATTTTTGATACCGTAAGACGTTATTTTGAGTATAAAGGATATGATGTGAATTTTGTCTCCAATTTTACGGATGTAGACGACAAGATTATCAAGAAGGCAATCGATGAGGGTAAAACTGCCGCAGAGATATCCGAGCGTTATATCCGGGAATTTAATAAGGATGTGGAAGGGTTAAATGTAGAGCCCGCTACCCGTAATCCGAAAGCAACGGAAGAAATTGACGGAATGGTCGAGATGATTGCTGCTCTTATTGAAAAGGGGCATGCCTATGAGAAAAACGGCACGGTATATTTCCGTACCAGAAGCTTTCCGGATTATGGTAAGCTTTCAAAGAAAAACATCGACGATCTGGAAGCCGGAATACGTATTGCTGTAAATGAAGATAAAGAAGACCCCATGGATTTTGTGCTCTGGAAGCCGAAGAAGGAAGGAGAACCCTTTTGGGAATCTCCCTGGAGTGAGGGAAGACCCGGCTGGCATATCGAATGCTCGGTCATGAGCAAGAAGTATTTAGGGGAAGAAATCGATATCCATGCAGGCGGTGAGGATTTGATCTTTCCCCATCACGAAAATGAGATTGCACAGAGCGAGGCCTGCAACGGAAAAGAATTCGCCAGATATTGGATGCACAATGGATTTTTAAATATAGACAATAAGAAAATGTCCAAATCCACCGGAAACTTTTTTACTGTCAGGGATATCAGCCAGAGCTATGATCTTCAGGTACTGCGTTTCTTTATGTTAAGTGCTCACTACAGAAGCCCCATAAACTTTAACAGGGATCTTATGGAAGCATCTAAAAATGCCCTGGATAGAATTCAGACGGCAGCAGCTAATTTGGAGCATTTGATAGATACAGCTGGGAAAATTGAATGTGAGATGGTCAGCGGGCTGTCAACGGGAGGCAGTCAAGCTCTTTCCAAGGAAGAAGAGGAGCTTTTAAAAGAAAGTGCAAAGCTTCAGGAGAAATTCGAAGCAGCAATGGAGGATGATTTTAATACTGCGGATGCAGTATCTGCTATATTCGAACTGGTAAAGCTTTCTAATACCTACGGTACAAAGGAGTCTTCTCCTGCCTTTTTGAAAGAATTACTGGATAGGATAACCTTATTGTGCGGCGTTCTTGGAATTAAAGCTCTTAAAAAGGAAGAACTCCTGGATGAGGAGATTGAACAGCTTATCAAAGAGCGCCAGGAGGCAAGAAAGCAGAAGGACTTTAAAAGGTCGGATGAAATCAGAAATCTGCTCCTTGAGAAGGGAATTTTATTAGAAGATACAAGAGAAGGTGTACGATGGAAAAGGGCATAGAGGATGGCGTAATCCGTAACATAAAGGAGACCTTTTCCCTGCCGGATACGGATTTAAAGACATATTCCCCTTTAACGCTTGCCTTTATCGGGGATGTAGTATACGATTTGATTATCAGGACTTTGGTGGTAGAACAGGGAAATGCACCGGTGAATAAGCTTCATAAAAGAGTAAGCAGCCTTGTCAAGGCTTCTGCTCAGATGGAGCTTTACCACGGAATTGCGGACATGCTTACGGAAGAGGAGCTTTCTGTTTATAAAAGAGGGCGCAATGCCAAATCTTTTACAACTGCCAAAAATGCTTCCATATCAGACTACCGCTCTGCAACGGGATTGGAAGCTTTGGTGGGATATTTGTATCTGGATAACAGGCTTGACCGGGTTCTTGAGCTTATAAAAGTAGGGCTTGAAAGAAGAGGCACAGGAGCAGAGGCAAAAAAGAAAGAACCTGAAAAGCAGGTACAGCAAGACTGTGAATTAACAGAATAGTTGAAATATTTATTTATGCCGTAAGCAGGCTTACAATTTATAAAGAAATAGTTTTTAGACAGAGTATGTTCAGTTAAATATGAATAGATTGGTTATTCAGAAAAGAGGTTAGGTTGAAAAATGCGTTATTTTTCAACTACCTATTTAGAAATATCAAATCAAAGGTTTGATATTACGAAAGGAGTTAAAATGAGGTACGAAGAACTTACCATAGAAGGAAGAAATGCTGTTTTGGAGGCATTTCGCTCGGGAAAGACCATTGACAGGTTATTTATCCTGGATGGTTGTCAGGACGGTCCTATCAAGTCCATCTTAAGAGAGGCAAGGAAGGGTGACACCATCCTTAACTTTGTGAAAAAGGAAAGACTTGACCAGCTTTCAGAAACCGGGAAGCATCAGGGGGTTATAGCCTATGCCGCAGCCTATGAATATGCAGAGGTAGAGGATATTCTAAAAGCGGCAGAAGAAAAGGGGGAGCCGCCCTTTATTATTCTCCTGGACGGAATAGAAGACCCGCATAATTTAGGAGCAATCCTTCGTACCGCCAATCAGGCAGGGGCTCATGGAGTTATTATACCAAAAAGAAGAGCAGTAGGACTAACCGCCACTGTTGCCAAGACCTCCGCAGGGGCAATCAATTATATTCCCGTGGCGAAGGTTACCAATCTTTCAGTTGCCATCGAAGAGCTGAAGGAAAAGGGTCTTTGGTTTGTATGTGCGGATATGGAAGGCGAAGTGATGTATAAGCAGAATTTGAAGGGACCAATCGGCCTTGTTATCGGCAGCGAAGGCGAAGGCGTTGGAAGGCTGGTTAAGGAAAAGTGTGATTACATGGCTAAGATTCCTATGTTTGGAAACATTGATTCCTTAAATGCATCTGTGGCTATGGGAATACTTGCTTATGAGATTGTAAGGCAAAGAATGGCTTAATATCAATTATATGAATGATAATAGGGCTTTTGGGGAAGGATTTATCCGGAACTTTTCTGCCTTTGGATAGAAATAAAGACCCCTTAGAAAATGACCTGGTTCCAAAGCCAATAAGCCTTTGGAGCGGATAAGTCATCCACTAAGGGGTTTATGAATTTACGCTTCTTTCATTCTCTTTTGCAGATAGCGTTTCTTGTATTTCAGCCTGCTGTAGGCCGTAATCCTGTTGATATAGCTATGATTTACAATACCGCCTACTACACCGATCAAGGGAGTACCCTGAATGAATTTGGCGGTAAGAAGTACCTCGGAAAAACAGGAGGAAGCAGCCTTCATCTCCTTCTTGACATCCACAGAAGGAAGTGCTCCGCTGTCTATCTGTCCGGCCAGTTGATCCACTCTTAAATTAAGCTCCTCCTGTTTCTTTCCCTGCAACAGGGCAGCCTGTATCAGAAGGCAGATATAAGCCTTTTCTTTTTCCGTGTCATAGGGAAAACCATAGCTTATGGAAATCTCGTTTACGGATTTAATTATAAGGGCCAGAAAAACCGGAATATCCGGCAGGCCGATTCCGAGTATTCCTAATATGCCTCCTTCCACTGCGGAAAAGGTAGAATTAAACCGGCTGGAAGAAAGGGAAGGTTTATCCAGCTCTTTCAGGTGTTTTTTTGTCAGCTTTCTGTTAACGGCATGGTTATTAATATCATAATCTACCCGGAGTCTGTCTTTGTTGTAGGTTTTTTCGATAACGTCGATTCCCTTATCATAAATTAGTTCAAAGGCCTTAAAAAAGGCTTTATCCAGTGTTTCCTTCAGATTATCCGGAATTTTATCCCTTACCTTTTCAAGGAGGGGATTAATTTTGGTCTTAAAATAAGAATCATCCTTAGCCTGAAGGAAATGTTCTTCTTTTTTTTCTACTTCTTTTATTTGTTCCTCTAGCAGCTTCTTCATAATCGTTTCCTTTCTATGGATTAATGTTTAAGAGTGTTCTTTCAATTCACTATTACAAATATATGATATCCATTTTCGGATTCTTACTGAAATTAGATTTAAAGTTGATTCTTTTCTGATATTAATAAAGAATTATATCTTATAATTAAAAATCCTTCAATTAAAATTATAAAATGTTTTAATTAAAAAATAGATATTTCTATGAAAAATTGCAGATAAATAGCAACAAAAAACTGGAAATCCACAACCATCTATGATATACTGATTACTGTTTAAGAAAACAATATAAATCAAAACGCATAAGGAGGTGGCTTTACATGGGAAGCTTTGTATTTCGTAGTGTTAATCGTATTATTGTAATGGAGGGAATGCTGTTTGACTTACAAAAAAGGAGCAGATGTATTGCCGGACCAACTGTTAAAGGAAGTACAGCAATATGCTGAAGGATGTCTTGTTTATATCCCTAAGAGGAGCAGCAAGGCAGGCTGGGGACGTTTAAGCGGAACCCGCGAATGGATTGATAAGAGAAATGAAGAAATTACCTGCTTATTCATGCAGGGAGAACCGGTTAAAGAATTATCGGAGGAATATCATCTGAGCGAAGATACTATTAGAAAAATTATATATAAGAAAAATCAGATATAATCATTCTTACCCTGGTAATGCTAAGGAGGCTGTGAGATAATACAGTTGACCGGTCGATTCCATGAGGAAAGGGGATGGTTGTATTGTATCACAAATTAGAGGTGTTTAAACTCTAAGGAGTAAGGAGGGACTGTTTCGAAGCTAACCTTTTAGCGGAGAAACGGTCCCTTTTTTATGCTGTGAAGTAAAAAACGCATTTCGAAGAAGTTTTTGGCTTAACAGTTGGTTGGGAACAGGAGTATTATGGGGAATATATCAATGTTTTCAGTCGGATTCATCTTACAAAAAGCAATGAATTCTATAAAGGATTCATTGAGTAAGGGGAGCGAATATGTTATTCTTAATAATACCATATTTCCAAAGAAATGCAGCAGGAGTACTCAAAGAGGTGATAGATAGTGGATCAGGAAAAAGTAATAGATTTATTATGTGAGAGAGCATTGATAGAAGAAAATGACCCTGTAATATATAAAATATGGGAAGAATTAACTGAATTATTGAGCCAAAATTTAGATGAAACGATATGTTTCTTAAAAGGATGTACCGAGAATCAATTGTATTACATAAGTGAGATTTTTGAGGATATATCATATAATTTGAAAAGCCCAAAGTTTATTCAGGTATTGTATGATTTAAATCATAAATACCCTGAATTAAATATGGAATCAGATATAGAATTAGCAAAAGAGTATATGGAATAATGGAGCAAAACAATGGACATGGAGTCGTTTTATGAATTTCGCTCGGAAGTACGAAAAAAGCTAGGCAGAATTTATTTCTTTCCGCAGAATATGGATTTGTATGCTGAAGGTATCGTGGAATTATTTTTATTAGATACAGAAATTACAAAATTCTATTTATCGAATTGTACTAAGAATGAAAAGAAATATTTATTGGAACTGGCAGAGTATTTACAACAGACTAATAAAAATTTACAAGTGGCTAAAATAATTATAAGAAGCTTATCGTCAGCAAAAAAATGATAGAGTAACATCCCAAAGATTGTCTAAACCTCCAAATTGAAGTAAGATAGAATTACTCACCTTGGAGGTTTTTGGATATAAAGAATATTAATTGGGGATTAGTTGGCGTTTTACATAGGAGGTAGAGATGGATAATGAAGTTTGGGACTTTTATACAGGGTATGAAGGAGAAGGAGAAATTCAATTTATTCAGATTCTTGACAGTGGCAATAGAAACATCATAAGAATATGGGATGGATATTTTGACGATATCATGGATAAAATCGAGCCAGAAGCAAGCGGTTGGACTGGCTTAGCGTATTGTTATAATCTTGTCGTAGGGTGGTATGATGAAAGTCCATGGAAAATACCTAATACTATAAAAGCATTGCAGCAGATTAAACAAACTGAAAAGGCAGAATTTCGGTTTCAGGAATCTAAAAGGGTAACAGAAGAAATTTGCAATCTTTTGAGTAATGCAATTGATAATGACAATGTTGTTTATATCGCTAGAGAATAATTTAAAGATGGAAGAAGTATTCGATTTTTGATAATCAGGGAGAAAATAAATGGATTTTGAATTATTATTATTTAGTATTAAAACACAAGAGGAATACGGATACTTTTTAAAAGGGATACTGGAAAAAAATCTGAAGGTTGATTTTACATTTAAACATAGCGAAGATGATATTAGTTTGTGTTTTCAATGTATGACGATTAGTCTGGACTTGGAAGAAATCTTTGGTTTAGATGTAATAGAAGAAGACTTTAATTTTAAAGCAAATCTAAGCGCTCGTATTCAAGTTTTTAGTAAATTCTATAGTGATGCATTAGATATCATTTTCAGAGTAATAAAAGAAATAACAATGAAGTCGGATTGCAATTTATTGTTGTTGGGAAATGGATCAAATGTAATTATAAAAAAGGATAATGGCAAATTTTATTCATCAGAACTCAAGGATTATTATTATTTTGAGTTTCCATTTGAAATATTAGAAGCAGATATTGCAAGATCATAAATTTGCTTTAAAATGCTTACTAGCAGCACGGCCTACGCCAAGAGTAGCAGCCAAATAAAGCCTATAATATAGGGTAACAGAATAAAACAAAGCAAGGTAGTGAAAAGTACCATGATTATAATAGATTGGCTTATAAAAAATTTCTTTTATAGAATTTCAAATAAGGAGGCTTAAAAGTGTCGTCTTCAGTTTCGCTAAATGTGAAGTTAGATTCAAATAAATTGTTTAACTGTAAAGAAGTTATAAACCTATTACTAAAATTTGGATGGAATATCCATAAAGATGGTAAAATCACATTTTTACCTTTAAAGGATGACGATATGTATGATTGGACAACATCAAATATTACCTTAGGTGAATTTATTAAACTGGTGGATGAAAAAGATTATGCGAAAGAGATAGTGGGGGTAGAATTATACTGGGAAAACACGGACATTGGTGGACACCTGCTGATGTTTAATAAGAGTGATTTTTCTTTTGCATTGAACATCCATACTAAATATATAGGAGAAAAGGACAAAATCCCTGATTTTAACTGGTATGTTGAAAGGATAATACCGTATTTGAATCTGGAATACCATGTGATGGAGTATGAGTTTGAATTTATTTATTAATAGGAAAGTGATAGTCTTGCGGCGCGTTGGGAAGGCATAATGTAAAAATTAAAAGCAATTTTCACTTTTTATTTGAGCAGTATCGTAGGTGGGCTTACGATATGCATGGAGGTATAATATGGATAAAGTAAATTACGATGAACTGTTTACAGATACAGATGTTAATACTGGAGAGGATATATTTTTTATAGATAGCAGTTTGAAAAAGCCTTATAATGGGGTAGTTTTTGATTATTTTAAAGGGGCCCTATCCTGGGAATTTGAGGTGAAAGATGGTTTTAAGACTGGAATAGAAAGGAAGTATTATGATACTGGGGAGTTAATGGATGAAAATGAGACAGATCATAATACTGTAAACGGAGTAGCTAAAGAATTTTACAGAAATGGAAATATTAAAAGTATAAGTGTTGTAATACATAATGTTTTTATTGATAGTATTTTTTATAACGAATCCGGAAATATAATTCGTAAAACTTTGATAAGTGAAAGTGATAGTAGTTACTGGCTTGTAGAAAATAAAATGGAGGAATACAGAGAAAAGTATAAAATAGGTAATTATAAGAGCCAGTAATTCAATTTTACCAGAAGTCAAGAAGAGGATGGTATACCTTAGTTGACTGCGATAATATTAAAATCTTTAAAATACGGAGGTAGTTGTTTGGATGAAGAATTAGAATATATCAAAGAATTAGAAACATACAAGCTGATCGAGATAGTGCAAGATATATTGGGCTTTGAAGAAACAAGCGCAGCATTGCTTGAATTATATAATAGAGATATTAATATAGCCTTTGAATTAGGCATAGATATTCTTGATAATAACAAAGGTGATGATTATTTACAAGCTATCGTTTTCGATATTATATATTATATTAATCCCAATCGTACATTGGATAGCATATGTAAGCGAAAAGCTGAGATAGGAGTAGTTTTATTAGGAGATATCATGTCTGAAATGTCTATAGACTATTATAGTAGCGCAGAAATGGAAATGTCTGACAAATTGTTATATATGTTACTAAGAAGATATAGTAGTCTTAGCAAATATGAGCAAGAAAAAATAATTAATTATTATATGGAATTTGAAGAGTTTCTTAAGAAAAAGGGAGATTTGGAGAGTTGATTTATTAAAGAAATAGTGGTATTGACTCTATAGAGGAGAGCAGAGGATGGAGAAGGAAAAATTATCATCGGTAAAACACTTGGAAGGAACCCCTTTGTATTGTGAAAAATACAAGGAAGAAAGTAAGCTAAATTATGTTATGCATGCAAGAAGAGAATGTCCTTTCTATAACAGTAATAATCCAATAAAAGTAGAGAAGACAAATGATTTGAGAAATAAATTAAATGGAGGTTTATTTGGCTTTTGTATCGGTGATGCATTAGGAGTTCCAGTAGAATTTTCATCAAGAGAAGAAAGACAGATGGATCCGGTAAATGAGATGCGGGCATATGGAACGCACCATCAGCCATTTGGAACATGGTCAGATGATACATCCTTGATGTTATGCTTAATTGAGGCCATTAATCATGGTTATTCAATTAAGAGTGTGGCAGATAATTTTGTTAAATATTATACAAAGGGATATTTAACACCATATGGTGAAGTTTTTGATATAGGCATTTCAACGAGGATTGCTATCGAAAAATTACATGCTGGTATAAATCCGATTGAATGTGGTGGTAAGGCAGAAAGTGACAACGGAAATGGCTCATTGATGCGCATATTACCTTTAGCGTTTTATGGAAGAAATATGAATGCAGGTGATTTAATTAAAATGATAGAAGAAGTTTCAGCGTTAACACATGCCCATAAGCGTTCCAAACTGGCATGTATATTTTATACTGTTTATGCAATTCAGATTATATCGGGTAATAACAAAAAAGATGCATATGAAATAACCATAAATTTTATAACGGATAACTGTTCAGAAAAATATTCTGACGAATTTGGTAACTACAAAAGTATATTAAGCAGAGAAGTATTAAAATATAATGTAAGTCAAATAAAGTCTTCAGGATATGTTATTGATACATTAGAAGCAGTTTTATGGTCGTTTTTGATATCAGATAATTATAAAGATGCTGTTCTGAAGGCTGTTAATCTAGGCGGGGATACTGATACTATTGCAGCAATAGCGGGTGGCCTTGCAGGTATATATTATGGATTTGATAGTATACCGGATAAATGGGTACAAGGCATTGTCAGAAAAGAAGAATTGTATGATATATTTACACAGTTTTCAAGTCTTCTTGAGTAGTAATAACAGTATTTAAAAATCGTTAATTAAATACAACGTTCGACTAAAAGGAAGGCTGTGAGAAATAGCATTCATTCCCGGTCATACTGAATTAAAATTGTTACTTTGGATAAATGGGTATGAGGATTTCAGAAGATAAAAAATATTACTTAAAATATTATTTAGACAGTATTTGCTTCCTTGGAAAGCTGCAAGTTAGTACCATAAAAAGTCTAGCTCATTCAAATGAATAGGGTGCCGAGTATATTTCATGCTCCTTTGATTCAAGTGATGAAGATTATAAAGAAGGTTACATTACTTTGCTATTTTGGAAACCCGCCGATGATGATACTATGGCCTTTGGTGAAAACGATATGTTCTACGAACATCTGTCTGGATGTGTGAAACATTTATTTTAAAAGATAGTAAAATTAAAGATGAAATTCATTCCTATTTAGAGCAAATAAAAGATGTTCTTAAAATATAGCTTAACCTGAGCATTGTATAAATTTTATAATTTATATATAAACTAAGGAGTTATCAATCCATCCATAAATTAATGTTGGTATAGAAAAATTTTTGTCGTATTTATGGGAAAATAAATTTATTTAAAGATTATGCTAATGAATTTAGATATTATCCTATTTAAACGAACTATAAGAAGAAAAGTACTTAGAAATTTAAAACATCTAAGTACTTTTTTTATTTTGAAAATCTAAAAAGTAAAAGAAATTTTACAAAATACCTAAAAATGATAAAAAAATAAAAATTATTCATCATATTATCCTTATAAGATTAAATGACCTATTTAAAAAATTGAAAATAAGAGTTTGTAAATATCAAAAGTTTGCAAAAAACCAGTATATAAAGAGAAGTGAAAATAAAAGGCGAGGTTTGATTTATGTCAGATTTTATCTTAGAGTATGATATGTTAGAATCCATAGCAGTATATTCAAAGTGCTTAGGTAAATATGCAGAGGAATATGGGGAGAGCCTGGAATACAAAATCATAAGTGGAATTGCAAACGTTACAGGTCCTTCTTCCGGGTATCTGCAGAATGCAGGTGATTCAGTTAGGGATAAAGTCAAAGCTTTAAAACAAAAATCCGATACTTTCTATCATTATGCAGAACAAATAACAAATCTGCGGGAAGTAGCCGAACGAATTGACCAGGAAGTAGCAGATGCGATTGCAGCACAAAGAGGGTATTTCCTGGATCATAATGAATCCCAGCGGCTTGATGACTGGAAAGTAAAGTTATTGGGGTTATTAGTGGATATCAAAATTCGTAACCGTCTCTTAAAAAGTATTGCAAACTTGTTGATGGGTTCCAATATTATAAATGAGTTCCTCGAAGATTCCATCAGACATTGGTATGAATGCGGGAGAGGGAAACAAATTATTAGTCCAGTAGTATTCAATAAAATTGAGCCGCTGTATTATATCGTAGGATTTCAATTAAAAGAGCCAGGAATTACTGGCTTATTTAGCAAAGAGGTGTATAATCTGTTATTAAATGATCCATTTAGCTTTTGTGACTTGAATGGAAATAAAAATAATGGTAAGGTGGATTTAAAGAGTAATATCAAGCAAGGGTATAAGAATTCCAAGGGAAGTCCCGCCTGGTCAATAACGGGCAATTTCTTTTCAGGGGTATGGGATGGAGTAAAGGATTCAGTTGTTGGAACCATAGCTGTTGTAAGTCACCCTGTAAAAACAATAAAGGATTTAGTAAAGTTAGCCACTCTCTCTCAGAAGGACCTAGTAGAAATCGGCGCTAAAGCAGGATTTGCTTATTGCGAGAAAATGATAAATGGGACTCCTGAAAAAAGAGCTCATATGGCCGGAAAACTTGTGGCAGAAATTGCTTTGCTGGTAGCAGGGACTAAAGGTGTGGACAAAATTGCAAAAGCAGTAAAGGCAAGTAAGGCTGCAAAGGCTGCAAAAGTACTGGATAATCTGGAAGAGGGGAGCTCGGATTTAAATAAAGTAAACAGTGTTATAGGAAAAGCTGATTCTACTCTTGAGAAGACGATTAAAGATACATATAAACCTGGTAAGGTAGATACGGAAGTGGGGGGAGCGGATGAAATAATTGAGGGTTCGGGGAAAATTAAAGGTAGCTGGAAGAAGCATTTGACAGAAGCAGAGGGTTTTTCAAAAAGAAACGGTGTAAAAGGAGCACATACACAGGAAGCTTTTGATAAATATTTTGCAGAACAAAATATTAAATATAAAATTACCGAAACCACTAAACATCCAACAATAGATGGAATAAAAGATGTAGCATACCAAATTCAAGCAAAGGATTATAGAGGAGTTCCGATTGAAGGACAATACAATACATCAACATACAAAAAGACAATTATAGATACATCTAAAATTTCGACAGAAACAATAGGTCAGTGGGCAAGTGAAGCATTAAAGAATGGCTCAAAAACTACTTTACCCAACAATAATATATATTTTAAAGGGACTGCTAATAATGGTCTAAAATTTGAAGGTTGGATAAATTCAACAACAGAAACATTCGATAGTTTATATCCCGTTTTAGAATGGTCAAATTAATAGAGTTAGGAGAAAATTTATGCTTACTGAGAATCTAGAAAAAGAAAATTTGGAAAAAATATTTGGAGTCTACAATGATAATATTGATGTAATGATACTATCTTTAAATTATTGTTTAGGAGATAGTACACTTAAAACATTAAACAATATGTTAAATGGTCAAGGAGTAGGTGGTAACAGCATTGGATATTTCTTTCCACAAAACTTTGATCTATGGGATGAAGATTATTTTGAAAAAGGTGTTATGTTTCAATGGGGGATAAGAGGAATTATTGTCGATAATCAAACTTTTTATAAATATCTGAAGAGGGGAGTTAGTGAATTTATAAAATTATATCCTAAAGAACAAACAGATGCTTTCAAATTACTACAAGAAATTAAAGTGAAATATAACTGTTTAGACGATGATAACAAAAATGTAATTTTAAAAGAATTAGTATTTAATGATTAATTTAATATTAATTGAAACATTATCAAAATGACACATTTTATGCCACTTACAAACCTTTTAATCAAGTGATTGAAACCTACTTTAAAAAAATAGTCTGATTTTATGCCATTTGGCAAACTTAAATGCCTTTTTATATCAAAAAACTGGCACTATCGACTTTTGCTGGTGTTGCGGAAAGGTTTTTATTCCGCAACTTTATCCTGCATCATTTTTGATCCCATGGTTTACCCCTGTTTTAGTATAAGGATTGATAGGAGAATTTCCGTTTTCGGATATTAAAATTGGTTGCAAATGTGCGATCTGAGATATGTAAAAAACTGACATACATGCGACTTTTTATAAAAGCATAAGAAAGACGAACAGGAGGTCGTTTTACTTTTGTAATTTGGACATTTTGCGATTGCTACGCTTGCCTTATTAGATGATGAGAAATATAAAAATAATTTTAACAATACATTTAATAAACTTAGTGAGAATGATAAATTCTTAGTTAACAATTTTATAAAAGCTGAGGCATATAAGCTGTTAAAAGAGAGCTTGCATAAATGAAATTTCTTTTTATACGTAAACCTGGTTATGACTTCAATGCCTTAAATCCGCACACTATAAAAAGCCCTGTCAGAGAGTGCACCAAAGTTTGTATAAACCTAAAGCTGATGTAAAAAAGAATTACTCAGTTTGGAGGTGTTTTGTAAAAATAATTCGGTACCATAAAGACAAGCTTCAGTTGTTTACTATTTATAAATGTAATAATTTGCATAAATATATTGTAATTTGGTAAAATAGCCCTTAATATATAAGTATGATGCAAAAGAATATCAAAATTAATATTATTAGGGAGGGTATATGAAAATCAAAAAAATATCTATTTTTATATTTGCGTTTTTTATTACTTTATTCTTTTCCACAAACTATTCTTTAATTTCATCTTCTGCAGCGACTTCTGGTGCTATAGCATTAAACACAACAACTTCCTATTTGGTAAAAGGTGAAACGACTGTTCTAAAGGTAACAGGAATCTCAGCGAAAGCTACCTGGACTTCAAAAAACAAGAGGATTGCAAACGTTTCTTCATCCGGTAAAGTCACGGCAATTACATACGGAACAACAACAGTTGTAGCTACTGTTAATAATAAAAGCTACACCTGTAAAGTGATTGTAGTGGATCCATCTGAATTATATTTGAAGCCCTCCGCTGAAATTATCATGGTTGGCGGTAAAGAGGTAACCTTAAATCCCCAATCGTATTTATACAGCACAGTTGCTATCCAAAAGATGGGTATAACCTATGAAATAACCGGAAATGACAGTATTAAAATAAGCTCTGCTGGTGAGGTAACCGCTGCGAAAGCTGGAAAATTTAAAGTGACGGCTTATATTCATGGAAAAAAGTTTGGAACTGTTTCAATCACAGCAGATGACTTTAAAGGATTTTCTGATTCGGAAGCCAATGTAGCAGTAGAGGATACTAAAGAAATTTATTTTGCGGATAACTATAAGCTGTATGATAAGCTGCATAATGAAGATGTTAATGTAACTTCTTCTGACCCTAAGGTGGTAGAGGTTAAATTAGCATATTCAGTAGAGAATCTGGACTATTACTATGGAATTGAAATTACTGGTGTAGCAGACGGTACAGCCATTGTTTCAGTCAACGTTTCCGGAGTGAAAAGACAAATAAAGGTTACTGTCGGAATAGGGACTACAGTACTTGCACCTGTAGATGCCGTAAAGACTGGTAATTATACTGGTTATACCGGGAATTCACTAGAAACATTAAAGTGGGTAAGAAAATTCATTGATTCTAACAATCTAATGTCTTCTTCAGTAACAGATAGAGAAAAGGTATCAATTATCCAGAATTACCTTATCCAGAGCTATAAGTCTAATGTTGGAGACACCGTTTACAAAAACAGTATCTCACGAATACTTTTTGATGGTGACGGAGTCTGTGGTGATTATGCAACAACATTTTGTTTTTTATGTGAATGTATTGACCTTCCTTGCTATTATGTTGGAGGTGTTTCAGATAATGGTAGAGGTGATGGATGGGTAGGGCATGCGTGGAATAAAGTACAAGTTGATGGAATCTGGTATTATATTGATACATACTGGTGCGCTGGTTTACATAGCCTTGATAAGTACTATCTGACAACAGATTTATGGAGTGACCATAAGGTAGGAGAAGGAGAAGAAGGCTATTATTCTGATATTAATTTTAGCCGGTATGCTACATATATCTATGATTTAGGGTGACTTGAGTCATTATATTATAATCATCTTATTAGTACAGCTTATTGATAAAATAAATTTGATATAAATTGATTATATAAATTGATTTTAATTAAGTATAAAAATATTATCTCAACTGATATAAACTATATTAAAGTAAAGTACTTAGAAATTAAAACTTCTAAGTACTTTTTTATGTTCTGAAAGTATGGCTAGAGAAAATAACTCTTAGAATATACCCAAAATGATTAAAAACCTTAAATTATTCATCATATTATATCTATAAAAAAACTTGACTTTTTTTGATCAAATTTTGGTGAACGGAGGAAAACAAAATGTTAAGAAGGTTTTTGAAAAAACAATTAAAACCATATATAAATAGTACTAAGATTCTTAATAAAATAGCATTTCTTATTCTAATACTTTTTTGTTGTTGTTTTGTTTTTTCCTTAAATAATGCTTCTACTTCTGCATATACTTTGGCGGAAAAAGGAAGTATGATTGTGCCGGGGGTAGTAGGAGGAGGTAATTGTACTATTTATCCCGTTACTCATCCACTCTTTATCGTCCAATTATATAAAACGGAAGGAGGTATGAAAACAGATACAAACGGATTTAATAATCAGGCTAATACCATAAAAACTGTTATTCCGCATGCGTCGGAAGAGGCGTTATGGTTATGCTCCAATGTTTTGTCAGAATATCTTATCAATCAGAATTTTAATACGGCAGAGCAAGTCTATTTAGCTCGAAAGTCAAGTATAAGTGCGATGTCAATGGATCTTTCTGGTGGGGAAAATAATAAGAAATCAACAGGGCGTATTAAATATCTCTCTGAATACAAGACAACAGAACCCAATAAGGATTTTAACAACGGTATTTTTTATAATACATTGCTGCAATATTATATTGCTGATAATAGAAGTTTTAAAGCTTTAGCAAATGACAGTAAGTTTGCTGTTTTACTGAATAAACCAAGTGATGCTGGAGTAATGAATTCACTAAAGTGTTCTATGGAGCTTTGGTCCTATATTACAGAAGTAAATGCAAAAGGGTCGAGTGCTGCCGGATGGAGTTACACTATCGATACAAAACCGAAAATTGATGGTTTTTTACAAATAAATGTTCCGTCGGATAAACAACACAAAGGTGGTGAATTGTATGAAGCTGGTTTAAAAATGAATGACTGGAGTACTTCCAGTTTAAATCAAATCACAACCAATAAGCAAACGATTACAGTTGGCGAAGCATTTAATTTGCGATATCTGGATTTACTAATTACATTATATACCATTGCCAATAATAAAGAATATTGGAAAAAAGGTATTATAAGCTATTTAACGGATAATAACGGTGCTTCTAACATTTGCATTACATCCGGTATTGTTGAGAGAACAACCAGTATAGGTACTCAGGGAGGAAATGTAGAGCCGGCAACAGTTCTTGCTCCTTGTAACGATGTAACTCAAGTAGCATACCGTATAGGAGCAAATTACAATTTATCCGACAGGAAATCTTCAGAAACAGTCTATGAAAAGGCAAAAAGTACAGAATATTTAGAAAGGCTTAAAAAAGCGGTTTCCTTATCTCAATCTAGTACATATTATCATACTGCTATTTACGATCCGGCAATAATAAGCCGTATTATACCAGAGAGGGTAAGAAAAGTCAAAAATAACAAGTTGATATGGGGAGATTCATATAATACAACCAGTGTAAGTAAATTTCTCTGGTTTAAAATTGAAAAAGAAAAATGGTATGGTGCAAATTGGGTATTAGAACCTCCAATTTCTACTGCAGCAGTAAATTACCGAGCAGTATTAAAAATTGACTCAGTTAACTCCAATAAATTAAATAATAAAACAGGTCCATTTTATCAAAAGGGAATGGTTAAAATTATATTGTACAAACTTAAAGATCTTTTTTCAACAGAGATTTCAAATAATCAAAAAACTGTTAAAACTAAAGATGAAGTTCATGTTCAGGTTGCATTAGAAGCACTTGCTGTTAAAGATGGCACTCCTGGAAAACCGGCTCTGCAAGAGTGGGAAAATTTTATAAAGAAAAATACTATATCAGATTTTCAGATAAAAATTATACTTTCAAGAGCCATACTTCCCCAAAAATATGATGGTACAAGTTTTACAACCATTCCACTAGATAGTAGGGAATTTCCACAAACTCATGCAGGTACGAATGAATGGTGCACTTCTAGCAAATGGATACCTATAACGGCTCAAAATTTATTAATACTGCTACAAGGTAAAAATTCAATTGGAGAGTGGAAAGATAATTCTATTCCGACATTAGATGTTACGGAGGGCGTAGCAAAGGATATTGCTTTGTGTTCGAGAGTATATATTCAATATAAAGCTAAGAATGGCAAGTGGTATTACTTAACTGGAAAAGAAGGCAATACAACTGAAAAATTGTCTATAAGTAATAAGAATACAACTATAGCTGATATAAAAGAATCCAATAAAACTACAATTGAATATAATTGGAAAGCAAATACTTCACCTCCTGGTGATACAGTTGACTACCCTTCCGACACATGGACCTCCGAAGAACCATCCTTAGCCTATGCAGAATTAAAAGAAGGCTCCTTTTCCAACGAAACCTCCATTTTCAACGAAACCTTCGAGGCAATGGCCGGTGTACCTACAACAAGAACCTTGTACTTTTCATCCGGTGGAAATGAATTCATGGCTGACTTGCAGGTAAATTATGAAGCCAATAGCTCAGCTGTCCGAAAATATACTTCCCACTTTAATGGGAATGAATGTGAGTTTAAGACCGGAGATCAGGCAAAATCCTATACGGTACCATCCCCGCCTGGAAATCCTTCTTCCGATGTAACGGTTAACGTACATGAGGGGGATGTTACAGTATCGGCAACATGGACAGGGGATATTCCCAATAAAGCAACTGCTAAGACCGTTACAGCCTTACATGAAGCGACAGCAACGTGTCCGGCAATACCCGACAGAACCGCCTATAATGCTGCAAAATCCCAGGCAAGCTCCTGGGCGAGCACCTTACAGGGGTATTCCATCAGCCATACAGCAGCTTCTGACGGAAAAACCAGAAAGGTCTTTTTCTCCAATGCAAGTATAACGTCAGATAGTGCGGTTGATCCCGTGACTACAACGGCAAGTGACAGTAAGCCCTGTTCCTATAAAGATCCTTCTTATGATTCAAAAGGAAATATTACATCTCCCGGTGTGCCTTGCGGAAATGAAATGGCAACAGCAAAAGCAGAACCGGGTCCAACAGGCAGTTATACAATTACTGTTACAGCAACAATACCGGCCCATGTTATCTGCGGACCCTGCTGTCAGCATGACCTGCCTGCAATTTCAGACACATGGACCCAGTACATTTCCTATGACACGATTGATATTACAAAATGCAAAGTATACAAGATTCAAAAAGGCTATGTTACCGGAATGGATGAAATTACTTATAACAGTGATGAAAATGTGATTGCTTCGATTACACAAGGTGACCCTAATATTTTTTATAATATTGCAGCCTATAATAATCCGGCTTTTTCAAATGGTACTTTAACAAATGCATCTCGCATAGGGCGTATCCGATATACCCTGCAGGAAGCACAGGGAGATGATGTGTATTATGAAGAGATGGCATCCGGCGTTACAAAGCGTACCAATAAATGTGATGGTATGGCAAGTACCGTATGCGCCTCCAATCCAGTTCCGGCAGGGGGAAAAGGACATAATGAAACTTACGCAACGGGATGCTTATATACAAATACGGCATTCAAAAATGAAGAAAGAAAAAATATAGCCACCACTGGGGTAAAGAATGCATATAGTTCTGAAACTGATACAAAAGACCTTGCAACGGCAGAGTGGCAGAGGTTCTGGCAAAGAAGGAACCAGTCCGTAACGGCAACGGTTATTTCGGATATGCTGATTTTACAGACTTCAAGCGGTGACCAAAGCCCCGTTTACTTTACAGAAAATTCAACAGCAAAGGCACAGGAAAATTTCCCTACCTTAAGAGCTGTTGCAAACGGAAGTACCAGTATCAAATCAAACTCAAATGAGGATAAGGCACTGAAGGATACTCAGGATTCAGTCGATGCGAAGTGGGCAAAAATGTGGACAAACAACACCTCTTCCTTTGCAAAGGTCGTACCAAATGGAATCAATGTCGGCTCCTATAATGGTAAGTATAATACTCCGGCTGCGAAGTACCAGGGAACCGGCAACGCTGCTGTAATATCCACCAGATTTGACAATGATACCACTGTATTTTCTTCGGCAAAGGATGAATTAGGGCTGGCACAGGTCAGCAGTAAACAATCCTTCCCGAAATCGGCTTATGGTGCTGCGAACATTGCTTCATCCGGTAAATCACAGGCACGTATGGACAGAGTAACAAACTTAAGAATGTATGCGGATAAAATAAAGCAAAAGCCCACAAATAAAAATGCAGAATATATTACCGGAGATTCCTATGTCTTTTACCTTCCAATCCTGAAATACAGTTTGGCTAACGACAGCAAAACCGGCCTTGGCGGCAGTACATACCAAAATAATGAGGTTGGGGAGAATGAACAAATTGCCGACGACGGAACTGCAGACGGTGAAGTATATTCGGATACCTTTGAGGAAAAGGAAAGTGACATCTTAAAAGCTGCAGGGTACAACTATGGACCCGGACTAATATATAAATCGAAGTATTCTGCTTATAATGATAATTCTGATTATAAGGTTAACAATATCGTTACTTTGGATGCGGTGTCCGTGCAGAATGCCATGATAGTAAAATCAGGTGTGGAGGATAAGCGTACAACGGATGGTATTGTGAAAGATGCAATGAAAACCTTGTCGGCCCTTGAAAAATGCCCGGGTACACCGGAATTATGTGAGTACAGGGTTCTAAACTGTAAATATACACTGGATACAGCAAGCCTTTCATTTGACTTTGAAGATAAGATAAATACCGATACCGGTTCAGAAGATGATGGGGCATACGCGCCTTATACCGGACAGACGATTAAAAATAACCTTGTTAATTCAGACGGGGCGCATACCTCTTTTGAATTGCCTGATTCAATGACTTTAATTTTGGGAGATTCCGGGTATTCGGGTTTTGGAACAGGGCAGATGGTCAAAATAAGCGGAACTGGAAGTAGAATGACCTTTCCTTATAACGATTGCCAGATAACAACAACAGCCAGTTCAAGAGTTAAAATTTCAGCAGATATATACCTGCCATCAGCTCCTGCCGCAAATACAATGTTGTTTTCTATCGGCGGTGTCGGATTGTATGTTCCGGCGAACAGTACTTCTCCTGTATTTGTCACCAGCACAGGTCAATCGAGAGCAGCGGCTGTAAACATTATTGGTAAAAAGGTTAAAATTGCAGCAACCTTCAGTCTGGGCTCTTTATATGACTGTGAATTATCAATTGATGGGGCACAAGCAATAGCGCAGATAACAACCGGTCTGACAGAGGAACAGATTGCTGCAGCAGCTGTCAATGATGACATGAGAGGAAATGGTCTTAGTATCGGATGCTGGAAAAATGACAACAATTATTCTACGAATTTCTATTTTGATAATGTTGTTATTACGAGATGCGGCGGAACACTGAAACATACTGCAAGCTGCTATACAACGTATAAACAGAATGATTACTATTTCCAAAATCTTTATAATGGTTTGACAGCAGCAGGTACTACCATTGACTGGACAGCAAAAAATGATGACGGTACTTACGGAAATACCTCTATCTATTCAAAGCATGAGCACTCCTCCTCCTGCCTAACAATAGACAGTAAAGGTTACCAGATAGCGTTGGCAGAGGCGAAAAATGGTGACTGGACATCATTAAAAAAGGAACTGGGAACAACGCTCTTCAATATGGTAGTATCAAAATTTGACATAGACACAAATAATGTCGTAACCGTAGGAACCGTTTATAATTTCGCATACACAGGTAATTATCAGACATTTAAGGCGCCCAAAGCAGGCAAATATATATTTGAAACCTGGGGAGCACAAGCCAGCGGTTCCTATGCAGGTCTTGGCGGTTATTCGAAGGGAACTTATTCCTTAACTGCAGGACAAACAGTAAATATTTATGTAGGCGGTCAATATGGTTATAATGGCGGCGGGACATCAATGGGTAATGGCGGCGGCAATGAAACCACTTATGGCGGCGGTGCATCGGATATTCGTGTTGGCGGGATGGCATTAAGCGATAGGGTAATAGTCGCTGGCGGAGGCGGCGGAGGTAGTTATAATGGCTCGTGGTATCCTGGTATAGGTGGTAATTATGCATATGCCTCTTACTCCTTGGGACAGGGCGAGGGTTACTCCCATGGATGCTCCAACTATGTTGGTGCCGGCGGAGGTGGCTACTATGGCGGCGCAGCCAGCTCTGACGGTGCGTCAGCAGGAGGACAGGGTGGTTCCGGATATATCGGTGGAGTAACAGATGCCAGTATGTCTTCCGGATTAAGAGCCGGTAATGGAGCGGTGACAATAACCAGTATTAAAACATTTCCGGAAGATAGTGAGCTGTTCGATTACATTAAAGCCAACATGAATTTAATTCCGGATATTGTGACTACAAACAGGGCGACTATCATAAACCCGATATGGAATTGTAAAGAAATTAACAATACAGGAGCAAGTTTTACCGAAAAAACCGTGTTATCCTGTACCGAACCCCATCACTTTGGCAGCCATTATGATTTTTCAAGCACCATTTGCTGGGATCCATGCAACGATGATAAAAAACACGAGCATACGAAAACAGAAGTATTTGACGCTAATGGTACTAAAGTAGAACAGGCAGCTTATGTGACCCTTGATAATTTCTTTAAGGTTTATTTCCCCAATACCGGTGATTTTTACGGGGACGGTTCCTATGGTCTCCTGCAAACGTCTGTGAACAGAGGTAAGGGATACAGCCAAAACATGGATACAACCGAATGGACAAGAGAGAAATATGTTAAGTTTGACTTTGATGTTCTGTATGAAAGAAATGGGGTATGGGAAAATCATCAGGCAGGAGACTGGATTTCACTAGAGCTTATTGATAAGTCAACTACAAATACTTATACCTTAAGCGGAGGAAAAAACCTCTCCTTAAACGGAAACACTTATGTATTTGATACTGTGAATAACCTGATGAACTATAATGGGGGCAGTACAACTCTTGTTGAAGGCGGTACAATGGCTGTAATTGACGGAAAGATTTTTGTTTTAAACGGTAACGGTACAGTTAGTGTAAGCAGCCCTTGTACGGAATACAATTTCTATTGCCTGCTGGAAAACAACGAAGCATCCTGTATTGAAGCGCAATTTGCAGCTGAAGCAATTAATTATGATGACCAAAGCTCTATAGATGCTCCTTATGCTGGCAGCGGAGACCATGAAGAGGAATTTGATATCTATACATATAAAAATACGTATATAACTAACAAAGATAGATTCGGTGATTTAACTTCTCATCACACTGCAAGGAAGTTGGGCTATCTTGACATTATCGGACGAATCGGAAACTTAATTGTGGAAGATACAGATGATATACGGTTCAGTAACTACTTTAAAAAGTCAACGGTTACAAATAACGATGACTGGATAATCCAGGGTATTGTTTCAAAAGTTGACTGTTCCATTTCTGAACATTATCTGTCCTGGCACAGGAATTCAGCCGGATATCCCTTAGCGGCTGATGTCCGGGGAGAGCAGGTAAGTGAAGGTACGAAATACTATAATACCTGGGGTTCCCAAGAGTGGACGGTAAAAGCAAAAAGTGATGGTATGGGGTTATCAGCGGATAAGAACTCAAATGGTATTCTGCAGACGGATCAACAGAAGCTTGGGTATAATGTCCTCTATGATATCACTACAATGGGTGATTATAACCGGTACTTACAGGTTATACCTTACTTCTATGCATTGAACAAGAGGACAAATGAACTTACTCCTGTTGATGTTTACATCAATGATAGTGGAAATACCAGACCGATTAATTATTTTGGCTTATATTCGGAATATATGGATAGTGATGGAAAGTATCTTGATGGTTATGAAACCTTAGCAAATAAGCTGTATAGGTATACGATGTATCTGAATTGGACGGACGAGTCTGCAAGACGCAATTATACTGCCGGAGGACGTGAATCAAGTATTACAGATGCAGTAAGAGATTACTTCATCGAAGATATAAATGATTCTGAAGGGGAACTTATGGGATATAAGTACCTAACAGTACCCTATGGAAACTATTATAATGAAGGGACCATGCAATGCCTGCAGCCAGGTCTTAGAGCAAGAACCTTTTTAGGTACCAGCCTGGTAACTGCTATAAAAGAACAGTCCGCAAGATTAGGAATTACTTCAAATGGTATCAATGGCGGTATTGATACGAACTTTGATGGTGCTTATCTTGCTCAGATGTTCAACCATCAGGCACAAAGATGGCATCTTAAGATGGGACTTCCTTCCTCTGCGGTATTTTCGGCTTACAGGGAAAAAGGCATTCATGTAGAGCCGGAAGAGGATTGGTATGTGGCATCCTATGTGGAAAATGGCATAACAAAGACAAAGCAATTCTCTAAAGCCTACCTTTCTTCTCAAGCTGTGAATAAGGAATATGCTATTGGAAGTACATTCCTGATTTCAGGAACACAGTATACCGTTACGGGCAAGTATAAAGCAGGAACAGAATTCAATAACAACAATGACTACGTTATTATAATGACAGCTGACATCAAAGCAATCGGTGATGTTTGGAACATAAAATACAGCACCGGCAATGATAACGGAAGCATAATAATCGATGGTAAGACTTTTTCCTTTGGCAGTAATATTCCAACTTTCATCGCCGCATATGATACAACTTCATCATTGGTTGATATTTCAACGCAAAATACACACTAATTTAATCAGAGCCCCTGGAGCGAAAGCTCCGGGGACTGATAGATATTCAGTATGGAACAATTGCAGAAGCTGTTATTGTACTTCCACGGCTAAAATTTAATAGAGTTTAGCTGTTTCTAAGAAAGAAAAGAAGAAACCAGGAGGAATCTATGTCAGATTTCATATTAGAGTATGATATGCTAGAATCCATTGCAGCATATTCGAAATCCTTAGGAAAACGGGCAGGAGAATATGAGGAAAGTCTTGAAAAGAAAATGATAAGTGGTATTGCAAGTATTACGGGCCCCTCTACCGGCTACCTGCAGAGTGCAAGTGATTCTGTCAGGGATAAAGCCAATGCTTTAAATCAAAAATCTGATGTTTTCTATCACTATGCAGAACAAATTACAAATCTGCTTGAAACCGCAGAACGAATTGACCAGGAAGTTGCAGATGCCATCACTGCTCAAAGAGAGTATTTCCTGGACCATCATAAATCCCTGCGCCTTGATGACTGGAAGGCGAAATTATTGGGTTTGTTAATGGATTTGAAAAACAGTATCCCTCTTTTAGGAACCATTGCTGATTTACTGGAGGGGCTTGATACTGTCATAGAATCACTGGAAGATTCTATCAGGCATTGGTATGAATGTGAGGGAGGAAAGTATGTTATTGGGGAAATCGCAGCCATTGCGGAAGCATGTTTGGCAGTAGCGATATTTGCCGCTACATTTCCAATCTCAACTTTCACCGGCTTTTGTCTGGCGGTCGGATTCGGAATTGCAGCATTGAACAGCTGTGTCAATGTAAAAACTTCCTATAAAGCAGCAGAAGCAGCAATGGAGGGAAACCCGGCGTTGGCAGAAATCTATGGAAAGCAGGATACACTATCGGATGTATTACGCCAGAAAAACTATGGGAATGGAACAATGAATGACTTATCCAACTTTACTGCAGGGGCTTTGGATGTAACGGAGGCTGTTTGCATTACTGTTGGAATGGCGGGACAGATAGTAAATTTATTCAAAAAATCTTACAATTTACTAAAATATAGGAAGTCATTAAATTATTCCGGCTTGCAAAATAATTTAGAGAGTGGTAGTGTAAAATTAGAGAATGTTATAAAAGAAGAGTATAAGAGTACAAAGAACATAGGTTTAGCGGATGATACCGGTGCAGTGGGTGAATTGGAAAAGAGTGCAGACCTTATTAAGGGTTCGGGGGCTGGTGTTAAAAGTAGCCTAAAGACTACTGAAGTGACACCACCAGGCTCTAGCCATCCTGTAAAAGTTTATACTGATGGTAATGCACAGATTAATACAGGAAAAATTGATACATATATGAGAGGAAAAGTTGAATTAGATGTTGATGCTGTTAAATCACGAATAAATGAGTTGAAAAATATAAAGAAAACTAATACTGAAACCTTTAACAAAAATATGAAAAGTGAGCTTAAATCGTGTGAAGATAAATTGCACAATTACCAGAGATCACAGGAAATGAGCAAAACACTAAATAATGCTGGCATATTGGACAATGCTGAGAATAATCAGATGATAGCTGAAGAATTATTAGAAGCAGCTAAGTCTGCGAAGACTGGTAATACGGAAATTATAAGTTATATTAAAGGGGCTAATGGAAAAATTCAAGTCGTAAGTAGATGGAAGATATTGGATGATGGCACACCTTATTTGGCTACAGTAATACTAAAACCTATTAAATAATGGAGGTAGTTGTATGGAAGATGAATTAGAATATATAAAAAAATTAGAAACAAGTAAGTTAATCGAAATAATACAAGATATTTTTGGATTCGAGGAAACTAGTGCAGCATTGCTTGAGTTATATAATCGAGATATTAATAAAACCTTTGAATTAGGTATAGATATTCTTGAAAATAATAAAGGTGATGATTATTTGCAAGCTACCGTTTTTGATATTATATATGATATTAATCCAATGAGAACATTAGACTGCATCTACAAACGAAAGGCTGATATAGGAGTAGTACTATTAGGAGATATCATGTCTGAAGTATCTATTGAAATTTATAAAAAGACAGATATTGAAATACCAGATGAGTTATTAAATTTATTATTGGAAAGGTATCAAAATCTAAACGAATATGAACAAAATAAAATAATTAATGATTATACAGAATTTGAAAGGAATCTTAACGCCACTTAAGTTTAGCAAGAGATTTTTTTGATTTGAATATAATGTTAAATCGCAGTTGGATGATTACAAAATATTTTGAGGAGTAACAGGTAAAAAGCGAAATAGAATTTCTATCTTATGGTTATGTTGACCTCCAAGCTGATTTAGTCTAAAGAAATCAGTTTGGAGGTGTTTTCATTATTATAATTTTCTTATATATTTTAGAGCCTTTATTCCATCTATGAATCCATGCCGATATAGAAAAGTTTCCTCTATAGCAAGTTGGCTTGTAAGAGAGTCAATGTAATTTTCAACCAGTTTCTTCTCTTTGTCTGGCAAATTTTCAATAAAAATCTCAGCTTGCAGAATTCGTGCTTCCTCTTGTTCAGATTTGATAGACTGGTTTTGATGTAATGCATCAATTAACATGTTGATACGCTCCTGAATAAACATATCTAGTAATTCTTGTTCGGTCATAATGCTTCCCCCCTTTGAGAACATATATACCGAAACAGTGTCAGAAAGTCGATACCAGAAACTACTAAAAATAGATGCTTTGAATGGGGTAAATAGTTCAAATGAATTCTCAAAATGCCTATTGTATTGATTCGCTGGTTATGGATTTAAAGGAGCCGTTCATAACCCTGTAACTCTTTTGCATAAATGGGCATTCCGTGCAAATGCGACCTAGATTTTAACCCCAATGCCAGGAATTCGACCCCGATGAAAAGGTCTTTTCAGTCCGCATTGCGGGCTGATGTAAGCGGAGCCGGGGAAGTTTTTGACCCCGGCTATTTAACCCGCATCATTTTCGACCCCATGGTTCACCGCTGTTTTAGGGTAAAAAATGAGGACTCCATGAGCAGATATCCATGGCATATCCCAGTTATAGTAAATTTTTTAGCGAAATAGACGGGAAATGTGCCATGTATTTCTGGAAAACCTACCCGTCCCCTGTCCATTTTGAGGAAAAGACGGCAGAAGAACTAACGATGGAATTCAAAGAAATATCTCCAATTATCAGAAAAGATAAAGCGGAGATAATTCTGGATTGTGTCAAGAATGATGGAAATACCTTTTCGAGAATACCAGGAATCCAGGGACTTTATTACAACAAGTCTGGTAAGAGACTTGGAACATCAGAAAGAAGAATTGGCAGGGCTTGATAAAGAAATCGAGAAAATCCTGCTTGGTTTTGATTATAAACTGACCAGTATGCCCGGGATTGGAACTTCTATTGCCAGTAAGCTGATTGCAGAAATCGGAGATATCCGAAGATTTTCCAATGCTGATAAGCTGGCAAGATTCGCAGGAGTGGCTCCTGTAAAGTTCAGTTCTGCCGGAAAAGGTAAGGAACAAAGCTCCAGACAGGGAAACCGTCAGTTGCATGGATTATTTTATTTCCTGGCGGTAACTATGGTGTCCAAGCCAAACGGAATACCCAATCATCCGGTATTTTATGACTATTATATGCGGAAAATCGGTGAAGGAAAGACAAAGTCTCAGGCACTGGTCTGCATTATGCGCCGGTTGGTGAACATTGTATACGGAATGATGAAAAATAAGACCGAATACCGGGAACCCATTCGAGAAGAAGAACAGTAATTTCTTTTTTAAAAATAGCACGAAGATTTGCTATACTTTTTTAAACGAATACGAATTCTAACCCCTTTCCGTATATCTCAGTACTCCACCTGAGGGTTCGGGGGCTGTATCAAAAGAAATAATAGAGAATGGTAAGAAGATAACCCAGTTTGAGACTCCTGCTGATCCAATAAGAGATATTCTTGGAGCTGGTTCGAAATCAAACCCTAAAGAGTGGAATAAAATAATTAAAGAATTAGAAGATAGCGGTGTTGAAATAGTTTATAGAGAAGGTACTATGGGATATGGACCTTTGAAAAAGGGTGAGCCAGGTCAACTTATAATAGACCCTGATGCATCACTAAGTGCGTTGCAACATGAAAAAAGTCATTTCCTAGAGGCTCAATCAAAGGGCTTTCCTTCTGCGGCGGAAGCATATCAAGATTGGGAGGGGAGAATTGCTGACGAATTCAAGTCCTATACTATTGAGATTGAAGAAGCTAAAAAACTTGGGTTAGATAATGTTGCAGAGCAGCTACAGAAAAATTTTAAAGTTGAGAAACAATATATTATTGACAGGTATGGACCTATTGATTAATACTATAAAAGAGGTGAGCTTATGGCATCTAATTTAGAACTATTTGAACAACTTAAGAATGATGATATTAGTGACAACGACCTAATATTAAGTCTACAATCTGAAAACTTTCGCATCGTCTCAATGGCAATGTCAAGGTTAATAGAAAGGAATTTTTATGATGATACTATTATTAAAAGACTTGAGGAATTAAGCCGACTTTTAGCAAATAATAAATTCGTTGGACCTTGGCAATTTGGACACTTTGCGATTGCTACCCTTTCTTTATTAGATGATGAGAAATATAAAAGCAAGTTTAATGATATATTTAATGAACTTAGTGAAAATGATAAATTCTTAGTTAACAATTTTATTAAAGCTGAGGCATATAAACTATAATAAAAACTTTTATTCAAGGAGTACAGCAGAGTTTTGCCTATGTACTCCTTTATTCTGATAAGGTTAGAGTTTACAATTTATCAATATATTTTAACACCTTTACGCAATCCAAGAATCCGTTATGATATAAAAATGCTTCTTCTAAAGCAAGATGGCTTATAAGTGAGTCAATGTAATTTTCAACCAGTTTCTTCTCTTTGTCAGGTAAAGTTTCAATGAAAATCTCAGCCTGTAGAATTTGCTCATCTTCCTTCTTAGATTTGTTAGGCTGATTTTTGTGGAATATATCAATTAGCATGTTGATTCGCTCTTGAATAAACATATCTAGTAATTCTTGTTCGGTCATGATGCTTCCCTCCTTTGAGAACATACGATACCGAAACAGTGTCAGAAAGTCGATACCAGAAACTACTAAAAATAGATGCTTTGAATTGGGTAAATAGATCAAATGAATTCACGAAATGCTTATTGTCTATCCAATCATCTTGGACTCGTTTCTGAAGATGAAATTATTGTTTTTACTGAGTTTGACTGGGGCGTTATTGAGGAACTTAAAAATGATTGCAAATACACGACCAAGAGTATATGAAAAACTCTGGCACAAACATGAGGGATTCATTGATCAGCTCTGTTGATGATCCCACTCTTAAAAAATCTATTGATGAAGTATATAGATCATCTATCTGAAATCGACAGGTACCACTTAATACAGGATGCAGTTGGCAGCAGAAAAAATTGCAGAAATGATGTACAAAAAAACACCTACTTTTATAAATGGGGAAGAGGCAGTCGAATATTTTAAAAATAAATGTATAATGTGTAATATTTAATTTGTGTGAAGAAAAGTCTGTAAGTGTGATCTTCTACGATAATAACCGGTCCGAAGGCTTAGCGATAAGCTTTTAGACCTTGTTTTATATATAACATCACATGTTGATACATGCCAATAGAAGGCGGATATTCCGCCTGTAAAAATTACGTATGAATAAATGATTATATAGGTAGCCGTCTTTCATACATGATACTGAGTTCACCGTAGACCTGTCCCCAGTTCCTAAGTGGCATGTTCTATTTCTTGGTTGTCTCAAAAGTAGATAAATACAGGGCTTTCAGAAGTGTTCTGATTTATCGGTAAAATCAATCACCTACCTGACACACTTATGGTCATTCCGACCATCTAAGCAAAAAATCTATACCGTCGGTACTGCCGGAGGTTGTTCTTTAAAACGGGGCGATTGCAGCCACGTTACTTTATCCGGCGTCATTTTCGACTCCACGGTTCCCTCCTGTTTTAGCACCAAAACAGAGTGAAAATCATCCGATGCCGAATTTCCAAAATAGTTTCAAATGTACGACCTAGAGCATATGAGAAAATAAGCATATATGCAACTTCTTAAGAAAAAGCAACAGGAAGATGAACGGAAGATAACATCAACCTTCCCTACCTTGTAGATTCCTAGTGAATATCGCTGCCCGCAAAATTTGCTGCATTTCAAAGTTTTCTAAAAAATATATCCTAGAAAACATCTAATATAATGAAAAAATAAAAATTATTCATCATATTATTTTAAAGTATAGGACTAACTAATTTTTAAATTTGAAAGAAAGGATTTATCAAAAATTTCATTTCAGGAAGAAAATTAGAAAAGAGGTTTAACGTATGTCAGATTTCATATTAGAGTATGATATGTTAGAGTCCATTGCAGCATATTCGAAATCCTTAGGAAAACGGGCAGGAGAATATGAGGAAAGTCTTGAAAAGAAAATGATAAGTGGTATTGCAAGTATTACAGGCCCCTCTACCGGCTACTTGCAGAGTGCAAGTGATTCGGTCAGGGATAAAGTTAATGCTTTAAAGCAAAAATCCGATGTTTTCTATCACTATGCAGAACAAATTACAAATCTGCTTGAAACCGCAGAACGAATTGACCAGGAAGTTGCAGATGCCATCACTGCTCAAAGAGAGTATTTCCTGGACCATCATAAATCCCTGCGCCTTGATGACTGGAAGGCGAAATTATTGGGTTTGTTAGTGGATTTGAAAAACAGTATCCCTCTTTTAGGAACTGTTGCTGATTTACTGGAGGGGCTTAATACTGTCATAGAATCACTGGGAGATTCTATCAGGCATTGGTATGAATGTGAGGGAGGAAAGTATGTTATTGGGGAAATCGCAGCCATTGCGGAAGCATGTTTGGCAGTAGCGATATTTGCCGCTACATTTCCTATCTCAACTTTCACCGGCTTTTGCCTGGCGGTCGGATTCGGAATAGCGGCATTGAACAGCTGTGTCAATGTAAAAACTTCCTATAAAGCAGCAGAAGCAGCAATGGACGGAAACCCGGCGTTGGCAGAAATCTACGGTAAACAGGATACACTATCGGATGTATTACGCCAGAAAAACTATGGGAATGGAACAATGAATGACTTATCCAACTTTACTGCAGGGGCTTTGGATGTAACGGAGGCAGTTTGCATTACTGTTGGAATGGCGGGACAGATAGTAAATTTATTCAAAAAATCTTATAATTTACTAAAATATAGGAAGTCATTAAATTATTCCAGCTTGCAAAATAATTTAGAGAGTGGTAGTGTAAAATTAGAGAATGTTATAAAAGAAGAGTATAAGAATATTAAGAACATAGGTTTAGCGGATGATACCGGTGCAGTGGGTGAATTGGAAGAAAGTGCAGGGCTTATAAAGGATACAGGTAATTTGGAACAAATGCCATCTGGAAGCCCTCAAACATATACAGCTGACTTATCACAGGTAATAGGAAAAGGTGCAAAAGCAAGAGAAAAAGCAATTAGGGCTATTATAGAAGAAGATTTCCCTGACTTGAGCCTTACACATACTCCGGAATATAGCCCCTTTATTAGAACAGGTATTGCACAGAAAGATACAGGTACTCAAATTGGAAAAAATATGTTTTCGTCCAGAAATGATTTAAGGGATACAATTATACATGAGGAACTCCATCACAGATGGTGGAAACGAGGAATAGTTGACCACCATCCAATGGGATCAGAAAAAGAAGCATTATTTTATGAAACAATAAGACGCTATAAAGAAATGAGAGGTTGGAATTGATGAGTAGTCTGCATGTAAAATGTGTTTGTGGTAGCCCTATGAATGTTAATGCAGGAGATATCATATTAAACGGCAAATATAGATGGTATGTGTCTTATTATTGCAAAGACTGCGAAAGAGCTTCAGAAATAGATGGATATGGGATTGACAACTTGCCCAAAGAAGTGGAATCACTAATAATAAAACAACATGGTGAGTGGAGAATTTTTTCAAATAATAAATCTACTCAATTAAAAATCAAATACATGCTAAGAAAAATGTCTATATTTGATAAAATTTCCTTTCTTGATAACGAATATCAAACAATAGTTAGTGGCAGTGAAAATGAAATTAAATGGATACAATGTAAATTGGAAGATAAAAAAGTGACAGATTATGAGGTTCAAAAAGTTAATTAGTTTTACAAGTCCAATAACTCATTAGCAACGTTGTGGATAAGAGATCTATTATTGATATGAGATGACTTGCAAGAAAGTATTACGCATAAAATGATTTGGAGCTCTTAATTCATGAATACTATTAATCCGATTCTTAAAGTATCTTGGTACAAATAATCAAGTTCTACAGTTCCTGGTGTAAGGCAAATTGAATTTAATATGCCTAAGCTTGATGGGAGCACTTACCCAGCAATATCGATACTTGGCGAATATGGTACAACATTTTTCCCATCGAATTGAGGTGATTAATTTGGAAAGAAATCCGTTTATTAAAAAACTGGATTTACAAAAAGAAGAGCATTTTCCAATCTATGTGTTTTTTAATTTTATTAAAAAAAGTGAATTTTTAGAAGTTTGCAAAAATTTTTCTAAAGGTATAGGAGAGGGTATTGAAGTGGCTGTATGCTTATTTTTAGATGATGTAGCTATTGAATCAAATAAGATTGGTGGTGTTGAGTTTTCATTACATAGTGGAGAGGAGGTAGTGGTTGATTATTCAACATTTTATTGGTATTTGAATAAGGCTTGTCAGCGATATGTAGAGTTACGCCCTGCTGATAACGAAATAGTAAAAGAATATTTAAATATAATAAAAGATAAATTTGAGATTTTTCCAAAGCTTGCGTAAGCTGGAAAAATATTCAATAACAGTCCACATTGTGGGCTGATGTTATCCAAGCCGGGGAAGTTTTAACCCTGACTATCCATGATGATATAGAAAATTTTCTCTAAGGCACAAATAAGTTTGTGCAGGAATTACTTCCTATAAGGTGGCAGAAGCAGCAATCTTCAAAAATATTGAAACTTATAAAAAAAGGTGAGGAACTACCCGACATGACAAGTTATAATTCATAGAATCATATAATTATTCTATGAAATCATACTGCATAAATTAAAAAAGAGATGGAATTTAAAACTGTTTTTGGGGTTGTCGGGAGTGTCCAAAGGATTGTGTAAACCTTCAAGCTTGCATAAAGTAAAATTACCTAGTTTGGAGGTAAAGAACCCTTTGTGCCAATTTGGATAAATATTTCATTTTTAGAATCAAGAGAGTCTTTTACTGTATTTAATTTGGAAACAAGCTTACGTTTCAGGAATCATCATTATTAAGATATGCTGATACAGAACACGCACCGTTTAAAGCAGTTTTTAATTAAATGTAGTACCTCTGTTTAAGAATGGAAATAGAAATAAAACAGAGAGAAGAAATTTGCACCTATATAATACCTTAGAAAGTCTTTAATTTGGCTTATTTCATAGTTATTACCCGCCGTACAGGTGGCTTTTGGTAATTGATCCAGAGACATCTTACAGTGCATTAGTTCATGAATATCAGCATTACTTAGATGATGCAGCAGGTGGGTTCCAGGGTATGCGTCAATTGTATGACCAAAACGGTAGAATTATCAAAGAATTGAGGGCATATATGCAAGAAATAAAAATGGCTGACAAAATGGGGTTAAAAGACATTGCAAATCAACTTTGATAGAATTATAGACAAGAAAGGTTCAATACTCTTAACAAATAAGAGGTATATTTTTGAGTACATATAAGATTATTAGTGAAGTTCAGAATGGTAATAAGTCAAATTTCGAATTAGAAGAATATTTGCTATTGAATAATATATTTGTATTGAATATTGGCAGTAAAATGCTCTAATTTGATAATGAATTTCATTTAGACCTAATGATTTTATGAGGAAAATACTTTATGGATATTAACAAAAATTTAATACAAAATTATGATTTGAACGATGAGGCAGGTTATATAGATGAGGCAGATGAGGATTTTGTAAGGTATGGAAATTCTGATTTACCCTGTCCTCGCTGTGGTAGTAAATTAATATATGAGAATTATGGTTCGGCACATATTATAAGGTGTGAAAAAGATAATTGTTTAAAAGTAACTTATAGAGGATTATAAAAAAATATAAAATTATATTAATGAGATTGATTAATGAAGTGAACTCATAAATTAATTTCAATTACCGGAGGTCCTTATGAGTGAATTTTTTGAGTACAAATTTTTAGCAATGGAAAATTATTATAATTATATCTGTAATGAAAATTTAACCTTTACGCAATCTGGTAAAAGATGTTTTTTAGATTTTACTCTGATTTTAACAGAACAAAGTATTAAAACACTTGCTATTTACAGCACGATTCTAACACAAGTTTCTAAATATGCCGAAAACTTAAATAATTTTTATGAAGAATATTCTAAATTAAATGAAATTTATACAGTTCTTCCCATAGATGAGCTTTTATCCGAAAATGAAAAAGGTTATTTAAAAGACGATATTGATTTTATTAGATATAAATTTAAATTATAATTGTAATTTATTTTGTATTGTAAATACTTACATATAGGAATTTTGTAAGGATTTCTTAACTATGAATAGAAACTGAATTATTTTAAATAAAATAACCTCCATACTGTTATATAAAATTCAATTAATCAGTTAGGGGATACTCTTTACCAGCGTTTGTTATAGATATAGATAAATATTGTTGATGAAGAAAGAGTATTTTATAAAGCAGTTGATGAAATACTAAAAAGTGGACAAACAAGTATAAAATGTACTAGTACAATGTTTTTGAATTAACCACCAAAACTATACACTGATCTCATCCATCTTGTATTTCCACCGTGGAACAACCGGTGCAGCGTTGACTTCATCCATATACTGATAGATGCGATCTACCAGTTCCTGTTTGGTTTGAACTCTTATGCCACGCAGGCATACACAAGCAAATTTACCAAAGAACGCTTCTATCATATTGAGCCAAGAGCCGTGTTTTGGTGTAAATACAAATAGGAACCTTCCGGGCCTTGTTGCAAGATACTCCCTGGTTTTCTTGGATGTATGGACTGTATGATTGTCCAG
>NZ_FRAC01000008.1:169027-410877 GCF_900142215.1 Anaerocolumna jejuensis DSM 15929 | reverse complement strand
GGTTCAGAACGTCGTGAGACAGTTCGGTCCCTATCCGGCGCGGGCGTAGGATATTTGAGAGGAGCTGACCTTAGTACGAGAGGACCGGGTTGGACTGACCTCTGGTGTACCGGTTGCACTGCCAAGTGCATGGCCGGGTAGCCAAGTCGGGAAGGGATAAACGCTGAAGGCATCTAAGCGTGAAGCCCCCCTCAAGATAAGATATCCCATAGCATAAGCTAGTAAGACCCCTGAAAGACGATCAGGTGGATAGGTTAGAGGTGGAAGTGCAGTAATGCATGCAGCTGACTAATACTAATAGGTCGAGGGCTTGACCTAAAATTAGATGGATTTAAAAATGTGTATGTTTATAGAGGAAATTTAAAGGCATGATTATCATTGTATGATAATTAATGCCTTTTTTATTTTTCCGGAAAGCTGAGTATTTCACTCAGAACCAGAGAGTCAAACGCTGTTAAAATCCTTGTGTTACGTTGTATAATTAGGTTATAATGGATATATACATAAATGGCAAGTGAAAGTCTTTCCAGAAGGATGATGTAGAATTGTGAGATAATTATTGGTAAAAACTCATTAGCCAGGAGCCATTAATTAATAAGTTATTGTACAGGAGGAAAACGTACATGAGGAAAACATACAAGAAGCAAAAACGGTTGCTTTATTATTTCATTTTCTTTAACATTCTGGCATTAATACTATTTATTCCGATTAAGACCAGTGCTAAAAATGAGGATTTTGTCGTTAAAAACGGAACACTTAAAAAGTATAATGGAAGTAGCAAGAATGTAATAATTCCGAATACTGTCACAAGTATTGGAGTTAATGCATTTTACGGTAAAAGTAAGATAGTAAGTATCACAATACCAAAATCCGTAAAAGAAATAAATAATGGGGCCTTTGCAAATTGCAGCAGTCTGGTAAATATTACTGTCCCTGGTTCGGTAAAGAAGCTTGGCGGCGGGGCCTTCAGCGGCTGTAAAAGTTTAAAACAAATTAAATTACCAGAAACTATTACAGAAATAGGCAGCCATACATTTGCAGGCTGCGGCAGCTTAAAGGAGATTACAATACCAGGCAAGGCTGTAAGTATCGGAGATTATGCCTTCGAAAACTGTACGGCACTCAAAAAAATAAAAATACCCAATTCTGTAACAAGTATTGGCTCTTATGCTTTTTCCAATTGCAGCAAGCTGACTGATATAAGCTTATCCCAAAAGCTAAAGGAAATAAAAGACGGGGCCTTTTACAATACAGCCTGGTATAAGGAACAATCCAAAAAAGGTGCAATGCTGATTTCCAATGGAATTTTATTTGATGCTATGAAAAGCAAAGGAAAAGTTACAGTACCTAAAGGCGTTACTGAAATCGGAAAACGGGCATTTTACAATTCATCCGTTACAGAAATAGTATTGCCAAAAGGTGTGAAAAAGTTGGGAGAAGGAGCTCTTTCCGTAAAAAGCTTGAGCAAAGTAACATTACCGGAGGGCTTAATTGAAATTGGTGACAGTGCATTTTCAGAGACCAAGCTGGTAAAAATCAAAATTCCTGAAAGTGTTACCTTAATAGGCTTTCATGCATTCAGTCACTGCTCCTCCTTAAAATCCGTAACAATACCGGAAGGAGTGAAGACAGTCGGAGGCTGGGCCTTTGCCAATTGTACATCACTTCAGGAAATATCCTTTTCGAAAACTGTCAGCAGTATTGGAATTAATGTATTGAGCAATGATACAGCACTGCAAAAGGTGGAATTCAGCAGTGCGAATCCTGTCTATACATATGAGGATGGTTTTTTGCTAAGTAAGGACAGAAAAGTACTTATGAACTGTTTAAATACCCCAAAGGATATTAAGATACCGGAAGGGGTGGAGAAAACGACGGAAGATATTTTCGATTATACGGAAATATCATCTATTACCTTTCCGTATACAATGAAATATTTAAAAGAAAATTTATTTGAAAATTGCGGTTACCTTTCCGGTATTAAGATACCCTCTTCTTTGCAGTCCTATGGCAGGCAAGTAAGATTTGGCGACGGTCAGATTACCGGTATAGAGGTATACACTGCCAATAATATTGTTAATTACAGCAGTGACAACGGAATACTTTATAATGCGGACAAAACGATACTGATATGTGACCCGGCAGTGGATAAGGTGATTGTAGCAGACGGGGTGACAACTATCGCTGACTATGCTTTCCCCAATGCCAGGACCAGTGTAACAATTCCTAAATCAGTAACTTCCATCAGCGATGAAACATTTAATATTATGAGCATAGCAAAAATGGAAGATGAGGAGCCATTTTATATATATGGCTACACAGGAAGTGCCATGGAGGAATACTGGAAGAAACATGAAGAATTGTTTCAGTCATATAGAATCCAGTTTCTGGCCTTTGATGGGACTTATACTATTAAGTATAATCTCGACGGCGGTACCAATGACACTGCAAATCCTACCTCCTATAACTATAATTCAGGGGAAATAACCTTGAAAGAACCGACAAAAGAAGGGTATCAATTTTTATATTGGTATGAGGATATCGCTACCTGTGGTGATGGCAGCTGCAGAGGAGAGCGCAGAGTCAGCAGTATTCCGGAGAAAAGTCTCGGAAATATTGAATTGATAGCTAAGTGGAAGAAAATAGCATAACCTTGTATAGGTAATTAACACTATTTGTATAATAAGTTTGAATTTTGTAGAAATTTATACTATAATATGATTAACCTAAAAAGAAAAAACTATGGGGAAAGAGCTTAGGGAGGCCAAATATGGAAGCAGGAGTTTTGCTAGAAACTGGAACGAACGAATTGGAAATTTTGGAATTTAAGATTGGAGATAATTTCTATGGAATAAATGTGGCAAAGGTCCGAGAGATATTGCCCTACCAGAAACCAACACCAATTCCCAATGCGCACCCCTTTATCGAAGGCATTTTTATGCCAAGGGAAGATATCATTACATTAGTGGATTTAGCAAAAGCACTTCATGTCACAGAAAATGAAAACAGTGATAAAACAAGCCATATGAATGTTGTTACGAATTTCAATAAATTAAATATAGCTTTTCATGTTCATGGAGTTGTTGGAATTCATCGTGTATCCTGGGAAGATATTAATAAACCGGATAAGACTATAAATTCTTCTGCAACGGGTATTTTAAAATGGGAAAATAAATTAATTGCCATTTTGGATTTTGAAAGGATCATAGCGGATATTAATCCGGAAACTGGGCTTAAAATGTCTGATCTAAGCCATTTACATGATAGAAAAAGAAACGATGTGCCCATTTTAATTGCTGAGGATTCTCCCTTGTTAAGTAAGTTAATAAAAGATTTTCTGGAGAAGGCCGGTTTTTCTAATCTAATTATGCAGGAAAACGGTGCCGAAGCATGGGAGACCATAGAAGGATTCAAAAACGAAGGTACTGTTTTTGATAAGATTAAATGTGTCATAACCGATATTGAAATGCCCCAAATGGATGGACATCATTTGACAAAGCTGATTAAGTCAGATAAACAACTGAAGGAATTGCCAGTAGTTATTTTTTCTTCTTTAATCAATGATGAAATGAGGATAAAAGGAAAATCAGTGGGAGCAGATGCCCAGATAACGAAACCGGAAATCGGTACTTTAATTGAAGTAATAGATAGTCTGGTAAATGCATAATCGGGGTTTAGAAATATACGGATATTGCCGATATCTTTATATATAAGCTTTGATAATAGATATATTGGTTGGATTAGTACAAAAGATAGTAAGAGAAAGGCCATATACGTAAATGAGTGATGAGAAAGATATATTTGACAATAATGGGGAGACAAAAGATAATAATTTGAGAAATGATGATATCTACAGCCGTTTAGACGAATCCTCCGATATGGAGGATGCGGATGAGGATCTTCTGGCACTGTTGGATATGATATCTGCCCAGGACGAAAAGCAGAAAAAAGGCAATGGCCCGCAGCCGTCAAATCAGGTTAAAGCTGAAGAACCTGCAAAAGCAGTAGAACCTGCAAAAGCAGCAGAGCCTGTAAAGGCAGTAGAAGCTGCTAAGGCACAAGAACCTGTTAAAGCAGAAAAATCCGCTGCGAAAGAAGAGATGGATCCTATTTTCTCTATTGATGATTTTGATTTGGATAGTAATCAAGTCCATCAAGCAGAGGAGGCAACCGACAGTTTTGCTGCGGATAAGGTACTGGAAGCTAATAATAATGCACCTTCCAAATCCAAGAACCTTGATAGTATGGGAGATGTTTTCTCCGATGCCCTCAGTGCAATGGACAGGCTTGAGGATGAAGAGCTGTTAGAAAATATCGATATCTCTGCTATGGAAGGAAACTCTGAAGAGAAATCAGGATTTTCAGGTAAAAAGCTTTCGAAAGACGAACAGAATGGTAAAGGGGAAGGGAATAAAAAATCCAGGGCAGAAATAAAAGCTGAAAAAAAGGCAGCCAAGCTGGCAAAGGCCAAAGAAAAGGCAGAGAAGAATAAAGAAGCTAAAGCAAATGCAGCCAAGGCTAAAAAGGAAGAAAAGAAGCCTGCCGAGGAATTACTGACAGAAGAAGAAAAGGCTAAAATCGCTAAGAAAAAAGAGGAAAAGGCCAAAAAAGCTGCTGCAAAGCTGGAAAAGAAGAAAGCTTCCGATGCCCAGAAGGCTGAAAAAAGGAAAGCGGCCGCAGATAAAGCTGCAATGAAGCAGCAGGAGAAACAGGCCAAAAAGGAACAGACACCTCCCGATCCGGATGATAAGGTAAAATTAAATACCCTTGGCGTAGTGTTTATCATGACATTTTTTATTTTGATAGCTGGTGTTGTAATTGTAGGGACTAAGACATATTCCTATAGCCTTGATGTAAAAAATGCAAGCCTGGAGTATTCCAGAGGAAGATACACGGAAGCATATTACGATATCTATGGGATTAGTGTTAAGAAGCAGGACCAAAAGACCTATGATAGAATAATGACCACCATGTATGTTAATAAGGAATTGAATTCCTATTATAACAATATTGAGATGAAGAAATACCCGGAAGCCCTGGATTCACTTTTAAAGGGTCTTGACCGGTATGATGTACATATTGCCCGGGCAAAAGAGCTTGGCATTGAAAAAAACCTGGGTTCTATTAAGCAGCAGATATTAAAGGAATTGGATAAATCCTACGGGCTTACGGAAAAGCAGGCAAAGGCTATAAATTCAATTGATGACCAGGCAAAATACAGTGTTAAGGTTATTAATATTGCCAGTGAAAAAAAGTAATTAATAGACTAAACTTTACTACAATAGAGCGCAGCCGCAAACAAAGGAAATTTGTTTGCGGCTGCATTTTTTATTGCTTCCGGCATCGAAACCAATATGGATAGAGATTATATTGGCAAGCAGAAAAAATATACAATAAAAAGAAGTAGCAAATGGGAAAAACAGGTATCTAAGAAAAGCAGAGATATCCCAGAGTTTATGGATTAATTCTTAATAAAAAATGTAAAAATAAGAAATGTAAAGATGTGAGTATCTTTTGTTTAAATAAGGAGTATGAATTTTGTTGAATTTTCTGTAAAATATAAATAGAATAACTATAGAAGAAAAAACAGTTGTAATATTTGCATAGGGAGAAGAGAATATGAAGATGAAACTTATAAAAAAGATACATATACCGACTAAGTCCATCCGTTTTCGAATTATTTTTGTAGTCTTTTCCATCGTCTTTGTTCTATTGCTTATCCTGCTGTTTAGTAATATATACGCCATTAACGTGGTCAGAAAACAGGCGGCCGGGACGAACCAAAAAATGCTTAAAATGTATATGAACCGTGTTGATGATGTATTTAAGAATGTTGAGAATTATTGGGTTGGACTTCAGTTATCGGAAAATATGGCTACTATAGAGTACACAGATAATGAAGTGAATTACTATACAGCCCAGGCTCGGATGAAGAGGGATATGGAAAATGTACTGCCTACCTATGGATTTATTGATAACTTATTTGTATATTTCAGCGGAAAAGATACGTTTATAGATGCGGTAAAATTTGATATCAGCGGAGGAGAACAAAAATATATCCGTAAAATGATTAAGGCTGCTGTAAAGGATGAAAAGACACTTCTTAATAATAAAGGGAAATGGTTTGGGATGGAAGTAAATGGTGAGTATTATCTTGTCCGTATTTTAAGAGTAAACAATATTTATATGGGGGGCTGCGCCAAGGTTGATAAGCTGGTACAAAAATTCAGGTCGGACGGTTTCGGAGATATGGAGTATATAACCTTTTGTGATAATTCAGGAAAAGAGTATGGAAATTCACTGATGGAATTAAATAAATCTCTTTTACTCAATGATCAGAACAAGCCCTACAATATAGTCGGGGAAGGGAAGAAATACCTGCTGCTTTCTGCAAATTCAAAATGCGGTAATTATAGCATGGTAGCTTTGATACGTGATAATCATATTTTGGAAGGTCTCAATTCCATTCAGAATTTTATCCGCCTTTTATATCTTTTTCAGGTCGTTTTTCTTATATTGTTTATATTGGCAATGAGAAACTGGATTATTAAACCAATGGACTTATTAATCCGGGCTATGAAAAGCCTGGGCAGCGGAAACCTGGAAGTCAGGCTGAAATCAAATAAGGTATGTGATGAATATGTAATTTTGAATAAGACCTTTGATACTATGATTGAGCAGATTAAGTCATTGAAAATAGACATTTATGAGGAAAAGGAGCAAAGGCAGAAAGCAGAGCTGCAGTATCTGAAGCTTCAGGTAAATCCGCATTTTTACATCAATTGCCTGAATGTTATTCATAATTTATCCCTTATGGACAAAAATAATCTGGTGCAGGAAATGACTACGTATCTGGGAAATCATCTTCGCTATACAATGGAGGGAAATTCCCTGGACTGCCTGTATAAAGAAATTGATTATATTAAAAATTATCTCCGGATTCAGAAACTGCGGTTTTTGAACAGTATTAATTGTCAATTTGATATTGAGGATTCTGTTCTTGATGTTATGGTTCCTCCATTGATTATCCAGACATTTATAGAAAATACGGTAAAATATCAGGTAGTAGCAGGTGAGATCACGGAAATCTATATTAAGGTGAAAAGCTGTGAACTCAAAGATATTCCCTATATCTGCATTGAAGTGTGGGACTCTGGAGATGGATATTCCGAGAAAGTAATGGAATCCTTGAAATATAAAAAGCGGATATTTGATGAAAAGGGAGAGCACTTCGGAATATATAATGTCCGCCAAAGAGTGAACCTGATCTATGGGGATATGGCATGTCTTACCTTTGCCAACCACGAAGTAACAGGAGGGGCTTATGTAAAGATTTTGCTGCCCAGGGAAATCAATACGGAAAAGAAAGACCAGCCTCAGGTTAAGCAGTGAAAAATTACTTTACCGTTACTTTAAAATGTTTCCAATAACTTATTTATGCTATATGTATATGGAGGATAAAATGATTCAGGTATTGATCGTTGATGACGAGGTGCTTTGCGCAGAGGGAGTGAAATGCACTGTGGACTGGAAAAAACTAGGGGTGGACAAGGTATACACTGCATACAGTATGAAACAGGCCCAGAAAGTATTTGAGGAACAGGAAATCCATATCATACTCTGTGATGTAGAGATGCCAAAAGGGAGCGGTTTCGACCTGTTGAAATGGGTAAAGGATAAAAAGCTGACACCTGTGAGCATTCTTTTAACGAGCTATGCGGAGTTTCACTATGCCAAACAGGCTATTGAATTGGGAGTTATCGAATATCTTTTAAAACCTATTGAGCAGGGAGAATTGCTGGAAGTATTTCAGAAGGCCGTTCAGACTGTTATAGAAAAGCGGGAAAAAGAAAAAAATGTACGTCTGGCAGGCTATTGGAATGAAGCAGAGCGAAGTCGGGTACAGCATTTCTGGAGGGCGGTGCTGAGTAAAGAAATTGACCAGGACAGTACTGCAATCATGGGGCAGGCTCAGCGGGAGCATTTAGTATTTAATGAAAATAACCGTTATCTGCCAATTCTGTTCGAGGTCTTTGCCTCCGATACAAACAGAGATTGGACGGATTTAGCTGAAACACTTCAGTACTCTTTACAGGAAGCGGAGTATAATGAATGGGAGCAGGTGGTGCTGGCATACCATGATAACTGCCTTTTGTCAATAATCAGCTGTGCAGGTGATTTTCAGGAATATGACAAAAAGCTTAGGGAAGGCTGTAATAGCTTCGTCAGGAACTGCAGAAAGAAACATAATTTACTGGCAGCTTGTTATATGGGGGAATTCAGAGAATCAGGAGAGCTTGCCCGGCAATATGAAAAGCTATTGCAGCTGGAAAGAAATAATGTCACGGAATATGCAGGGGTTTTTGATTATAGGTCTGTTCAGACAATAAATTATACCAGGCCAAATATTGAATACTGGACAGATTTATTTACAGAAGGTAATTATGAGAAAGCCTACAATGAAATTGAAATTTATGTTAATAATCTGGCATGTGAAAACAGGGTAAACGGTGAGGTGTTAAATAACATATTTCACGATGTATTGCAGGCCTTTTATATAGCAGTTGACCGGAAAGGAGTACAGGCACATCTTTTGTTTCAGGATGAAGAGTCCTTAAAATTATACAAATCCGCCACAAATTCAGTCAGAGATTTTAAATGCTGGGCATATTATATGATTCAAAAAGCCTCTGCTTATGTGGAATTGGCTGCAAATAAGGATAAAGTCATAACCCGTGTCAAACAGTATATTAAAGCTAATCTGAATGAGGAGCTAAACAGAAAGCAGCTGGCTGAATATGTTTACCTTAGCTGCGATTACCTGTCCCGTATTTTTAAACAGGAAACCGGTGTACAACTAACGGAATATATAACGCAGAAACGGATACAGGAAGCAAAACGGTTATTAAAGGAAACAGATAGGACTATAGGAGAAATTGCATTTTCAGTGGGTTACAGTAACTGGGCCTATTTTTCAAAGGTATTCAGGGAAAAAAATGGGGAGACTCCGGCACAATTTCGTTGCCACTACAGAAGCGGCAGGTAAATCACTAAAAAGGCAGTTTAGTAAAAATATGCGTATATTTCGTAAAGGAAAGAGTTAGTTAAAATAATCCATGTTAATTATAATAGAATAGGAAAGTCAATAATTAGATTAGATAATAGCAGGTAAGGCAATAAACAGGTAAGGCAATAAACAGATAAGGAGCATATGTCATGAACCGTACTATTAAGAATAATCTTGAGAATAAAGAAGATAATTACGTATTGCCCTTTTTTTGGCAGCACGGTGAAGAGGAAGAAGTTTTGAGGAAGTACATGGAAGCTATTTATAACTGCGGAATCCGGGCTGTCTGTGTGGAGAGCCGGCCACATCCGGATTTTGCCGGGCCGAAATGGTGGGAGGACATGGATATTATTCTGGATGAAGCAAGGAAACGGAAAATGAAAGTATGGATTCTTGATGACAGTCATTTTCCTACGGGATACGCTAATGGGGCAATGGAGAATGCACCTGCAGAACTTTGCCGTCAGAGTATCCTATGCCAATTTGCAGAGGCAGAGGGAAAAACAGAAATTAATGTGGAAGAATACCTCTGGCCGAAATTCCGGAAAAATAAAATGGAAGAGGCTATGATTAAAAAACCTGCACAGTTAAGAGAATTTACAGATAATAAATTTTTAAGCATAACGGCATACCAGTCAGGCATAGGAGAACCGGTATCTCTGGAAAAATATATAGTAGGAAATAATCTTATATGGGATGCGCCAGCAGGTAAGTGGAAAATATGTTTCTGCGTCCTTACAAGAAATATGGGGCCGAGAAGAAACTATATTAATATGTTGGACAAAAACTCCTGCCGGGTTTTAATCGATGAAGTATATGAACCTCATTATAAGCATTATAAAGAAGATTTTGGAACTGTAATTGCAGGATTCTTTTCAGATGAGCCAGAGCTTGGAAACGGCCATTTGTATCCTCAGGAAAATTTACTTGGAACGGACCAGGACCTTCCCTGGAGCCAGGAAATAGAATCCGAGCTGGAAAAACGACTGGGAGCAGCCTATAAGAAATGGATGCCTTTGCTATGGGATAAGCTGGATGTGAAAAACAAGGCTGCGGCAGAGGTACGGTATGCCTATATGGATGCCGTAACACGTCTTGTGGAAAAGAACTTTTCAATGCAGATAGGAAACTGGTGCAGGGAGCATGGGGTGGAATATATAGGCCATATCATTGAAGATAATAACCAGCATGCACGTACCAGCTCCAGCCTTGGACATTTTTTTAGGGCATTATCAGGGCAGGACATGGCAGGAATTGATAATATAGGCGGACAGGTATATCCTCAGGGAGAAGAGGCAGAGATCCCCGGACCTATGGCAGGAAAAAGAGACGGAGAATTTTATCACTATGCTTTAGGAAAATTGGGAGCATCCATGGGAGTAATTGACCCACGGAAAAAAGGCCGTACTATGTGTGAAATTTTTGGAGCTTACGGCTGGTCGGAAGGGGTCCAGCTGGAAAAATACCTTGCTGACCATTTTATGGTCAGGGGAGTTAACCACTTTGTTCCCCATGCGTTTAGCGGTAAGGCCTACCCGGATGCTGACTGCCCGCCGCATTTTTACGCAAATGGAAATGATCCGCAGTACCGCCATTTCGGAGCTTTAATGCGTTATATAAATCGAATTTGCGGGTTGATCAGCGGAGGCTGGCATATATCAAATACAGCAATTTTGTATCACGGTGAAGCAGAGTGGACCGGTAATTATATGCTTATGCAGAAACCAGCTCATTTACTTGCAGATAACCAAATTGACTATGATTTTATTCCGGCAGATGTATTTCTGGAAAAGGAACGTTACCGGACAAAAGCAGGCAGTATATTAAAGATACATACACAAGAATATAAGGCTTTGCTTATTCCCTATGCAGAATATATTTCTTTCGAATTGGCTGAAGAAGTTCTGCATCTTCATGAAAATGGATTTCCGGTAGTTTTTCTTCAGGAACTGCCAAAAGGTATTTATAACGGAGACGATTCCATTTTGGAGAGCCTTCAATCCTGTACTGTTGTTCCTTTGGAAGAGCTTATAGAATATTTAAAGAAAGCAGGCCTTGAAGAAATTAAATTGTCTCCTGAAAATAATCGGATGCGTTATCTTCACTACCGAAAGGAAAATGATATCTATTATTTTGTAAATGAAGCAGATGAGACATATACAGGATTCATTACTGTTCCCCAGACAGGGGCGTGCTATGTATACAATGCATGGGATAATCGAATCGAGGAAATAGAAATGCTGGAAAGCGGCAAAGACACTACCCGTTTTCAGGTATCTCTGGAGCCACGGAAAAGTTTGATTATAATATTTGATGAGCCTGGAATTATAGAAAAAAAATATACGGAAATACCTTATCAGACGGAAATGGAGGAGCTTCCTTTCAATAAGAATTGGAAACGTGCGATATGCCGAAGTATAGACTACCCTGATTTTACAAAGGAAAAAGAGGTATCCCTTCCGGACAGACTGGCAGAAGAAGAGCCTGCATTTTCGGGCTTAGTGCAGTATAAAAATAAGTTTTATGTAAAAGATTTATCCAGGGTGATTTTAGAAATTACCGATGCCGCAGAAGGAGTAGAGGTATTTATTAATGGAGTGAGTACGGGGATTCAGATTGTGCCGGCTTACCGGTATGACATATCAAAATTTGTGCAAGAGGGAGAAAATGATGTTGTTATTGAAGTGGCAACTACATTGGAGAGAGAGGTTTTTAAAATGTGCGGTCCGACAATGTTTTCTCCAGAAGAGCCAAAGAGTCCGTCCGGGATTACAGGACAGGTAAAAATTCACGTCAGCCGGGTACCTATGACTTGATTTCATAAAATTAATAGTACTTCGGAAACCTGGGAGGCAATCAACCGGAAAAACACAACCTGCCAAAGATATTGTCTTTGGCAGGTTGTGTTTTGCAGTTTCGGAAGAACAGGCAGATTAATTTCAAGGGCAAGAAGTAGATGTTTATGCCATATGGTTATGTTTATTGAAATTCAAATTGTACAGAATTAATAAGAAGGATATAAAGATAATAATATTAAACAGAAAAGTTATATAGTAAGACAGAAAATTTATATGTGCTATTTGTGGAATATGGTAAACTAAGTACATAATTTCCCGGGAGATAAAATAAAAAAAGGAGAATACGACTATATGAAAAAAATATTGGTGGTTTTATTGGCAATCGTAATGTCTTTCAGTTTAATAGGATGCGCAAGTAAAAAGGTATCTGATGAGAAGGAACCAACAACCACAGGCTCAAAGGATAACGAGAAAGAGAAGGCTGACAAATTGGTGGTTGCTCTCAGGACCTTTGGGACAACTCCGGCGGATTTGAAAGATGTTCAGGAAAAAATCAACGAAATTACCCGTGAAAAAATCAATGCGGAAGTCGAACTGATGATTATACCCTCCGGTTCCTATAAGCAGCAGATGACTTTAATGCTGTCGGGGTCTGAACAGTTGGACGTTATGGGGGCTAATGCCAGTATCATACCATCTGCTTATGCAGGTGAGCAGATACGTCCTTTACAGGATTTACTGGATAAGTACGGACAGGGAATTAAAGAAACCCTAGGTGAGAATTTATTAAAGTGCGGTGAATTTGCCGGTGAGCTTTACACTATCCCTATCAAATGTGATTCAGCCAGCGGTATGGGCGGATTCATTCTGAGAAAAGATATTTGCGACAAGTATAATATCGATGCTTCGACGATTGACTCGTATGATAAGCTGACTAAAGTATTTGAAACTGTCCATAAAAGCGAGCCTGATATGACTATTTTATCTACCAGCAGCGTAGGGTATTCTTTTTTACAGTCTAATAGCCGCTGGGATAAGTTGGGGGATAATTTCGGAGTTTTAGCAGACAGCGGACAGAACCTGAAAGTTGTTGACCTTTTTGAAACAGAGGAATATAAGGAATATTTAAAGGTAGTTCGGGAGTGGTATGAGAAGGGATATATCAGCAAAGATATTACCAATGTAACAGAAGGCGGTGCGGCCCTGATGAAGGCAGGTAACCTGTTTGCATATAATACCGCCGGAAAACCGGGTATTAAAATCCAGGAAAAGAACTCATCCGGATATGATGTAGAATATTGCCAGGTTCTTCCTACCTTAACAGTAACAGGTAACATTTGGCAGTGGACAATTCCTCAAAACAGCAAATATCCTGAAAAAGCTATGCAGTTTATTAATCTTATGTATACGGATAAGGATATTATTAATTTAATGGCATACGGAATTAAAGATAAACACTATGTATTGAATAATGACGGTACAATTGATTATCCAAGTGGTGTAGATGCAAGTAACAGCGGTTACAACATGTCCAGTATGGTATGGTCCTTAGGAAATGAATTCAATGCCTATGTATGGAAAGGAAACGATCCTGATGTATGGAAGCAAACAGAGGAATGGAATAAAACAGGAGTATTTTCAAAGGCATATGGATTTGTATTTAATAATAATACTGTAGCCAATGAAATTGCGGCAGTACAAAATGTTTATGACCAGTATCGCATGAGTCTGGAATGCGGTGTAATAGCTCCTGATTCAGCTTTGGAAGAAATGAATAAAAAGCTTTATGATGTCGGATTGCAGAAAATAATAGATGAGAAACAGAAGCAGCTTGATAAATGGGCCGCAGATAACAATGTAAAATAAAAAATTGGGACAAGTAAGTTTGCAGGAAAGGTGGCAAATTAAGTGAAAAAGAAGTTATTAGGAAAACATTTGCCAATATACTTAATGGCACTTCCAGGATTATTATATCTTTTTATAAATAACTATATGCCTATGGGCGGCCTGGTTGTTGCTTTCAAGAATTTTAGTGCAAAAAAGGGTATTTGGGGAAGTGACTGGGTTGGTTTAAAGAATTTTACTTACTTATTTGCCGATGCATGGACGATTACCAGAAATACAATATTATATAACATTACATTTATTATTCTTGGTAATTTATTAGCAGTGACAATTGCAATTCTTTTGAGTGAAATTGCAAGCAAAAAAATGGGAAAGTTTTATCAGAGTGTTATTTTACTCCCGCATTTGATTTCATGGGTTATTATCAGTTATCTTGTATATGCATTTCTCAGTGCTGATTCTGGATTTATAAATAACACGATTTTAGGATTAGCAGGGAAAGACCCTATATCCTGGTATAATGAAGCGAAATACTGGCCGTTTATTATCGTTTTCGTATTTCTTTGGCAGAGTACCGGATATTCCAGTATTGTGTATTTTGCAACGGTAGTAGGATTCGATAAAGGATATTACGAAGCTGCTGAGCTGGAGGGAGCAGGTCCATGGAAAAAAATCCGTTATATAACTTTGCCATTATTAAAGCCGGTTATTATTACGATGGTAATGCTGGCGGTAGGAAGAATTTTTTATTCTGATTTTGGACTATTCTACCAGATACCAATGAATTCAGGGGCTGTTTATTCAACAACCAATGTTATTGATACATATGTCTACAGAGGTTTATTGCAGCAGGGAAATATCGGTATGAGTGCGGCAGCAGGCTTGTATCAATCTCTGGTTGGGTTTATTGTTGTAATGACAGCGAACTTATTAGTACGTAAGGCAGATAAAGAGAATGCATTCTTTTAGGAAGGGGTGAAGAATATAAAATCATCAAATACAAAACGTTTTAATATATTTGCAAACACATTTCTGATCCTCGCAGTCACTATTTGCCTTATTCCTCTGTTTTTATTAGTAATTTCTTCTTTCACAGAGAATAATACCCTGGTGCGTAACGGATATCAGTTTTGGCCGGAAAAATTCAGTCTGGCTGCTTACCAATATCTTTATCAAAGCAGCGGACTCATATTAAAAGCATATGGTATGTCCTTTTATATTACGATTATAGGTCTGTGTATAAGCCTGGTTGTCACAACTATGTTAGCCTATGCAATATCAAGACCGGACCTGCCCGGAAAAAGGATGCTTACATTCTATGTATTTTTTACTATGTTATTTAACGGTGGTCTTGTACCAACATATTTAATGTATACCGGTACATTTCATATTAAAAATACAATCTGGGCTCTTATCATACCGAATCTATTAGTAAGAGCATACTATGTCATGCTTATGAGGAGTTATTTTCAGACAAGCCTACCGGAAGAAGTCCTGGAAGCGGCAGCTATTGATGGTGCCAGTGAGATGCAGACCTTCCGCAAAATTGCAGTTCCTATGGCAAAGCCGATAATTGCAACAGTTGCCTTATTTACTATGATTTTATATTGGAATGATTGGCAGAATGGTCTGTATTACTTAACAACCAGAACCGATTTATTTACAATACAAAATCTCTTAAACCGTATGATTCAGGAAATTCAATTCCTGTCTTCAAATGTTTCGGCAGGCCAAAGCGTTGATTTATCCGGTATTCCTTCCGGAACAGTGCGTATGGCAATTGCGGTAATTGGTATTTTGCCAATCATAATTGTTTATCCCTTTATCCAGAATAACTTTGCGAAGGGAATAACCCTTGGTGCAGTAAAGGGCTAAGAAAATACAGGCTTCAAATTAATGAATTAAAAATGAGATAGTGCTGCCGCATTTTAGAATGCGACAGCTCTATTTCTATTAATACTGATGCATAAGCTGCTAGTCGAATGAGACTTTTTCAGCAGCCTCAGTCAGACAGAAGGAGTTTTAGATGAAAAAAATAATTGAAAGCTATCTGCAGGAAAACCATGACATGCTGATTCAGCTGATTAAAGAGCTGTGTAATATTCCAGCACCCAGCCATAAAGAAGAAAAGCGGGCGGAGTTTTGTAAAAAATGGCTTGAGGAACAGGGGGCTGAGGGAGTATTTATCGATGAAGCCCTCAATGTTATTTATCCCTATGAATGTGGGGAGGAAAGACCTGTAGTTATCTTTATGGCACATATGGATACCGTATTTCCCGATTTGGAACCAATGGGAATAAAAGAGGAGGATGGAAAACTTTTTTCTCCCGGGGTAGGCGATGATACGGCTAATGTGGCAATTTTGCTGATGATGGGAAGGTTTTTGGCTGCTAACAGGCCGAAATCAACCTGTGGCATTGTGATTTGCGCTAATTCCTGCGAAGAGGGTCTGGGAAATCTCAAAGGCTCCAAAGCCTTAGTCAAACGATATAAAGAGCGTCTGCTGCAGGTGGTTTCCTTTGATGGTTATACAAATGAAATCTGCAATTGTGCGGTGGGGTCCATGCGTTACCGAATCGAAATAAAGACGAAGGGCGGACATTCTTATTTTGATTTTGGAAATGAAAATGCAATTGTATCACTGGCGGAATTAGCGGAGCGCTTATATGAATATCAGGTGCCGGAGGATGGAAGTAAAACAACCTATAATGTAGGGATGATTCAGGGCGGGACTTCTGTGAATTCCATTGCCCAGCAGGCAGAAATGCTGTATGAAATCAGGTCGGACAACCGTGCAAGCATGCAGCAGGTACAGGCCTATTTTGAAAAGATGATAGAAGAATACAGACAGAGTGGAGTACAGGTTGCTGTAGAAGTAGTAGGAGAACGCCCCTGCGGTAATAAAGGGGAGGATAATATAGATCAGAAGAAACTGGAACAGTTATGCAAAAAGATCATTGAAAGCAGATCAGGTAGAGAGACAGGCTTTACCTCTGCCTCCACCGATTGTAATATTCCGTTTTCTTATGGTATACCTGCGGTAACAATAGGTTTATGCCTTGGAGGAAGCGCACATACAAAACAGGAATGGATTTTTATAGATAGTTTAAGACCGGGCTTTGCTATTGCAGCGGATTTGATACTGAATTATTGTGAGCAGTAATATATAGAAGTAAAACAGAATAACAGTAATGCAAAATAAAAGTAGTACAATATAACAGTAAAACAGAATAACAGTAAAACAGTAGTATGCGTTTATTGAGTTTACCAGATTACCCATAAGAATGAAAGGTGCAGGCTGCTATGATATACGAGAATGAAATGAAGAATATTTTATATCCGTTTAAAGGTGCAATCATGAAGGGAAATGCTGTATTCATGAACCATTGCCACCAGGAGGTGGAAATCATCGTTATTCGTTCCGGAAGGCTGAAGGTGAGCTGCGAAGAAGAATTTCTTATGCAGGCTGGAGATATATGTATCATACCACCATTTAGAAATCACAGCATTGCAAAGGGGTCGGAGGATTGTGAACGTCTGGTTATCCAGTTTGATTTAAAGATTATGGGAACCTGGACAAAGGATGAGGAAGACTGGATATGGATTCAGAATGAATTGAATAAGCTCGACATGTATAGCGGACACTGGGCAGCCGGTACAAGGGACAAAATCAGAGAAATTCTTGAGGCAATGTATGCGGAGTACTTAAAAAAGGATTATGTGTGGCATCTGTCCGTTAAAACCCTGGTAAACAGCCTTATACTTATTTCACTTCGGGAAATGTCCAGAGTGAAAGAGAAAAGCGTTAACAAGCAGTTATCCAAGATGAAGGATATTCTTGAATATGTAGCACTTCATTATTGTGAAGAAATCAAGCTGCAAAGCTGTGCGGATGCAGTAGGCTTTAATCCCTCCTATTTATCCCGTTTCTTCAGTGAGCGCATGGGGGTTACCTTTCAGGAATACATTAAGAAACTGCGCCTTGAGAAAGCAAAGTGGTTATTGCTGACTGAAAAAATGCTTATTACGGAAATCTGTTATAAATCAGGATTTCAGGATGTTAAGACCTTTAATAAGCTTTTTAAAAAAGAATATGGAGTGTGCCCTACGGTATTCCGAAAAAACGCAGAGCTTACAGAGTAAAGATTTGCGTATTGTGTGTAAAGGAAATGCATAGAGAAATTATATATATATGATTATAATGAAAATACAAGGTTTATTGAATAGATCAAGCATAAAGTTAAAACGTTGATCTATTTAAAAGCAGCTGCAGTTTGTAAACCGAAGGATATAATGTAAAAGAAAAGAAGAGAAGTGTAAAAGAAAAGTACTTTCAGACCCCATTATTTATGGCAGTACCGCAGACAGGTCTGCGGTATGCAATGGGAGCAAGAGTGAAAGAAAATAAAGAAAAAGAAAGGATGCCGTATAGTATTCTTTCACTCCATTTTATTAGCGGCAGTATCGCAGAATGGTCTGCTGGCCTGACTGCGGTATATAGGTGTAAAACATGGAATTAAAGGTAGGAATTCAGCTGTATTCCGTACGTGAGTTAATGAAAGAAGATCCAATCCGAACAATTGAACAGGTAGCTGAAGCCGGCTATAAATATATTGAAGTAGCAAATCATAATGCAATGGAAGATGATGGAGTGGGCTTTGGCGTAACTGCGGAGAAACTGAATGAGTTAATGAAAAAGTCCGGTTGTAAAGTAATCAGTGCCCACATTTTCCCTTTTAATGATGAAAATTATAAAAGGGTCATTGAATATAATCAGAAGATTGGAAACCACGTTCTCGTATATCCTATGGAGGTTTTTAAGGACAGGGATGATGTGCTGAAGAAAGCCGAATATTATGAAAAGATGGGATATATGGCGGCTCAGGAGGGAATGACCTTCCTTTATCATAATCATTATCAGGAGTTCCAGGAATTCAAAGGAGAACGGGTTTTGGATACCATAATAAAAAATACGGACCCCGGGCATGTCAACCTGGAGCTGGATACCTTTTGGACCCTTCGCGGAGGCCTGGACCCTATTGAAATGATGAAGCAGTACGGTACCCGTATCAAAATGCTGCATCAAAAGGATTTTTCCAGGGATACCTCCACGCCGGTTAATATGTTTGATGTGGTTGGAAAAGACTCTTATATTGACCGTGAAACTTTTGTAAAATACAAATGCAATGATGATTTTATTGAAATCGGTTATGGACGGATGGATATCCAGGGAATTATTGATACTGCCATTGAATTGGGCAGCATAGAATATATTCTTTTGGAACAGGATGCTACGAAACTGAACCAGCTGGATAGCATTAAGCGGAGTATGGAAGGATTCCGAAAATTCAAAGGGATTATTTGGGAGTGATGAAAGAAAAACCTGACACCCTTTGGGGAAAAGCATATATTTTGGTCTCCGTTGCTAATTTTTTCAGCTGGTTGAGCTACAATATGGTGACGCCTGTTTTGACCGGTTATCTGAAAACTCTGGGCGGAAGCGTATTTGTATGCGGTGTGGCTGCCGGTTTATTTGCTTTTACCTCCCTGCTTTCAAGACCGGTCAGCGGTCTTTTGGTGGACGCATTGAATAAAAAAAAGCTGCTGTATATATTCACCCTGCTTATGGGAGCTTCTTTATTCCTATATTCCATTATTCCAAGTATTCCTGTGATTTTATTGTTTCGAGGACTCCATGGTATTGCCTTTGGTATCTCCAGTACGGCCAGCCTTGTTCTGGTTAGTGAATGTGTTTCGGAAGCCAGAATCGGTGAAGCGGTCAGCTATTTCGGAATTATGTCCGTAGCCTCCATGGCAATCGGACCTGCTATTGGTATCTGGCTCAGTGATTCCTATGGATATCGTGTCTGTATGTTAGTGAGTACTGCTATGCTTTTTGTTGCTGCTTTTATAGCGGCCATGTTCCCCTATATACATAGAAAAAGCGAAATAGAGTTCCGAATAACAGACGTTTTTTCGGTGCCCCGGATTGTGGAGCAGAAGCTGATTGGTCTGAGTGGTGTAAATGCATCCTTTACTATGATGAACGGAATTGTCAGCACCTATCTTGTGGTATTTGCCGCTGAGAGAGGAATCCACGGCAGCAGCTGGCATTTTACCGTCAATGCTGTTGTATTAATCCTTACAAGAATACTAATGGCAAGGAAAATGAACCAATGGTCATTAAAGCAGAATTTATATCCGGCATTTATTTTTGGAATCGTTACACTGCTGCTGATAGGCTGGGCAAATAGTTTATTATTGCTGATAATAGCGGCGGCTGCCAAGGCAATGGCCCAGAGTATGTCACAGCCGGCCCTGCAGACAGAAGCCTTGAGAAGGGTAATACCGGAAAAAAGAGGTGTTGCATGCAGTACAATGTATATAGGCGGTGATTTGGGTCAGGCAGTCGGTCCCATACTTGGAGGCTTGCTTGCCCAGAGCTTCGGTTATGGAAATATGTTTTTCGCCAGTGTCATACCCCTTGTGTTTGCCTGTATATATTTTGTTATCTGGAGCAGAAGCAGCCGGTGATTTATTTTAGGTACTTAATTATATAAAGAGCAAAACTGTTGATGCGTTTATATTTACTAAGCGTTTCATAAACGGCTGAATAAAATTTGTGCCCAGTTTAAGGTAAAATATTCAGCAAAAACAGACTTCAATTCCTTTTTAACGTGAATTGAAGTCTGTTTTTTCTATTTTAGAAATTTACTTCATTGGATACATACCCTTTTGACGGCAGACTTAGGATTATTATTATTTTTAAATTTATAAAGTATGAGAAGTCTGGCATGACATTTTAAGAAATTCCTCCATCGCCCGTGTAATATACTTGGTGCTTTTATGATAAAAATAAATATTTCTGGCAGCGATGTCTTCCTCCAATTTATAATAAACAACCCGGTAATCGACCGGAACCTTTTTGATCAGGGTATCTGAAATAATAGTTATGCCCATGCCATAACATGCAACATGATAGGCAGTAACCTGCTGGTCCAGCTCCAATACAACATTCGGCGTTATCTGGGCTGCTTTAAATAACAGTTCCGAGCGTTCTCTTGTATCATTTCCGGAGCGCAGCAGCAGAAAGGGTTCTTCCTTAAATTCCTTTAAGGAAACAGAAGAAGTGGAGGATTCCAGATGCTTATTATTGACGATATCCTTTGCAGTTAACTGCTTATCGGTCAAACAGCTGTTGGAGCCAAAACCGGTTGGAACTGCAAGAATCAGATGCTCCAGGCAAAAATGGTGATGGCTGTAGATGGAATCCGGAAACTGGTAATTGTCAATTACCAGATCCAGATTTCCCGTAAAGAGTTGTTTTTCTAATAATTTTGTGTTTGCTTCTATGATATCCACATGAACGAGAGGATATTTCTTCATGAACATGGTAAGGAGGGGAGGCAGGATATAAGAGGAAAACAGATTGCTTCCGCCTATGGTAAGGTTCCCGGTACGAAGTTCGGATAAGTCATTGAGCTGATTCTGAAATTCGCCTTCCATGTCCAATATGCGTTCAATATATTGGATATATTTCTGTCCGCATTCGGTAAGCTGGATTGGATTGGTGCTGCGGTCAAAAATAGGCGAGCCAAGCCTCTGTTCTATTTTTTTTACGGTAGCACTTAAGGAAGGCTGTGAAATGTATAGGTTGGCTGCTGCCTTGGAAAAGCTCCTTGTCTTGTATACTTCATAAACATATTCCTTACCCTGAAACATAGGACTATCCTCCGTGTTATAAATAAAAATCTATAAGTAATATAAAGATATATATATTTGATTCTATGATAACTGAAAACTATAATAAAAGCAAGATAACATAAATCAAAGGAGAAAAGTTATGATGAAGCCGGACAAAAGGGAGAAAGTCAGAATGGAGCATGATTCCATCGGAACGAAGGAAATTCCATTGGATGTTTATTACGGGGTACAGACATTACGGGCAGCCGAAAATTTTTATATTACAGGTATGAACATGCATCCGGAATTAATAAAAAGTATTGCCCAGATAAAAAAGGGGGCGGCAATAACAAATTATGAAATAGGGCACCTGGATAAAAAAAGAGCCGATGCCATAGTGAAAGCCTGTGATGAAATCATAGCCGGTAAAATGCATGACCAGTTCATCGTTGATCCGATTCAGGGAGGAGCGGGAACCTCCTTAAACATGAATGCCAATGAAGTAATTGCCAACCGTGCCATAGAAATACTGGGCGGGGATAAAGGCAATTACGCAATTGTCAATCCAAATGACCATGTAAATTACGGCCAGTCAACGAATGACGTATTTCCCTCCTGCGGCAGAATGACTGCTTTAAAATTATTAAACAGGGCCCAGAAGCAGCTGGAGCGCTTATATGAAGCCTTGATAAAAAAGGCGGAAGAGTTTGACAATATCATTAAAATGGGAAGAACCCAGCTGCAGGATGCGGTGCCAATCCGCCTTGGGCAGGAATTCAAGGCATATAGCAGCGCAATCCGCCGGGATATTGTACGCTTTGAAAATGCAAAACAGGAGATGAGCAATTTAAATCTGGGAGGTACGGCCATTGGAACAGGCTTGAATGCAGATGTCCAGTATTGCCAAAAGGTAGTTAAAAATATCGCATTAATATCAGGCTTACCGGTGGTCCAGGCTTATGATTTAATTGATGCGACCCAGAACCTGGATGGATATACCTTTGTATCGGGAGCTGTAAAAGCCTGTGCCGTGAATTTATCCAAGATGTCCAATGATTTAAGGCTTATGTCCTCCGGTCCCAGAACGGGTCTTGGTGAAATCAATCTGCCTGAAAAGCAGAACGGCTCCTCCATTATGCCGGGAAAAGTGAATCCGGTAATTCCGGAGGTCGTAAATCAGGTGGCATTTAATATTATTGGCAATGATATGACAATAGCCATGGCAACGGAAGCCGGACAGCTGGAGCTGAATGCGTTTGAGCCAATCATATTCTATAACTTATTCCAGTCCATAGAAACCCTTGCTTACGCAGTCAGCACCCTGGTGGATAACTGTATTACCGGTATTACGGCAAATGTTGAACGCTGCCGGAGTATGGTGGATAACAGTGTAGGTATCATTACTGCGATTTGCCCCTTTGTTGGGTATGAGAAAGCAGCAGTCCTGGCAAAGGAAGCAATTAAGACCGGAGCTTCCATAAAGGATTTAATCTTAAGAGACGGCCTGCTTACAAAAGAGCAGCTGGATATTATTTTAAATCCCTATTCTATGACGGAGCCTGGAATTTCCGGGAAGGCATTATTGAACAACTTCTCTGAAAATACCCTTCAAGAAAAGGCGGGATTAAATTAAAAATACGTTGCATTTTAAATCTACTATTTAAGCAGTATCACAAGCAAGCTTGTGATAGGCACGGGAGGTAAAATGAATTATTTTGAAGAGGCTTTAAAAAGCCATGCCAAAACCAAAGGAAAAATATCGGTAGAAAGCAAAGTGAAGCTGGAAAACAGGGACGATTTAAGCATTGCCTATACACCGGGAGTGGCGGAGCCCTGCAGGGAAATACATAAGGATATCTCAAAGGTATATGAATACACCTCCAAAGGAAATATGGTAGCTGTGGTATCGGACGGTACAGCAGTCCTTGGCCTTGGCAATATCGGAGCAGCTGCCGCAATACCGGTCATGGAGGGAAAAGCAGTTTTATTTAAAAAGTTTGGTAATATCGATGCCATACCAATATGTCTGGATACTACGGACAAAGAAGAAATTATAAGGACCGTAAAGCTTCTGGCACCCTGTTTTGGCGGAATTAATCTGGAGGACATAAGCTCTCCCAAATGCTTTGAGATAGAAAAAAGGCTGGAGGAGGAAATGGACATTCCGGTGTTCCACGATGACCAGCATGGAACTGCTATTGTTGTGACAGCAGCTTTGATTAACGCTTTAAAAGTAGTGGATAAAAAGCTGGATGAAATCAAGCTGGTACTTAATGGACCGGGTGCCGCCGGAACAGCAATTATTAAGATGCTGCTGGCAGCAGGTGTGAAAAATATATCAGTGTGTGATGAATTTGGTATTCTATATCAGGGAAGGCCGGAGGGAATGGTAGAGCATAAAAGGGAGCTGGCGGTGCTTACCAATAAGGAGCAGAAAAAAGGTACTCTCAGCGATGCGGTAAAAGGAGCGGATGTATTTATCGGGGTATCCATAGGAGGAGCATTGACAAAGGAAATGGTAAAAAGCATGAATCAGGACGCCATCGTCTTTGCCATGGCAAATCCCAATCCGGAAATCACTTATGAGGATGCCTTAGAAGCTGGTGTCAGGGTCATGGGCACAGGCAGATCGGATTATCCGAACCAGATCAATAATGTCCTTGCTTTTCCTGGTGTCTTTAAAGGAGCATTACAGGCAAGAGCCAGAAATATAACCTATGATATGAAATTGGCAGCGGCAGTGGCAATTGCTGAACTGGTCTCCGAGAAGGAACTGAAGCCGGAGTACATAATACCATCGGTTTTTGATGAAAGAGTAGTGGAGCATGTGGCCAAAAAAGTAGCGGAAGCAGCTTCCTATTCCTGTAAAGGCCGCTTTCTTTTCGGGTAAAGATATGCGTAGGATTCCTAAAGAAAAGCCATAGAGAAGTTTAGTGGGATAAGGGATAATAATAGCATGAAATAGAAAGTACTCTAACAGTTAATTGATTCCATGGCTTATAACTTTACTGAGAGGTGGCAGAATGAAGAAATTAAAATTAGGCATAATCGGATATGGCTTTATGGGACAATGGCACAATAATCATGCCGGTACAATGGATGAGGTTGAAATAGTTGCTGTCTGTGATACGGATTCAAAGCAATTAGAAAAGGTGAAAGAAGGTATAAAGCGTTACAGCGATTACAAAGAGCTGTTATTAGATAATGAAGTAGATTGGGTAATGATTTCCGTACCAAATCATCTCCACAAAATGATTGCCATTGATGCTGCATATGCCAAAAAGAACATTATTGTAGAGAAGCCTTGTGCGCTTACCGTTGATGAATTTGACCAAATGTACGAAGCAGCACAGCAAAACGGAGTTATATTTACAGTGGACCAGAACAGACGCTGGGACCGTGATTACTCCATGGTTAAGCTGGCAGTCAGCGAGAATAAGCTTGGAAAGGTCTATATGGTCAAATCAAGCCTTTCCGGTGTTTTCGGAAAAATGCATGATTGGCATGTTTATAAGCAGTATGGCGGAGGAATGCTTTACGACTGGGGCGTGCATTTAATCGATCAGATATTGGATTTGATACCAGGTAAAATCACGCAGATATGTGCTGACATGAAAAGTGTGGTCAATGAAGAGGTGGATGATTATTTTAAGGTTATGCTGTATTTTGAAAGCGGACTGGCAGCAGAAATTGAGCTGGGGACCCTCCTCCTGAATAAAATGCCAAGATGGTATGTATCCGGAGACAGCGGAACCATGGTGGTGGAAAATATAAAAGCAGATACGGGGGCCATCTATCGTGCCGGTATTATGCAAAAGGCCTTACCGGAGAACGTTAAGAATTTAGATGCGGGTCCGACCAGAACTTTTTCGACCAAAGCGGAAGATGTTGTCTGCACCGAGGCTTTACCGGAAATAACGAGAAAACACAATGACTGGAATGATTTTTTCAGAAATCTTCTTGGATTTATAAATGAGACGGAGGAATTGATTGTAAGGCCGGAGCAGGTAAGAAGAGTATTACAGGTTATGGAAGCGGTAAGAAAATCTGCTGAGCTAAGAAAATCAGTGGATTTTGAGTAAATAATTTAAAACAAACGGAGGTAGCTATGAAAGACGGAAAAATACAAATTGGATTTATAGGATGCGGAGGAATTGCTTTTAACAAGCATTTTCCATCATTGAAGGATTTACCTGAGCTGTGCGAAATGGTCGCATTCTGCGATATCATCGAGGAGAGGGCAGTACAGGCAGCCAGGGAATTTGGTGTGGAGGGAGCGAAGGTCTATACGGATTATCATGAAATGCTTAAAAATTCGGAGGTGGATTTGGTCCATGTACTTACGCCCAATGTAGTTCATTGTCCCGCAACGGTCGCAGCATTTGAAGCAGGAAAGCATGTTATGTGTGAAAAGCCAATGGCCCATAATACGGAGGCGGCAAAAATGATGATGGACGCCTGGAAAAAATCCGGTAAAAAGTTCACCATTGGTTATCAGAACCGTTTCCGTCAGGAGGTTCAGGCGTTGTATAAATCATGCCAGGAAGGAGAATTGGGGGATATCTATTTTGCAAAAGCACATGCAATCCGCAGGCGCGCTGTTCCCACCTGGGGTGTATTCCCCAATAAGGCTCTTCAAGGCGGCGGACCATTAATTGATATTGGAACTCATGCCCTTGACATGACACTTTGGACAATGGATAATTATAAACCCAAATCAGCAACAGGTTCCGTATTTTATAAGCTGGGCCATCTGCCGGAAGCAGCAGAGAGTAATATTTTCGGACCCTGGGACCCTAAAACCTATGAAGTAGAGGATTCTGCCTTTGGTTACGTAAAGATGGAAAATGGGGCAACGATTTATCTGGAGAGCTCCTGGGCGCTGAATATGCTGGGGGCGAAAGAAGCAGCAACGACTCTGTGCGGGACAAAAGCCGGAGCCGAGATACGTTCGGGTATGAGTGTAACGGATAAAGAAGATAAATTAGTATATAACAGAGGTCATCACGGTAAGCTGACAGAAGAACATTTTTCACCGGGCGGAGCAGTTGCTTATTTCAGCGGGAAGAAAATGACCGAAGGGGTATTGGAAGCGAAGCAGTGGCTGGAGGCTATTAAAAATGACGGGGAGCCGCTGGTAAAGCCGGAGCAGGCTTTCGTAGTAACACAAATTTTAGATGCCATCTATCAGTCAGCCGCAACCGGGAAGGAAGTATTTTTTGAATAGTTCCTGCAAGAATATCATTGGGATAAGGAAACTTATTATTTTATAACACGAAATACCAATTTACATTTGAAAGGAAAGAGCTTTATGAAATTAGGATTTGTAAGTGCTATTCTGGGAGAGCTTTCTTTTGAAGAAATGATTGATTTTGCAGCAGATAATAAGCTTGAATGTGTGGAAGTCTGCTGCTGGCCTAAAGGAAAAGCAGTGCGCCGGTATGCGGGAGTTACCCATATCGATGCAGATACCCTGGATGAGGAAAAATGTGCCTGTATACAGAGGTATTTAAAGGAGAAGGGTGTGGAAATCTCCTCCCTTGCCTACTATCCCAATACCATGGAACCGGATAAGGAAAAAAGAGATATTTATATAGGGCATTTACACAAATTAATCGATGCATCCGCAAAATTAGGGATAAATATGGTAACAACTTTTATAGGCCGGGACAGTAAAAAGACCGTCAGTGAGAACCTGGAGCTTATAAAGGAAATATGGCCCCCTATTCTGGACCATGCAAAGGAAAAGGGTGTAAAGGTTGCAATTGAGAACTGTCCCATGCTGTTTACGGAGGATGAATGGCCTGGCGGTCAAAATTTAATGACAACTCCTGCTATATGGCGAAAAGTATTTAAAATACTGGATTATGACAATTTTGGACTGAACTATGATCCCTCCCATTTTGTATGGCAGCAGATAGACTATATCAAGCCCCTGTATGAATTTAAAGAAAAAATATTCCATGTACATTATAAGGATATTAAGATCTATAAAGAGAAGCTGGAGGATGTCGGAATCATGGCAACCTCCCTCCAGTATATGGCCCCCAAGCTTCCCGGATTGGGAGATGTGAACTGGGGTAAATATGTATCTGCGTTAACCGATATCGGATATCAGGGTTATACCTGTATCGAAGTAGAGGATAAAGCTTTTGAAAACTCCATCGAGGATGCCAAAAAAGCGGTGATTCTCAGCGCAGGGTATTTAAAGAATTTTATAGCATAATTAGATTCATTGGGACAAAGCTTTCAAACCAGGTACAATAAAATGATATTATCCTTGGATAGGTAAGAAAGAGGATGCCTCCCGGCAGGAGGCAATAGCCGGATGGAACTGCAAGAGTGCATTTATGCTGACACATGTCGAAGATTCATAGCGGCATTGAATATTTGGGAGATAGGAGCAATCGAAAGATTGCTCCTATTTTCAATTTTAACTGGCTTTACGGCGGAGGTACTCAACCGCCACCCTCTTGCCTTGTGTCCAAGGTCTTGATGTACAGCAGAGCGGCAACCTCCGGCGAGTAGAGGATGCCGATGAAGTAGTAATAGATGTCAAGCTGCCGGGTACGGTTCTTGCCAATGTCCACCCTTTGGTAATCATCATGTACCCTCGTGTCCTTAAAAGTTATGTTCTTGATTTAATCAGCAAAATTGTTCCCCAAATTCCGCCTAACAGCATAACCTCAAAAACTCCTAAAATGTGTATTGTATATGTAAATGAGAAATTCATTAAAAGTGCTGCCAAATGATTGATGCCCAGCAGCCAGCATAAAATTGTCGATTGTATCGTGAGCAGCTTCATCATTTCCACATTCTTTTTTACTAAGGTAAAAATAATTGCTGCAATGATACCGATATTCCACAATGCTATTTCCCGCTGCCATCCCAAAGCACTTCCCCAACTGGTAAATTGTTCTGCAAAGTTTGGCAGGCATACTTGCCAAACAACAGCACCACTGCAGGCAATGAGCATAAAAATCAGGTAAACGGTGTACTGCTTTGGTGTAGTTCTTAATTTTCTGCTATTCATTCTATCCCTCCTAAAATATGAAATTTATTTCATGTTTGTAGCATATACAAAACGCTGGGCTTTGTCAAGTGTAAACGTGAAAAATATTTCATGTTTAATTGCTTTTTTGTTTTCGGCATTGTATAATACTAATAAAGTAAAGGCAGGTGAGTGTAAAGGTGTCCGCCAATGAAATTCGCATCCCTAAGCAAAAACGTTCCATAGAAAAGAGAACTGCCATTATTAACGCCAGTTATGATTTGTTCTGCGAAAAAGGATACTATAGAACCAATACAGCAGAAATAGCAAAGGCCGCCGGTGTATCTACCGGGATAGTATATAGCTATTTTCATGACAAAAAAGACATCCTAAAAGAAGTGGTTGGTTTATATATTTTTCGGCTGGAAGAACAGTTCCGCCCAATATTTTGCTCAACTATTGACAGAGGGAATATTGCCGTAGTAATTGAAAAGTTCATTGACTTATCCATTGCATCACACACGATGAATGCAGCTGCGCACAATGAATTTTTAGCATTGGCATTACTTAATAACGACATACAAGTCCTCTTTAACCATTTTGAAAGCAAGATGCTAGAAACACTGTATGAAAAACTCGTAGCCGCTGGCTATTTAGGTGATTTACTGTTAGAGAGGCTTCGCATATGCTATGGTATCATTGAACAGCTATGCCATGAGCACATTCGATATAAGAGAAATGATGTGGAGCTTAGCAACATGAAGTCAATTGCCATATCCACAATTGTAGGGCTGCTTGATATGGCAATGGGTTAGAGTACTTATGTCTGTGTGCTAAATTGCTAACTTAACAGAACGGTATACTTCAAGCGTTATTGGCGAAATAAAATACTTCTTTTGCGTCCATGCGCTACCCCATGGGCTACCGCTGGTCCTGCCTTTAACAGTCAGGATACCGTCCAGCTCCTGATTTGTTAAAAAATGATTATCCTGAAACTTGGGATAATCATTTTTTATTGTTTATTTTTATAATTGATTGTTACTATAAACGTGAGTAACGCTGTGATGGATAATAGAAGCTTAACTTTAAAGATAAGAATAATCAAAAATGTGAACAAACAAAAAATAAAAGTATCCGAATAAAAATGCATAAAATTTCTTAAAGACTTGTTTTTATAAATCAGCTATTATAAAATAAAGGAACAAAGAAGCATAACAGAAAGGACAAGGACATGATAGCTATAATTGATTATGATGCAGGTAATTTAAAAAGTGTTGAGAAGGCTTTGCATTATCTTGGAGAAGATGCGGTAATAACAAGAAGCAGGGAAGAAATACTTGCAGCGGATAAGGTAATATTGCCCGGTGTCGGAGCCTTCGGAGAAGCCATGGAAAAGCTTGAAAATTACCACTTGGTGGATGTTATAAAGGAAACAGCAGCCAGCGGTAAGCCGTTCCTTGGTATCTGTCTTGGACTTCAGCTTATGTTTGATGAAAGCGATGAGGCACCGGGAGTTGCCGGCCTTGGAATTCTAAAGGGCAAAATTCTACGTATACCGGATAGCTTCGGACTTAAGATTCCTCATATGGGATGGAATTCCCTGACTATCAAAAAGGACAGGAAACTCTTTGCTTCAATTCCCGATCAGTCCTATGTATATTTTGTCCACTCCTATTACCTGAAAGCGGATAAGGAAGAGGAAGCAGCGGCTTCCACGGAGTATGGAGTTACAATACATGCGGCGGTGGAAAAGGACAATATTTTTGCCTGCCAGTTTCACCCGGAAAAGAGCGGTGAGGTAGGACTTAAAATACTTAAAAATTTCGCAGGACTATAGGAGGCAGCATATGTTTACAAAGAGGATTATTCCATGTCTGGATGTCCATAACGGGCGTGTTGTAAAGGGAATTAATTTTTTGAACCTAAGGGATGCAGGTGATCCGGTAGAAGTCGGAAAGGAATATGATAAGGCCGGCGCCGATGAACTGGTATTTTTAGATATCACGGCTTCCTCTGATGCAAGAGCTATTAAGCTTGATATGGTAAGAAGAGTGGCAGAGACAGTATTTATCCCCTTCACCGTAGGCGGGGGGATTCGAAGCATTGATGATTTTAAGGTCATATTAAGAGAAGGAGCGGATAAAATTGCAGTAAATACCGCTGCTATCTTAAATCCCACTCTGATATCCGAAGCGGCAGATAAGTTCGGGCGCCAATGCGTGGTTGTTGCAATTGATGCAAAAAAGCGGGAGGATGGCCTTGGCTGGAATATATATAAGAACGGCGGACGTGTGGATATGGGGATTGATGCGGTAGAGTGGGCAATGCAGGCAGACAGGCTTGGAGCCGGAGAGATTCTCCTTACCAGCATGGACTGTGACGGGACCAAGGATGGGTATGACCTGGAGCTTACCAGAACCATATCGGAAAATGTCTCCATTCCCGTGATAGCTTCCGGCGGTGCCGGTAAAAAGGAGCACTTTCTCGAGGCTTTTACTGAGGGGAAGGCGGATGCAGTCCTTGCAGCTTCTCTTTTTCATTACAAAGAACTTGAAATCAGGGATTTAAAGGATTATCTTAGTAGTAACGGGATTAGTGTAAGAAAGGATTAAATGATATGAGTGCAATAACAAATGACTGGTTGGAAGCAATCGGAGAAGAGTTTCACAAAGATTACTATGCAAAGCTTTATCGTTTTATAAAAGAAGAATACGGTAACCATATAATATATCCAAATGCAGATGACATTTTTAATGCTTTTCATCTGACACCCTTGAACAAGGTTAAGGTGGTCATTATTGGCCAGGACCCTTACCATAATGTGGGCCAGGCCCATGGCCTATGCTTTTCCGTGAAGCCGGATGTAGAAATTCCGCCCTCTTTGCTGAATATTTATAAAGAGCTTGAGGAGGATCTGGGGCTTCGGGTACCTAATAATGGATACCTGGTGAAGTGGGCCGAGCAGGGAGTGCTTCTTTTGAATACTGTGCTTACGGTGCGGGCTCATCAGGCCAATTCCCATCAGGGTCAAGGCTGGGAGGAATTCACCGATGCGGTGATCCATGCAGTAAATACCATTGACAGGCCTGTTGTATTCCTGCTCTGGGGAAGGCCTGCGGGAATGAAAAAGCCCATGCTTACCAATCCCAAACACCTTATCCTGGAGGCGCCTCATCCAAGTCCTCTTTCAGCCTATAGGGGATTTTTCGGCTGCAGGCACTTTAGCAAAGCCAATGATTTCCTGAAGGCTAATGGAATTACCCCTATTGACTGGCAGATTGAGGATGTTTCAATATAATCCTAAATACGTAAATTTGTGTAAATTGCCTGTGTTCCTTTTGAAGCAAGGCTTTTGTCACTCAAATCAAATTTTAATTAAAACTTATTACAACTTATATCAATACATACTTTTAGGCTAGATGCTGAATTCCCTCTTTTCATAGAAACGGTAGGTAAATACAGTAAAAATTACGGTCAGAAGAAGAGATATTATAACAATGACAAGACTTAAGCCGTTTCCGTTAAGAACTCTGCCGTAATCGAAGTATTTAAAGGGTGACAGGATATTTAAGATATTCAGCTCGCTCTTTAAATCTGTTACCCTGGCGATAAAGTAGGAAACAAGCAATATCCCGGCAGCTGCTGAGGAAGAAGTTCTCGGCTTTTTGACCAGAGCAGCAAGAAGGGTACCCAGAGAGAAGAATATAAGCTGCATAATAAGCATGGTTACCATAAACAGCAGGATGGTTATATTCATTTCCTTTCCGGTTTTAAATTGATTTACGGCTATGACAGAGGAAATGTAGGTCACTAGGTTTATAATAATAAGATTTACAATGGCAGCAGCATATTTTGCCGTAAGGATGCTCCTTCTGGATATTGGTTTTGCCATAAGGAATTCTGTGGTTTTATCCCTTTCCTCTTTTGAAACAATTCCGCAGCCCAGAAGTATTGCATGAATTGCCAGTGTAATGGAAAGATATATAAACAGGAAGGCATAAAAACCATCTATTGTAGTTACATTAAAGTTTGCAAAGCCAAACAGCGCCTTGACCAAATGGGGCATCTGGTTGAACACATCACTGTTATTGCCGGAGGTATAGGCGGTATATTTGCCCATTCCACTGATAACCAGCAGGAACATACAGATTGACCATATCAGGAGAGCTTTGCGGTTCGCTTTTAGTTCACGGAAAAAAACATTCATAATTTACCTCCTAATTTTGACGATAGCATCCTATCGTTACTAACTGACTGCATGAATATCTTTTTTGTTATAGACAACATAGCTTACAGCTATTGAGACAACAGTTATGATTAAACCGGTCAGGAGGTAGGGTATTTCATAACTTCCGTGGTTAATGATATAGGGTATCTCAAAATATTTAAAAGGTGAAAAATATCGTACAATTTCTGCATCAGCTCCGGAGGCCAGCAGGGAGCCCACCATGTACAGGGCTAAAGTTATTCCCAGTGACAAAGGCAATACGGATTTTAAGGTTTTAAAAAATACCGATACCACTAAGCCCAGAGAGAAGAATATTATCTGAATGAAGAGCAAAGTGATATTTATCAGGAAAAATAACTTAAAATCCAGATTTCCTGTGTTTACTGCATTGGCAAGAAGGAAAGAAGCAAGAAAAAATACGGCGTTGGTCAGCAGCAGGGACGTAAGGGAAGCCAGGATTTTAGAGCTTGTTATGGCGGTTCTGGAAACCGGCTTAACCAGCAGAAAATCGGCAGTCCGCTCTCTGGATTCTTTGGACAGCATGGAAAGTCCAAGATTCATAGCCTGAATGGCACCGCCTAAAAGGATAAAGGCAAAAATCATGGAATAGAATCCAAAAAGGGTTGCAATGGAGTCAAGCTGGATGCCGAGCATATCTCTGATTGCCTGAGGATAGCCGCTAAGAAGGTTCTTAAAGTCCGCTGCATCTTTTGCAATACTGGGAAACAGGCTTAAATAAATAGCTGCCAGCGCGAACAGGGAACAAGTCCATATAATGGTATTTTTTCGCAGGCTTTTTAATTCAAAGAGAAAGATATTCATAATCTAATCCTCCTTTGCGTAATAATGCATAAAGATTTCTTCCAGGTCCGGTTCGCTGATGGAAATATTGCGAAGGTTGATTTCTGCTGCTTTCTTTACGATATCATTAATGTTGCCTTTAAAGATGAAATCGGCTTTTCCTTCTTCCAGCTTTAAATCGCTGATACCAGGTACCTTGAACAGGCTGTCGGAGAGACCGGATTTTGCCTCCAGATGAATTCTTTTGTAGCTGTTTTCCTGAAGGGAGCTTATTTTCTCCAGCCGAATAATCCTACCGTCCTTTATAAAGGCAACACGGCTGCACAATCTCTGTACCTCGCTTAGAATATGGGAGGAAAAGAATATGGTGGCTCCTTTTTTATTTTCCTGTTCAATAAGCTCAAAGAATTTCTGCTGCATCAATGGGTCCAGCCCGCTGGTAGGTTCATCCAATATGATGAGCTTTGGTTCATGGAGAAGTCCCTGGACAATTCCCACCTTTTTCTTATTGCCAAAGGATAGGTCCTCTATTTTTTTCTTCAAATCCAGATCCATTGTTTCTGCAAGCTCCTTTATGCGGGCGGTGCAGTCCTTTCCATAGAAGCTGGCGGAGTATTTTAACAGGTCAATGACCCTCATATTATCATAATAAAATACCTCTGACGGCAGGTAACCCAAATCCTTTCTGACACTTGGGTCTTCTATGCAGCTCTTTCCGAAAATGGTTGCAGTTCCATTTGTCGGATGAATAAGTCCTAATAAAGTACGGATGGTAGTAGATTTGCCGGCACCGTTAGGACCAATGAAGCCAAATACTTCCCCCTGCTCCACATTCAGCGTAACATCTGTAATTCCTCTGGCACTTCCATAGCTTTTTGTCAAGTTTTTAATCTCAATAACATTCATAAAAGTTCCTCCAATAAGAGATTTTAATTTATAAATACTATCATTTGGCATACCACAAGAGTTCCATAACTTATGGGTCTTTATATAAATTCTCTTTTAACAGCCTCAGGCATTTATAGAATTCATTGCACATTGCTTCAATATCTTCATCGGTTTTGAGGGCCGAACCACTGCTGAATCCTTCCGCAATCCACACCAGCATTTTCAGAACAAGAGCTACATCAACGTTATCCTTGAATCTGGAGGTATCAAGGCCGTCAAAGGTAAGATGTTTTCTGAATTCATCGCCCTCAGCCAGAAGGGCTTCAATATCCTCCCTTACCTCCTCGTCCTTTTCATAATACATGCCGGTCAGAAAGGCTGGGATTGCCGTATATTTTTTCATGGCGGCAATCTTGATGTCAGAGCTTAGGATAATGCGATCAAAAAAATCAGTTACCGTGCTGTCAAAATTCTTTTTTATTTCTTTTGTTATGATATCACTGCATAATCTGATAAGGTACAGGTACAACCCTTTTTTTGTTCCGAAATAGTGGAAAACCATGGCCTTTGATATACCGGCTGCCAAAGCAATGTCACTAACGGAAGCTTTTTTATAGCCGTTTGCGGCAAAGACTTTAAGGGCTCCATCTATGATGGTTTTTTGCTTTTTCTCCGGCAGATTTTCGAATTTTTCCAAGATGTTCACCTCCTTTTTTGATGTAAACCGATTCGGTCGATGCTATTATAACTCCGTCGACCGATTCGGTCAATAAGAATATTTAAAATATTAAAAATTTTCAACTTGACAAACAGGGTAAACGTAAATATAATATATACAATTTCATAAATCTTAAAAGCAATGATAAGAAGAAGTAATAATCGGTAATCCAAACAGAAAGCAGCCGGGAGATGAGAGGCGTATGGCAGTCTGGTTATGAATACATCTTTGAGCTGCGCACCGAACAGTATTTAAGTAGGCTGCGACGTAACCTGCACACGTTATAGTGCTAGAGTATAACCCATATTAATGGAGTACTTGAAGAGGTAAGCAATGCGAATTGTTTATAAAGAACAGGTGGTAACACGGGATATATGCTCCCGTCCTTTCAGCAGAAGGACGGGGGCTTTTTTTATTTTATAAAAGGTTCTGCTTACAAGCAGGAAATTTATGAAATAAAATGACAGAAAAACAGGTGTACTGCGAAAAGGCCAAAGAATGCGTGCTTATCTCATAAATGTATGAGACCCATAAATGAATGAGAAAGGACAAAAAGAAAATGAAAACCGTAGAAGAGCAGATGAAGATTATTGCCAAGGGAGCAAAGGAAATTGTAGGAGAGGAGGAATTAAGGAATAAACTAACGAGAGCAATTGCTGAAAACAGGGGACTCACCATAAAGCTGGGACTTGATCCCAGTGCCCCGGATATTCACCTGGGACACAGCGTTGTGCTTCGTAAAATACGTCAGATGCAGGAGCTAGGCCACAGAGCGGTTATTGTAATCGGAGATTTTACCGGGAGAATCGGAGACCCTACGGGAAAATCAAAGGGCCGGGCAGCCCTCAGTGAAGAGCAGGTGAAGGAGAATGCCAGGACCTATACGGAGCAGATTTTTGAAATCGTGGATAAAGAAAAGACGGAAGTGGTATTTAACAGCAGCTGGCTGAAGCAGCTGAATTTTGAAGAAGTCATAAGGCTGGCAGCTTCCGTTACCGTTGCCAGAATATTGGAAAGGGATGATTTCTCTGACAGATATAAAAACAATATTCCCATCGGCCTTCATGAATTCTTTTATCCCCTGATGCAGGCCTATGATTCGGTGGCTCTGAAAGCAGATATTGAAATCGGAGGAACCGATCAGACCTTTAACATACTGATGGGGCGAAGCCTTCAAAAGTGGATGGGGATGGAGGCTCAGGCAGCGGTATTCATGCCGATTCTGGAAGGACTTGACGGAGTAGAGAAGATGAGTAAGAGCCTTGGTAATTACATCGGTATCCATGAGCCGGCCACTGTCATGTTCAAAAAGGTGATGGAGGTGCCGGATTCCCTGATTATCCGGTACTATGAGCTTGTTACGGATGAGCATCCCGATAGGGTGGCAGGGCTTAAGAAGGAATTGGAGGAAGGACGAAATCCCAGAGATGTAAAGTATGAGCTGGCAAGAATTATCACCGGCCTGTACCATAAGGAGGAGGCAGAGGAGGCTGAGAAATATTACAGGGAAGCCTTTATGAAAAAAGGGATTCCGGCAGCCATACCGGAACTGGTAATCGACCTGGATAAGGATACCCTTGGGGGAATTATCCCAAAGCTGATTGAGGAAAAATATGTTCCAAGCGGCAGTGAATTCAGAAGGCTTTTGTCCCAGGGAGGAATATCCCTGAACGGAGAGGTCCTTTCCCTGGAGGAACTGGACAGTGTGCTGGTCTGCGGTGATGTCATGAAAATCGGTAAGAAGAAATTTGCTAAGATTATTAAATAAAGTCTCTTTTTTCTGTGAGGCTTTAGGCAAAACAGTTATGAAAACGACCTCAAAACATCAATTTAGGTGCTGAGAGGTTGTTTTTATTGAGTCGCTGTTTGCCTAATTTAGCTGACGACAAAAGTACATAAGAACCCAGCCTGGCACTTTTATATTTACTCACCTTGTGACAACCGTGGAAATAGCTGCAAAGCATTTGCGTAATTAATACGCCGACGCTGTTCTTCAGTGAGCAAATCCGTATTTTTCAAAGCCTCTTCTAGTTTCATACATGCGGGCAAAGACGTATATGGAAAATCACTGCCATATAAGAAATGATCAGCATCAGCAAGCTGCATCATTGCCGGAAGCTGCCTTGGCAGGCAGACGCCGGCGACATCATAGTAAAGTATTCTTAAATCGGAGTAAACATCTATGCTATTATTTTCAATATGACCATTAAAGATTGAAGGCATCATCTGAATGGCCGCCGCAAGTCTGTCTGCAAGTATCGGCAAAAATGCTCCGGCATGGGGTATGACAAATTTAATATCTGCGAAGCGGGTAACGGTACCCTTTAGTATCATATTAGCGACAGTTCGTGACGTATCAAAGAAAAACTCCATTATGGGGATCGGCAATTCTTCGACGACATCAGCGGGGATGCTGCCGGGCTTATTGGGATGAATGGCAACAACGGATTTATATTTGTTCAGTTCTTCCAGTATTGGATCCAAGCGTTCATTACCCAGATATACTCCGCGGGTGTTGGAAGGCAGTGAGAACCCATCGGCATGCAGGACATCCATCGCGTATCGAATTTCTGCAATGCTGCTTTCCACATCAGGCAGTGGCAGGGATGCAAGCAAGCCGAAACGCCTGGGGTACTTTCTTACAAGTTCCGCTCCGTATTCATTCGCATCACGGGCTAATGCTTTTGCGGCATTTTTATCTCCGAAGTTAATATGTGGAGATGATAAAGAAAGCATAGATGCAGTTATATTAAGACACTCCATAGCTTCCAGATGTTCTTCAGAACTCCACGCTGGGGTCGGAAATCCATCGGGATTTTTTTCACCACATTCCAACAGTGCTTTCTTATATGCCCCTGGTATGTAATGCGCATGAAGGTCAATCTTGTGTGTATCATTCTTTTCCACAGGATTCATTGTATACACTCCTCTGTTTACGATTATGGCTTGTTGTTTCTGCGCTAGCCAAGTTAATGATTAAAGGTTTCCCTTAATTTTTTACATACCAAGTCGATACTAAGTGGTGAATATAAATTTGAGAAATCTGTTTTTAGCAATTCATTGAAAACTGGATTTAATGGCATAGGATAGCCTTCTCTCGTTAAATATTTATTAGTTAACTAATAACTCAATTATAGTTATATTTGTTGAAAATGTCAACTATAACAGATGCTATAGTTTGTGCTTTTATCTTTGACATTTTGTTCGATTTAGCTATTTGTTTATCAGCATACCCATTTTGATTTACAGATTCAGAAACTGATTCAATTGACAATAGAATTGATTATGATTATAATATGGTTGAAAGATTCAATTATTATAGAGGCTTATGATATCTTATCGTAGTGGTGCCGGATACCAGTATCTTCTATATTCCCCATATGGGCACAATCAAATTCTGGCTGTCAAATGCCGACAATCTATCCGTCGTACAAAGCACCGCTCCCGTTCCACGTTCTAAGGACGCTTTATCAATTACCCCAAACACTCGAGTAAGCTGGCTTTGCGGAGTTGCGGTTTTCTTGATTTCCATGGGGTATAACTTACCGCTGTCCTCCAGCAGAATGTCTATCTCCTTGGTATCCTTATCCCGATAGTAATAAATGTAAGCTTCTCGGCCACAGTTCTGATAGCTTTTGACAATTTCAGATACCACAAAATTCTCAAGAATCGCGCCGCTCATGGCACCATTCATCAGAGTATTGCTGTCGCTCCATTTGGTCAGGTATGCCACCAAACCACTGTCATAGAAATAAAGTTTTGGTTTCGTTACCATCCGTTTAAGCATATTGTTGGAATAGGGATGGAGATAAAACACAATGCCCAGTCTCTCTAAAATTCCGAGCCAGTTTTTAGCGGTAACTTGATCAATTCCGGCAGCATCAGAGATGGTCTTATAATTCATCATCTGCCCGCACAGGGCGGCGGCGGATGTGATGAAATCCATAAATCTAAGTGAATCAATAGCACCGGATATCTCTTTATAATTTATACCACTAAAAAGAGTGCCCAACTCTGCAATGCCGAGAGCCCCTTTCGAAATGGGAGAATATAAAAATTGGTACGCAAAAACCCAGTGAAACCGGTGCTTTTGCGTACCATTATCTTCCATTATCGTTTCGCGTGTTTTGTCAAATACCTAAAAGGGGAATCCCTTTGGAATGAGAAATACCAATTCTAAGCAATATGAAATAAATTTTAAAATATATCAGTAATTACATTCAGCCTGTATTCCTTAACTGCCTTGCAGGCATATTCCATATGCTCATCCCAAATCTGAACCGGATTATGACAATCTGAGCCGACAATTACAGGTACAGAGGTCCCTGCTGCCTTTTCCCAGAATTTCGGGTGGGGGTATTGCAGGCGTTCTCCGTCGGTAAATTGATGAATGCCACGTCGGTATCCGTTGGCATTGTATTCTAAAATATAATTATTTGCTGCGGCTGCGGAGATTATAATGTCGCAGGCCATCTCACAGTTATCATCCCAGGGAAGGTCATTGACAAACATAATGTCAGGATGAGCAACAAACTTAAAATATCCGGTTGCCATACCATTCACGATGGAATTGGCATAATCGATGTATTGGACGGTGTCTGTAACAGAATAGATATTGATTGGACTGCCGGTATCCGTTACATAAAAGTGCTGTGCCAATGCCAGATAATCCAGTCGGTAATCAGCAAGTAATTCCTGATAATAGCCTTCATCCTTCGGATCATATTCGATTTCTAATCCGGAATAAATGGTTATTTCATTCATTTTCGTTCTTTTCAATTCGTTCACAGTATCAATATAAGGTTCCAGACTGCTAAAATCCATACGCAGGCCATAACGGTTATCCTTAAAGGGGCCGTGGTCTGAAAAGCCCAGAATGGATAATCCCTTATTAACAGCTTCCGTTACATAATCCAATTCTGTCCCAACGGCATGCTTGCAACGGTAGGTATGGGTATGAAAATTCGTACGCATTATTTTCCTTTCCAGGTAAATTTATTCATTATTTTGTACGAGGGTATGGTAGATATTATAGCATTTTCGGTTTTTATGTCAAGTTTTTTATGAATATGCACATATTAATTGACACAATGTGATTCTCTCTATACAATGTGTCTAGTGTGAATTATTGAAAAGCATAATTCACACACAAGATTGTGCCTGCGAAATCCTCGGCCCAATCTTGCGGCGCGTTGGGAAAGTGTGGTTGTTTGTGTGAAAATTAAAAAGCAATTTTCACACACAAGATTGTGCCTGCGAAATCCTCGGCCCAATCTTGCGGTGCGTTGGGACGGTATGGTTGTTTGTGTGAAAATTAAAAAGCAATTTTCACACACAAGATTGTGCCTGCGAAATCCTCGGCCCAATCTTGCGGTGCGTTGGGACGGTATGGTTGTTTGTGTGAAAATTAAAAAGCAATTTTCACACACAAGATTGTGCCTGCGAAATCCTCGGCCCAATCTTGCGGTGCGTTGGGACGGTATGGTTGTTTGTGTGAAAATTAAAAAGCAATTTTCACACACAAATTGTGCTTGCGAAATCCTCGGCACAAAATTGAGGTGCACTGAGAAAGGCATGAAGGTTAGAACGAAACCAGGCGAATGGAAGAATGGCGCGGGGACAGCAAACAGTGAAAGTAACAGAGGATTAAAAATATGCTGCAATATATTATACAAAAATTTCTGGATATGAAGTTTCGGAAGAAGCTTTTGATTTCCTATATTTTCTTAAGTGTCATCCCAATTACGGTATTGGGGCTGCACTCTTACCGGCAGGCGAAAGAACTCTTGCTTGAACAATCCCAGACCTCAATTAAACATTTGGTGACACAGGCAATGGGGCAGACGGACAGGAATATGAACAAGCTAATCAGCGTATCGGACTATATTTCCTTTGATGAAAATATTATCAATGTATTAAACAGCGATTACGAAGATACTGTCTATGATATGTATTATAACTTTACCAATATTGTAAAGCCTTTATTTAATTCCATGATGTACTTACAGCCGGATATCACCCAGGTGACGATTTATAACAGCGGCAATTTAGTGCGGCATGGAACAACGGTTTTACCGCTGGAAAATATAAATTCCCAGCCCTGGTTCCGCAACATTAAGGAAAACTATGAAAATACCTGGATATATGATAATGGCCGTATGTTTGTCATACGCAGATTAATCGGATATCAGAGTTCCAATTCCAATTATCTGTGCTTATACCTGAAAAATAAAAACCTGTTTAAAGAATTAAACCAGATTACGGACAATTATGGTCTGTATGTAGTGGATAACAGCGGACAGGCTGTCTATGCTTATGCGGATTTTAAGGGCAAAAATGGAAAGTATAAGCTTGAGTTGGAGCAATTATTGAAAAGCCCCAGGAATTACATTGTTACAAATCAGCTCTTAGGCGAATCGGACTGGAGAGTTATCTTTTATAAACCGGTAGCTACCTTACACTTTGATATAAGCAGTATCCTGAAAGCAGTGCTGTTTGCAATCGGCATATGTATTATTATGCTGCTGGCATTTAGTATGCTTTTCTCCAAACTCATCGTAAGCCGGATAGAATTGTTATCCCACCATATGAAAGCAATCGATGAAAATAATATGAAGAGCCTTATAACCAGCAATGGAAAAGATGAAATTGGGGAGCTGATGGTCAGCTTTAACCATATGATTCTAAAAATAGACACCCTGATAAATGAAGTCTACCAGAGTAAAATCCAGCAGAAAGAGGCAGAAATGATTGCCCTGCAGGCCCAAATCAATCCACATTTTCTCTATAATGTCCTGTCCTCCATCAATTGGAAGGCTATCATGATATCCGCTGAGGAAATCAGCAGAACCTCCCAGCTGCTTGCCAAGTTTTACCGCACTGCCTTGAACGGAGGCAATAATATCATAAGTGTCCGGGAGGAACTGGAAAACACAAAATCCTATATCGAAATACAGTCCATTCTCCATGAAGGCAGCTTTATTACTGTATATGATATTAATGAGGAGATTTACCGGTACGAGATAATAAAACTGCTCTTACAGCCCATTGCGGAAAATGCCATAGAGCATGGCCTTGATTGCAGAAAAAGCGGTGATAAAATATTGCATATTACTGCGGAAATATCTAACAATATTATTACATTCGCAATAGAGGACAATGGTCCCGGCATTGAGAAAGAAACGCTGCGGCAGCTCCTGGAGGTCAATTCCAAAGGTTACGGCCTTAAAAATGTAAATGAGCGGATTAAACTTTACTATGGTACGGAATACGGTGTAAACATTGTAAGCACTCCCGGGGTTGGGACATGTATAACCATAGCAGTACCAGCACATAAACAGGATGATATAAAAAATTGATAAGGCGGTTTTGAAAACATCATAAAATCTAAACATATATCTAAAAAATGTGATATTTACTCATTTCCTTTGTGCAATTATACTAATTAATAAGCAGAGGTGCTTAAGATTATTCTGTATGAGGGTACAGGAGATGAAAGGAGAATCAGGTATGAAAAGTAAAAAAGTGCGTTTCCTTCTGACGGGGATTTTAATCCTTGCCATGGTAATAGGAGGGGCAGGCTGCAGCAAGGAAAGTAATGGAGGGAATGTAACAAAGGATGTAAGCGGGGATACACCGAAATCAGAAACAGATAAGGACATGGAGGAAGCTAAGACAACACCTCTTGGTAAATACCCGAAAACCATAACCTATACAATGGCAAAGGAAACAACAGCAGAGGCCCGTATGGCGGAGGGGGATACATATGAAAATAATGGTTATACCAGATATCTGCTGGATAAATTGAATATACAAAATGAAAATGTCTTTGAAGCCAATACAACAACCGCTTACAAGCAAAAAGTTTCTTTGGCAATTGCAAGCGGTGAGCTGCCGGACATTATGATTGTAAATGATTTGTCGACCCTTGACCAGCTGGTGGAAAATGATCTGATTCAGGATTTGACAGATGTCCATAATAATTGTATGAGTGATAAAATCAAAGAAATCTATGATTCTTATAATGGAAGAATATGGGGTATGGTGACCTATGACGGAAAGATTATGGCTATTCCCGGCACTTCCATTGAAGGCAGCAACAAACTGCTCTGGCTTCGTAAGGACTGGATGGACAAACTGGGCCTTGCAGAGCCAAAAACATTAGAGGATGTAGAGCATATTTTAAGTGAGTTTGTTACAAAGGACCCTGGCGGGAACGGCAAAGGCAAAACAATTGGCTTGGTAGGCTTACCAACCATAGCCGGCAGCTACGGAGGTTCCTATACATGGGACCCGCTGTTTGCCTCTCTCTTTGCCTATCCCAAGCAATGGATGAAGAATGGTAATGGTGAAGTTTACTACGGTTCAACAGCACCGGAAATGAAGTCCGCCCTGGGTGTCTTATCCGACTGGTATTCCAAAGGATTAATTGACACACAGTTTGCAGTAAGAGAATACGATGATGTCACCTCTCTGATTGTAAATGGTACAGCAGGCGCTGCATTTGGACCCTGGTGGCTGCCAAGGGGAGATTCCTATGAAATGAATAAAGAAGCAGAGTGGGTTCCCTATGTATGCCCCCTTGATAAAAACGGGGAGTTGACTTATTATTCCCAAAACCCCTGCAGCAACTACATCGTAGTCAGAAAAGGCTTCGAATATCCGGAGATAACGGCTAAGAGCTTAAGCGTAATCTTTGATTACAACCGTTATCAGGACAGCAAAGACAATGAATTGACCAAGTATCAGACAGAAACAGGTGTCCATGCAATGGCAAATCCCTTAAGTATTAATGTGGACTATAATGACGCAGTTTCGATATCACATAAAAACTTACAGGATGCTCTGGATAAAAAAATAGACCCCAGTAACCTGATGAGCTTTGAATACGGTTTATATGAGACCATTTCCGGGTATCTGGCCGATCCTAAAAATGCCACCGGTGACCAGTGGAAGACCTATATGGCAAGGATGGTAGGTTCGGAAGCAGCTGATGATAGCAGATTGAAGGCCGTTGACCCTGTATTTTTTGGAACAACGGAAAGTATGTCTCTGAAATGGGGAATTTTACAGAAGCTGGAGGAAGAAGCCCTTCTGAAAATTGTTGTTGGTGACAAGCCCCTTGATTACTTTGATGAATTTGTAAGCTCATGGAAAGCACAGGGCGGTGAACAAATTACGAAGGAAGTCACAGACGCAGTCAATTCAAAATAATCACACTTAATTGCATACCGCAGACTTGTCTGCGGTACTGCCATAAATAATGGAATGTGAAAGTGCTTTTCTTTCACACCTGCTCCCGTTGCATACCGCAGACTTGTCTGCGGTACTGCCATAAATAATGGAATGTGAAAGTGCTTTTCTTTCACACCTATTCTATTTCAGCTAATGTCTGATGACATTAGCTGATTATATAATAAATGATATAAAAGGAAGAGGTTATAATGCTGAAGAACAAATACAAGCAGTTTAATTACCATTTGATGCTGCTGCCCGGAACTATCGTATTACTGATATTTTCTTATATTCCCATGCTGGGATTAGTGATGGCCTTTCAAAAATATGTTCCTGCAAAAGGATTTTTTAAATCCAAATGGGTCGGACTTGATAATATTATCTATATGATTAATCTGCCTGACAGTAAGCTTATTTTTGCAAATACCTTAATAATAGCTGTTCAAAAAATTGTAGTGGGCTTGATTGTTGCCATTGGTTTTGCACTTTTATTAAATGAAATACGTCTTAAGACTATGAAAAAGACCATACAGACCCTGGTGTACCTGCCCCATTTCCTGTCCTGGGTAGTTCTGGCAACGGTGGTCAGAAATATTTTTGATTATACCGGTCCCGTTAATTCTGTCATTCAGGCTTTGGGAGGGGATCCCATCATATTCCTTGCCAGCAATTCCTGGTTCAGACCCATCATGATCATAACTTCCACCTGGAAGGAATTCGGCTTTGATTCCGTAGTGTATCTTGCCGCTTTAACGGCAATTGACCCGGGCCTGTACGAAGCTGCCTCCCTGGATGGTGCCAACAGGTTCCATAAAATGATTCATGTTACATTGCCCGGCATTGCGCCTACCATAGTCCTCATGACGGCACTCAGTTTAGGAAAGGTTTTAAATGCCGGCTTTGACCAGATCTTTAATTTATATAATCCCCTGGTCTACGAAACTGCTGATATCATAGATACCTATGTGTATCGTATAGGACTGGTGGACATGCAGTATAGCCTTGCGACTGCCGTCGGATTAATGAAATCCGTAATTGGCTTTATTCTGATTATGTCCTCTAACCTGTTAGCGAAGAAATTCGCCAATTATCAGATTTTCTAGGGAAGGGAAAATAGATTATGAGTAAATATAGAAAGAAAAGTATCGGCGGAATACTCGCTGATTTTATTATCTGGATTGTGATTATTCTGTTTGCACTTGCCTGTCTGCTGCCGTTGGTCAACACAGTAGCGGTTTCCTTCAGTAATCAGGCAGCGGCTACGGGAAATATCGTTTGGTTCTGGCCCGTTGGTTTTAATTTGGCCTCCTATAGCAAAATACTGGAAGATGCTCAATTCTGGCGTTCGTTTTTTATATCGGTACTTCGGGTAGTGTTAGGAACGGCATTAAATTTAACCCTGGTTATCCTTATGGCTTATCCCTTGTCAAAGGCTAAAAATGAATTCAGGCAGCGTGATAAATATATGATGCTCTTAATGATTGCCATGCTGTTCAGCGGCGGTACAATACCTTTGTATATTACCGTTAAAAACCTGCATTTATTAAACAGTATCTGGGCATTGATATTACCCCATGCCGTACCTGTATTCGATGTAATATTGATGATGAATTTCTTTAAAGCGGTGCCCAAATCCCTGGATGAAGCAGCCACAGTTGACGGTGCCACTGTATGGCAGGTTCTGCTTAAAATATATTTGCCGGTTTCATTGCCTGCCATCGCCACCATAACCCTATTCTGTATTGTGACCCATTGGAACGATTATTTCAGCGGTCTGATTTACATTAATACGGCAACGAAATACCCCTTGCAGACATACATACAGCAGTTAACCGTTAATTTCTCAGAGATGTACAGTACCAATCCCGAAATGCTGGAAGAAATGGCAAAGCTGTCAAACAGGGCCATGAATTCCGCTAAGATAGTGGTATCCACTGTGCCGCTGCTGTTAATTTATCCGTTTTTACAACGCTATTTTGTAACCGGAATAGTAATGGGCTCAGTGAAGGAATAAGAATTGCAGGATTTTATCTATAAGCTTAGGATGGAAGGAAAATATCATGTATAAAGTTATAATTGTTGATGATGAACAGATAGAAAGACAGGGGATAGAATTTTTAATCAGACAGTACGGGGATTTATTTGAGACCGCCTCTGTTGAATCTTCGGAGGAGGTCCTGAAGCGATTAGAAACGGAAAACTATGATATATTATGCACTGATATCAAGATGCCTTTTATGGATGGCCTGGAGCTTTCCAAACATGCATTGGACCTGCAGCCAAAGCTTAAGATTATTATATTCAGTGCATATGGAGAATTTGGTTATGCCAAAACAGCAATAAATCTCGGCGTGTCGGATTATGTTTTAAAACCCGTTAATATTGATGAGTTTCAACAGGTTTTTGATAAAATCCTTCTGGAACTGGAAGAAGATGAAACGAAACGGAACTATGAGCGGGATTACCTTCTGCTCAATCTGTTAAACGGCATATTACCGGATAAGCTTCCTTTCACAAATAAAAGCAATATGCATATCGGTTATCTCAAGGAATACACCAGAATGCTCTTAATTGAGACCAGCGATAATTTCTTTGAAATATCCAATGAAATAATTGAAAAAGGCTTAAGAGAAAATCTTACCGCAAATTTTGATTACCTTAATATTAATCAGTATCAAAGTATTCTATTCCTGAAAAATTATAGGGCAGACCAGGAGGAGTTTGTACGGTTAGGGGAAAAGATATATGACTTTTTAAAAGAGGAGTATAAAACCCTTTGCTATATTGTACTCAGCAGGGAATTTAACAACTATACTCAAATTCCGGCAGAGTATGCGGCTTTTGAGGAAATACAGGAATCCAGGTTCTTTACAGGCAATACGCCTGTCATTTCCTATCCTTTAAAACAAAATGCTTCTTCGGAATATATGAGTGATTTGATAAGCCGTATCCATTACTATGCTACCATGAAGGATACTTACAGCCTGCGCCAATGTGTTCTGTATTTTTGCAGGCATTACCGCTACCGGCAGGGCTTTTCCAAAATGTATATGAATTATATTTTTTCCGAGATGCTGAAAGCTATCAGTGAAAATTTGCTGAGCGAATATGAGTTCAGCAGAGAAATGCAGCAGATATTAAAATGCAGCAGCTATGAAGAAATTATTGAAATCATGGAAAAAAGTATTGAAAAATTGGAAGTGAAGGAAAACGAACAGCAAAATAATAAAATTACGGATACTGTTATTCAGTATATCCACAACAATTACCAGCGGGATATTACCCTGGAAGAGCTGGCAAAGGAAGTGTATTTAACACCAAGCTATCTCAGTTATATTTTCAGAAAGAAAACAGGGACAACCCTGGTAAAATTTATCAAGGAATACAGAATGGAAAGGGCAAAAGAATATTTGGAAAATACAAACATGAAAATAGTCGATATCAGCAAACAAATCGGTTATACGAACTGCTCTTATTTTTGCCAGAACTTCCGCAGCGTTTATGGCATCAGCCCTGCTGCCTGCAGACAGATTAGCAAATAGGCAGCCGGGAATGCCATAGCAGGGAAGAGGAGGAGAAATAAATGCCTGAATTTTTAAGAGACTTAAATGCTCTGTCAACCTTTGTACGTTTATTGCTGGCGTTTATTTGCGGAGGAATACTTGGAATTGAACGCGGAAGAAAAAACAGGCCAGCGGGTTTTCGGACCTATATGCTGGTATGCGTGGGCTCTGCTTTGGTTATGATTACCAACCAGTACATTTCGGAAACCTATGCCAATGTAGACCCGTCCAGAATGGGGGCCCAGGTAGTCAGCGGCATCGGCTTTCTGGGGGCGGGTACAATTATTGTAACCGCACGTAACCGGGTCAAGGGACTGACCACGGCAGCCGGGCTTTGGGTTGCGGCCTGTGTCGGCCTTTCTATCGGAATAGGCTTTTATGCCGGAGCAATAATCGGCTGCCTCATGACTTTGTTTGTAATGTCCGTTTTGCATAAATTAGATAATCATGTGGCCGCTTCTACGAAAGTAATGGACCTTTATATAGAATTTGCCAGGCTTTCCTTTGTAGGAAGTTTTATTGAATATGTAAAACAGTACAATATGAAAATCAGCGACGTGGAAGTTACGAAATTTAAGCTTGCCGATAAGACGGAAGTTGCGGTATTACTTACACTTCGCCTGGAGAAGAAACAATCACATACGGATATTATACAGTTACTTAACAGTGCAGATGGTGTCCTGCTTGTAGAGGAAGTCTGATAAAATCGTTAAGCCTGAAGGCAATCAAATCCCTAAAGCAGCATTAATAGATGAAAAGATTACTCCTTATAATGATTTTCCCGATTGTCACAAATTATAGTTCTGTTATAAGAAAAATTTCAATGAGCTTTTATACAGCAATGAGACGGAATTCTCTGAATTCCGCCTCATTTATTGACTAAAGCTTTTTTTATTTTACATACCCGTATCCAGACTTGTTTTGGAAGTGACCGGAAGGGTGTGATAAGAATCTTTTACTTCCATTGTGTGAGCAGGCTTATTTTCCATATTTTTAACAGCTGTTGCAAGCATCAGCTTGATACGGTTCAACTGGTTAACTTCACTGGCACCGGGGTCATAATCCACAGCTACGATATTGGAGTCAGGATATCGCAGACGCAGCTCCTTAATAACACCTTTTCCTACGATGTGGTTAGGGAGGCAGGCAAAGGGCTGGGTGCACACAATATTGCTGACGCCGGAATGGATTAATTCAACCATTTCACCGGTTAAGAACCAGCCTTCACCGGTCTGGTTACCAACCGATACAATAGGAGAGGCGTAGTCAGCCAGGGTTTTTACCGGTACGGGAGGAGTAAAGCGTTTGCTCTTTTCAAAAGAAACCCGTGCTTCCTTCCTGCAAAGTTCAAGCGCTTGAATAAGGATGTTGCTTATTCTTGCCGCAGACTTTTTAAAGCCTAAATTTTCAGCCTTAAAGGTGGCGTTATGGAAGGAATACATAAAGAAGTCTAATAAATCCGGAACAACAGCTTCTGCTCCCTCTGCCTCCAATAATTCAACCAGATAGTTATTGGCGGCAGGAAGGAATTTAACTAAAATCTCACCTACAATACCGACTCTGGGCTTTTTGATATCCTTAAGAGGCAGGTTATCAAAGTCTTCGATGATGCCTCGGATATTTTTCTTAAATTCACCCCATTTGGCATTGGTTACGGATGCCTTGCACTTTTCATTCCATTTCTGGTGCAGGGCATTGGCGGAACCGGGAACCTCTTCGTAAGGCCTTGTGCGGTACAGTACCCTCATAAATACGTCGCCGTATACCAGAGCCTGAATAGCGCTCATAATCAGCTTAGGCGTATATTTCATACCCGGATTCTTTTCAAGTCCGGTCACGCTTAAGGATATGACAGGAATCTGGGTCATGCCTGCCTTTGCAAGGGCTCTTCGGATAAAGTTAATATAGTTGGTCGCACGGCAGCCTCCGCCTGTCTGGGTAATCATAACGGCTACCTTATTCAAGTCGTATTTTCCGGAGAGGAGTGCATCCATAATCTGTCCGACTACCATGAGAGAAGGGTAGCAGGCATCATTATTAACATATTTTAAGCCTACGTCCACTGCGGAATGGTTATCATTGGGAAGTATCTCAACATTATAGCCGCCGGACTTTAAGGCACTTTGCAGGATATCAAAGTGAATGGGTGACATCTGGGGGCAAAGAAGCGTGTAATTCTTACGCATTTCCTCGGTAAATACAACTCTGGTATGAGCATCTGAGGCAATCGGTACATCACAGGAGAGCTTCTTTCTGTCTCTGTCGCTGACAGCGGATAAAAGAGAACGGATTCTGATTCTGGCAGCTCCTAAATTATTTACCTCATCTATTTTTAATACGGTATAAATCTTACCGGATTTGGTTAGAATATCATTAACCATATCAGTTGTAACAGCATCCAGACCGCAGCCGAAGGAGTTTAACTGAATCAATTCCAGACTGGGCACTGTCTTTGCGTAGGCAGCCGCTGCATAAAGCCTGGAGTGATACATCCATTGGTCAACTGCCACAAGAGGTCTGTCGACCTTTCCCAGGTGGGAAACGGAATCCTCTGTCAATACGGCAACACCGTAAGAGTTAATCAGTTCGGGAATACCATGATTGATTTCGGGATCAATATGGTAGGGGCGGCCGGCTAAAATGATGCCTTTCTTACCGGTTTCTTTAAGGTAGGCAACGGTTTCCTCCCCTTTTCTTTGAATGTCGATTCTCTTGGCTTCCAGTTCAGCCCAGGCCTTATGTGAGGCAGCCTTTACTTCCTTGGCGGAAGCATCATTAATGCCCTTCATAACGGTAACCAGGCGGTTGGTCAGGATTTCTTCATTTTCAAAGGACATAAAGGGATTCTCGTAACGTATGTTATCACTTCTCAGTTCTTCTACATTGTTCTTGATATTTTCACTGTAGGAGGCAACAATAGGGCAATTATAATGGTTATTGGCACCGGGCACCTCACAGCGTTCATAAGGAACACTTGGATAGAAGATAAAATCTACGCCCTGCTTGATCAGCCACATGATATGTCCGTGGGCAAGCTTTGCAGGGTAGCATTCCGATTCGCTGGGAATGGATTCGATACCCATCTCATAAATCTTCCTGGTGGATTCAGGTGAGAGGATTACACGGTATCCAAGCTCTGTAAAAAAGGTGAACCAGAAGGGATAATTCTCATACATATTAAGGACTCTTGGTATTCCCACGACACCTCTTGGAGCTTTATCCTCAGCAAGGGGCTCATAGGAGAAGAGGGATTTCAATTTATAATCAAATAAATTCGGTACGTTTTCTTTGTTCTTTACCTTGCCAAGACCTTTCTCACAGCGGTTACCGCTGATAAACTGCCTTCCGCCGGTAAAACGGTTGATGGTAAGACGGCAGTTATTCGTACAGCCCTTGCATCTGGCCATGGAGGATTCAATGGTCAATTCGTTGATTTTATCAAGGGACAGCAGGGTGGTTTCCTCGCCCTGATAATGCTCCCTGGCAATCAGCGCTGCGCCAAAGGCACCCATGATTCCCGCAATATCCGGTCTTACAGGCTCGCAGCCGGTAAGAAGTTCGAAGCTTCTTAAAACTGCTTCATTATAGAAGGTACCGCCCTGTACGACTACATGCTCGCCCAGGTCCTTGGGGTCCGTAATCTTGATAACCTTAAAAATAGCATTTTTGATAACGGAATAAGCCAGACCGGAGGAGATATCTGCTACCTGTGCCCCTTCCTTTTGTGCTTGTTTCACTTTGGAATTCATGAACACAGTACATCTGGAGCCTAAGTCAACAGGATTTTTGGCAAAGAGGGCAACCTCGGCAAAGTCAGCTACTTCATAATTTAAGGATTTGGCAAAGGTCTCAATAAAGGAACCGCAGCCGGAGGAGCAGGCTTCATTTAACTGGACACTGTCCACGGAGCTGTTCTTGATCTTAATGCATTTCATATCCTGTCCGCCGATATCCAGGATGCAGTCCACCTTTGGCTCAAAAAAGGCGGCAGCATAGTAGTGGGCAACGGTTTCCACCTCTCCTTCATCCAGCATAAGAGCGGACTTTAAGAGAGCTTCACCATAGCCGGTGGAGCAGGAACGGACTATTCTGACTTCTTTGGGAAGTAGGGAATAGATTTCTTTTACTGCTTTTATGGCGGTCTTTAAAGGGCTGCCGTTATTATTGCTGTAGAAGGAATAAAGAAGGGTTCCGTCATCCCCTACAACTGCAATTTTAGTAGTGGTGGAACCGGCATCAATGCCCAGGAAGCAGTCACCTTTATAGGTCTTTAGATCACCTTTTTTAACGGCTTGTCTGGAATGACGCTCCTTAAATTCCTGATAATCTTTATCATCCTTAAACAGGGGAGCCATGCGGTTTACTTCAAAATCCATGGTAATTCCCTGGTGAAGCTTCTGGATAATATCATCAAGGGTGGCAACCGTATCGTACTTGGTGTTCATGGCAGCGCCTACGGCTGCAAAGAGATGGGAATGCTCAGGAGCAATTATCTGATCTTCCGTAAGATTCAGTGTGCGGATAAACGCGTTCTTCAGCTCAGTTAAGAAATGTAAGGGTCCCCCAAGAAAAGCTACATTTCCCCGGATGGGTTTGCCGCAGGCCAGACCGCTGATGGTCTGATTTACCACTGCCTGAAAAATGGAAGCGGAAAGATCCGGTTTTGTAGCCCCTTCATTAATTAACGGCTGGATATCCGATTTGGCGAATACGCCGCATCTGGCAGCTATGGGATAAATGGCTTTATATTCTTTGGCATATTCATTAAGACCGGAAGCGTCCGTATTCAAGAGAGTAGCCATCTGGTCTATAAAGGAGCCGGTACCCCCTGCGCAGATACCGTTCATCCTCTGCTCTATTCCGCCTGTAAAATATATAATCTTGGCATCTTCACCGCCAAGTTCGATTGCTACATCGGTTTTTGGAGCATAATCCTGAAGGGAAGTAGATACGGCGACAACCTCCTGGATAAAAGGAATACCAAGATGCTTTGATATGGTAAGGCCACCGGAACCAGTTATCATGGGCGCTACTTCCATATTACCCAGCTGTTCCTTCGCGTTGGTCAGCAGCTTGGCTAGGGTTTCCTGAATATTGGCAAAATGCCGCTCATATTCAGAGAAGAGGATTTTGTTTTCTGTATTTAATACCGCAATTTTAACGGTAGTGGAGCCAATATCGATTCCTAAAGTGAATGGTTTTTTATAATCGCTCAAACGTTTTACCTCCTTACAAGAATTGTAACACTATAGTATATGAGATGATTGTAAAATGATTACAAAGTCCTATAGCGTAATTCCGCTAAGCTATATTATACGACACAAAAATAGGAAGTTCAACACCGGAATTTTTTTGGCTTACTATTAATGGGAATTTATAGTAAGTTTTGAGAGAGAAAAAACAATATTTGGAACAATGGAAGCTCTTTGATAATATAATATAAGGAAGAGAAACGTAACCGGCTCGGGTCTGTTGCGGGAAAAGAGACTATTAGGTGAAGAACGTGAAAGGAATGAGCACAAATTTCAGAGAATACAGTTGTATGAATTATGTAATCGGGCAGGGGGATTCCCTCTATAGCATCAGCAGAGAGTATAATGTCCCGCTGCCTCTGATTTTAAGACTAAATCCCTTTGTAGACATATATAATCTTCAGGTAGGCGATGAAATCTGTATTCCGGTTGTTGAGGGTGCCACTCAGGAGAATGTATTTGAGTATATGGTGGAGGAAGGCGATTCCATACAATCAATTTTAGATAAATTTGGAATAGACATTGAGGATATCATCAGGAATAACGGTTTAAATTCCATCATGCTTTTACCGGGAACTACGCTTAATATTCCCAATGATATTGTATAAGGGCCTCTATACTTTGGCAGAAGGTGCTGAATAATGCAGGTTTCATTCAAAGAAGGTGTGAAGGAAAAACACCTTCTTTGAATGAAACCTGCATATTCTCCACCCTGTATTTTTTTCATACATAATTTCAGCTTAAAATACCAATCATAGGAATATCTCCTGATACAGTTAGAATTATTGAGGGATATCCCGGTACCTGTTTTGTGGTCTTCATAAAAATTTCACCTTTCTTTTCAAGATTTTTATTTGACATTAAATATGAGAAAACATATAATGTAGTGGACACCAAATGACAATAAACAAAGGATGCCAATGGTATCAATTTTAGAGAAAGGACGTAAACACCGTATGGAAGCGGGACCCAGTTGTAAGTACCGACGATTAAAACAAAATAACGCACTGTACGGGGCAGTTTAGGTCTATAACTTCTTCTGCTTTGCTGTGCAGTAGAAGGAGTGTATCATGATTGAGATTTTAAAGACATTTGAGGACGGAATACATTATCTTGATAGCATTGAGACAGGATGCTGGGTGGTTATGACAGACCCATCAGCAACGGAGTTGCTGGAAATATCGGAGAGATGCCATATTGACATTGACCACTTAAGAGCGCCTTTGGATGAAGAGGAACGCTCAAGAATTGAAGTGGAGGATGATTATACCCTGATTTTAGTGGACATCCCCACGATGGAAGAGAGAAATGATAAGGACAGGTATGTTACAATACCACTTGCTATAATAGTAGCAAAAGATATGATTATTACGGTATGCCTGGAAGAAACCAAGGTTTTAAAAGGCTTCATGGACGGCAGGGTAAGAGATTTTTATACCTTTAAGAAAACAAGGTTCATACTTCAGATTCTGTATAAAAATGCTTCAGTATTCTTACAGTACTTAAGGATTATTGACAGAAGAAGTGAACAGATAGAACATAAATTGCACATTTCAACAAAGAACAGCGAATTGATTGACCTTTTGGAACTGGAAAAAAGTCTCGTGTACTTTACTACTTCCCTGCGGTCCAATGAAGTAGTATTGGAAAAAATGCTCAAGATAGACACTATCAAGCAATATCCGGAGGATACGGAGCTGCTGGAGGATGTCATCATAGAGAATAAGCAGGCTATTGAGATGGCTAATATATACAGCGGGATTTTAAGCGGAACCATGGATGCTTTTGCTTCCGTAATATCCAATAATCTGAATATCGTAATGAAATTTTTAGCAACGGTCACCATTGTAATGTCAGTTCCCACCATGATTGCAAGCTTTTTCGGAATGAATGTAGGCGGGATGCCTTTTTTGAATAAGTCCTATGGATTTGTTACTATTATTATTATTACCCTTCTTGTGACCTCTGTTATTGCTATGGTATTCCGTAAGAAAGATTTGTTTTAGGAATAATTAAAGGGATGTGAATGAATGAATTTTTTGAATAAGCTGGAACGCAAGTTCGGCAGATATGCAATCCATAACCTGATGCTCTATGTGTCCATTCTCTATGCTACAGGTTTTATAGTCAATCAGATAAATCCCCAGTTCTATCAGGAATATCTGATGCTTGATATTCAAAAGCTGCTCCAGGGACAGGTATGGAGAATCGTTACCTTTTTAATTCAGCCGCAGTTTGGTAACCTGTTATTTGCTGCTATCGGTATCTATTTTTATTATATGATTGGCTCGGCACTGGAGAATACCTGGGGGGCATTTCGCTTCAACCTGTATTATCTCAGCGGCCTGCTGTTAAATGTACTGGCGGTGGTTGTAAACTATCTGGTTACAGGTGTCAGTGTGCCTCTTGGCATGGATTATATCAATTATGCCATGTTCCTGGCTTTTGCCACCCTGTACCCGAATACACAGGTGCTTTTTTTCTTCATAATACCTATCAAGATCAAGTACCTGGCTTATTTGGATGCGGCTTTTATCGGACTGCAGTTAGTGCAGGCAATTGCTGCCGGTGAGTATTTCCTGGCTGTTGCAATTGTTTTGGCTCTTGGCAATTTCCTGTTATATTTCTTTTCCGGCAGAAATTACAAAAGGTTTTCACCCAATGAGGTCAAGCGGAAGAGGCAGTTCAAGAGTCAGGTGAAAAGCGGTGAGAAGGGCAGCAATGTAGTGGACTTCAACGGAAGAAGGCAGGTTACCCGCCATAAATGTGCAGTCTGCGGAAGAACGGAGCTTGACGATGAGAATCTGGAATTCAGGTTCTGTTCCAAATGTGACGGAAATTATGAGTATTGCATGGATCATTTATTTACCCATGAACATGTTAAGAAACCGGGAAATGACAATCATTAAATTATAAATAAAAATGAGACAGGCAGATATGAGGCAGGAACTGAAATATCTGTCTGTTTTCTTAGAAATGGAGGAAATTATGGCGTTATTGCATGTGGATTTTTTTTCCGATGTACTTGGAATGTGTATGCAGATGGATGTTATTCTGCCTCAGCAGACAAAGGGACAGATTGGTATGGAGGGAAAAGGAAATAAAGGAAAAATCCCCACCCTGTATCTGCTTCACGGAATGAGCGATGACCATACTATCTGGCAGAGAAGAACTTCAATCGAACGTTATGTAAGTGATTTGGGAATAGCTGTTGTCATGCCCACGACCCATCTTGGCTGGTATACCGATATGGCATGGGGCAACCGCTATTGGACCTTTATCTCAAAGGAACTGCCTGAAATCTGCCGTTCCTTCTTTGCGAATTTATCCGACCGAAGAGAGGATACCTTTGCAGCAGGATTGTCTATGGGCGGTTATGGCGCCATGAAGCTTGGACTTTCAGCATCTGAAACATTCGGTATGGCTGCGTCCCTTTCAGGAGGCCTGGATGTGGCAACTGTCAGCGGATGGGGTAAAACAGAAGAAGAAAAGCGCTACTGGCAGAGTGTCTTTGGAGACCTTGATAAGGTAGAGAATGGCTCCAACGATTTATTTGCAGAAGCAGCCAGATTAAAAGAATCCGGTAAGCCTCTCCCGAAGCTCTACATGTGGTGCGGTACGGAGGATTTTCTCTATGAGCAGAATGTGCATATGAAGGAGCATCTTACGAAGCTTGGTTACGAGCTGACCTATGAAGAATCACCGGGCGATCATCAGTGGAAATATTGGGATGAAAAGATTCAAAGTGTCTTGGAATGGATAATGAAAAACAGGAATAATTGATTTTAGGAGGAACCTTTGTTATGAATAAGCATTTAAGGGCAGTATGCATGGATATTGAAAAAGGACAGGAGCTTGACAGGAGCCTGCCGGTTTTTATCAACCAGCTTATTAACCTTTACAGTCAATATGCGGAGGTTAAATTTACCATACATTACTATACCTTTTATGAGTATTATACGGAGACCTTTCCGAATGGATGGGAAGAGGATGGTCTCTTAGAGGAATTTAACCTGCTGCTGAAGGAATATTTTCTGGGCGGAGAGGCCGGAAGCAAGACGGAGGAGGGAATCGCCAGATTACATACCCTCCGTAACAGCTGCATTCAGAAAATGCAGGTTCTTACAGCCTATACGGATATTTTTCAGGTATATGAATATGTCCTGAACCGTATTGAACACAGATTCAAGGAGGCGGAGAAAGAACCTTCTGCGGAAGAGTTTGTACAAAGTGCCATGGCTTATATTTTTGATACTCAGGATAATGTGGTGGTCAACGGTAAAATCAAAGAGGTGCTGGGACAGCTTCCCATAAGAATGACAAAACAGAGATATTTCGAACTGCTAAAGAGCAGTATTTCCCTTTATAAGGACGGGGATAAAAGTGCTCTTGACAGCTTTCTCTATATGATTAAGACCTGTTCCATGCTCTATGGTACGGAGGAAATGAAGGAATATCCTTATCTTCTTAACCTGAGAAAGGAATTTGCAGGTGAGAAATACAAGGAAATTACAAAAGAGCGTTACGAAGAGCTTACAAAGCTCTTAGAAGTATCTGCCGTATATATTAATACAAGAGTGGATTTTTACTTTGGCTTGCAGGAATGTATCAATGACCTGTATGTCATGCTGTTATCCTCTCCTTATATTTATATGGAAGGCGGATATAAGCTTGAGAATTTAAAGGGAGAAATGAAGTATCTGATTCTCCCTCAGGATATGGATAAATTAAGGGATATCATAGGTGGGGTAAACAATAAATTCCTTGCCAGAGGAGTTGAACCCCTCGGCGAGGAAATGGAGGAGAAGCTGTCCTATACGGAAGGAAAACAGGAGACATTGATAGAAGAATTAAGTAAGCTTGAGGCTTATCTTCCGGAAGTTAAAGGACGGTATGGGGACCTTATTGAAGGCCTGATGCTTGGACCGGTATTTAACAGCGTGCTGTTATCGGAAAAGCTTCTTTCCAGCAGCTTATTTATTGACCTGGAGAAGGCGGACAAGGAAGAGAAAGTACAGGAAGAGGATATCACAAAAACCCAGGAAGAGGTATTAAACGAGCTATCCAGTCTCTTTTCAGAAAGTGAGAGGGCGGTAACAAGGGCAATTATGGCAAATACCCTGTCAAAGCTCCCGGTATTCTTTAAGAACCAGTCTGAAATGAAAGAATATATAGAAAGCAGCCTGGAGCAATGCCAGGACCAGGCCGAAAAGACTGCCTGTATTCATATTATACAGTCATTTTTTGATAATTAGTCTGTATTTTTCCATTCCATCTGTGGTATAATGTACACGTCAGGCGAAATATTCCAATAAAAACCAGTGAGTGTTTAAGGGGAATAAAGAGAATAAGATTTGATATTGAGGAAGAGGACGTTATGATAAGATGGGCGGACAAGCTCTATTTGGGAGAAAGCATTGAAAGCAGAAAGAAAAAGGTTATGAAGTCCGTGGAAAACGGAAAGCTGACCTTTGCGGTTTTTTGCATCACCTATGCTTCCAATCCCGATAATCTGCTGGATATAATAGATGCCAACGAGCTGAGTTTTCCTTATTATCAAAAAAAGGAAATGTATATTATCGGGCTTGCCGGTTCCAAAAGCGAAGCAAGAGAGCTGGTTCGAGGCATGATGGAAGAAATATACAGGGAGACCGGTGGCTTTTTAGTAAGGGAATATTTTTAACTTTTAAGTGCCAATAGAGTTTTTACAGGAGGATCCGGGAATCTATGATCCACATTGTTTTCATAGTTTTAAAAATAATAGGTATAATTCTTGCTTCTGTACTGGGATTACTTATTGCACTTATTTTAATTGCATTGTTTGTGCCCATTCGTTATAAGCTGAATGCAGAATATGAAGAGGATTTCAAGGCAGCGGCAAGATTTACATGGCTTCTAAGAATAGTGAGCTTTACGGCGGAATACGGCAGAGAAGATATAGAAATTTCGGATGTTACTGAAATTCTGGAAGAAGAAAGTGATCTCCAGGGGAATTTCCGAATGAGATTAAAAATTTTTGGGAAAATATTATTTGACAGCTCGAAAAAGGAAGAAGAGAAAGAAGAAAAAGCTTCCGAAAAAAAGAAAAGAGTGTTTTCTCTAAGAGGCAAAAAGGGCCGGGAATCCGGGAAAAGGACAGAGAACGGTGAACTGTCCCTGGCAAAAGGAAAAAAAGAGAAAACGAAGGCTAAGAGAAAAGCAGAAGAGGGACAGCTGTCCATACCTGAAGCGAAGGCTATAACGGAACCGGAGACAGCCCCAATGACAGATGCTGTCCTGCAGGCCGAAAAGAGAAAAGAGGCTGACCTGACAGCTGACATAAAAGCAGCTCCGGATATCCACACAATAGAAAAATCAGTATCCATCAATACGGAAGAGAAATCAGAATCCATTAAAAGGGCAGAAGCTGTGAGGATAACAAAAGCGGCAGCCGAAGCAGTTCCCGGTATGGAGAACAACGAAAAGGCCAGGGAAAAAGAGCAGCAGGTCCTTCAGGAGGAGATATCTGTTGATGTGAAAGAACCTGATGGCTCCACGGAAGGAAGCTTTCGTTTTATAAGAAAAATCGGAAGACGGATAAAAAATCTGTGGAATAAACTGAAAGCCTTCTTTGAAAGTGTGAAGGAAAAAGTAAAAAATCTCAGTCTTAGCCTTTCTAATATCTATGATAAATATAATTTGATTAAAAGGTTTTTTCAGAATGAAACAAATAAGCTTGGACTAAAATATGGATTTGAGAGAATAAAGGGCTTGCTGAAGCATATGGGGCCAAGGAAAGTCAAGGCTTATATCGAATTCGGAACAGGAGATCCCTGCTCAACGGGGCAGCTTCTGGGTGTGGCAGCCGCCTTTATGGGAATATACAAAGATTCCGTACAGATAATACCTGATTTTGAAAATGAGGTATTAAAGGGAAACTTCTATTGCAAAGGAAGAATACGCGGAATTATTCTACTTATACTTGGAATTAAAGTAATTCGAAACCGTGATATAAGGGCTCTCATTAAAAACTTTCAAACCTTGAAGGAGGAATTCTAATGGCAGATAACAACTTTAATAACACCGTAGAGTCATTGTTTAAAGGAATGGATAATTTTATTACTACAAAAACTGTTGTGGGTGATGCAGTAAAATTTGAGGATGGAACGGTCATCCTGCCCCTGGTAGATGTAAGCTTTGGCGTTGCTGCCGGTGCATTTGCAAAGGATACCAGTAAAAGTAATGCAGGCGGCGGTATGGGCGGAAAGATAACCCCAAGCGCAGTACTGGTGATTCAGAACGGTTCTGCCCGCCTTGTAAATGTAAAGAATCAGGATAGTGTCACAAAGTTACTGGATATGGTACCGGATGTACTGAATAAGTTCAAGAAGGATAAGGCGGAAAAGCCGGAGGATGTATCCGATAAGGTGGATGAAGCTTTAAAAAGACAGTCAGGCCAAAGTGAATAATTAATATATTATAAAATTTCTCTTGCAATATGCCGGTTCATCTGTTAAAATGGTTTTGTTTGCAGGTCGAAAGACTTAGATTATACCTAGGGAGGTGCTTTTAATGGCTAAATGTGCAATTTGTGAAAAAAGTGCTCACTTTGGAAATGCTGTGAGTCATTCTCATAGAAGATCAAATAAGATGTGGAAGGCAAATGTGAAGTCTGTTAAGATTCTGGTTAACGGTGCAGCAAAGAAAACTTATGTATGTACTTCATGTCTTAGATCAGGTAAAGTGGAACGTGCATAATTATTTATAATCAAGGCCATCGGTAACACGATGGTCCTGATTTTTTGTGCGAAGATACATAATGGCATTGAAGAATAAGCCTGCTGTTGAAACAGCGGGCTTATTTTTCGTCTATTATTATGCCTGGCGGAAGTTAGCAGGCAAATAAATTATATCCAAGGATAAGAAGAAGGATAATAATCAATATGGCAAGCACTCCGTTTGTGATAAACAGCATAATTGTCATACCGATAGCTATCCAGAAAAGGATAAAACCAATCATTCTTTTCATAGGCAGACCTCATTTTCAGTAAAGTAAGAAATTAAAGTGGTAAATAATGTCAGATAGTTTCTTATTAAACAATATATGCAGATTATTTTTTCTTACTATTAAAATGGGCTTATAAATGGAAAAATTTATGGAATACTATAAAAGAGCATACATAATGCCTTATGAATAAAATTAGTATTCCATTTTCTATAAAAAAAGGTTATAATAGAAAGGAATGGAAACCTAGAGACGTTAATAATACCGCCTTTACCTTGCGCGTAGATTCGTCATAGTTAATATTAATAGAATGGAGGATTCCTATGAAGGGACACATGAATACAAAAATTGGTGAAGTATCGATAGATAACGATGTGCTGGCCAAATATGCAGGTTCATCAGCGGTTGAGTGTTTTGGCGTTGTGGGCATGGCATCGGTCAATATGAAAGACGGCCTTGTTAAACTTCTTATGCGGGAAAGTCTGAAGCATGGTGTGAACATTTTGCTGGAAGATAATAAAATAATTATTGATTTGCATATCATTGTTGCATATGGAGTAAGTATCTCGGCTGTAGCAGAGAACTTAATCAGTAATGTCAAGTATAAGGTAGAAGAATTTACCGGTATGGAAGTCACTAAAATTAATATTTTTGTCGAAGGCGTAAGAGTCATTGACTAGCAGAAGAATTACTGTTAAGGAGGAATAGATTTGTGGTTATAAATACTATAGATGCTGGTATGCTCCGGAAGATGTTTTTATCGGGAGCAAAAAGCATTGAATCCAAAAAAGAATATATTAATGAATTGAATGTTTTTCCTGTACCGGACGGTGATACAGGTACTAATATGACACTAACTATTATGTCAGCGGCCCGTGAAGTGAACCAGATGGAAAATCCCACCATGGAGGGGCTCTCAAAAGCAATATCAGGCGGTTCCCTGAGAGGAGCCAGAGGAAATTCAGGCGTTATTCTTTCCCAGCTTTTAAGAGGCTTCTGTAAGGAAATTAAGGAATACCAGGTACTGGATACCCTGGCTTTATCCGCTGCTTTCCAAAAAGCTGTGGAAACCGCATATAAGGCTGTAATGAAGCCCAAGGAAGGAACAATCCTTACCGTTGCAAGAGGCGGTGCGGAAAAGGCGGCAAGCCTTGCTGCCGAGACAAAGGATCTTGTCTATTTCTGTTATGAGATAATAAAGCACATGGAGGAAGTACTGGAACAGACACCTGATCTTTTACCTGTGCTGAAGGAAGCTGGCGTGGTAGACTCCGGCGGCCAGGGACTTCTCGAAATCGTAAAAGGAGCTTATGATGCACTTCTTGGCAAAGAAGTGGATTTTGACCGCGTTCAGGAAGGAAGCAGTATTCCTAATGGAACGGAAGGAGCAAAGACTGCCCAGGGAGGTCAATCCGGAACAGCAGTGAACAGAGAGAATATTGATACGGCAAATATTAAATTCGGTTACTGTACGGAATTTATTATTATGCTGGAGAAGGAATATAACGAAAAAACGGATTCACAATTTAAAGCCTATCTGGAATCTATCGGTGATTCCCTTGTAGTAGTATCTGATGATGACATTGTCAAGGTTCATGTACATACGAATGACCCTGGACTTGCCATTCAGAAAGCGTTGACCTTTGGTTCACTTTCCAGAATGAAGATTGACAACATGAGGGAAGAGCATCATGAAAGACTGATTAAGGATGCTGAAAATCTTGCCAGACAGCAGGCAGAGGAAAAGAAAGCAAAAGAACAGGTAAAGGAAAAGCCGAAAAAGGATGTAGGGTTCATTTCCGTATCCATAGGAGAAGGAATCAATGAAATCTTTAAAGGGCTGGGAGTGGATTATATCATAGCCGGAGGGCAGACCATGAATCCCAGTACGGAAGATATGCTGAATGCTATTGAGGAAGTAAATGCGGATACTATTTTTATCCTGCCCAATAACAGTAATATCATTCTGGCGGCTAATCAGGCTAAAGAGCTTACTCAGGATAAGAATATCGTAGTCATTCCTACAAAGACTGTTCCTCAGGGAATTACGGCCATAATCAATTATGTGCACGATAAGACCGCAGAGGAAAACGAAGCCAGAATGACTGCTGAGATGAAAAAGGTTAAGAGCGGTCAGGTTACCTATGCAGTCAGGGATACCAATATAGACGGTAAGGAAATCAAGCAGGGCAACATCATGGGACTGGATGAGAAGACCATACTTTCCGTAGGCTCTGATATCGGAGAAACGACCTATGAACTGGTATGCGGCCTTACGGATGAGGATTCTGAACTAATCAGTTTATATTACGGAGAAGAGATAACAGAGGATACTGCCAATGCTCTGGCGGAACGCGTCAGAGAAAAGTTCCCTGAGACAGAGGTTGAAATCCATTATGGCGGCCAGCCGATTTATTATTACGTTCTGTCAGTAGAATAGATTGAATAGATAAAATAAGGTTCTTGAAGCTGGAGGAGAAAGGCTGTGCAGTCACTCTTATTAGCGGAGAGGACCTTTTTATGACTCTGCTTCCCGGCAGGAAAGAGGTTATCATGAAGGAATTAAAGCTTACAGATTCTGTAACAGAGGTAAAGGGCATAGGTGCAAAAACAGAAAAAGCGCTGAATAAATTACTTATTTTTACCGTATCGGATTTGGTCAGACATTATCCAAGAGGGTATGATACCTATGAGCCGCCGGTTCCCATAACTTCCGTAAAGGAGGGGGAAAAGGCAGCCATAGAAGCCTCCATTATCACCTCGCCCCTTGTAAAGCAGGTAAGAAATTTAAAGATTATCACTATCCGGGTGAAGGATGTAAGCGGAAGCCTGAGTCTTAGCTGGTTCAATATGCCCTTTTTAAAGAACAGGCTTATGTCAGGCTATCATTATATCTTCCGGGGAAAAGCTGCGCGTAAGAATGGGGCGCTGGTAATTGAGCAGCCGGAAATCTACACCAGAGAGGAATACCAAAGAAAAATGAATATTCTTCAGCCCATTTACCCTCTGACAGAAGGAATTACCAATAATCTTCTGACAAAAGCAATAAAAACAGCTATGGGAGAGGCAGAGATGGCGGAGGATTACCTTCCCAAAGCTGTTATAAAAGAATATAAGCTGATGAACAGTAAGAATGCCCTTTTGGAACTGCATTTTCCAAAGGATAAGGAGCTGCTTGCCCAGGCAAGAAGGCGGCTTGTTTTTGATGAATTCTTCCAGTTCACCCTGGCGTTGTCTTATCTTAAGGAAAGCAAAAAAAGCTGGAAGAACAACTTTGTGCTGGAGGACAGGCAGGGCTGCGGAGATTACGAAAACAGTCTTCCCTATGATTTAACAGGAGCCCAGAGAAGGGCCTGGGAAGAAATCAGGAAGGACATGAAGTCAGAGCATACCATGAACCGATTGGTTCAGGGAGATGTGGGTTCCGGAAAGACGGTCCTTGCGGCTCTATCCTTACTGTTAACTGCATTGAACGGCTATCAGGGATGTCTGATGGTGCCAACGGAAGTCCTTGCCCAGCAGCACTATGAGACAATCAGTGATGCTTTTCTGGAGTTTGGGATTCAGACAGTCCTGCTTACCGGTTCCATGACGGCAGCCGCTAAAAGAGGGGTATATGAAAGAATAAAAAAAGGAGAGGTGCAGATTATTATAGGAACCCATGCACTTATTCAGGAAAAGGTGGAGTACCGGAAGCTTGCCCTTGTTGTAACGGATGAACAGCACCGTTTTGGAGTAAGGCAAAGGGAGATGCTCTCCGGTAAGGGAGAGCATCCCCATGTCCTGGTTATGAGCGCCACTCCAATTCCGAGAACCCTGGCAATCATACTCTATGGAGATCTGGATATTTCCCTGGTAGACGAACTTCCGGCAGGAAGACTTCCGATTAAAAACTGTGTGGTTGATACCGGATACCGGAGTACTGCCTACCGTTTTATTGGAAAGCAGCTGGAGGAAGGTCGCCAGGCTTATGTTATCTGCCCCATGGTGGAGGAAAGCGAAGTAATAGAGGCGGAAAATGTAATAGAATACACGGAAAAGCTAAAGGAAGCACTGCCCTTTGCCCATGTGGAATATCTCCACGGTAAAATGAAGCCTCAGGAAAAGAATGATATAATGGAGCGGTTTTCTAAAGGAGAAATACAGGTGCTGGTCTCAACCACGGTAGTGGAGGTCGGTGTAAACGTTCCCAATGCCACCGTTATGATGATTGAAAATGCAGAACGTTTTGGCCTGGCACAGCTTCACCAGTTAAGGGGCAGAGTCGGAAGAGGGAAGTATCAATCCTACTGTATACTGGTGTGCGGCAGGGAGGGGAAGGATATCAGGAAGCGGCTTGAAATCATGAACCAGTCCAACGACGGCTTTTATATTGCCGGAGAAGATTTAAAGCTGAGAGGCCCGGGAGATATGTTCGGCATACGTCAAAGTGGTGAGATGGAATTTAAGCTGGGAGATATCTATCAGGATGCAAAGGTGCTGATGGAGGCCAATGAGGCGGCAAAGAAGCTGACAAAAGAAGAGCTTGAGGCTATCTTTTTGAAATCGCCGGAGCTTAAATTGAAAATCGTGGAATTTAAGGGTGGGACTTTATAATTATTTTACGAAGCTGTTTTACTTTTCTCTTTTTATTTTAATTTGTATATTGTATAATATTTCTAACATTTACCTGTACAGAATGGAAAGCAGCAGGGAGGGCATATGCAAAGCAGTTATTCTAAGGAAACCCTATACTGTATCGGACATGAGAATTATGATAAATTAAATGACCTATCCCTCGTACTATCGGAGGAAGGTTATTGGGAGACCCCTGAAAGCGTCATCCATAAAAGCGTTGAAGACATGCTTGCCCTCTATGTTCAGGCCCTGTGTGTGTCACTCAGTCTGTTCTGCAAGACTTATCACAGGGAAGACATGGAGTTTATCCTGGATATTACAAAGACTGACATCCTTGGCATAGAAAAGGAAAATATATCCTTTGAAGGCATCAGGGAAGCTGCGGACAGGATTGTGAATTCACCGCCCATCCTTCTTCAGCTGTGCAATTTATATGATCTGGAGAAGAAGGATTGCATGGCGGCGACTTTTATGGATGCCCTGTTTAACATACTTCTTGCCCTGACAGACCTTTGCCAGGCAAGAAACAGGGATACGGCTTCCTATCTTATGGCATATTATAAAAAGGTGAATGTTTTTTATAACAGCGGAGATACCTATATTTACCGTATGGGCGAAAGGGAGGTTTTCCGGAAGATCAACAGTGAGGAATTCAGCACAACGCCCTTATTTTTAAAGACCTCCCATAGAATGGCAGGGGAAGACAGAACGCATAATGACAGGGGCGGCTCAAAAGAGAGCCATACGCCTAAGAGCCAAAAAAGTGCCGTGGCAGAAAAGCAGGAGCTGACAGCTGGTAGTGCACACACTGACGCTGAGACCGAAAAGGATGGTTTAAAGGAACTGCTGTCGGAACTGGATGCTTTGATAGGACTTGATGAGGTAAAGAAGGAAATCAATTCTTTGATTAACCTGATTAAAGTAAAGAAAATCAGAGAAGAATACGGTATGCCTGCCATGAATATATCCTATCACATGGTATATACGGGGAATCCAGGAACCGGAAAGACAACAGTGGCAAGGCTTGTAGCAGCCATCTATAAAGAGCTTGGAATCTTAAGCAAGGGAAACCTGGTAGAGACTGACAGAAGCGGCCTTGTGGCAGGCTATGTCGGGCAAACAGCCCTTAAGGTCAAGGAAGTGGTAGAAGAAGCCTTAGGTGGAGTATTGTTTATTGACGAAGCCTACTCTTTGGCAGGAGATAACCTTTCCGGGGATTTCGGAAAGGAAGCGGTGGACGCCCTGGTGAAGCTTATGGAAGATAACAGGGATAATCTGGTGGTCATCGTTGCGGGATATAAGGAGGAAATGAAATCCTTCTTAAAGTCCAACACAGGACTTATCTCGAGGTTTAACCGTTTTATTGAATTTCCGGATTATACGGCGAAGGAATTGACAGAGATTCTTTTGAGCATGGCCGGAAAGGCCGGCCTTACGGTAGAAGAGGAGGCCATAGAGCACATAACGGAGTATTTAGCTGCTATGGATGCAGAGAAAACAAAGGAATTTGGCAACGCCAGAGGAATACGTAATATATTTGAAAAGATACTGATAAACCAGGCAAACCGTCTGGCTGTCCTGGACAAGCCTACAAAGGAGCAGGTAGCCGTAATTAATCTTTTGGACGTAGTGTGAAAATTAAAAAGCAATTTTCACACAAGTGCCTGCGAAATCCTCGGCCCAATCTTGCGGCGCGTTGGGAAGGCATGGTTGTTAATGTGAAAATTAAAAAGCAATTTTCACACAAGTGCCTGCGAAATCCTCGGCTCAATCTTGCGGCGCGTTGGGAAGGCATGGGTGTTAGTGTGAAAATTAAAAAGCAATTTTCACACAAGTGCCTGTGAAATCCTCGGCTCAATATTGCGGCGCGTACTGGGAAGGCATGGTTGTTAGTGTATAAATAAGGAAAATTAAAGGAGAAGCGTATGAGGTATAAATACGTCGTAGTAGGAGCAGGGCTGGCAGGTCTGACAGCCGCTGAGCGAATAGCAGAAGTGCTGGATGAAGAGGTTCTGGTAATTGAGAAGCGAAACCATATTGGAGGAAATGTATATGATTCCTATAATGAAGAAGGTATCCTGATCCACAATTACGGACCCCATATTTTTCATACAAATGATAAGGAAGTTTATGATTATTTAAGCCAGTTTACTCCCTGGTACCATTTCTGGCACAGGGTCCTGACTTATGTGGACGGGAATCTGATACCCATGCCCATTACGGTTGAGACAATCAATAAGATGTATAACCTGAATTTAAGCTGCTTTGAGGTGGAGGAATTTTTGGCGAAGCAGGCTGTGTCTGTGGATGAAATCCGCACCAGCAAGGATGTGGCGCTTAGCAAGGTTGGAGAAGACATCTATAAGAAAATATTTGAGAATTACACAAGAAAGCAGTGGGGAGTTGACCCGGCTGAGCTGGATACCGCTGTTATTTCAAGAATTCCTATCAGGGCAAACAGGGATACCAGGTATTTTAGCGACAAATATCAGGGAATGCCCAAATATGGCTACACAAAGCTGTGTGAAAACATGACCCGGAATAAGAAAATAAAGATATTATTGAATACGGATTATAAAGAAATTATCAGGGACTTGGAATATGATAAATTAATCTATACCGGCCCGACGGATTATTTCTATGATTATAAACATGGGAAGATGGCTTACAGAAGCCTTGAATTTCAGTTTGAGACCTATTCCAGGGAAGAATATCAGGAAGCGCCGGTGGTCAACTATCCCAATGACTACGACTTTACAAGAATTACGGAATTCAAAAAACTTACAGGACAGGAACATAAAAAAACCACTATTTTAAAAGAATTCCCCACCAGCGAGGGCGAGCCTTATTATCCTTTCCCTACTAAAGAATACCAGCAGCAGTTTAAGCTTTACCAGGCAGAGATTGAAAAGGAAGAGAAGGTTGTTTTCCTTGGAAGGCTTGCGGAGTATCGTTATTATAATATGGACGGTGTGGTAAGGCGTGTATTGAATGCCTTCAAAGGAGGTTTTCGTGGATAAACTGTATATCATCATACCAGCTTATAACGAAGAAGAGAATATAGAAAGGGTCCTTAATGAATGGTATCAGGTAGCAGAAAAGGCAGGAAATGGCAGTAGACTGGTTATCATCGATGATGGCAGCAAGGATGGAACCTTTCAGATGATGCAGAAGGCTGCTGAGGGCAAAGAGGCTTTTATTCCTCTTACCAAGCCAAACGGCGGACATGGTGCCACCATTCTTTACGGTTATCATTATGCCATAAAGGAAGGCGCAGATTATATCTTTCAGACAGATTCGGACGGACAGACCTTACCGTCGGAATTCTGGGAGTTCTGGGAGAACAGGAAAAAGTACGATATGATTATCGGACACCGCAAGGGCAGACAGGATGGGTTTTCAAGAGTATTTGTAACTAAGACCTTAAAGTTTGTGCTGCAGCTGGTGTTCCATGTGTCCGTGAAGGATGCCAATACTCCCTTCCGCCTGATGGAAAGTAAGGTTTTGGAAGAAAATATAAAGCTTATACCGAAAAATTATAATTTATCCAATGTGATAATATCGGTGATATATGCGAAAAAGCAGAAAAAGGTTAAATATATTCCCATCACCTTCCGTCCAAGGCAGGGAGGAGTAAATTCTATTAATATGAAGAAAATATTCCGTATCGGCAAACAGGCACTTAAGGACTTCTCAGCTATTAATAAATATATTGGCTGACAAAAATTCTGATGGGAAGGACAGGCATGCAATGGATTCAAAACATACCGGGATAGGAAATATCCTTAAAATAACGATTACAATAATCTTGATATTGGCTGTATTCCTGGCCGGGTTTTTCCTGCTGGGAAAGGATTTTACCCCATTTTTTAAATGGTGGTTCGTACTTCTGCTGTTAGGTGGGGCATTTATGCCTGTCACCGGAATTATTTTTGACGGCTTTCACGATAAAGGGTATTTATTTTCTAAAACTATAGGAATTGCTGTTGCAGGATATTTTGTATGGCTGCTATCGTCTATGAGAATCCTGAAGTTTACATCGTTATCCTGTGTGGTAATAGCTGCTCTTTTGCTGGCGGCCAATGTTTATGTGCTAACAAGATGGAAGAAAAAAGGTATTTCCTTTGGCAAAGAAAATATAAAAGCAGTTCTTACCGAGGAGCTTTTATTTCTTCTGTTTTTCCTTGTATGGACCTATATCAGAGGCTTTAAGCCGGAAGCCAGCGGTACTGAGAAGTTTATGGATTTTGGGTTTATGGCAGCTATGATGAGGGCGGATTATATGCCGCCAAAGGATATGTGGTTTGCCGGCGGCACCATTAATTATTATTACGTTGGACAGTTTCTGGCAACCTTTTTAACAAAGCTGTCCTTTGTCAGAGCCAACGAAGGGTATAATCTCATGCTGATGACTCTGGCAGCTTTTGGATTTGTACTTCCCTATGCCATTGCTTACAATGTGACCCTGCAATATTTAAAGGATAAGGCATCCTTTAGCAGATGGAAAGCCCCCTTTGCCGGAATACTATCCGGTGCGGGCGTATCCCTTGCCGGAAATATTCATTTTGTGATTTTTTACTGGGTAGTTCCGGGCCTCAGGTCCTTCCTTGGAATTACGGGAGATTTTAAGAACTACTGGTTTCCCAATTCCACCAGGTACATTGGCTACAATCCGGATACCCATGATAAAACAATCCATGAGTTTCCAAGCTACTCCTTTGTGCTGGGTGACCTGCATGCACATGTATTAAATATCATGCTGGTGCTTACTGTAACAGCCGCACTCTTTGCCTGGCTTTTAAAGCGCAGGAAGCTGATGGAGGAAGGCTGCGGACCGGATAAGAAGCCAAAGCTGTTAACGGAGGTTATCAATCCTTATATTATATTAATCGGGTTTTTTATCGGAGTGTTCCATACCACGAATTTCTGGGATTATCCTATTTATTTTGTGGTCTCGGGTGCCATAATCTTATTCTTTAACCTGGTGTTCTATGATTTTAAGAGGAGAGCGTATGCCGTGACGGCTCTGCAGGGAGCGGCTGTTTTGATAATTTCCGAAATAACAGCGCTTCCCTTTACTTTGAATTTTGACCAGATATCGACGGAAATCAATCTGGCTGAAACACACACGCCGATTTATCAATTGATAATCCTATGGGGATTACCGGTTTCTATTGTACTGGCTCTGCTGATCGAGCTGATAATGCTTCAAAGAAGAAGGGACAGGGAGCTCAAAGCACAAATTTCTTATGAAAACGATGCTTCCTTAACTGACAGGGAGGAAAAGGCTTATACAGGTTTAAAAGGCTTTTTGAAAAATCTTACAATATCGGAGCTGTTTGCCGTAACCATTGGTTTATGTGCCATCGGACTTGTCTTGATTCCGGAGGTCATCTATATAAAGGACATCTATACCGGGGATTATAAAAGAGCCAATACCATGTTTAAACTGACCTATCAGGCATTTATCCTCTTTGGTACCGCCAGTGGTTTTATTTTTACAAAATTTATTCATAAACCCGCCTTTACCTGGCAGAAGAAATTTACGGTTATTACCCTGATTCTCTTCCTGTGTACCCTGTGGTACAGTGAGGTGTCCGTTAAGGCCTGGTATGGGAATATCTTTGAAACAAAGAATTATAAAGGACTGGATGCAGTTGCCTTTATGGAAAAAAACATGCCGGATGATTACGAGACAGTTAAGTGGCTTAATAAGAATGTAACCGGCACTCCGGTTGTTCTGGAAGCAAATGGGGACAGTTATTCCGATAACGAACGGATATCCATGGCAACTGGACTTCCCACGGTTCTTGGCTGGTATGTGCACGAATGGCTCTGGCGGGGAGATACCGGTGTATTAAATGAGAGAATAGAAGATATAAAGACCCTGTATACCACTGATGATGCCGGAGCAGCAAAGGATATTATTAAGAAATACCATATTCAATATGTCTATGTCGGCAAGCTGGAGCAGGATAAATACCCTGAAATGAAGCTGGACTTTGTAAAGAGCCTTGGCTCGGTTGTTCTTGAGTACCCGGAAAGAGACGATAAAAATTATGAATCTTTTCTAATAAAAGTTTCGGAGTAAGAGCAAATTTTAAAATTATTTTGCAGCATTTAGGCAGGATGCGGCCGCAGAAATATTAAAATAAAAATAATTTTAAACTACGTTTTATAATTAATGGGTTTATAATTAAGGCATTAAATTCAAACTTGAATAATTTACCTGAGTATTTCAGAATTTACGGAACATAATAATAGTGTAACAAACAACAACAAAGATTATTTGAAGCCGCAAAAAAGCGAAGCGACAAATAAGAAAATGGAGGAGTTTATTATGGCAAGTAGAAACAGAGCAGAAGTACCTCAGGCAAAAGAAGCCTTAAACAAATTTAAGTATGAAGTAGCCGGTGAAATCGGTGTACCTTTAAAACAGGGTTATAACGGAGATTTAACTTCCTACCAGAACGGCAGCGTTGGTGGTATGATGGTTAAAAAGATGATAGCCGAGCAGGAAAAGAGAATGTCAGGTCAGCAGTAATATAGAGGGTAGGAAGAAGGGCTCTAAGCCAATTGGCTTAGGACCCTTCTTCTTTTGATAACATATGCCTCTACCAATAATTGGTTTTTTAATTGATTTATTGAAAATTTTATAATTATGGAGTAGAATAACAGGGTAAAGATGTCCTAGGAAACTTGTACTAGGAGGTAAAATTGGGTTGACAAAACAATATAATAATATAAAATATTAATAGATATTTTAGTGGATTCTAGCGCTTTCTGTTTTACAATTCTATAATTTGAAAACGAAGTGCTTGTTACAGGAGTTTATATGAGAGTTATTGCAGGAAAAGCCAAAAGAATACTGTTAAGAACTGTAGAAGGACTGGAAACAAGGCCGACCACGGACAGAATCAAAGAGACACTGTTTAATATGGTAAATAACAGGCTGGCTGACTGCGACTTTTTGGACTTGTTCAGCGGAAGCGGTGCCATAGGGATTGAAGCCTTAAGCAGAGGCGCCAATTCTGCCGTCTTTGTAGAAAATAATAAAAATGCCATGGAATGCATAAGGCATAACCTAAATGTCACAAAGCTTGCCGATAAAGGGCAATTGCTCTTAATGGATGCGGTTTCTGCCATCCGTGCTCTTGAGGTGCAGGGAAAGGTATTTGATATTATTTTTATGGATCCTCCCTATAATCACCTTTATGAGCAGCAGGTGTTAAATGCACTGAAAAATTCAGGGATTGTATATTGTGATACCCTCATAGTAGTAGAAGCATCCAAAGAGACAGACTTTGATTATTTAAAAGAATCACCCTTTCAAATTACAAAAGAAAAAGTTTATAAGACCAATAAGCATATATTTATAGAACCGGCACAGCTTGGAAAGGGGATATTATGAGAATTGGGATATATCCGGGCAGCTTTGATCCGGTTACATTGGGGCACATAGATATCATCAACCGTGCATCCAGATTAGTGGATACCTTAATTATAGGTGTTTTAAAAAACAGCAGCAAGTCACCCTTATTTACTACAAAAGAACGCATCGATTTCTTGAGAACAGCAACAGGGAATTTAGACAACGTGCAGATTGAAGAGTATCAAGGACTGTTAGTGGACTATGCCAGAGAGAAAGAGGCAAATGTAATATTCAGAGGATTAAGGGCGGTAACGGATTTCGAATATGAACTACAGCTGGCACAGACGAACCATATATTGAATCCGGTTGTGGATACGGTATTTCTTACGACCAGCGTGGAATATGCTTATTTAAGCTCCAGTACGGTAAAAGAAATAGCCAGCTATGGAGGCAATATTGAGAAATTTGTTCCGGCTCCCATTGTTCAGTCTATTTACGATAAATATCAAGAATTAAGGAGAGTATAGAATGGGTGCTAGTAGAATAGAACAATTAATTGAAGATATCTACGAGTTCGTAGAAAGCTGCAGGATGCAGCCTTTGTCATCCACAAAGGTAATTGTTCCCAAGGATGAATTATATGATTTATTGGATGAATTACGGCTTCGGACACCGGATGAGATTAAAAGATACCAGAAAATAATTGCAAATAGAGATGCCATTATTGCAGATGCAGAAGAAAAAGCCGCTGCTATCCTGGCAGAAGCAGGAGAGAGAGCCAATTCGCTGCTGGAAGAAAGTGAAATCATGCAGCAGGCATATTATCAGGCGGATGCCCTGGTAAAGAAAGCAGAGGAAGAGGCAGCAGGCATTGTAAATGAAGCCAATGGAGATGCTCTGCAGATCCGTCAGGGTGCCTTATCTTATACAGCCGATATGCTGACAGATGCAGAGCAGGTGCTTGAGAATGCTTACCAGAGCAGTAAGTCCAAATACGACAGCCTTTTAAATACCCTAAAAGGGAATCTGGAGATAATCGCCAGCAATAAAAGAGAACTGGTCAATGATAATTACGGGCAGGCAAATGCAGAGGTACAAAGCTCCATACAGGAAGCGGCACAGACCAGGGAAGGTGTAACGCAGGAGGAATTCGAAGAATTCGGCTTTGATGAAGATACTTTCCTGAATGGAATTAATTAAGTGAAATATACATAAACAGCTGCCATTATAAGAGCAACAATCATATGCAGCAGCTTTTGAAACATATATGTATGAATGGATAGCCTTGTATTGCTGATTACGCTATTGGTTTGTGCCATGCCGGACAAGCCCCCGAATGCCGTAATCATTGTAATCAGGGCTATTTTCATATCCATGGAAAGGGCGGAGGTACTGATTTTGTTTATTCCCGTCGTAATCTCTAAGAATCCCAGAATCAGCAGTTTAAATAAGCCATTATGGGAGCCTATATCTGAAAAAATCTGTGCGGATATGGAAAAAAGAATAACATAGCCTCCCACACGGGTTATAATATCAAAGGCATCCATTATACTTTTATCCACTTTTTTAAAGTCAAAGCGGCTGCCGGTATCCACCGGTGCCGGGTTTTCCGAAGAAAGGCTTAAGGCTGATACTTTCCTTTTACTGCCTGTTAAGGCTTTCCATAGCAGTGCGGAAACCAGGGCGGAGGAATAGAGGATTAAGAGCAGGATTAAGCGGATATCCGGCTTGTTAAGCTGTGTAAGGGAGATATAGCTCATAATGAACATGGGGCTGGCATTGTTGCAGAGGCCCAGGAGGTATTGCCCCTCCGAAGCGGAGAGTTCGCCCCGTTCCATCATATCCGCCGTTGTTTTTGCACCTACCGGGATTCCTGAGAGGAATCCGATAAGCACCGGATAGCACCCGTTTTTTGATACCCGGAAGATTCGGTGGAATACCGGATATAGTATCCGGCTCAAGGGGGCAGTAATCCGCATATAAACGATTAAATTTGATAATATCATAAAGGGCAGCAAGGTCGGAAGCAGGGTGTTGAACCAAAGCAGCAGTCCCTTCTTGGCTCCCTGATAGGAAGAAGCCGGAAAGGCAAGTATCAATGCAAGAAAGAGCAGTACTCCTGCTTTGGGCAGGTTTTTTTTATTCATATATTTATGAAGCATGGTATGATGTTAGATGCGAATCTACCTCCTTTAGTATTACTATAATCTATTTTAGGAAGAGGCTGTATATACCTTAAAAGCAAATCATTTATTATCTCAAAAACAGGTATAATTTTACAGCCATAGTATGGTATAATAAGGTTACTTGGACTAAGATATATAAGGAAAGGACAAAAATTTATGGAACAGGTCAAATTAAAAAAGCGTAGTGAAATGGATTCAAAGTATAAATGGTCCATAGAGGATTTATTTGCAAATGATGAGTTATGGAAAGAAGAATATATCAGAACAAAAGAAGAGATAGAGAAAGTAAAGGCCTATCAGGGAAAGCTCTGCCAGTCAGGTAAGCTGCTCTATGATTTTTTAAAGCTTCAGGATGATTTATCCTATCACCTGCAGAGAGTATATGTATATGCCAATCAGAAATATCATGAAGACACCGGCAATAGTATCTATCAGGGATTTTCCGAGCAGGCTGGGAATCTGATCGTGGCATATGAATCAGCGGTATCCTTTGCAAATGCGGAAATCTTATCCATGCCAGAGGAAGTACTGTTTAACTTTGTTAAGAATACCGCCGGACTTTCCGAATATGAATTTGCCCTGAATGAAATTCTCCGGAATAAGCCCTATACTTTAAGCGGTGAGATGGAGGAGCTTTTAGCTCTGGCAGGAGATATGGCATCCTCACCTAAAACCATATTTTCCATGTTTAATAATGCCGATATCAAGTTTCCGTCTATCAGGGATGAAAATGGAGAGCTGAGGGAAATTACCCATGGCAGTTTTATTCTGTTTCTGGAAAGCCCTGACAGAAGGGTTAGAAAAGAAGCCTTTCAGAGTCTTTATGCCACCTATATGAAAAATAAGAATACACTGGCAGCCGTCTATAGTGCCAATGTGAAGAAGGAAGCTTTTTATGCCAAGGCAAGAAAATTCCCTTCTACCATGGCAATGAAATTATATAACAGCAACATACCCGTGGAGGTATATAAAAATCTCATCGAAACGGTCCATGAAAAGATGTCCCTTATGCACCGCTACGTGGCTTTAAGAAAGAAGCTCATGGAGCTTGAGGAGCTTCATGTATATGATTTATATACCCCTATCGTAAAGGATGTGGATATCAAATATTCCTTTGAAGAAGCAAAAGAGCTTGTCATAAAAGGCCTTGCTCCCCTTGGTGAAAAGTACAGGGAGGTACTGCTGGAGGGCTTCAGGGACAGATGGATTGATGTATATGAAAACCAGGGGAAGAGGAGCGGTGCTTATTCCTGGGGAGCCTATGGAACACATCCTTATGTCCTGTTAAATTATAACAACAGCCTGGATAATGTATTTACGCTGGCTCATGAGATGGGGCATGCAATGCACAGCTATTACTCCAATAAAACCCAGCCCATAATCTATGCTGATTACAAGATTTTTGTGGCAGAGGTGGCTTCCACCTGTAATGAAGCCCTGCTGATGGAATATATGCTGTCCCGCACCGATGATAAAAAGCAGAAGGCATACCTGATCAATCATTTTCTGGAGCAGTTCCGCACGACTCTTTACCGCCAGACGATGTTTGCGGAATTTGAGATGCTGACTCATGAAAAGACCCAAAGAGGAGAAGCTTTGACGGCGGAAACCTTAAGTGCCCAGTACAGAGAGCTGGTAAGGCAGTATTATGGAGAAGAGCTTGCCCTGGATGAGGAGATTTCCTTTGAGTGGTCCAGGATACCGCATTTTTATACTCCTTTTTATGTTTACCAGTATGCGACAGGTTATTCTGCGGCGATTGCCCTCTCAAGAAAGATATTAAAAGAAGGAGAAAGTGCGGTAGAGGATTATATTGGAAAATTCCTTTCAGGCGGAAACTCCGATTACCCTATTGAACTCTTAAAAAAGGCCGGAGTTGACATGGGCAGCAAGGAGCCTGTAAGGCAGGCACTTGATTTGTTTGAGGAGCTTCTTGATGAGATGGAAGGCTTAATGGCATAAATTATTTAAACTATTATTTAAGACATAATTAATAACAGGGAATCGTCCGGCAGAAATTAATCCTGCAGGACGATTCCCTGTTTATATTCACTCTTTGGCAGTATGCCGAATTTGTTGTACACCACTTCGTTATAAAGGGCGGTGGAGCAGAGCTCTTCATTTAACATGGATTGGGCTGTCTTTGAAAGCTTATTGGCAGTACCGCCTACCTTTGTTATCAGGGGCAGCTTGCTTTTCTTTGCCATTGTGCGTAAAAGTGGTGAGGAGGTCCTCTTAATTCCAAGGATTCTTCCATACTGGGCATAACCGTTGGCCTTATACTGCTTCATGGAATCCTCCGTTATATTAAGAAGGATATGAAGAAGAGAGCGGTTTATGCGGGTGAGTGTCCATTGCCTTGATTTCATTGCTTTGGCAGCTTCAACATAGCTGAAGCCCGGCTCCATCAGGCCCTTGATTCTGTTAGCCAGGTCCGGGGTCACATCCAGATATTTTGTAAGGGAGGCACTTGTTTCAGCCATTAGCTTATACTGGAGCAAAAGGGAGAAATCCTCTTCAAAGACCGGCCAGGTTTTGTTATAGGTACTGCTAAGTAATGGAAAGACCTCCTTTGGAACATGATTTATGAGGTCAGTTATGGGCGTTTTATTTCTGACAGCCCGCCTAATGGCAGTAGCACTGCTAATGACGGAATCGACTCCTTCATTTAGGGCTTCCTTATGGTAACCGGAAGCTATCCTGGGAATGGTCACTGGTATAATCCTGCTGTTCAGTGAGGTAAGGGCTTTTATATATTCCATGCCAAGAATATTATTGGGAGAAGAAAAGATGGAAATATCCGCTTGGGGCATAAACATTCTTAAAGCTTCCATCCTGGCCTGGGGAAAGGTCTTACCTGCCTTCAGGGATTCATTCAATATTTTTTTGAATAAGGGCGGTTCCGTTAACAGGATGTCGGAGGCTTCTTTCAGAGTATCAATTTTGCCGCACTCACTTCCAAAGCACAGGTAGTCTATGACACCTATATTTTCCAGGATGGAGACAGCTCCCATGGAAAAATATTCGGCGCTTGCACTGGAAAAGCAGACGGGAAGCTCCAGCACCAGATCGGCACCGCAGGCCAGGGCCATCTTTGCTCTGGTGTATTTATCCAGAAGGGCCGGGGCCCCTCTTTGTACATAATTGCCGCTCATAACAACAACACAATAGTCAGCGCCTGTCAGGCTTCTGGCTTCCGTTATATGATGATAGTGGCCATTGTGAAAGGGATTGTATTCGGTTATTAATCCTACAACTTTCATTGCATCCTCCATGCATAGCATAATAAATACTATAGAGGAAAAAGGGGAAGATGTAAAGGAGCGAATACCGGTAAGAGGAAATTTTGCATTGTATACAGAAAAAAATGGAAGCCCGGCAGCAAAAAGGGATGTATTTTCACAGAGTAATTGATATAATAGAGCTGATAACTGTTAGGGGGGATTATATGATTAGAATTGCATTATGCGATGATGAACTGGACGAGCTCAGCATATTGGAAAATGTCATAAAGCAATATGAAGAAGAAAGAAATCTTTCATTCAGGATTTCTTCCTTTCGGAACGGGGAGGAGCTCATAACAGGCTGGGAGAACTTTGATATCGTTTTTCTGGATATCCGGATGGGAGGAATGGACGGTATGGAGGCTGCCAAAAATATCCGAAAGAAGGATAAGCAGGTAGAAATTATCTTCATCACCAGTCATATCGGGCTGACGAAGGAGGCATTATCCGTGCATGCCTTTGAGTATCTTGAGAAACCGGTCAGGACGGAAACCATTTATCAGCAGCTGGATGAGGTGCTGGAGAAAATTTCTCAGAACAAGCAGATTTATACAAAAAGAAAAGATATGGTAGAAATCAATACCGGCAAAAGTACAATCCGCTTTGCAGTGGATGATATTTATTACTTTGAAAGAAATGACCGCAAAATACGTGCGGTTACAAAAAGGGGAAATTATGTAGTGAACGAAACCATATCATCACTGGAACAAAAGCTAAAAGCTTATGATTTTGTTATGCCCCATCAGAGCTTTGTAGTCAATATAAATCATATGCAGGATTATTTTAAAGATGAAATAGTAATGACAAATAATGATATCATACCTGTTGCCCAGAAGAGGTCCTCGGAATTTAAAAGGGTAATGAGAGATTTTTTGCAAAGACAGATGGATAATAACTTATAAAAAGGTGTGAAAATTAAAAAGCAATTTTTATTTAATGTAAAATTCAATGATGGAAAGGTGCCATGTGGCAGTACTTCAGGCAGAAGATGGTAGGCCTGGGTATCCAGTGGGTGTATAAATGAATGAGATAATATATGTGGTAGGTATATTGCTGTCAAGCTTTGTGTCAGTACATATCATAATGGATTTTATGGGGACGTGTTTTGAAAAAAAGCATAAGCAGGGTGTATATGTTCTTTATGAAGCCCTGTTTGTTCTTGTACTTGCCGGTGCCAATGCCCTGGGAAATGAGTGGCTCAATCTGATTACAGTATTTGCAGCAGCGGGATTTCTGGCTGTCAGGATGTATAGCGGCAAGTTCGTACATAATCTGCTCTTTGTAGTAATCCTTATTTTAGGTATGAGTGCCTGCGAATCTCTGGGGATGGCGTTAATACACGGCTTTTACCATCTGACCGATGTTACCATTGAATCCGTTAAATTAAAAAGCTTTTACGATCTGACTATTGGGCAGGTATTTGTTATTCTGGTCAGCCATATGGTAATTATCCGGTTTGCCAAGAAGAAGGATATCAGCCATCTGACTGTAAGACAGTACCTGTTTACCTTTGTTTATGCGGCCTTCAGCATATTGAATATTTACAGTCTTTCTGTCCAGATGAGGGATATCAAGAACCAGACGGAATTTATCTGTGTAATGATAACCTGTGTGGGAATTGTCATAATAAATATTTATTTTCTGAATATACTGGAATATGAATCGGAAAATAACCGTCTGATATATGAGAACCGGCTGTTTGGGCAGCAGTCGAAAATGCAGTACCAGTATTACGATGCCCTGGAGCTTCAATACAGGGAATCCTTAAGCATTATTCATGATGTGAAACGGCATATCCGTTCTATCGAGGAGCTTTATAAGCATCAGGAAACAGAAGCGGCCAGGGAATATGCAATTACCATCAATAACCGTCTGGATGCATTTCGGTTAAACGAGTACACTTCAAACCGCATGCTGAATATTATACTGAATGATAAGATCAAGCTTGGGGAAAGCCATAAAATTGAATTTCAATGTAAGATAGACGATATTGATTTAAGCTTTATCGATAACATGGACCTTACCACCATATTTGCCAATCTTTTGGATAATGCAATAGAAGCCTGTACCAATGTAACAGGCAGTAGATGTATTGACTTAAAGGTGGGGGCTTTTAACAACCTGGTCGCTATTACAATCAGAAATACCATGGAGGATTCGAATGAAGGCCATGCCGGTGTCAGTGTAATTGAGCATAGCCGCAGGCTTACGCAGGAAGGAATAGGTATACCAAATGTTATTACGGTAATAGAAAAATATAACGGGGATTTGAGCTTACAAAAGGAAGAGGGGACATTTAACGTAAGTATTGTTCTATCCAAGAAGGGGAAAAGGCACAGGGAAATGTAGAATAGACAAAAAAACTGTCGATTAGGCATAAGCACTTGATTTTGTAGGACACCCATCTATAATGAAGCTGTATACATATGAATCAGGGGGGATACTGGTGCTTTATAAGGCTGCAAATGGTCTGGTGAATAAGCTGGTTAAAAAAGGAATAATTGAAGCAGGAGAATGTGAGCTGTACTGTTTTGGAATCGAAACATCGATTTTGAAGGGGCTGCACCTGCTATCCTATGTCATTCTGGGGCTTTTACTTGGAAAGATACCGGAGCTTATTTTATTTCTTATTGTCTTTATTCCATTACGGGAATATTCGGGAGGGTATCATGCAGCCTCGAAGCTTGGCTGTTATATTGTATCCTGCATGGTAGTTCTTTCAATGCTGTTAACTGTGAGATTTATACCGGCAGCTTATTATAATGTCAGTATATATTTAGCAATGTTTTCAGGGGCCATACTCCTGTTTTTGGTTCCGGTGGAAGCAAAAACAAAGCCTTTGGATGATTCAGAGAAGACATACTATAAAAGCAAGGCGGGCTTTACCATTGTTTTGCTGCTGATACTTTCCCTGTTTCTCTTTATGGTCAATCAGCGACTTCTTAGTTTTATACTGGCCTTGAGCCTGTTTTATGAGCTGATTGCAGCAGTAATCGGCAAGCTTTCGTTGATTACCGGGAAGCATGGAGAAGGGTATTAAATAGTAGACAAAATTGCAACATGGATATAATTGATACTATTATGACGTAGAATAGACAAAAAACATGTAGAATAGACAAGATATATTGATATAAACAGCAATGTCAATTATAATAACGATTGTAATAGTTAAGTCACAGACAATTGAATAGGAGGTTTGTCATGAAAATCCAGCTTGAGAAAAAAGTATTAAATGCAGTATCAAAGATAGCTTTGGACAGTGCAAAAAAAACAGCTAATTCTGCTTGCGTATTTTTCTGTTACCAGGCTAAACTTCCAGAGTCAGTGAAAAACTTAAGGAAATTCTGATTTGCTACAAAATTCACTCCTACAATTTTTAGCAACGAAGGTACTGTTAAGCCAATAGGCTTAACAGTATCTTTTTTTGTGGGGAAAATATTTAAATTAAACGAAAGTATATCGATAGAACTTTTACACTCTAATGCATTATCGCATGTCCGCTTGCGATTACTGTACAAATAAAAATTTGAAAAATAGCACCAAATATTATAAACTAGGACTATGTTACTATATGTCTGATTTTATCTTAACTGCTGCAAGTTTAAGCACCATTAAAACTGGGAAAAATGAAAAGCATACCATAAATAGTACAAAAGTGCTTTAAAATAAATAAAAAAAATGATGGAATTGTTACTTGTAACGAAAAAAGTTTTAGTCTATAATGTATGCTGAGATGTTATAGCTCATTTCCCATGGAATAATATACCTGGCAGGTGTATGCAATTGGGCAGGAGTATGCAAAGAATTTATGTTGTGTTACGAAAGGAGATTTTTGTAATGGGATTCATTGACACTATTAAGGAAAGGGCAAAACAGAGTAAAAAAACCATTGTTCTGCCTGAGACAAGCGACAGAAGAACACTGGAAGCTGCCGCAAAAATTTTGAAGGAAGAGATTGCTAATATCATTTTGGTAGGTAGGAAGGAAGATATCGAAAAAGGTGCACAGGGCCTTGACATATCGAAAGCTGCTATCGTAGATCCTTTTACTACTGAAAAACTTAGCACCTATATTGATTTGTTGGTTGAATTGAGAAAAAGCAAGGGCATGACACCGGAGTCAGCAAAGGAAGCACTTACAAAGGATTATCTGACCTTTGGTGTTACCATGGTTAAAGCCGGTGATGCTGATGGTATGGTAGCCGGTGCTATCAATGCAACAGCCAATGTATTAAGACCTTCTCTTCAGATTTTAAAAACAGCACCCGGAACGAAGTTGGTTTCTGCTTTCTTCGTAATGGTCGTACCTGATTGCGATTATGGTGCAAATGGTACCTTCATCTTCTCCGATTCCGGATTGAACCAGAATCCTAATGCAGAAGAACTGGCTGCTATTGCAGGAAGCTCAGCTAAAAGCTTTAAGCTGTTAGTTGGTGAAGAGCCTGTTGTTGCCATGCTTTCCCATTCCACAAAGGGCAGTGCAAAGCATGCAGATGTGGACAAGGTGGTTGAGGCAACAAGACTTGCAAAGGAAGCTTATCCGGAAGTTAAAATAGACGGTGAATTTCAGCTGGATGCTGCCATTGTTCCAAGCGTAGGAACTCAGAAGGCACCCGGAAGTGATATTGCCGGCAAGGCAAATGTTCTTATTTTCCCTGATCTGGATGCAGGAAACATTGGTTATAAGCTTACACAAAGACTTGCAAAGGCAGAAGCTTATGGTCCTATTACTCAGGGTATTGCAAAACCGGTTAATGATTTATCCAGAGGCTGTACGGCAGAAGACATCGTAGGTGTTATTGCCATTACTGCTGTTCAGGCTGCTGCTAACTAAGGCATAGACCAGAAAAAAGGAGAACGAGTATGAAAATATTAGTGGTAAATTGTGGAAGCTCATCATTAAAGTATCAGTTAATTGACTCAGTGACAGAAAAGGCTCTTGCCGTAGGTATTTGCGAAAGAATCGGAATTGACGGAAGACTTGTTCATACCCCGGCAGGTGGTGAGAAGATTCGTATGGATGCAGATATGAAGGACCATAAGGCTGCCATTCAATACGTACTGGATGCTCTGACAAACAGTGAATATGGTGTTATCAAGCATCTTGATGAAATCGGAGCAGTAGGTCACCGTGTAGTACACGGCGGTGAAAAATTTGCTTCCTCCACAATTATTACAGAAGAAGTGATTAACGGAATTGAAGAATGCAACGATTTGGCACCTCTTCATAACCCTGCTAACTTAATCGGAATCCGTGCCTGCCAGCACTTAATGCCCGGAGTACCTATGGTTGCCGTATTTGATACTGCTTTCCATCAGACAATGCCGCAAAGAGCATATCTATATGGCCTGCCTTATGAATATTATGAAAATTATAAAATCAGAAGATATGGCTTTCATGGAACCAGCCATAGCTTTGTGTCAAAAAGAGCAGTTGAATTATTAGGTCTGGACCCCAATAATTCAAAGGTAATTGTCTGCCACCTTGGAAACGGCTCCAGCGTTACAGCTGTTTTAAACGGCAAGTCAGTAGACACCAGTATGGGACTTACCCCTCTTGAAGGTCTTATCATGGGTACGAGAAGCGGAAGCATAGATCCTGCTATTATTGAATACCTTATGAAAAAAGAAGGCATGAACATTGACCAGGTAATGGAAGTTTTAAATAAGAAATCCGGCGTTTTTGGCCTTTCCGGTATCTCCAGCGATTTCAGAGACTTGGAGGATGCAACTGCAGAGGGCAATGAGAAGGCAATCCTGGCAGTTGACGTATTCAATTACCATGTAGCTAAAACCATCGGTTCATATGTTGCAGCCATGAATGGTGTGGATGCTATTGTATTTACAGCAGGTCTTGGAGAAAATGATAAAGCAGTAAGAAAAGGCACCATGAACTATTTAGGATATCTGGGTGTAAAGATTAATGAGGAAAATAACAACACCAGAGGCAAAGAGATAGAGCTTTCTACTCCTGATTCCAAGGTGAAGGTATACATCATTCCGACTAATGAAGAGCTTGCAATTGCAAGAGAGACAGTTGAACTGTTAGCATAAGAAAAATGTACCGCAGGAAAGCTTACAGTTACATTGTTACCGGCGTAAAACGGATAAGGAAGAAACATATTATATAAATATATGCGGAAAAGTTAAAATATACGTTGACAAAGTTTATACCACTGATTATAATAGTAACAGTGCGAATTTTTGATGATAGGAGATTGTTATGCTTATTAATTTGTCCGAGATTATGTCTATCAAAGGCAATGTCGTTTCCATACAAGCTCCCATCGAAGCAGAGGAGTTTTGTATGGAAGGCTTGTGCTATCCTTTTGCAGAAAAGGAGCCGGTAGACTTGAAGTTAACCCATTTAGGTGACCGGAGAATAAAGCTGGAAGGCAATATAAAGGCCTCTCTTTTAATTCCGTGCAACAGATGCCTTAAAGACGTAAAAACCTCTTTTAATCTGGAATTTTCCAAGGAATTGGATTTGATGAAGGATTCGGAGGAACGTATTAAGGAATTGGATGAAACAAACTATATTAGTGGATATAATCTGGATGTAGATTTACTGGTCTATGACGAAATATTAGTAGACTTTCCCATGAAGGTTCTGTGCGACGAGAATTGTAAAGGATTTTGCAAGATATGCGGTGCTGATTTGAATAAAGGTGACTGTTCTTGTGAAAAGCAGGCACTCGACCCCAGAATGTCAGTTATCCAAGATATATTCAATAATTTTAAGGAGGTGTAATCATGGGAGCTATCTGTCCGAAGAATAAACATTCCAAAGCGAGAAGAGACAGCCGTAGGGCAAACTGGAAAATGTCTGCACCTAATTTAGTAAAGTGCAGCAAGTGCGGTGAATTAATGATGCCTCACAGAGTTTGCAAAGCTTGTGGTTCTTATAACAAGAAAGAAATCATTTCTGTAGAACAGTAATGATAATATAAGGTTCCCGGTATTCCGGGGGCCTTATTTTTTTGTGATTTACACCAAATGCAATTACTATACTTATATAATGGTCGGATTTTATCATTTTAAGAATGATATATCCGGCCTTATTTTATTTCTATTTATCATCTGTGGAGAAAAGCATTTAATTCCTGGAAATCTTCACATTAACAAAAGTTTAACATTGGATTAACACGGAGGAATATTAAAGAGGTAAAATGCTAAGGTAGAGCTTGCAGTAAATATATGCTCTGAAAAGAAATATCTCATGGATTTCATTGATAACCATCAAAAGTTTACATGCAGTTTACCTTGCTGTTGTTAATATTAAAATGAAATAAATAGTAGGAGGCAAATATATTTTGGCTGTGATACTTATAGTGGAAGACGATAAAAATACAAGGATTCTCACCAGTGCCAGGCTGAGTCCTTATTATACGGTGGCAGAAGCAGAAAATGGAGAGAAGGCACTTGATGTCTTAGACCGGATGCATATTGACTTAATTATTGCAGACGTACAGATGCCGGTATTAAATGGTTATGGTATGGTCAGAGAAATGCGTGAAGCGGGTATGAACATTCCTGTTATTATGTTGACAGCAATGCATGCTTTTGATGATAAAAGAACAGGCTTTGCTTCAGGAACAGACGATTATATGACAAAGCCAATTAATTACGAAGAGCTTCTCTGGCGGATTAAGGCATTGTTAAGACGCTCTAACATAGCCAATGAAAAGATGATAAAAGTAGGCGGACTGACCCTGGATTCTGCTTCGTATACTGCAAGCAGGGGAAAGGAATCCATAGAACTGGCGAAAAAAGAGTTCGAGCTGCTCTATAAACTTCTGTCCTATCCAGGAATTATTTTTACAAAGTCACAGCTTCTGGATGAAATATGGGGGTATGATACGGAAAGTGACGAGATGACTATTAAGACTCATATAAACCGAATAAGAAATAAATTTGAGGATTATGATGAATTCGATATCGTCACTATCAGAGGCTTAGGTTACAAGGCAGAGGTACACGAATGCTGAAGAAAGACAGGAAGAAATCCAGGGGACTGACCTCCTTTTCGAAAATAAGAGTTTTTCGCTGGGTTACATGGCTCTATGCAGTGGTAATAATAAGTTCGGTTATGTCATTTGGGCTGCTTAACTTTTTGGAGTTTGATATGGATAGAAATCATGCGATATATATGCTGGGCATGATTCCTATTATGGGCTCCGTGGTAGGGTTTACAATTAATTTAATACTTAATAGCTTATATACCCGCATGGAAAAAATTTCAGATGCCATTAATCATGTTGCGGAAGGTAACCTGGATATTGAGCTTGATTTGGAAAATGCAGGTGAGTATAAAGAAATTTATGATAACTTTAATAAGATGGTCAAGGAATTAAAGAATACAAAAATAGAAATGCAGAATTTTATGAATGATTTTTCCCATGAATTCAAAACGCCGATAACATCCATACAAGGATTTGCCGAACTTCTTCTGGATAAGAACGTCGAGGAGGAAGAGAAAAAGCAATATCTTCAAATCATTGCAGATGAATCCGCGAGGCTGGCGGGACTTTCACAAAACACCTTACTCCTGTCTAAGCTGGATGCCCAGGAGGTAATAACGGATAAAAAAGGATTTGCCCTTGATGAGCAGATAAAAAAATGTACCATTCTGTTATTCAGAGAATTGGAAAAAAAGCAGATTACACTGAATATGGCCCTTCCAAATGTAAAGTATTTTGGCAATGAGGAGCTGATGTGCCAGCTGTGGATGAATCTTATCAATAATGCCATTAAATTTACTCCGCAGAACGGGGCAGTCACTATTCGGATAATCCCTGCCAAATACTATATTACCGTAAACATATCGGATACAGGTGCCGGCATGGACAGTGAAACGGTAAACCACATCTTTGAAAAATATTACCAGGGTGATGATTCCCATGCAACTAGAGGGTTTGGTCTGGGACTGTCTATTGTAGAAAGGATAGTTAAGCTATGCGGGGGAAAAATCTCAGTAAAGAGTGCGCCAGGAAACGGCAGTACCTTTTCAGTATTGCTGCCGTTAAAAAGATATAAGAATGTATCATAAGACGGTAGTTTACTTTACAGGCTTATATTAAGCAAGAAGCTTTTTAAAATTTAGTTGTAATAGAAAGGTGAAGTGATTATGAAAAAAACGTTTGCGATTTTTACAGCGGTATTGGCTCTGCTCAGTGTTATTGCAGTGATAGTTAGAAAAAACTTTACAAAACATAGTGAGGTATTGGATTCTTAAAAATATTCGAAATTAGCTATCTTCATCCTATTTGATGTTGAAAGATAACGTTTCTGATTTGATGGTTTCGCATTTATTCAGCTGGAATAATTCTATAAAATCTCTTCTGACTCTTAGATTTTCGTAGTTTAAAACTACAATTGATTCAGGCGTCATAAATTAATCCCAATATTCATAACATTCTGACACCCGAATCATAATTGAATGAAAGAAAGTTCCGGAAAAGAAAAGCATTCTGCTTCATAAAATCAACCTTAAAATGGTCATTCATTAGTTTGTCATACTGAATTTTATGCAGCAAAGATAGTGCTTTCCTGTCCAGGGCTTTCTTTATTTTCTTATTATTTGTTTACGTTGGTGTTACTTTATTAATCTATGATTTGTTTGAAGCAAAATGAATTTGATAACAATATTAGAAGGAGTGAGAGATACGAAAGAGGAAGGGACTATTAGAAGGGAATGAATGAGTGTATGGGAACTGTTATTAATTATCTTAAATGGAGGGGCGATCTTACGATGCTGGAACGTCCTTTTAATGATATTGATAATTTAATTCTATCAATGCTGATATACATTGATTTTTACAAAATAAGGACGGAAATCAGGTGCGGGAATAAAATGCAGCTTTCAAGAGCACTGGAGGAGCTGCTGGACAGAGGCTATACCTCCAATTGCTTATTGGAAATCAAGCCTGAATTCTTAAATTTAATCAGCAATTCCAAAAGATTTGGCAATATTAGCATTTCGGATTACAGGGATATCTATGATAAAAAGAAGAACTGCCAGTTTGCGGCAATTAAATATTCCCTGGAGGATGGTACTGCTTATATTGCTTTTCGCGGGACGGACAAAACAATTGTCGGATGGCGTGAAAACTTTATGATGAGCTTTAAAGAAACGGAAGCACAACTGGAGGCAATGGCTTATATCAATGATGTGATAGGGAAAGAGGATATCGGATATAGAATAGGGGGGCACAGTAAGGGCGGTAACCTTGCTGTTTATGCCAGTGCAAGATGCAAGGGGAATAATCAGAATAAAATTCTTGAAATATACGATAATGACGGACCTGGCTTCTGCAGGGAAATCATGCAGGAGGAACTGCTGGGCAGTATTAGGAGTCGGATTCACAGAATTGTACCGGAGTATTGTGTAATTGGAATGCTGTTTGAGCTGGATGTGCCTTATCAAATAGTAATGAGCAATGAAAAGGGAATAAATCAGCATGATGCATTTTCATGGCAGGTCGAAGGGGAGAAATTCCTGTTGTGTGATAAATTAAATCCCCAGGCACAATATTTAAATAAAATACTGAATAAATGGATTGAAGAGGAGGACATGGAGCACCGTGAGATTTTTGTGAAACAGGTGTTTGATGCCATGGAATCCACGGGAGCAAATGAAATAGGAGAAGTAACAAATGGTCTGAATAGCATTGAAGATGCTATCATTGAGATTCTTTATTCCGGGCATAAGACAAAAAGGTGCTTCATAATCTGATGAAAACCATACTCGATAGTGTCAAAAATATCAATATAGTTGAATTACTCCGTAAACGGGAATCCTTCCTGGGAATGTTTATGATTGCCCTTGGAATGCTGTTGTATATTTTACCGGGAGATGGATTTCAGATCATTGGAACAGGGCTTGTCTTTGCCGTATTTGTTTTTGCAATCATCAGGCTGGTACATCACTATAAGGTAAAATCGAAATTCAGAAATAAGAATTTCTATGTCAGCACGGCATATTTTCTAGGTGTTTTAATGCTTGTTTTACTGGCAGTTCATGTTAACGCTTTAAAATTGTCCATCAATATTATTTTAGGATTCAGTATTTTTATATATGGAATTATGAAATTAAAGACGAATCTGAAAAAGCGGGGAGAGCTTATTAATATAAATGCTGTGAAATTATCCAGGATACAGACTGTCACTTCAATTATTGCAGGGCTTCTGATATTGGGAATTCCTTATTACAGCATAGAAAAATATCTGAATGTAATAGAGCTTTATATTATTGTTTTAGGCTTGTCAGAAATAATATATGAAGCTTTCAAAGGTGATAGCAGAGAGAAGTAGACAGCAGATAAGAAAGGTATCCTAAAATGAATGAGCAGCGAAAGGTAATAATGGAACACAGGGAGGTTGTAACGGTCCCGGAAATAATAAGCCGGTTATACAACCGGTATCAAATACTAGGGTATAAAATGGGCAGGAAAACCATGTTTGCTTTTTGGTATTACCGTAAAGATAATTCAAAAATGATAGTTTATTGGGAAGAGGGCAATATATATGAAGAGATTAGATGAAATAAATACATAATGGTATGTTCTCATTTATTTCATTCAGATGAAATTTAAAAAATCAGCAACTTAAGGAGGGTTAGATAAAATAATGATTAAGAAAAAGATATTATTTATATATAATCCTCAAGCCGGTAAAGGAAAGATAAAAAAGATATTATCCAATATTATTGAATTGCTTAGTAAGAATTATGAAGTTGTCATATACTCCACAAAATTTAAACAGGATGCGGAAGCGATTGTTAAAGAATGCCTGATGAGCCAGAAGTATGAATATGTGCTATGCTCCGGCGGAGATGGGACCTTGCATGAAGTAATCAACGGAATAATGAGTTGCTGCTATAGGCCAAAAATCGGATATATTCCATCGGGTACCATGAATGATTACGCATATAGTTTAAAAGTTCCGAGGAATATGCTGAAGGCCGCCCGGTTAGTATTGGATGAAAACCTGTTTTCCTGTGATATTGGTTTAATGAATGACAGGTATTTTGCCTACAACGTTTCCTTTGGACTGTTTACGGAGGCGGCTTATCAAACCTCCCAGTCTTTGAAAAATACGCTGGGGAGGCTGGCCTATTTTGTTGAAGGAATAAAGGGATTATCAAATATAAAAGCTTATCATCTTGAGTTGGTATTTGAAGATCAGGTCATATCGGAGGACTTTATCTATGGCATGGTGGCAAATTCCTACTCGGTAGGGGGCTTTCGGGGAATTACCGGAAAAAATGTATTATTGAATGACGGTGAATTTGAAGGCATTTTTATTAAGATGCCCCGCAATATATTGGATTTGCAGAATATTATAAAGGATTTATTGAGAGGAAAATATAATAGTGGCTTGGTACTGGCCCTTCCTATAAAGAATGTTTGCATAATCTCGGAAGAATCAATCCCCTGGTGCATAGACGGAGAGTTCGGCGGAGAAATGCAGACAGTACGTATTAAGAACTGCAGGGAAGCTATAACAATAGCTGCTGCCTTAGGTGCGAAAGAATATGGTGAAATAAATTTGAGGTAAACAAAAGAGGAGGGATTATGAAAGGGACACACCCAAATATCATAAAAGACATTCTGTCTGCACAGCTTGCAAAGCCTGGGGGAAAGCTGTCGGCAGCAATCTGTTTCTTATTAAATATCTTTGTGGCGGCTGCAATGCTGGTTTCTGTCTTTCAAGGCGACACCAGGCATGTATTGGCCTGCCTAAAGGTCTTAATATTATTGATGATACCCTGGCTGGTTGAATGGAAGTTAAAAATTGAGCTATCCACGGTATTTATTACAGGTGTACAGGTGTTTATGTATGCGGCAATCATACTCGGAGAATTAGATTCCTATTATTTAAAATATCCTTTCTGGGATAACATGCTCCATACCATAAGCGGATTTCTGTGTGCTTACGTTGGATTTATGCTGGTTAAACTGATTTTCGGGCAAAAGATAGACAGTAAAGCATACATAAATCCCATTTACATAGCGGTATTTGCTTTTTGCTTATCCATGACCATCAGTGTTATGTGGGAATTTTATGAATTTGGTATGGACAGCCTTTGCAATCGTGATATGCAGAAGGATACGATTATACATACAATTAAATCGGTGAAATTAAATCAGGAGGAGCATTCTCTGACTGTACTTAAGGATGTTACCAATGTGACGATAGATGGCACAAATTATAATCTTGGCGGTTATCTGGATATTGGACTGTATGATACCATGGGTGACCTTTTCTTTAATCTCGTCGGTACTTTCGTGTTCTGTACCATTGGGTATTTTGACATCAAAAAGGATTAAATTTGTCATGACATGTTTACCTTCATGTTACTTTGGACAAATATAATGCGTTTATCAACAACAAAGGAGGAAAAGAAATGGCCGTAATCGAAGTAAATAATTTGACAAAGGATTATGATCACGGAAGGGGCATCTATGATGTTTCCTTTGAAGTTAATAAAGGAGAAACCTTAGGCTTTCTTGGACCAAATGGAGCAGGAAAGTCAACAACAATGAGACATCTTATGGGCTTTGCAGCTCCCCAAAAAGGAAATGCAAAAATATTGGGGATGGGCTGCAGAAAAGAATATGCGAAGATTCTGGAGAATATCGGATATCTTCCGGGAGAGGTCACACTTCCGGAAGGCCTGAATGGATATGGATTTATCGATATGATGCAGGGACTTCGAAAAGCCGGAAATCAGGAGAACTTAAAAAAACTGACCTGTATTTTTGAAGTTGATTTACAGCAAAAGGTCAAGCGGATGAGTATTGGTGAAAAAAGAAAGCTTGCAGTAATTGCCGCATTTATAAATGACCCGGAGATACTTCTGCTTGATGAGCCGACCAGCGGACTGGATCCGGTGATGCAGGAGAAATTTATAGAATTTATAAGGGAGGAAAAGAAAAGGGGAAAAACAATACTGCTGTCCAGCCACATGTTCGCGGAAGTAGAAGCCCTGTGTGACCGGATTGCTATTATAAAGGATGGCAGGATTGTCTCAGTTGTTGAGGCAGCCGAAGTAAAACATGGATTGCGGAAAATAGTTGAAATTACATTTAAAGGGAAAGAAGACTACAAAAGATTCCTTCATGAAAAGTTTGAATTTGAAAGAATGGCTGAGGAACAATTAAAGGTCGACATCGTGATGGAAGATTCTGATGTGAATGAGTTCCTTGCTGTTATCGTGGATTATGAGGTGGAAAGTTTTGTGGAGAATCCGGTGACCTTAGAAGAATATTTTATGCATTTTTATAAGAACGACAGGAAGTTTGGAGGTGTATCCAATGGAAAAAATCATTAGTATCTGCAATCTGACGAAGGATTACGGAGAGGGACGGGGCGTATTTGATTTTTCCTTCGATGTTAAGCGCGGAGAAGTCGTAGGCCTTGTGGGAACCAACGGAAGCGGAAAGACAACGACCATAAGAAATATGATGGGTTTCATAAAGCCCCGTAATGGCAAAATTACAATCAATGGGTATGACAGCTGGAAGGATGCCTTTGAAATAAAAAAGTCCGTCGGATATATTCCCGGGCAAATCGATTTTCCCGATGTGGGGACAGGAACGAACTTTCTTAAGATACAGGCTGATTTCTGGGGAATCAAGGATTTAACCTATATGAATGAGCTGATCGACATATTTAAGCTTGATACGGATGCCGGCTTAAAACGGATGAGTAAAGGAATGAAGCAGAAAACCGCTATCGTTGCAGCCTTTATGTCAGAACCTGATATCCTGATTCTGGATGAACCGTCAACAGGCCTGGACCCTATGATGAGGGATAAGCTGATTGAGTTGATTCTGCGCCAGAAGAAAAAAGGCAAAACGGTTTTTTTGAGCAGCCATATTTTTAAAGAGCTGGAAGATACCTGTGACCGGGTTGTATTTATTCATAATGGCAAAATGATTAACACGGTAGGCCGCTCACAGTATGACGCAAATATGGATAAGCAATATAAAATCGGTTTCGCGGAGAAAAAGGAATACCAGCAGTTCCTGCAGGGCGGCTATAAAATACTAACTAAAAATGATGACTATAAGCATTTGACAATTGCAGTGAACGATAAGGAAATGAACGGGCTCTTTAGAAGCTTGAAGCCGCATAATATTAGATATATCAATTATCAGCCATATACTCTGGAATGGTATTACACAAATATTGTAGAAAAGCAGGAGGTTTAATAAATATGTTCAGTTTTCCCTTATTCAAACAGACAGTAAAATCAAATTCCGTAATATGGAGTGCAATGACATTGGTCATGACAGTGCTGTGCATTCAGTTTGCAGCCATGGATATGACACAGGAGCTGCTATTCGTTATATTCTATGGAATGATGACAACAATCCTTCCTGGAATCTATGTACTGGTTACGGCAAATAAACTGTTATCCAGCCAGGTGGACAGCGGCTCAATGGCATATGTGCTGTCAACGCCGACCAGACGTTCCACGGTGGTATTTACACAAATAGTATATCTGATAGGTTCCCTTGTTGTTATGTTTACCGTTCAGACAATCGGACATTTGATTGTTAATAATTTTACTCCCATAGCCTTGGCTAAGCTGGGCTATGCCGATCTAGCCGGAAACCTATCAGGCACTATGATTTTACAGGTAAATATATCGGCACTTATAGTATGTATTGCAATGGCAGGCGCCTGCTTTTTATTTTCAGGGATATTCAGCGCATCAAAGTATTCGGTTGGCTTAAGCGGAACCTTTATTGGAATTACAGTCCTTGCAAATATGCTGGCGATGTTTGGCAAGCTTGGAGTCGGCGGACTGGAGAACTTTAAATACCTTACAATCTGTTCCTTCTACGATTATGAATCGGTATTATATGGAGTCAATGACTGGATATTCAAAATGATTTTTCCCATAGGAATTGCTGTTGTTACATATGTAATCGGCAGTACATGGTTCTGCAAAAAAGACCTTCCCCTATAATGAAATAACAGGAAGCAAATGCTGTCTGCCAATCTGATAGATGAGAGGCAGACATTGTTATGTAATTCAATAGGGCGTGAAAGCAATATTTACAAGTTAAGCAGCAATTAAAACTAAAGACTAATAGATTATAAAGAATAGGCAGGCAGATACATTGTAAGGGTATCTGCCTGCTTTTTGCTGCCTTTTGAGTAAAATTTCAATTTAATAAAAGTTTAACAGAAAATTAACCTGGTGGAATATTAGGAGGATAAAATGTCCCTATCAGTTAAACACAAAGCAGTGATGCAGGAAGCGGTGAGGAAAATGCAGATAAAACAATAGAAGGGCAGGAAGGCAATTAAGAGCAGTAAATTGGGGTCATCTAAGCTAAAAAGCAAAGGAAAGTACAAAGTGAAAGAATGAAAGTAAGAAAGAATAAAAGAAAGGATGCCGGGATTTTTCAGTCACAGTAAGAACGGCAGCACCATAGATAAGCCTGTGGTGAGGAAGGATTAAAAAAATGAGTACTGTAAGTAATATCAGTTTAAGTCTGGAGGAAAGAATAGCTCTGCATCGCAAGATGGCAGAAAGCTATTATAATGCCTATGATGAAAAGGCAGTAAAAGACGGTGCAACTTATGAGGAATGGAAATTTGCGGAGGATGCATTATACTGGTCACCTTATTTTGGCGATAACGTAATAGAACTTCGTACTCATCCGGTTTCAGTTAAGGCTTCGGCTACAATGGAGGCAAAGGCTTATTCCGTAACTTTTCCGGACTGGGGTCCATTAAATTTCAAATGCTGGCCTTCGGATAATGGCTTCGTGATGCAGACCCATTTTGGAGGACATAAGGAAGACGGAACCTTAATGGATTTTTACTCTTACGGGTTTGTAGAAACCAATGAGCAGGGCTATATAACACATTGGGAAACCCATGTCAGTCCGGAATACAATGATTTTCTGGATGCCGCAATTGGCATTCATGGCCCGTTTAAGCAAGGACCGGAACCCTATATGGAAGCACTGGCAAGAAAATTGAAGGAGGCTGGTGTAAACATAACAGTTTGAGTTACCGGGAGGCTGCAATATCTCTAAAATAAGTTGACTTTGAAAGGAGCAGAAATATGAGCAGGAATTTTGAGGAAGCAATTAAGGAAAGATTGGAGAATGGTTTTAAAAATTGGAACGGCGGTTATGACGGATGGCTGGAATGGTGTAATACCCTGTATGAGCCGGATGCCCATTATAATGTCTATGGCCAGAGATGGACTCTTCAGGAATATAAGGATGCCATGGGAAAACTATTTACCATATTCGATATGGAATTAGGGGAATTTGATAATATGATTATCAAAGATGACTGGTGTGCAATCCGGTACAGCGTTATCATTACCAACAAACAGACCGGTGAGAAAATAGAACAGCACACTATGGAATTTGTTCATTTCAAAGATAATCCGGAACCGGCTGGTGCCAGAGTCATAGAAGGCTGGGCCCTATCGGACAAGCAGATATCAGCACACTGATTTTTCCCGGCGGCTGTGTTGGTAAATGAGATATTTTCAGGTATTTATGAAATGTTGTAAGGTTCAGTTACAAAAGAAACATACAGGCAAAGCTTATGAGTTTTATATGATATTAAGCTGAAAATCCGCTGCATGGATGAATGTTCTTATGGTGCTTATTGATGAAAATAAGAATGTTACAGAAGGCGTATATTTTCAGTAAATACATTAGAACTCATAAGCTTTTTGTGTTGTTGGATTGTCATGATATTAATAATCAAATGCTTAAATATACCCTGTAAAGAAAGAGGAAGCTTAATTTTAAATGGAATCCAGATATCTGAAAGCGATTCAGATATCTTAAAGCGAACCAGATATCTTAAAGCGAACCAGATATCTTAAAGCGAACCAGATATCTTAAAGCGAACCAGATATCTTAAAGTGAACCAGATATCTTAAAGCGAACCAGATATCTTAAAGCAATCCGGATATCTTAAAGCAATTCGGATATCATAAAGCAAACCTATTTTCAATTTACAGCGGGAAGCATAACAAGTATAACAACTGTATGAGTTTATAGAAGATAAATGCAATTATGTAGAATAATATGTAAAATATTTGAAAAACAATTTAAAATGCTATATAATGGAAATTATAATCAATACTCAATCTAGATACTTGCATAATTCAGAATACGATATTTCAGATCAACTTTCAAAGGAGGTCCCGCATGTCGGATATAACAACAGCCATCGTCACCGGCGGAGTAAGAGGAATTGGTAAGGCAGCAGCTATTGCCCTGGCAAAGGCTGATAGAAAGGTAATCGTAACATACCGCAGCAGCAGGGAAAAGGCAGAAGAGTTCCAAAAGGAAATGAATGACGCAGGCTATGAGCTATCTGCAGTCCGGTGCGATATGAAGGATTTTACCCAGTGTGAAGCTTTGACAGGATATGCAATGGAAAAATACGGACGAATCGATATTCTTGTCAACAATGCCGGAGTAACCGAGGACAGGCTGATCCGGAATATGACGGTGGAAGACTTTGATACGGTAATAGATATCAATCTGAAGGGAACCTTTTATATGACAAAGCTGGTTTCAAAGCAGATGATGAAGCAGAGGAAAGGAAGGATCATCAATCTTTCTTCCATTGCCGGAATTACAGGTATAGCGGGACAGGCAAATTACGCCGCCTCCAAAGCGGGTATTATCGGATTTACGAAATCGGCGGCAAAGGAATTTGCCTATCGGAATATTACGGTAAATGCCATTGCACCGGGATTTATTGAGACGGACATGAACGACCGCCTGCCCCTGCAGATCAGGGAATCGGCACTGGAGGAAATTCCGTTACGAAGATTCGGAGCACCGGAGGAAGTAGCAGATTTAATTGTATTTCTGGCTTCAGAGAAAGCAGCTTACATAACAGGACAGGTCATCCATGTGGATGGAGGAATGGTTATGTGAGGCAGCGGAACTGTAAATATTCAGGTAATGTCCCTATTCATTGTAGTACAGGCGGTATTGCTTTGGCGTGCAGTGGATTATTTTATAAAAAACCCGATTATAATAGCTGATATTATTGAAACCGGAGAGATTCGCAATCTCTCCTATTTTTTTGTCCGTTTCAATGAGCAGGCTGCAGCTTTGCATGATACGGTAGCGCATCAGATACTGGAAGGGTGAGAGCCTCATGACATCTTTAAAAACACGGCAGAATTGCCCTTCGCTCATAGGAAGCAGTTCGGAAAGCTCGGACAGGGTGATTTCGTATGAGTAATTTTCTCGGATAAAATCCAGTACCGGTTTCAGCCGGTTCTTTTCCATCAGCTCCATTGTGCTTTGCTTATTATTACAGACAGCATGGATATAAAAAAGTTCCCATACCTGGTAGATACGGGTCTTAATCATTAACTCATGGACAGCCAGGGCATCTTCCGGGCAGCAGTTGATATCCTGGAGATGACCAATTGCCTGTGCCTGCCAGCTGTCTGGGGGAGCGGCCTTACCACGGACCATTTCGGGAAATATGATATTGCCGTTCAGTACAGGCCGGATATATTCCCTTGCAAAATGGGTATTCAGATTTTCTATAAGAAATTCATAAGAAAAATCGACGGCAAAAAAGCTGCACTTGCTTTTGGCAGAAGCACGAGCACTGTGATAGAAGTTTGAATTGATAAATACACAGTCATTTGGTGAGAGTGTATAGGTACGGTCTTCAATGGTAAATTCTATGTATCCGCCGGTTACGACCAGAAATTCGAATTCCTGGTGCCAGTGCAGATAAAACAGAATATCAGTGCCTTCTGGGTATTCCAGCCGGTGAAGGGCAATGGGAAGCTCTGCTGTTTTGTGATGCATTTGTTCCTCATATACTTTCTCATGAACCATATGAAAACTCCTTTTGGAAAAATTTATCAAAATAGTGTTAGAAAACAGCAACAATATTCAAGATTAAGCGCCAAAATAATTGTATGCTGTTAACAGAATAACACAAAATATTCCAAATGTAAAGAAAGTTGAAGGAGAGGGGAATGATGGCATGGGCTGCTGAAAGCTGTTCTGTCTTGCCGAATAATAAGAAAAGAAGGGTAAAAAAATGATTGATATACCTATGCAGAAAATTAAGGATATGCCTTGCTATGATCAGAATATTGCCTGTTATGCCATGTCACTGGGGAGGCGGTATGAGATGCTTTTTGCCGGTTCCTGGGGTTTTGAGTACCGGGAAGGGGCTTCCGAGGATATGGTGGGAGAGCGGATTAAGAGCCGCGCCATACTAAACATGAATTATCTGAAACGTTATCACGGAATTGATGTATTCCGGAGCGAGGCGGGAAAAGATGATGATCTGATAGAGATTCTGGAAAGGGAGACCAACCGTAAAAATCCGGTAATGGTTTTTATAAGCTGCTATTACTATTCCTGGAATGAACACTATAAAAAGTTCGAAAACCATATTCCCCATGCAATCATGGTTGTCGGTGTGGATAGGGAAAAGCAGTGTATTTACTGCCTGGATAATATGTATGGCCAGAAGGACTCGGAAATATCCTTTGAAGACTTTCTTGCGGGGAATAACGGAAAGTACTGGATATTTTCCAGCCTTCCGGAATATACGGAGGAAGTAGACATAGAGGAAATGGTACAGTACTGTCTCAGGAAGCTTAGAAGAAATACCAATGAATGGAAGGATATTGAAGATATCAGGCGCCTTGGGATAGCTATGAAGGAAGACTTTGACCTGGAGAAGGAAATTAATGACCTCCATGGAGGAATATGGGTGGAGCCCATCATTTTCAATATCAGTGGTATTTTAGCAGACCGTCTGGATTTCGCAAGGCTTCTGAGTTACATTTTGGAGCAGAATCAGGATGCCAATCTTATACAGGTGAAGGAGCATATGGATAAGGCCGCAGACTCCTGGAACCAGATTCGCGGAATGCTCATAAAAGGTCATTACATGGAACATACCGATGAATTGATGAAGCGGATTATCAGAAGGGTGGAAATGGTGGCGGACCTGGAGGAAGAAACGGCAGTACTGTTGGGAAACTGGAAGGAAAAGAGAGAGCATGAAAATTTAAGACAGAGTACGGAGAAAATGCCCGGAAAAGAATTTGCCAGCATCCAGAGCATTCCCGTAGAGGCTTATTTTAATAACCAGTGCTTTGGAGTGTATCAGGACAAGAAATCCATAAGGGGCATTTCCGGCATGAAGCATTTTTACTTTGTTAACGATAAGGCAAAGGAAAGGCAGTGGAAGCTTCGGACCATGGAATTCAGCCATGAACCGGTTTCCGGAAAAGGAAAAGACAGTATCATGTGCAATGGACAGGTGATAAAGACCGATTGCGGCATTCATGACTGCATACTGCTAATGGGCTATGGGGATTTGTGTTTCTTTGAGGAAGAAATCGAGGTACAGTACCAGGATGGAACCTGTGAAGCAATTGCTGTGCAAATCCCGGATTCCACCCTTCCTAATCCCTTTGCGGAAGAGACGATGATCTGGAGCGGACGCTGCGGATTAATCGATGATATAGAGGAGCACACCTGGGAGGTGGGCATATATGCAATGGCATATGAAATACAGAAAAAAGCTGTTGAAAATATCAAGCTTCCTGTTTGTCCCAATGTTATCATTCTGGCTATGTCGTTTGGAAACTATAAGCAGTGAAGAAAGGAGAAATGAGCATGAAATTACTGGTACCTGTAAACAATTTTGAATCAACGGTAAGACAGATTGAAGCAGGAGGCGAAGAGCTGTACCTGGGAGCAGACAGCAGCACCTTTCATAATCTCAGCTTCAACGGCAGGGGCAGATTGAATCCGAAGGGCGAAAGGAACTGTCCGGATTTTAAGGAATTAAAGGATATCGTACAGTATGCCCATGAGAAGGACGTCCAGGTCATGTTCACGGCCAATCTTCCCTTCCTGGCTAATAACCCGGACGGCTCACGGGAATATTTAAAGCTGTTTATAAAATATGTTACGGATGCCATGGAGGCCGGAGTGGATTCTGTCATTGTTGCCGATTTAGGTGCGGTACAGATATTAAGAAAAGAAGGAATTAACATACATATCGCAGCCAGTACCTTTTTTGAGATTATCAATAAGGAACAGATTGCCTGTCTGGAAGAGCTGGGTGTAAACCGGGTTGTACTGTCTTATCAGCTGACCATGGAGGAAATCATGGAGCTGACAGAGAGTACGAAGCTGGAAATAGAAATCTTCGGACATTACGGCTGCTCCTTTTATGATGACTGCAACCTGAAGCATAACTTCGGGGAGCAGACGGCAGATTTATTGGGAGTTCCCTGCAGAAATGTTTATGATGTTACAGAAAACGGCACATTTACTCATTCCTGCCAATTTTTAAATGCTTCCCTGGCTTGCAGTGTCTGCTCCATGCGGCGGCTGCAGGAAGCCGGAGTCTATGCCACGAAGCTGGTTGGGCGGGACTTGGATATGGATATGAATTATCAGATTACGGCAGTTTATTCAAAGCTGCTGCATGCCCTGAGGGAAAAGCAAATGACGGCAGAGGAATACAATGCCCTGCGAGGGGAAGTATTGCCGGAATGGTGGAGAAGAGTATACTGCCGGAAGCAGCAGTGCAAATACTTACCTGGATTAACGACCGGTTCTTATATAGGATTGGATGAACTGTAAGGAGCGAAAATCATGGAGATTGGCTTTTATGTGAAAAGTGCAGAGCAGCTGAAGGAAGCATTGGAGAGGGGGATTAACCCTCAGTGGATTATGTTCGGGGATTACGGATGCTATAAGCGGATTCCGGAATTAGAGGAGTTACAGCAGGCAGCCGGCGGCGTGGACGTAAAATTTCATTATATCAGCCCGAAAGTCAATATGGGAGTGATGGATTATGAATACAAAAAGGTCCTATCCTTTCTGGAACAGGGACTTGCCGTCAGCATTAACGATCTGGGATTACTCTATAAGCTGCGCCCGGATTTGGGGAAAGCTTCACCGGTATATCTGGGACGTCTGCTGACAAAGAGTGTGAACCGCTGGGTATGGGGGGACCTCCATGTGGCGGAAGAGGAGGATAAGGCCAAGGAATATTTTGCCCAGAATAATTTTTATCAGCAGGAGAAAATGGAGCTGTTCCGAAACTGGAATATAAAAGGGATAGAAACGACCGTATTTCAGAAGGAAGAAAATAGCCTGAAAAAAATCAAGGAACAGGGCTTTGAAATTATCGGATATATGGACCAGACCATTGCAGCCATTTCAAGAGCCTGCCCGATTGTCCGGGACAGAAAATTGGCAGTAAAGGGCAGGGATTGCAGCAGTTACTGCGTGAATCAGGAATATGAGGTCACTCCGGCAAACCTTCAGCAAAAGGAGAGGTATCCGAAGCTGATGCTGGAAGGAGCCGTGTTGATGAAATCAATGGAGCCGTCGGTTACCTGGGATGGCTATGAAAAAGCGGTATTCTCCACATTTGATGCGGAAACTGCTGCATGTATCAAAGAAATACTGGGAAGGCATAACAGTTAGTGTGAAAATTAAGAAGCAATTTTCACACAAGATTGTGCTGGGAAGGCATGACAGTTAATGTGAAAATTAAGAAGCAATTTTCACACAAGATTGTGCTGGGAAGGCATAACAGTTAATGTGAAAATTAAGAAGCAATTTTCATAAGCAAATTTGTGCCTGCGGCTCAAAGTTTGCAGGCTATGAGAAAGGTATGGTTATTAGTATGAAGAAAGAGATAGTGGTAGAAAACATTCTGTACATATTGAACCATAAAATACCCGAGGCCGGTGATATCGCAATCACAAAGGATACGGCCGGGGACCTGCTGCAGGTCGGTTCTCTGGTATTCTTACAGCTGTTGACCGAGGTGGAAAAGGAGTACCAGATTCAAATTGAGGATGATTACTGGGAATACGATAAGATGAATTCGGTGGATGCCATTGCGGATTATGTATTAGAAAGCCTTAAGCAAAAGGGGAAGCTGGCATGATTAGCGATATCATATTCAGGAATCCGGCTATTGACGACAGCCGGATTGCCTGTAAAACGGCAGAAGAAGCAATAACCTATGGGGAACTGAAAAAAAGGATAAAAGCCTTTGCCTCTTATCTGATATCCGGCGGATGCAGGGCCGGTGACCGGATACTGATATGGCAGAATAACAGTATTGAACAGCTGGTTTCTTACTTTGGGGTAAATCTTATCGGAGGTATTGCCGTATTGGCAGATACCAAACTGAAGCAGGAAATGGAAGATATTATCAAAGATAATAACATTACTCTTTTACTGACCACCAGAAAACAGAGGGATAATCTGAAGGTTGCAGATGCCCTGCAGACTGTTTTCGCAGAGGAGGCAGGTGGGATGGAGGAGTTTCCGGCTGACCTGCAGAGCTATCTGGAAAGACAGGATTTCCAGGAGGACCAGCTGTCAACAGTACTGTACACCTCAGGCTCCGCCGGAAAGCCCAAGGGGGTATTAAACACCCACAGGAATCTGGAAGAGGCATTGAAAAATTATGGGGAAACCATGGATTTTACATGGAAGGATAAATTTATTGGAGTTACGCCCTTTTTTCATTCCTATGCCTTTGATTCCTGCATGCTCGTGGCCCTTTACCGAGGAGCGCAGCTGCTGCTTATGAGCAGTTTTGTACCCTCGAAGGTGCTTTTGACCATCCAGGAGGAAGAAGCTACGGTTTTTCATGGGGTTCCGTTTATGTACCAGCTAATGAATGACCAGCTGTATGCTTCCTATTATGATTTAAGCAGCCTCAGGGTGTGCATATCGGCAGGCAGCAGGCTGAATCCGGATTGCCTCAGAAAATTCAACCAGCTGACAGGACGGGTAATCCATCAGGAATATGGAAGCACCGAGACAGGAACCATTGCCATTAATTTAAGCAATGATGTGGAAAAAGCGGTGAATTATGTCGGAAAGCCTTTGCAGAATGTAGACTGTAAATTAATACCCTGTGACGAAGACGGTAATAAGACCCTGATGATTATCAGTAAGGGCATATCCGCCGGATATATGGGAGAGCTTCCCTTTGAAAGGGAAGGATATCTTACCCAGGACATCTGTGTGATAGAGGATGGATATATCCGCATAAAGGGACGGGCAGACCGTCTGATTAATATAACCGGGCTGAAGGTCAATCCCGTTGAGGTGGAACGGTGCCTGAAGCAGCACCCGGATATCGGGGATGCTTTTGTAAAGGGCAGAAAGAGCGAGAACTTCGAGGAAGCAGTGGAAGCGTTTGTTGTAAAGAAGCGGGAGAGCCTGACAGAAAAAGAATTGGCGGATTACTGCAGAAAGAATCTTGCGGCATACAAGGTGCCCAGCTGCATTACCTGGGTGGAGCAGATTGAAAAATCCGGTCTTGGAAAGCCCAGGTTCTTATAAAAGGAGGCAGACATGGAAACACAGAAGGAAAGTGAAGAGAAAGGTGATTTTTGCTTTCTGGCAAACGTGAAAACCTTTTTAAGTAATTTTGACATGCAGCAGGAAGAATATTGGCTGGGTGGAATGCTCGGTGTCATGGGATTCTATTTTACCACCCTGAAGACCGGGATTCCCTCGGTGGTCAATGGAAGAAGCGACGAATTTGAAGGACTGTATGCACATTTTGTGGAATATCTTAAGGAACCGCTGGTAACGGAGAGGTTTACCGGGAAAGAAGAGGCCCTGGTACGGGCAGGGGTATTGCTTCGGGCCGGCATGGTACCTATGATGTGGATGGATGAGTATTATCTTCCCCTGGCTTACAACTATGGGAAGAACCATCTTTGGGTGATGGCGGTAATACAAAAGGAAACAGAAGCAAGCTTTGAAATTTTTAATAATGAAAAGCGTATTATGCAAAAAGAAAAATCGGAGGAGCTGCTATTCCGGGATGGAGTAATTGAAATCCAGTATGCACCTTCAAGGCCTGGCTGGAAGTATACGGAGAAGGAAATGGCAGTAAAAGGCCTACGGCAGGTGGTGGATAATTTACGGAAGACCAGCAGTTTGGAGGAGCAGTATTTTGGCATTGAGGGAATGAGAGAATATAAGAAAGTCTTTGAAGCCTGCCGGGATTTTAATGTGATATATGATTATTTCTATGAAATGAACCGGGGCGGAGGCTTATATAAAACCAGGCGGAACCTGCACTTGTTTTTACAGGAGCTTGAAAAAAGATGGCCCAGCCGGGAAGGACAGGCTTGTGCATCACTTTATGCGGAGTTAGAGGAAAAGTGGACGAAAATTACAAATCTGACCTTTAAGCTAAGTATTTCAAAAGACCCTGGATTGCAGCAGCGCATCGGTAAGAGGCTGGAGGAAGCAATATTACTGGAGGAGCAGGGGATAAAACAAATGGAAGAATTGATGAAAGCACTAATCTAGCAACGGGTGAAGGGAAAACGATATGTCTGAGATTATTACGGTTAAGAATTTATATAAGCAATATAATTACTACGAGAAAGAGGCAGGGCTGAAAAATTCTTTCAAAGGCTTGTTCACCAGAAAAAAATTAGTCCGAGAAGCCGTAAAGGATATATCTTTTCAGGTAAAGGAAGGAGAGGTGGTCGGATTTCTGGGAGCGAACGGTGCCGGGAAGACGACTACTTTAAAAATGCTTTCGGGAATCTTATATCCAACCGCGGGAGAAATTTCTGTCATGGGATACCGCCCGTCGGAAAGGAAGAAAAATTTTAAAAGGCAGTTCTCTATTGTAATGGGACAGAAAAACCAGCTCTGGTGGGATTTGCCGGCAAGTGAATCGCTGGAATTGAACCGGTGCATTTATGAAATTGACAGGAAGGATTTTGATGAAATGGTTGATTACCTGACAGAGCTTTTAGAGGTAAAGGAGCTGCTTAATGTTCAGGTACGACGGCTTTCTTTGGGGGAGCGTATGAAAATGGAGCTGATTGCTTCTCTGATCTACCGGCCCAAGGTTTTATTTCTGGATGAGCCCACCATAGGCCTGGACATTATTTCTCAGAAAAATATTCAGGATTTTATCAGGGAATACAATAAGGAATTCAAGACAACGGTTATTCTCACCAGCCACTACATGAATGACATCGAGAAGCTTTGCAGGCGGACGATTATCATGAATCACGGTTCCATTGTCTATGACGGGGAATTAAAGGAGGTCAACGGTATCTTTGGAGATGACAAGCTGCTGAAGTTCCAGCTGGATTCTGATATCCCTTTGGATACCATCGCACAATACGGAAGGATCATAAAACATGAAAATATGAATTTTACTTTACAGGTGGGAAAGGATGAGGTAAAGGCCTGCGCTGTAAAGCTGCTGCAGGATTTACCCGTCAATGATTTTAATGTGGAAGACATTCCGGTGGAAGAAGGAATTACCTTACTCTATAAAAAGGAGGAGGTATAAGTGAAGAAGAAGGAAATGTATCTCAGGTCCTTTCAGATAGGACTGCAGAATTCCATGGAATACCGGTTTAATTTTATATTAAGCATATTCAGCACCATAGTGCCTACCATTACCCAGCTGTTCCTGTGGAATGCAATGTTTGAAAGCTCAGCGACCGGAAGGGTCTATGGCTATACCTATTCATCCATGATTATGTATACCATTCTGGCAGGAGTTGTTTCCAAGCTCATGGCAGCCGGCTGTGAGTGGAGCGTTGCGGCAGATATCCGTGACGGAGGTCTGAATAAATATATTGTGAAGCCCATTGGCTATTTCAGGTATCAGTTCTGCTGCTTTCTGGGACAGAAGTCGGTGCAGAGTGCCGTATTTACCGTTATTCTTGCCATTATATTAGTTGTGGCGAAGGCAAACTCCTTTTTTTCCGTGGCTCCTGTACGCTTGCTCTACTTTGCGGCAGCAGTGGTATTGGGGATTCTGATCAATATGTTCTTAGGGTTTATGGTCAGTGCCGTTGCCTTCTGGATAACCGAGGCATGGTCAGCCTTTCTGATATTGGGATTGGCAATTAACATTGCCAGCGGGGGTGTCTTTCCTCTTGACATCTTCGGTGAAAAGGTGGTTACGGTACTAAAGTTCCTTCCGTTTCAGTATACGGTATATTTCCCGATTAATATTTTAAACGGAAACATTGTCATAGGAGATATTTTTCCGAGTCTTTGTATCCAGGTGGCATGGATTGTCATATTGGCCTTTATGCTTCAGCTTCTCTGGAAAATCGGGCTAAGAAAATATGAGGCGGTAGGAGGCTGAGGGATGAAATACATATTCAAAGAAATCGGCAGGCATATATCCATTTACTTTAAATTCGTGAAAAATTGCCTGATCAAACTCATGATATACCGTACGAACTTCTTTATGAGCATGGCGGTGGAGGTTGCATTTTTATTTACGAAGCTGCTGTATGTTCTGGTTGTTTATAACGCCGGCTCTACCATAAAGGGATTTACCCCTGATGATATTTTGCTGTATTCCGGAACATTTATAATCATGTCTGGAATTCATGTTTCCCTGTTCTTTTTCAATTTTTCCATGATACAGCAATATATAAGGGAAGGAACCCTGGATATGTTCATTACCAAGCCTGTTTCCTTACAGTTTATGGTTACCCTCAGAAATGTGGACATTGCAACCGCTATCCCGAATATTCTGGCAGGAATTATCTGCACCGTAATAGGATGGCAAAAAGCGCATATTCCGGTGACGGCAGTAAATCTGCTGGGCTATATAGGCTTTCTCTTTACGGGAATCATTCTGGCATATTGCGTTACCCTGATACCGGAGCTATTGTGCTTCTGGACGATTAACGGCTCCGCTGTCCATGAATTATCGGATTCCCTGTGGAATATAAATTCCATGCCAATGCAAATATATAAAAAGTGGATGAGGAACATCGGAACCTTTTTGTTCCCTATCTTATTAATCAGTAATAATTCCTTTCTGTTCGTTGTCGGAAAGCTGGATAAGAGGGCAATATTATGGGGAATTACCGCACCGGTCTTCTGTATCATTCTGGTCAGGCTGGTGTGGAAAAAAGCGATTCGCAGCTATTCAAGTGCGAGCAGTTAATACAAGAGGAGGTGATTATTTGGATAAATTGAAAGCAGCCGTTGTGATACCTACCTTTAATAAAAAGGAACGGCTTCTTCTGACACTGGAATCCTTCCGTTATCAGACCGTAAGCCCGGATACCTTTGAAGTGCTTCTGGTGGATGACGGTTCTGCGGATGGGACCAGGGAAATGCTTCAGGAGTGGGAAGGAGAATTTTCACTCCGCTACATAGAGCAAAATAACAAAGGGCGTTCCGCCGCCAGGAACAGAGGGGTCGAGGAAGCAAGGGCAGAGCTGATAATTTTTTGTGACGATGACATGATTGCAGCACCGACCTTTGTGGAAGCACATATTGCAGCCCATCAGGAACGGCCCTGTGCGGCCCATGGAATGATTTATAATCTGCCTTTTCTAAAATTCTTTAAAAACCCCTCTACGGGAGAGGCCTATGAGGAATTGGACGGGGAGTCCCTGGTCCTGATAAGGCGGTATTGTATCAGGAAAGAAGAAATAAAGGATATATCCTATATCAAAAGTCTGAGTAAAAAGACATTAATTGAAAAGAACATAGCAAGTATCTTTAAGAATAACCTGGCGCAATACCAATGGCTTTCCTTTACCGGAGCCAATTCTTCCTGTGAAAAGGAGCTGCTGGAAAGGGCAGGTATGTTTGACGAAGGGTTTGGTAAGGCGTGGGGCGCAGAGGATTTTGAACTGGGTTACCGGCTTTATCTGCAGCATACCCCCTTTGTTTATCTGGAAGAAGGTTACAATTTTCACATGATGCATGCACGCATGGATTTTCAGGATGCACTGAGGAAATCCAATGATAAATTCTACCGGATGCACCCGGACAAAAAAATATATTTTCTGCCGAAGCTGCTATCAGGAGAAATTAAGAGCATCGAGGAATACAAGGATTATGTAAATTCACATACAATAAATGAATATGAAGGAGATTGATAATTATGGAAAGAAAAGAAATCTATGAAAAAATCAAACAGGCCATCAGTTCCGTATTAAGAAGGGAGGTTGACTTTACCGGTATTACAGAAGATACCGATATTATTGAGTCCTTGAACCTGAATTCCATTGTTGCAATTGAACTGGTAGTACGTATGGAGACCTTATTTGATATTGAAATCGATGACGAGGATTTAAGCACGGATTTATTCCGTACTCTGAAAAACATTGCCGACTATATAGAGGAAAAACGGGCTCTGGCAAATGAATAGTGTAAAACTGGTGCAGATTGAGCCGACGACCAGATGTAATTTTACCTGTGCCTTTTGCTCCGGAAGACATATGGAACAGAGGGATCTTGAGTTTCACAGCTTTCAGACCGTTGTTGACCGTATGCCGGAACTTGAGTGCATGGAACTGCAGGGAGAGGGTGAACCGTTTCTCCATCCGAGGATTTACGATATGATCCGGTATGCAAAGGACCATGGCATCCAGGTCTCAAGTATTTCCAACGGAAGCCTCTTAACCGCTGCCAATGTGGAGAAGCTGCTGGATTGCGGGCTGGACAGTCTGAATATTTCCATCGAATCACCGGAGCCGGAGGAATTTAAAAAAATCCGCGGCGGTGATTTGAATAAAATTACGGAAGGTATAAGAAGGCTGGTAAAAAGAAAAGAAGAAAGAGGCACATTGACTCCGGTCATTGGATTTTCCGTTACGGTTCTAAAAAGTACGGCTTCAAAGCTGGATGATATTTTTATGCTGTATGAGAAGCTGGGAATGGACGGCGGTATTTCCATTCAGTTTTTAAATGCCTCCAGGGAGTATAGCAGGCACTATACGGAAAAAGAAAACGGAGAATATCTGACCGGGAAGGAACAGCTTCTGATAAGAAGGGATTATTTCCGCAGACTGGGCCATATACAGATAAATAAAACTGCGGAGCATTTTTTTACCAGGATTGAGGAAGCGGTAAAAGTAAATTCCGGACAAGCAGGGTATTGCGTATGGCTGGAGGATGCCATTTATATCAATTGTCAGGGCTATGCTTCCTCCTGTGTATACATAAAGGACGGGGAGCACCTCGGACTGGGACATGTTGAAAGGGATGGCATGGAAAGCATACTGGAGGCAAGAAGGAAAGAACAGGAGGCCATCAGGAGCTGCATCCCCACAAAAAGCTGCGCTTATATCAATTGTGAGGTCGTAAAGCAAATAAAAAATATGGCATTAAATTAACGTCAAATAATGAAAAAGTGGTGAATGAGATGGAAAAGGGAAAGTTACTGATACGGAATATTACCCAGGTGCAGGCCAAAATTGGGGCACTTCCTCCGGCAAAGAAAATTCTGGTTCTATCACCCCATCAGGATGATGAATTAATCGGCTGCGGCGGAACGGTCCTGGCATATCTGAAGGAAGATGCACAGGTAAAGCTTATGTATATGACGGACGGGCGCTATGGGATTATGAGCGGCGAGCCGGAAATCCGGAATGAGGAAGCCAGACAGGTATGGGAAGGAAAGCAGGTGGAGCAGATTTTCCTGAATCATGAGGACTCCCATTTGTTTGAGTCCGATTCCATACATTCCCTTCGGGCAGTGATAGAGGAATTTCAGCCGGATATTATATTTACACCGTGGGTACTGGACCAGCATATTGACCACCAGTACACAACGGGCTTTTTGCAGAAAGCGCTGCAGCAGCTTCCGGAATTTGAAGTGGCAGTTGCCATGTATGAGGTAATGAGCCCCCTGTATGCCAATCTAATGATTAACATAACAAAGGAATTTCCGGAAAAGATGAGGATGCTGGAAAATTATAAATCACAGCTTAAATTCATGCATATCCGGGAAATAACGGAGGCATTGAATGTATACCGGGGAAAATCCATGCATCTAAAGGCAATCGCTCAGGCTGAGTCCTTTCATTATGGAGAAAAGAAATTCTTTTTAAGTGTTGTAGATGAATTAACCAGTATTTTTTAAGCAGAAAAGAAAGGAGTGGCAGAATGAAAAAGTTATTATGGTTTGACGGAAGGAAGCTATCACCGGAGGATGGAACCGTTTTGCCCCTGGTATCCAATTCCGGTATTGAGAACATCCTGGTGGAGGCGAAGAACAGGAACGCATATAAAATGAAACAAAATATGCATTACATTGTTCAGGTGGAGCAGCAGGAAGATATGGATTTTGTGGCCGAGGGAGATGTCGTACTGTCCGGCTCGGAGGAATTGCTGGAGGAAGCAAAGAGAAGAGGCAATAAAACTGCCATTTATGTATTGGTAAATGACCGGCCTGGATTGGATTATGCCTATGAAGAGGGCGGAAATTATGACTATGCCGTCATTAAATTTGATTGTGTGACCAATATTCCGCTGGAACTTTTAATAGCCACATTTCAAAATGAAAGGACGATACTGTTGAAAGAAGTGCAGAAGGCTCAGGATGGAAAAATAGCCTTTGATGTAATGGAAGCCGGAGCAGACGGCGTGCTGCTGTCCACCACGGATATCAGGGAAATACTGGAATTGGATGCTTATGTGGAAAGTATGGAACATACAAAATTGAAGCTGGTACCGGGAAAGGTAAAAGCGGTGGAACATATCGGAATGGGGTATCGGGCCTGTATTGACACGACCTCCATGCTGAAAAAAAATGAAGGAATGCTCATTGGCTCATTTTCCAGGGGAGGAGTCCTGCTCAGTTCTGAAATGCATGAACTGCCCTACATGAATTTAAGGCCCTTCCGTGTAAATGCCGGAGCCGTACATTCTTATGTATGGACTCCCGGTGGAAATACGGAATATCTGACCGACTTAAAATCCGGAAGCAAGGTGCTGGCTGTTGATCATGAAGGAAATGCCAGGGAGGTTTCTGTTGGGAGAATTAAAATTGAAGCCAGGCCGCTGCTGAAAATTACCGTTGAAGCGGAAGGGCAGCTCTTTAATGTCATTGTACAGGATGACTGGCATATCCGTGTCCTTGGAATGAAGGGGGAGCCCTATAATGCATCCATTCTGACAGAGAATACCGAGTTAGCGACTTATGTTTGTGAGCCGGGAAGACATGTAGGAATAAAAATCGAGGAAGATATTATTGAAAAGTGAAGGTGAGGGTCATGATAGGAAAAGAAATCCGTTTCAGTAAAATCATTCAGCCGGATACGGGCCGGACCTGCATAGTTCCTTTGGACCACGCGGTTACTTCCGGGCCAATTGATGGCCTTAGTCATGTAATCCAATCAATTGGGAGGATTGGAGTAGAAAAAACCAATGCTTTTGTCGTTCATAAGGGAGTCCTCTATCAGCTGGAAGGAAATAAGAAGCTGCTGGCGGGAGGCAATTTTCTGCTGCATATATCGGCTTCCACGGATCTTGGAGGTCTGGCCGCTCATAAATGCCTGGTCAGCTCGGTAGAACATGCTGTTCGCCTGGGGGCCATTGGCGTATCCGTTCATGTGAATCTTGGAAACCGCTATGAATCAGAAATGATTTCCGACCTGGGGTGTATTGCTGATGCCTGCTATCAATGGGGCATGCCCGTACTGGCCATGATGTATGTCCGAAATGATGAAGACCAGAATGCAAATGATTGGATGAAAATTGCCCACGCAGCAAGAATTGCCCAGGAGCTTGGAGCTGACATTGTAAAAATCGCATGTCCGAAGCAGGAACAGGAGCTTGGTGAAATAGTAGAGAAGGTTCAGATTCCTGTCATAATCTCCGGCGGGGAAAAGATGGAGGACCTGCAGTTTCTGGAATATGTGGATAAAGCATTGAAGGCCGGTGTATCCGGTATTTCCGCAGGAAGAAATGTTTTTCAGTCCGAAAATCCCGGAAGGCTGGTCACCTGGGTCAGTGACCTGGTACATAGAAGAAAAACACTGGAGGAAATCAAAATATTGATGGAAATGGAGAGATATAATGAGAACGCAGATTATCAATTTATATTACGAAAAAGTAAAAGATAAAAAAGATTTTGACAACGATTATGAAAATCTTGACAATAACGATATCGGAAGAGTCTATGCTTTTATCAGGCGGAACCGCATTCCGGTGCAGCTGGAGTATATCAATTGTCTGACCTGCGAAGAGGAATTTCATAAGGTGGATACGGAGGCAGACATCATTTTGTTATATGGGGATAATACCTGCAGGGAAGCCTCTTATTACATCTCTGAAAATTTAAAGCAGAGAAAGCCCAATGCTTTGATAGGCCTTACCGGCAGATTTGCCACAGAAGCCGGAGACCCCATATTAAATGACTGCAGGGATATGGATTTTATACTGATGGAATATCCGGAATACCCCTTCCTGGATTTAATCAGGGGGATTGAAGAGGGAAAGACCATAGAGGAGCTGGGCAAGGAGCATCCCCATATTAAGACTCAGAAATACCGTGAGGGAAAGATCTTTTGCAATACCGATATTAATTTGTTTCCCTGGGCGGACAGGAGCTATCTGAGATATGAGAATGGTATGACGGCCTATTTGTGCGGTTCTCAGGGATGCTTAGGCAACTGCAGCTTCTGCCGAATTTCCAATCATAATCTGAAATGGAGCGGAAGAAGCCCCCAGGATATTGCAAACGAAATTATCCATATCTATGAAACAAAGGGTGTAAAATTCTTTGCCCTGAAAGACTGCAGCATGGAGGACCCGGGGGATATCGGAAAGGAACGTTTAAAGCAGCTCTGTCTTGCCCTGCTGGAATATCCCGTCCGTTTTGGGTTCCGGGGCTACATCCGTGCAGAATCCTTCCATGATACTCCGGAAGACAGGGAAATTATCAAACTGCTTTTTGAAGCAGGCTTCCGTGTGATTCTTATTGGAATTGAAGCCGGCAATGATGAGGATTTGATTTATTATAACAAGCGTGCAAGAACAAAGGACAATGAAGAAGCCATCCGTTTGTTCCGGGAGGCCGGAATTGACCCTATCTATGGATTCATTATGATAAATCCTCATACAACTGCGGATAAGATGAAAAAGAACTTTGAGTTTTTAGTAAAGTATAAGGATTTCCATTTGGATGATTATATCAATGCACTGCGGATTTTCTATAATACACCTATTTTCCATCAGCTGAAATCCGAAGGACTTCTGGAAGGCTCCATGGATTACAAGGAATATTACGATTATAAATTCGAAGATTCCTATGTTAAGACCGTGTTTGATTTTACCAGGGAATATTTCCATGATAAAAAGGAATTGACCGTAAGGGATTTGGAGTTCTGGGATACCATCCATCTATTCTACCGTATGAAATCCACCGTAGGTGATTTGGGTAAGGTTGATGAGGCTATGGAGGAATTGAAGGTAAAGCTGGCCGACCGTATGGCAGAATATTTTGAGCCTTTGTATATGAGGTGCAATATGGAGGAATGCAGGAATAATTATGATATGTTTAAGGAAGATATGGTGAAGCTGTATGAGGAGGCGGAAAACCTGAAACTAAGGCTTATCAGGATAAATCTGAAATCCAGTAAGGTTATTTAGAAATGCAGCTTCATGAACAGGCCGGAGAAAATATTAATATATGAGGTCATTCTAGCTGAACCCATTGATAAGTAAATGCAATTGTTTTATGATTTTTGGACATTAAAAGAAAGTTACGTGAAAGCGGTAGGAAAGGGGTTAAGTATTCCGATTCGCTGCATTTTGGGTATTAAATTTATTCAGGGAGTTATTCATTTCACGCCATTTAATGGTATAATAAAAACAATACAGTGTTAATACCTGTCCGATTACAGGGCAGTCCATGACTTTTAATGGATGCATATTGATACCGCAACTTACCATAGGAAGGACCCTGAGATAAATGCAAAATCCATTTATAAAAATAACAGAAATCAAATGCGGCAAAGTCACGGAAGCACAAAATTCTCTTTGGGAAGGCCTTATCTTGTTAATGAGAGAAAAACCGGTATACGAGATAGGCGTTAAACAGTTATGCCAGGTGGCACATGTGGCAAGAAGTACATTTTATGTGTATTACCAAAATGTCGATGAGCTATTGGAGGAAATAGAGAATTACCATATAATTAAATTACTGGGACTCAATCATGATATTATGGTTAATAAATGCTATGATGAGAACAGTGTTGCATTTTATGAAGAGACGATGCTCTATCTGGAGGAATATAAAAAAACATTTTATTGTTTCTTAGTAGCTTATCCAAATGTTAGATTTATAGAAAAATGGAAAGAAGCTATAAAATACCATGTTTGGGAACGAGGATTTGGAAGGAATGAAATAAAAAATAATAAATTGCTTCTTGAAATGGCGGCTTCCGAAATTATGGCAGCTTATACTTTCTGGCTGCAGCATCCATATGAGGTGGATATTTCAGGAGTAAACAGGATAATCGTTAACACAATTCGTGCATGGGACTATAAGACCGAGAAAATACAGCAGATATTTTAAAGGATGGACAAAGCCTGGGGACTTTGTACCTTTTTCCAAATATTCAAAGCAATAGATAACCCGAAAGGGGTTGTTGCAAAATAGAAAGTTCATACCAGATTTCTTACATAAATTCATTTATGTACACTATATCAGGTATTGGATGGCCTTTTTGCGGCAGCCCCTTTTTCCCATGCCGTACCGCCGCCAAAGTTTAGACACTTTGCCCGTTTTTGTCGCAGAAAAATGCAGGAAAAGAGCTTAGAATAAAAGAAGCTAATGGAATGGCGGAAAAAAACCTGTAAAAGCTATGAAAGAATCCACAACGAACAGGTATGCAGCGATGGAGGTGTTTATGGAGAAGATAAAAATACATGTATTACACACAGGAAGGGTTTGTGTTGACCCTGCATTACCCTTTAAAAGCAAATCCAAAAATCCAATTGCCTATACGGGAATCGGTAGAAATCCTAAAAACCGTCTTTGGCTGCCAGTATCGGTCTATTTGATTGAGCATCCGAATGGATTGATTTTATATGATACGGGATGGCACAGGGAAGTAAGTCCGGAGGGAAAATACAGCAGAATAGCACAAATAAAACACATGTATCTCAGGCATTATTTGCTGAATCAGGCAAAGCTGCCAAAGGGGAAAGCCATTGATGAACAGTTGGAGGAGATGGGTATCAAGCCATCTGACCTTGATTATGTAATCCTGTCTCATATGCATACGGACCATGCTTCCGGGCTAAAGCTGGTAAAGGTGGCAAAAAAAATCATGGTCAGCAAGACAGAGATGGAGGATACGGTCAGGCATCCTGTCCGCTATGCAAGGCGTATGTGGGATGGAGTTCAAATAGATACCTTTAGTTTTAAAAACACAGGGCTGGGGCCGGTGGGGAAATCCTATGATCTATTTGGCGACGGCTCCATTGAACTTATAAATATACCGGGGCATACAAATGGGATTGCAGCAATGAAGATTAATAATAACGGCAAGTATGTACTGCTTTTTGCAGATGGCGGATATGCGGAAAAGTCCTGGAAGGAGATGATTGCGCCGGGAACCGCCTTAGACAGGGATGGGGCAATGGCTTCAATTGCATGGATTAAAGAGATGAGCCGGAAAGAAGCATGCCTGGAGTCACTGGCCAACCATGACCCAGATGTGATACCTCATGAAATCATCCTATAGCACAGGAATAGCAGGAAGACCAGCAGTTATTAAGGAAAGGACGGTTAATATGGAAACATATACATTGATTACAGGTGCATCGGGAGGAATCGGATATGAGCTTGCAAAGGTATTTGCGGAGAAAAAGCATAACCTGGTTTTAGTTGCGCGAAATATTGATAAGCTATCTTCCCTGAAAGACAGCCTTGAAAAGCAATATAAAGTTAAAGCAGAAATTATAGAAAAAGATTTAATACCGGAAAAAGCGGCAGTGGAGCTTTATGAGGAAGTGGAAAAACGAAAACTGATAATTGACATATTGGTGAATAATGCCGGATTTGGTGACTATGCCGGATTTTTGGATTCCAATTGGGAAAAGCAAAGAAATATGGTGGATTTGAATATTACGGCATTAATGCATATGACTTATATCTTTGGAAATGATATGAAAAAACGCGGCTATGGAAGAATTTTAAATCTGTCATCCGTAGCGGCGTTTTCGGCAGGTCCCTATATGCCAATTTATTATGCCACCAAGGGCTTTGTTCTTTCCTTTTCAGAAGCAGTGGCAGAGGAATTAAAAGGAACTGGCGTTGCTGTTACAGCATTATGTCCCGGCCCTACCCTAACAGGCTTCGAGTCGGCGGCAGAAATGAAAAATTCCAAAATGTTTACGGCTTTTGGGGCGGCAAGGGCAAAGGATGTTGCTGACTGCGGATATCAGGCATTAATGAAGGGGAAAGCAGTTCAATATCACGGCCTTCCCACCAGGCTGATGAATATTGGCTCGAGGTTATTTACAAGACGGGTTACCAGAAAGTTTGCAAAAAGCATCAATGGAGTTCCTGAAAAATAATCCTGTGGCTCCCAGAACTGTCATTTCAACTTCAATCGCTTTCTAAAAGCAGGCCTTCAGATTGCTTTCCTTTGTTGCTGCTTCATGAACAATGGGAGAGTGAAATGGAAGGCCTGCTTTGCATTATCGCCTGTCGGATTAGGAGCCTGGGATTTCTGCCAGGGCTGAAATGCATCGGATTGGAACTTTAACATAACTTTAACAGAATATTAACATGAAGGAATATATCAGCATTACTATTAAAACACCTTAACAACAAAACATCAAAAAAGAATAGACAGGAGTAAAGTATGAATAAGAGAATATATTTATTGACCGGAGCAGCAGGTTTATTGGGAAGCAATGTATCAAGGCAGTTGATTGACAGGGGGGAGAAGGTAAGGACCTTGGTCCTTAATGGGGACCCTGCAAAAAAATATATACCCGCTGAGGCGGAAATTGTTATGGGAGATATTCTGGATAGGGAGTCCCTTGACAGATTTTTTTCGGTGGAGGAGGGCAGCGAAATCATTGTAATCCACTCAGCCAGCGTCGTAACCCTGAATCCAAATCCCAGCAAAAAAGTACATGCGGTCAACGTTGACGGAACACGGAACATCCTTGATATGTGCCTGAAATATAAGGTAAAGAAATTGGTTTATATCAGTTCCACGGGAGCAATCCCGGAGAAGCCGGGCAGCCAGCCGATTAAGGAAGTAACGGAATTTGATCCTGGTGCCGTTGTAGGGTATTATTCGGTGACCAAGGCGGAAGCTACCCAGCTGGTATTGGACGCGGTAAAAAAACATCCGGAATTGGATGCCTCGATTGTTCATCCCAGTGGTATCTGCGGGCCTAATGATTATGCCTTCGGCCCGGTCAGCAGCTTCCTGATACAGTATGCAAAGGGTGAGATGAAGGCCGGAATAGAAGGAACCTTTAACAGTGTTGATGTAAGGGACCTGGCAGACGGTGTAATTGTCTGCTGTGAAAAAGGACGCAGGGGAGAATGCTATATCATGGGAAACAGCCTGGTATCCATGAAGGATATGTTCCAGATCGTAAACCAAGCGGCAGGACTTCATTATAAGCCAGCTATCCTTCCTGTTCCCCTGGCTAAGGTACTGGCCAAGGTCATGGCTGTTATCAGCAGGATCAGCGGTAAACCTGCCATGCTGACGGATTTTGCCATTTATAATCTGGCACGTAACAATAATTTCAATTATGACAAAGCAGTTAAAGAATTGGGGTATAAGGTGAGGCCCTTTGAGGTGACCATATCCGACGAAATTAAATGGCTGAAGGCAGAAGGTAAAATATAAGACTGGAAAGGGCATGATTACCGATATGAAAAAAGTATGTGTTATCACCGGCGGCGGAAGCGGCATGGGATTTGAAACAGCCAGACAGATGGGAAAGGACTATTATATTATCATCTGCGGCAGAAATGAAAAGAAGCTGGAGGGCGCGGTTCATGAGCTCAAAGCAGAGGGAATCGAGGCAGAAGCCTTTCCCTGTGATGTATCCGATTATCAGAGCGTTGAGAAGCTGGCTGCCTATGCAAAGGAAAAAGGTAAGGTAGCAGCAGTTATTCATGCGGCGGGCATGTCTCCCCATATGGGAGATGCAAAGAGCATTATGGAAGCAAATGCTCTGGGAACTATTTATATGAATAATGCCTTTTTCAAGGTTATGGGAGAAGGCTCCTGTATCATTGATGTATCATCCATGTCAGCCTATCTGACACCGAAGCTTGTTATGCCTGTGGGATTATATAAATACAGCATAATAAATCCGGAGCTTTTTATAAAAAAGATCATGAAAAGAATTGGATTTTTTCCTAAAAGCGTACAGGCCGGAGTTGCCTACGGAATTTCTAAGAACTTTGTAATATGGTTTGCTAAGCAGGACGCTGCCAGATTTGGCAAAAAAGGGGCCAGGGTACTATCCGTTTCCCCCGGAAATTTTGAAACCCCCATGGGTGAATTGGAGAAGGAAGAGGCAGATGCCTACACAAAGCACTGTGCTATTAAACGCTTTGGCAGAGTAAGTGAAATTGCAAGCCTCTTTGCCTATTGTGCCAGTGAAAGTGCGGGATATCTGACCGGCGTGGATATTCTTTGCGACGGAGGATTAGTGGCTTCGGGAGTGAATCCCCTTGGGAAGAAATGAGTATGATAGCCTACAGGCATTTTCCATTGCCTATAAGGTGTGCGCTTTTTACAATGGCATTTCTTCAGGTATTGCATTGGAGGCTATCTGGGGCAATTGGTGCGTATAACATGATACGTGCAAAAGGTCTGGGTACTGGCAGAAAGGGGAACCTGTGTGAGTGAAAAGAAATTTACCATCAATGATTATCTGGAAGTAAAAATCAGCCAGAATCTGGTCAGGCTATGCAGCGACTGCTATCAGGCATTGGGCTGGGTTATTACCGATACACGTTTGGGCGTGGATATGGTTACGCTAAAGCTGGAAAGGAACAGAAAAATTCCAAACCGTTCTTCCCTGTGTGAACTGCAGCGCACCTGTGAAGATGCTTTTATTCAGATTGAACGGCTGGAAAAAATAAAAATGGCAAAACCAATAGGAGGTTCCCTTGGAGTGGGGCTCTTAGGGACTGCACTTATAGCGGTATCCATCTTTGCTATAACCGGTTATCTGGCGCCTCTTTGGGTTATATTAGCCATACCGGGATTTTCAGCCTGGGGCTCTGCCTATTTTCTATATAAAAAATTTCTGAGGGAAAGCATGGCAAAGGTGAGCCCGTTAATTGAAAGGAATTATGATATTATCTATGAAGCCTGTGAAAAAGCAGAGCAGCTGCTGTATAAATAGGAGACTGGCTGTCAATCCGGCTTGCGGATGGCAGGGAATGGCTTTATAATGAAAGTACTGGGCAGAACTGTATTTGAACCGGAAGATTAACGGGAGGTATTGATGATAAAAATACTTGTGGCAGAAGATGATGAAAAATTAAATTATATTGTATGCACCTTTTTAAACGATAACGGTTATCTGGCAATCAGCTGTAAGGATGCCATAGAAGCCTTTGACCGTATGGAAGAGGAAACGGTGGATATGATTATTACGGATGTTATGATGCCGGAAATGGACGGCTTTGAATTCTCAGCCGCAGTGAGAAAGCATGATAAAAAGATTCCCATTCTGTTTTTAACGGCCAGAGATGATATTGCTTCGAAACAGAAAGGTTACCATATAGGGATAGATGATTATCTGGTGAAGCCTATTGAGATGGAGGAACTGATACTGCATGTGAGCGCCCTGCTGCGGCGGGCAAGCATTGCAAATGAGAAGAAGCTGGTGGCAGGCTCCCTTGTGTTAAATGAAGAGGAAACGACCGCCTATCTTGACGGAAAGGAAATTCCCCTCACTGTCCGGGAATTTAATATATTATTCAAGCTGTTGTCCTATCCCAAGAGAACCTTTACCAGGACTCAGCTTATGGATGAATTCTGGGGATTTGACAGTGAGAGTAATCCAAGGACCGTGGATGTTTCCATCACAAAGCTTAGGGACAAGCTTGCCGACTGTAAGGATGCGGAGATTATAACAGTCCGCGGGCTTGGCTATAAGGCGGTGCTGAAATAATGAAAATCCTTTATGAAGAACCGGAAGATAAGCGAATTGATGCGAAAAGAACCTTTATAAAGGAATTCACCATAATCTGGGCAGTGGTGCTTTTTTGCTGTGCAGGCGCTGTCCTGCTCTTTCTGTTTCAAATGAGGGAGAATACGAATCCCTGGATAATGGTTTTTGTGGATAGTACCTATGTAGCTTTTGTGGGCTTAATCGTAAGTCTGATAACCAGGTATATTGCTTTTGCAGCTTACACAAAACCCGTTATGGAAATCAGAAAGGCGGCCAGAAAGGTAGCGGAGGGAGATTTTACCGTCAGAGTCCGCTCTCAGAGAAAGGACGGCAAAAAGGATGAGGTAGAGGTGCTGATAGAGGACTTTAATAAAATGGTCGAAGAACTGGCTACCACGGAAATCTTAAAAGGTGATTTTATATCCAATGTATCCCATGAGATAAAAACCCCTCTGGCAGTCATTCAAAGCTATGCGGCAGCCCTGCGCAGGGAAGATCTGCCCCAGTCAAAAAAGCAGGAGTATATTGACACCATTACCGATGCTTCCCGCAAATTATCCGCCCTGGTTACCAATGTACTGAAGCTCAACAAGCTGGAGCACCAGGAAATTATCAAGGAAGAGACCTTTTCCCTGGACGAGCAGCTTCGATGCTGTATTCTTGCTTTGGAGGATAAATTCCTGGAAAAGGATATTGAAATAGATGCCAATCTGGAGGAGGTCTTCATAACCACGGATGCAAGCCTGCTGGAAATCATATGGAATAACCTGCTGACCAATGCCCTGAAATTCACGGAACCCCATGGACAGATAGGAGTGGAATTAAGGCAGAATAATAAAAAGAGCACAGTCCTGGTAAAGGATACCGGCTGCGGTATGAGCAAGGAAGCCTGTAAAAGAAGCTTTGACAGATTCTATCAGGGAGATACCTCCCATTCCGTCGAGGGCAACGGCCTGGGGCTTTCTCTTGTAAAACGGGTCGCGGACATGATAAAGGCAGAAATATCAGTGGATAGTGAGGAAGGCAGGGGAACGGTATTTACGGTGGTACTTCCCCATAATAAAATAGAGGGTTAATAGTCGTCATGGCATAAGAACAGTAATGTGAACCTGTTTTTATGCCTGTATTTCTATCAGCTTTTAATAGATGGAACCGGCAGGCCTACACAGCAATTTCTACAAGTAAAACAGCAATAAACACATACTATGAGCAATATACATTTGCTATAATTAGAGTATCAATTATAAAATCATATATTATCGGAGGTATAACATGCTGGAAGAAAATTTTTTACTGGAAGGGGAAACAGCCGGGCATTTATATAAAGACATTGCAAAGGATGCACCGATTTATGATTACCATTGCCATCTGTCCGCCCGGGAAATCTGTGAAGACAGGGTATTTACGGATATTACATCCCTTTGGCTGGAGCATGACCATTACAAATGGAGGGCCATGCGCTATGCAGGAGTAAAGGAAGAGCTGATAACGGGAGAGGCTGGGGGGCTGGATAAGTTCAAAGCCTGGGCAAAGGTCTGTGAAAGGCTTATAGGCAGCCCTTTATATCACTGGGCAAATATGGAGCTTAAGACCTACTTTGGCATAAGTGAAATCCTGAGGGAAGAAAATGCCGAAAGAATATACCACTTATGCAAGGAAACCATAGACAGAGAGAAGCTGTCTCCTGTAACAATGATTCGGAAAGCAAAGGTTGAGCTTATTTGTACAACGGATGACCCCATTGACGGCCTGGAATACCATAAGCAGCTGGCTGGGAAAGCAGACTTGGGATTCAGGGTATTGCCCGCCTTTCGTCCGGACAAAGCCTTAAATATCCGAAAGCCGGATTTTAAGGAGTATATAGACAAGCTTGGCAAGACAGGGGGGAAGGAGATTACCTGTTATTCAGACCTGATTTCCGTATTGCAGGAGAGAATCCGCTTTTTCAAAGAAGCCGGCTGCAGGATGTCCGATCATTCCATTGAAAGTCTTCAGTTTGAGCCTGTTTCCTGTCAGGAGGCCGAAGAAATATTCCGAAAATTCCTGCTTGGTAAAGAGATTTCGAAGGAAGAGGCAGAAAAATACAAGTTGTATACTCTGATACTTCTTGCCGCAGAATATAAAAAGGCTGGCTGGGTCATGCAGCTTCATATCGGAGCATACCGGAATGCTAACGAGCTCATGCATAAGAAGCTTGGCGTGGATGCCGGTTTTGATATCATGAATGATTTTGAAATTACAGACCCCCTGGTTCATCTTCTGAATGAGATGGAAAAGAAGGGCGGACTTCCGAAAATGGTGCTGTATAACCTGAATCCGAAGGATAATCTGGTACTGGCTTCCTTGCCCCATTGCTTTACGGAGGGAGGAATCCCCGGTAAAATCCAGTTTGGACCGGCCTGGTGGTTCTGTGATCATAAGGAGGGAATCCTCACGCATCTGAAAACCATTGCCAGCCAGGGAATGCTGGCAGAATTTACAGGAATGCTGACGGATTCCAGAAGCTTTCTCTCCTATGTAAGACATGATTATTTCAGGAGGATTCTCTGCAGCTATATCGGGGGCTTAGTGGATAACGGCGAATTCGGGAAGGACGAGAAGGTCCTGAAAGAAATAGTGGAAGGAATTTGCTATAAGAACATTATTAGATATCTGGCTATAAAGGAATAAGCAGTACCTTTGGAGTCTTTTCTATTACTGCTTTACAAAATCCATGAATTGCAGCTATGGGCTGACTTTTGCCCTGGGGGCATTTCATGGATTTTTCGGACAATGCCATAAGACAGCCGGGTTTCCTATTCCTGGATTTCACACGGAGTGATCATCATGGTATAAAATTGCTTTGGCGTTACCCCGTACTCATTTTTAAAGGCTCTGAAAAAGTTGGAATAATCTCCGAAGCCGCACTGGCTGTAGACAGAAGTAATAGGGTTTCCTGCCAGTATCAGCTCCTTGGAAAGAATGAGCTTTTTTTGTATGATAAATTTATGAATGGTAGTACCGGTAAATTTCTTGAATTCCCTGAGCAAATGAAATTTGCTGATATAAAAAAGCTCGGATAAGTCCTCAATACGGATATCTTCTTCCAGGTGCTGGTTGATATATACGATAATGTCTTCAATTAAATTGCTTTTCTTTATTTCAATATCCAACTGGGTGCTGCTTTTAAAAACCAGGGTATTTAATAATACCAGCAGCTCTGTTATGTAGGCTTTGTACAGCAGCTCCCTGCCCAGGCCGCCGTATACCTCCATCTGAAGTAATTTGTAAAGAAGTGTTTTTATATTCTGCTGGTTATCCACATTTGTCCTGATGACATTGCCCTTTTCATTGGCTTCAAAGCAGCTGCTCAAATCCAACGATTCGGAGGATAAGCCGTGCAGGAAGGCCTTATTGAGCCAGAGGACTATCCGGTCATAAGACACTGCCTTGCTGTGTATAATAGGCTGGTGGAGCTCCTTGGTATTGATTAATATAATATCCCCCGGCCGCAGGGTATAGTCCCGGCCTTCTATGATATAGGACACATCACCGTATAAAAAGAGATAGCATTCATAAAAATCATGATGGTGCAGATTGACTTTTTCCAGTTCAGTATCGGAGTAGTAATAGATTTCATAATCACTGGAGAGCATTTTCTGACGGGTCAAATAAATATGGGATTTAATCATGATTTCCTCCAAGGATTTTATTTATCTCCATTTTATCACAGCAATTTTTGCAAGTCAAAGGGCAATAAATACATAGCAGAACAGCAGCCGATTTTTCAATCTGCAGCTCCCTGGATATTGTAGAAATTATGAAAGCTCTTCATAAAAATCATTATGAAGGCTACGTTTGTCAGAATCACGGAAGGATGATATGGGGAGAGACTGGCTGGCCGGGATATGGCTTATATGGCCGGGCTTTAGACGCCATGTACCTGACAGGCATCTGAGAAACACTGGAGAAGATAGTGTGAATTATTGGAAAGCCGTCCGTTGAAACCTGTCGAAATATGGAACAAAGGTTAACTTCCTATCATAAATTATTATGAAAGGAGGTGAGGGCATGATTGAAGCTAATATTAACTATAGTGAATACACGGAGCCAACAGCTCTAATGAAAGAAGCATCCAGTCTTTTATTCCGTATTCCAGTATTTTTAAGCCATCCCAGCCGATTGAATTCGGTCCAGCAAATGTTTGTTGATGCGATAATCATGCAGATCCGGGAAGCTTTGCTATTTCCAAGAACACTTCCCATATCGGAACAATATCCGGAAACACCCTTAACGAATATCCGCCGGATGATTTTATCCAGTTACGGAATGGTAGCGCTGAATTTAAGACAGCGGAATGTAAGCTTTATAGAAAACAACTTAAACCAGCCATTGGTAGGCACGACCTGGGAAGGAAGCCCCTTTGCACAGATTGAACCGGCTATGGCTTATCAATACGGTTTACCATTGCTGTTAATCAGAGAAACAGGTGTTGAGCAGAATGGAATCTGGTCCTTTGGCATCGGACCGTTCTTACTATTGGAGTGGGATTCTACGGTACCGGATCCAATAACCAGCTTTTTCAGCAAAAATGATTGGAAATCGATATTCCAGAATTGGGTCGGACAGGTAAGGAATGGTTACTATATCCAGACAGAGCCTCCTTATCAGTATTCCTGTTCAAAGCAGCTGGATTCATAATAACCTATGAAATAAGACCTTCAGGTTTCCCTGAAGGTCTTATATTTTTAGTCTGCCATAAAAGGCAAGCTATTTTCCCGTTGGAAATTTAGTTTCCTCCCGGGCCGTCTCTGCGCTCGGAATCATCCGAAGATACACCGGATGTCTGAGACATTGTATGCAGGTCTTTTGCAGAGGATTCCGTGCTGGTGTTTGTTGTGTTGACAGCCACATCCTGCATCTTACCAGTTGTCTTATTCTTTGTACTGTTTTTAGATTTAGAATTTTTAGTGTTTGTCATACATAAACTCCTTCTGAGACTTTTTACGTTCTTTTAAAGAACGGTCCTGACATAAACGCTACGTTAAATTTTATTATTTACAGCAAATCAGCCATAATTTTTATTAATAACTGCTAAACGCTTATGAGCGAACAAAGATAGTATAACCTGTGATTCGGCTTTTATGTATGAATTATAAATGGTAATTATTTTTTATAAGAGTAAGCAGACCGCTGCCAAAGGCAGCAAGTTCCTTGGGAGTCATGGCATTTAATCTGTCGGCCTCGATATAGGTTATCTTATCGGCATAATTTTTTTTAAAAGCAGGTTCCAGATAAGCCTCTCCCTGGGGAACAAACAGGCTGTCCTTCTTTAAATAGCAGGTGGAGGGAGTTGCTTTCTTTCTGTATTCCTTATCCACATACTGAGCCACACTTTTATGTACCGCCATATCCTCCAGAGGAAGATAGTAGTAGTCGGATGGGGGAGTAAGGTAATATTTTAAAGTGCCGTTATATAGGGGGAGCTTAAGAGACAGGGTATTGCCTGTAAATACAGCCCTAATTTCCATATCCTCTATGGCTTCCAGACCGCTCTTAAGGGACATCCTTTCTTTCAGAGGGCAGTGAACTGTGAAGGAGGCCGGAAAAGAAAAGGGCAATTGATACGTAAGCAATACCAGGCTCTGCGCTTCGGGTAATTGAAAGGAAACGGGCAATTGGGAATCTGTTAAAAATGCCTCTGCCAAAATATCTCTGAAATATAGCATGCCGGACAGGGGAAGAAGATTTTTTACATCTTCAAGATTATGGAGTAACAGGGTGCTTTCCAGCTCACTGGCATCTGGACCTGAGGAGCTTTTTCCAGCTCCGGCAGAAGACTGGCTTACCAGCCTTTCATAGGAAAGCCTCCCTATATAGCTGGCATAAACGGAGATAAGCTCTTCACCGGAATAAGTATCCTCTCTTTCAAGGCCCAGATATTTTTCCATTGCCTTTAGACGAGTGCTTTCCAGGGAGAGAAGCTTTTTCAGCGGCAGTATCAGCTTGTACAAATCAAGGCTCTCACAGTGGGAAAAAGGGTCGGAAATTCCATAAGCAGCCGCTTTCTTCTGCAAAAAAGGAATGTCAAAGCCGCTGCCGTTATAATGGATGATCCGCCGGTAATCTTTTAGAAAACCTGAAAATGCAAGAAGCAGTTCCGATTCCCTGAGGGGTTCCGCATTAAGCCATTGCGTTATCTGCCAGGAATTATCCTTGTAATACATACAGCCAATCAGATATACATAGGAGGTTTTCGGGGAAAATCCGGTGGTCTCGATATCAAAGTAAAGAATTTCTTCTTTTTTATATGGTTCATGAAGCGGATAGGTGTACTCTATTTGAAGAAAAGATTGCTTTATTTGCATATTTACCTCTTTCCTGAAAATCCAATCCATATTGGATTTTCGTCAATATATAGCTTAAATTAATTATAAGTCTTTAGTGAGAATTTTTTAAAAACTTTCACACTAACTACCATGCACTATCACAAATTATTTTGTAAAACTTCCAAAATAAAATGTGAAAAATTTTCTGTTAAAGGCCATAATAATTTTATTATTGTAATTATTTTATCATAAGAATGCTGGTTTACAAGTAGGATTTAGAAGGCAGAAGAGTAAAATAAGGCTATATTTTCTTATTTGGTTATGTTAGAATGGTAGCAGTACTTATTGATGCAAGGGTGGATTGCCATGTTGAATGTTACTATTTTTGGTGTTGAGTTATTGGATGTCATTTATAATTTTTTTCTTTATTCTATAATCGGATGGATTTATGAAAGTACACTGGTGTCTGTCAGAAAAGGTTCTTTTGTTAACAGGGGATTTCTGAATGGTCCTGTAATTCCTATTTATGGTGTGGGAGCTACCTTGATATACATATCCTTCTGGCAGGTAAGAGGCGTCTATCCGGTCATTTTTTTTGGTGGGATGATACTTGCCAGTGTTTTAGAGTATTTCACTTCCTGGATTATGGAAGTGCTTTTTCATGCAAGATGGTGGGATTACAGCAGCAGGCGTTTAAATATTCAGGGAAGAATCTGCCTGCTATCAGCATCTGTCTGGGGAGTTATGTCCTTATTAGTAATTGAAATTCTCCAGCCAAGAGTTGTCAGGCTTTTTGATATTATTCCAAGAATTGCAGGCATTTGTGCCGTATCCATTATATCCATCCTGTTTATAATAGATACATGGATAACCGTTGTTCAGACCTTGAAGATGGATAAGATATTTGCCGAAATGCTGCGCCTTAAGGATGAATTCAGCGATTATATTGAAAATACGAGGATTTATGAAACAAAGGAAGAGCTTAAAAAGAAGCTGGCCGGATACAGGATTTTTGAATTGCCCGATAAGATAAGGCAGTTCATGGATGATAATAAAGAAAAACTTTTGGAACGCAACCGTAACCAGATGGATTTTGATTTTAAGAATCTAAGACAGGAAGTGGAGCATCAGATCAGGGAATATATTGCTAAGCTGCAGACTATGTCAGGCACAGCCAGCCATGTACAGAGACGTCTGTTAAGGGCATTCCCGGATTTGCAGATAGTAAGAAGGCTGAATAGAAAAGAAGCAGTGTCCTTAAATGCCGGCAGTGAAGTTCAGAGTGCGGAGAATAAGAGCAGGAAGGAAGAAAGAAATTTCAGGTGGTTAGATATGAGTACAAATGAGAAATTAATCGGCACCACGAAAAGCTATTTAAGCGGTTTTTTGAGGGTTTCTTTGGTGGGCTTGCTGGTTCTTATCCAGTTGGCAATTATAGCTGTACTGGGATACTGGCTTAGCGGCTCCGGTGTTTATATCTATCTTTTCATTGAAATCGCAAGTATTTTTATAATAGTAGGCTTGGTAAATGACAATCGGAATTCTTCCTATAAAATAGCATGGATCTGCATTGTACTCCTGCTTCCGGCGACCGGACATATTATGTACGCCCTTTGGGGCAAATCAGGTTCCACTAAGAAAATTGAAAAAAAGATACTGACATGCATTGAGCATGGAAATACCTTTTTAAGCTATGACGCCGATACAGCAGAGGCTTATGCAAAGAAGTACCCGACAAAGAGCAGAATGTCAAGGTATATGGAGTCACAGAATTTCCCCTTATTTAAAAATAACCGGATATCCTATTATCCAATGGGAGAGGATACCTTTGAAGCAATTTTTCAGGATATTGAAGAGGCAAAGCATTTCATCTTCATTAATTTCTTTATAGTAGGTGAAGGGGTGTTATGGGAGAGAATGCGAAAGCTCCTTCTCCAAAAAAGAAGTGAAGGCTTGGAAATCCGGTTTATGTATGACGATTTCGGTGCTTCCCTTCGTACCTCCAAGAACTTCAGGAGGAATCTTGAAGCAGAGGGAATACAGACAGCCGTATTTAACCCCATTCACAGGTATACGGATAAGCTGTATATGAATTACCGCAGCCATCAGAAGATCCTTGTAATTGACGGTAATATCGGATATACCGGCGGTATGAACCTTGCGGACGAATATGTGAACCTGATTGAGCGCTTTGGCAAGTGGAAGGATAATGCTGTCAGGGTGGAAGGTGATTCCGTATGGGGACTTACGGTGACCTTTTTGCAGATGTGGGAGATTTGCAGAAGCGGGGAATGGATGGATTATACCCCTTACCGTCCCACAAAGGTATTTCCTGAAAATGAAGTATACTGTCATGTGATTTCTGACGGCCCGGCCAACAGACCCAATAATCCCATTGAGAGTATTTATAAGCAGATTATCCATTATGCGAAGAAGTTCGTATATATCACAACACCCTACCTGGTAATTGAGGATGATATGAAACAGTCACTGATTGAAGCTGCCCAGAGCGGTATTGACGTTAGGATTATAACGCCTAATATTCCCGATAAGAAGAATGTCAAGAAGCTTACCAACTTTAATTACGGGCAGTTACTGGAAGGCGGCGTCAAAATCTATGAATATACACCCGGCTTTATACATGCCAAGACTATTATTAATGAAGACTGCGGTATTGTAGGAACCATTAATATGGACTACAGGAGCTTTTTCCTGCATTATGAGTGCGGCTTATGGATGTGCGACAGAGAAGTCATTAATGGAATAAAGGAAGATCTGGTAGGTACAATGGACATCAGCAAAGAGATAACCTATGAGGAATGGAAAGCACGTCCATGGTATTTAAAGGTTCATCAAAAGGTATTAAATCTATTTTCAACTTTAATGTAAATGAAGGAGACACAAATGAAAACAATCAACTTGAATGGTTCTTGGTCAATGAAGATAAACGGGGAAAATGTATATGGGATTGCTGATGAATTCATGCCAGCCAAGGTTCCCGGCTCTGTTTATGAAGCCTTACTTCAGCTTGGAAAAATGCCGGACCCCTATTACAGGGATAATGAACTGGATGCTTTAAAGCTGATGGAGCAGGATTTTACCTATCAGACAGTTTTCAATCTGGAACAGGAAGCCCTTGAGAGCGACGGGCTGCTTCTTCATTTTGACGGAATCGATACCCTGGGTGCGGTTTATCTGAACGGAACCTTACTGGGAAAGACCGACAATATGCACCGCATTTGGGAATTTGATATAAAGGAGCTTGCAAAAGCAGGTGAGAATGATTTAAGAGTGGTGCTTTCTTCACCAACAAAATATATCAGGGAAGAGCAGCAAAAATGCTATACGGGCGGCAGCCATGAGTGTATGGAGGGCTTTCCCCATCTGCGTAAAGCCCACTGTATGTTTGGCTGGGACTGGGGTCCAAGGCTTCCGGATGCCGGAATATTCAGGGACGTTAAGATTCTGGGAATAAAGGAGTGCCGTTTTGAAGAGGTCTATGTCAGACAGCAGCACGAAAACGGCAGTGTGCTTCTGGATATTGACTGGAGCCTTGAATTATTCGGAGAGGAAACCTTATCGGAAGTAGTATTTCAGGTAACAGCTCCTGACGGGAAGGCATATAACCAGACGGAAGAAGGAACGGTTCTTATTACGGAGCCCATGCTCTGGTGGCCCAACGGCTACGGTGAGCAGCCTTTATATACCGTAAGAGGAGAAGTAAAGAATGAAAAGGGTGAAATACTTGATGTCTGGGAAAGAAGAATCGGTCTTCGCACCCTTACTGTAAAGCGTGAAAAGGATCAATGGGGCGAGAGCTTCTGCCATGTAGTAAACGGTGTCCCTGTCTTTGCCATGGGAGCTGACTATATTCCGGAGGATAATATCCTTGGCAGGGTAACGAAAGAGCGTACGAAAGCTTTGCTTTCGGACTGTGTTGCTGCGAACCATAATGCCATCAGAATATGGGGCGGCGGATACTATCCCGATGATTTTTTCTTTGATTTCTGTGATGAGCTGGGGCTTATGGTGTGGGTTGACTTTATGTATGCCTGTGCAAGCTATGAGCTGAACGACGAATTTGAAGCCAACATCAGGCAGGAAACCATAGATAATGTTATCCGTATCAGACATCATGCATCCCTTGCCCTCTGGTGCGGAAACAATGAGATGGAGACCCAGGTTCAGGATAAGGCCTGGAAGCCTTCACCAAAGCAGGTAATGGACTACATTAAAATTTATGAATATATCATACCGAATATCTTAAAGGAGTATGACCCTGTGACCTTTTACTGGCCATCCTCTCCATCCTCGGGCGGAAATTATGAGGATTCCTGGAATCCTGACAAGGGGGATACTCATTATTGGGATGTCTGGCATGGAAATAAGCCCTTTTCTGAATATCGGAAATTCCATTTCCGCTATGCCTCCGAGTTTGGCTTTCAGTCCTTCCCATGCTTAAAGACCATTGAAAGCTTCACGGAAAAGAAGGACAGAAATATTTTCTCCAGGGTCATGGAGATGCATCAGAGAAATACGGCCGCTAACGGAAAGATACTGAATTATATATCCGATAATTATCTCTATCCCAAGGATTTTGATCATCTGATCTATACCTCCCAGCTTCTTCAGGCAGATGCCATCCGCTATGGAGTGGAGCATTGGAGAAGGCACAGGGGCAGATGTATGGGAGCAATCGTATGGCAGCTGAATGATATATGGCCTGTTGCTTCCTGGGCAAGTATTGATTATTATGGGCGCTGGAAGGCACTTCATTATTCCGAAAAACGCTTCTTTGCACCGGTTATGATATCCTGTGAGGAAGAAGGGGAAATGACACAAAGGCCCCACTGCATTGAAGAGCCCCATGCTATTGAAAAGACGGCAAGACTCAATGTTGCCAATGAAACCAGGAAGGATATCACAGGAACAGTACGCTGGGCCCTTCGCAATCCCAGAGCTGAGGTTATCCTGAAAGGGGAAGAAGAGGTCAAGGTGCCTGCCCTTACTAGCCTGTGGCTGGATAAGCTTGATTTTAGCAGTTATAACGAATTAAACAGTTATTTAACCTTTGAGTTCCTTGCAAATGGTGAAGTGGTATCGAAGGGAAGCTGTCTCTTTACCGCTCCAAAGCATTTTGAATTTGAAGATCCGGAGCTTTCCTGCCGTGTTGAAGGAGACAAGCTCTATATTAATTCCAAAGCATATGCCAAATCCGTGGAGATATCAAATGAAGAAGGGGACTTAAAGCTTTCTGACAATTACTTTGATGTCAATGGAGAAGAGGTCTGTGTGGATGTCCTTTCCGGCACGAAGGAGAAGATTAGAATACGTTCAGTTTATGATATAGGGGAGTAACTGCGGGGCAGTTTTTCGCAATCGGACGGCAGTTTGCACAAAATAGAAAGAATGAATACTTCGATTCCAATGTATAAGAAGTCCTAATTCTCTGAAGCTTTTGTGCAGGACATATCCTCAAACAGATAACTCGCTATCGCTCAAACAATCTGTTTGAGGATATAGCACAAAAGCTTCAGAGAAAAGGACTTCTAATACATTTCCATAGGCGTATTCATTCTTTCTATTTTGTGCAAACTGCCTGTTGGTAGAGTAAAACGGGATTTGTCTGGCGGATTATTTATAGGATATTAAGGAATGAAGCAGGTGTACCAAAAGTTTTCTGAATTATGGTTGGTTAAATGACTTTTGAGATACCTTTAATAATAAGAAAGGGCCGGATACGGCATGATGACTGGCCGGTGACAGAAGGGTAGTATCGATGATTGCATATGTAAAGGGTGAACTTATTCTGGTAACGGAAGAGGGAGTTGTCGTGGAGGCAAGTGGTCTGGGCTATGACATCAGGATGCCTCTTTCCAGCTTAAGTAATCTTCCCGGAATTGGAAATACCGTAACAATTTATACATATCTGTACCTGAGAGAAGATAATATCGGGCTATTTGGTTTTTTAACGAGGGAGGATTTGAACATTTTCAAGCTGTTGATTACCGTCAATGGAATTGGTCCCAAGGGAGCACTAGGAATCCTTTCCTCCATCACGCCGGATGACTTGAGATTTGCAGTTCTTTCAGATGATGTAAAAACCATAGCCAAGGCTCCGGGAATCGGTGCAAAAACAGCCGGTAAGCTGATATTGGAGCTAAAGGATAAGCTGAAATTAAGCGATGCCTTTGAGGAAAGATTTGCAAAGAACCTGGAGCCAGGCGTTGCCCCCGGAAGGGAAGGCAATGGCATTTATGAAGTGCGGAAAGAGGCCATTGAAGCTTTGGTGGCACTTGGATATTCTGCGGCAGAAGCTGCCAAAACGGTAGGGTCTGTGGAACTGAGAGAAGATATGACTGTTGAGGATGTGCTGAAGCTGTCCTTAAAGAATATTGGTTTTTAAGGCGGGATGGAAATGGAAAGACGTATCATAACCACAGAATTAACGGAAGAAGACAAGAGAATAGAGAATTCATTGAGACCCCAGCTTCTTGATAATTATATAGGGCAGGAGAAGGCAAAGGCAAATCTGAAGGTCTATATCGAGGCTGCCAGGCAAAGAGGGGAATCCTTGGACCATGTGCTGTTTTACGGGCCTCCTGGGCTTGGAAAAACTACCCTGGCAGGAATTATAGCCAATGAAATGGAAGTGAATATGAAGGTAACCTCCGGTCCGGCTATTGAAAAGCCGGGAGAAATGGCGGCAATCCTAAGCAATTTAAAGGAAGGGGATGTACTCTTTGTAGACGAAATCCACCGCTTGAACCGCCAGGTAGAGGAGCTTTTATATCCGGCAATGGAAGACTTTGCAATTGATATCGTGATTGGAAAGGGAGCCGCTGCCAAATCCATCCGTCTGGATTTGCCCAAATTCACCCTTGTGGGAGCTACCACAAGGGCAGGAATGCTGACCCCTCCTTTAAGGGACCGATTTGGAGTTGTAAACCGCTTGGAGTTTTACACCAACGAGGAACTAAAGGAAATTGTGTGCCGTTCTGCCGGTGTGCTTAAAGTGGAGATTGACAGTGATGGTGCCTTTGAGCTGGCAAGGCGCTCCAGAGGAACCCCAAGGCTTGCCAACAGGCTTTTAAAAAGGGTGAGGGATTTTGCCCAGGTAAAATACGACGGGCGCATTACAAAAGAGGTTGCCGACTTTGCCCTGGATTTGCTGGAGGTGGACAAGCTTGGACTGGATAACATGGACAGAGCCATAATCCTCTCCATGATTGAAAAGTTCAACGGAGGTCCCGTTGGGATTGAAACAGTGGCAGCTACCTTAGGCGAGGACCCGGGAACCATAGAGGAGGTTTACGAGCCATACCTTGTCCAGAACGGATTGATTCTTCGTACGCCCAGAGGACGAATGGTATCGGGACTTGCCTACCGTCATTTCGGTTTATCGGAAAAATCGTCAGAAACCCCGTAAGGCACACGGCAAACACCCTCAGCAAATGTAGGGAGGAAATATGTGGAAACGGACGATGACCAAGGTGATTGTTTTGGAATTTTGTTACGCGAGAACCCTTATTCCACTAAAGCGGCAGAAAACGTAACTGGCAGGTAAATCAGTGCCAAACTCGCTGTAACAAATATGGCTGTGTGAGTTATTAAGCTCAAACAGTGGCACTGATTTACCTAGTCACGTTTCCTGCCGCTTAAGTGTCATATGGAACCTCTTGAGACAAAACTCCAAAACAACCTCCTTGGTCATCTGTGCATATCCATTATTTGGTCTCATGCGTTTGCCGTGGGGGGAGGCTAAGAAAAGCTTGCCTTAAATTCGCGGATATATTATAATGAAACAAATAGAAGGAAGATAAGGAAATACAAGGAAGGTTACTGTACCGGACAGGTTCAGATAGAATGAGGCAGCCCCATGAATAAGATGAACAATATTGAAGTCATTTTAAATAATAAAAAATATACCTTGCGCGGCTATGAAAGCGAAGAGTATCTTCAGAAAGTGGCATCTTATATTAATAATAAAAACAGTGAATTCAAGAAGCAGGATTTTTATAAAATGCTGGATTCCGAAATGAGAAGTATCCTGATGGAGATTAATATAGCAGATGATTACTTTAAGGTTCGGGAGCAGGTTCGGGAAATCGAACAGGAAAACGAAGAAAAAGCCAAGGAAATATTTGATTTGAAGCATGAGCTGGTATCCTTAAATACCAAGCTTAGTGAGGCGGAAAAGACAATAGCTGCCTTAAAGGAAGAGCTTAATGAGAATCAGAAGAAGGTCATCAGGCTTGAAACAGAGTTAGGAAACAAACACACAAAAGGTTAATTAAAAGGCTGCTGCAATCATCAGGGGAATAAGCCCATCGTTGCACCAGCCTGTTTTCATTCAGAGAATCAAAATGTTAATGTCGGATTGGAGTTTTTATGGATACAGTTGAGATATTGGCTCCGGCAGGCTCTTTCCACAGCTTAAAGGCAGCAGTGAATGCTTCCTGTGATGCAGTTTATGTGGGCGGAGCCAAATTCGGAGCAAGGGCATATGCGGATAATTTTACGCCCGAAACCATGAAGGAAGCAATTGATTTCGTACATCTTCATGGGAAGAAAATTTACATGACAGTGAATACCCTGCTGAAGAATTCGGAGCTTGAGAAGGAGCTGTTTGAATATATCAAAAGCTACTATGAGCTGGGAGTGGATGCCCTTATCGTCCAGGACCTGGGCGTACTGCATTTCCTTCATGCAAACTTTCCGGAACTTCCCCTTCATGCCAGTACCCAGATGTCCATAACCATGGGAGAGGGTGCTAATGTATTAAAGGATATGGGAGTAACAAGAATTGTAAATGCAAGGGAACTTACCCTGCCGGAAATCAGGGATTTGAGGAAATCCACAGAATTAGAAATCGAATCCTTTGTCCATGGAGCATTATGCTACTGTTATTCCGGTAAATGCCTCTTAAGCAGTATGATTGGGGGAAGGAGCGGGAACAGGGGCAGGTGTGCCCAGCCCTGCAGAATGCCCTATCAGCTGAAGATTGACGGAGAAAACAGGGGGACTGGCTATTATTTAAGCCCAAAGGATATGGAAACCCTGGAAATACTGCCTGAGTTAATTAAGGCCGGAATAAACTCCTTCAAAATTGAGGGCAGGATGAAGAGCCCGGAATATACCGCAGCAGTGACCTCCGTTTACCGGAAGTATAAGGATTTGTATTACGAGCTTGGAGACACAGGCTATGAGGAATACAGAAGAAGCCACGGGGAAGAATTAAAGGGAGATATCAGAAATCTTTCTGATATTTATAACCGGGGAGGCTTTTCCAGGGGATATTATGAGCTGCAGAATGGCTTTTCCATGCTATCCACGGAACGCCCGAACCACAGCGGCGTCCTGATCGGAAAGGTCATAAAATGTACGGATTCCCAAATGACTATCGAGCTGGCAGAGGATATCAATGCCCAGGATGTTTTAGAGGTCAGAAAGTCCCAGGAGGCCCTTTACGAATATACGGTAAAAACAGGAGAAAAGAAGGGCAGGAAAATAACAGCAAATTATAAACGGGGCATAAAAATCCGTCCCGGTGATATGGTATACCGTACCAGAAATAATGCGCTGATAAATACATTAAAAGAAGAATATCTGGAGAAAAAGAACAGGATACCTGTGAAGGGGCACTTTACGGCTGAATCGGACAAGCCCTTATGCCTTACTTTAAGCTGTTATGATAAGCAGGTCAGCGTGTATGGCGATATTCCAGACAGAGCAGAGAACCAGCCGATTTCAGAAGAACGTCTTTCTAAGCAGCTGAATAGAATGGGTGATAGTGAAGTTTACTTTGAAATCTTGACAATAGAGCTGAAGGGAGAGCTCTTTATACCGGCCGGAAAGCTTAATGAGCTGAGAAGGGAAGGGGTGCAGGCCCTGACTGAGGCAGTAACAGAAAGCTACCGCAGAAATGGGAATAACAGTGACAGCGGGGATAAAGGAAACCTGGAAAAGAAGCAGTACAGCTTTTCCGGAAGGAATGAACAGAAGGAATTGGCATTATCTGTCCTTGTACAGACAACGGAGCAGCTGGAGGCTGTATGGGACAATAAGCATGTAAAGGAAATCATCCTGGAAAGTGATATGGTCCCTCTGAATAAGCTGAACTTTTACACAGAGGGAATAAGCAAAAGAGGAAAGCAGGCAATCCTTGCCCTTCCCCATGTATTAAGAAGAAAAAGCTATGAGATGTATTTGCAGAATAAATCCATTCTGGAAGATAATACTATAAACGGATATTTAATCAGAACGCTGGAAGAATATGAACTGCTTAGCGGAAATATCAGGACTTCTAAAAGATTAATAGGGGATACTTACCTCTATGCAATGAACCGCCAGGGAGCAGAGTATCTGAAAGAGCTGGGAATGGGAGAGATTACCGCGCCATTTGAGCTGAATTACCAGGAGCTGAAAGAGATTTCGGAGATTTACCAGTATATCACCGTATATTCCAGACTTCCGGTCATGATATCTGCACAGTGCCTGTATCTGACGGATAGCCGCAGAGATAAAAAGCCATTGACTGGAAGGTCGGAAGAAGCCTGTTGTTTACGGGATGCAAAGAGTGCCTGTCTTTTTGACCGTTTTCAAAATGCTTTTCCGGTAATGAGGCATTGCAGGGATTGCTATAATGTGATTTATAACAGCAAGACCTTCTCCCTTTTATCCTGTGCGGAGGATGTAAAAGCCTTGAATACAGCCTTTATCCGGCTTGATTTTACCGGTGAGGGGGCAGAGGAAACAAAAAGAGTCTTAGAAAATTATATAGATGCTTACTTATATGGAAGAGCCGTGAAAGAGACAGAGACGGACATTACCAGGGGACACTTTAAGAGAGGGATTGAATAAGTTTAAATTTGCATGCAGGCAGAAGGAAGGTGACACAGGATGGTTAATCTGTTATCGGAAATGTCAAAATACATCATCATTATACTGGTAGCCATTTATACTTACTTATCTTACCGGGTACTTGGCATTTCAGATAAACAAAGACAGGGCAGAATATATACGAATATGATATTTTTGATTTTCGTTTTTCATTTTATCAGCTATGCCATTTTATATATCAATCTGCAGAGCAATTGGCTGATAATACTCTATGTACTGGAAATTATTTCGCTGTTTATGATTTTGGGCTTCTACCAGTGGGTGTATGTCAATCTTTCCAAGCCGTTTTTATACAATATGGTATTTCTTTTAGTAACCGGATACATTATGATAGCCAGGCTCTCTGCTAAAACCTATTATGATAAGGCCTTTAAACAGCTGATTATTGCATCGGCAGCCCTGCTTTTATGTCTTGTGGTGCCGATTATCATAGAGAAGCTGGAATATTTGAGGCATTTGGGCTGGATATACGGAATACTTGGAATTCTGCTGTTATTAGTGGTACTCTTCTGGGGCGTTGAAAATTACGGCGCCACCAACTGGATTAATATTAAGGGAGTTACCTTTCAGCCGTCGGAATTTGTTAAGATATTGTTTGTATTCTGTTTTGCCTCCCTTCTATCCAGAAGGAAGGATTTTAAATACATTGTAATAGTAACAGCCTTTGCGGCAGTTCATGTGGTCATACTGGTGGCGGAAAAGGATTTGGGAGGAGCCTTCATTTTCTTTTTAACTTATTTAATGATGCTTTATACGGCAACTTCCCAGGGCCTCTACCTTGCTGCCGGTGTCGCTGCCATAGGTATGGCATCTGTCCTGGCATACCGGTTATTTGGCCATGTCAGAGTCAGAGTAAAAGCGTGGAAGAATCCATGGGCTTTAATTGATAAGGAGGGCTATCAGGTGACTCAGTCACTTTTTGCCATAGGGACTGGAGGATGGTTTGGAATGGGACTTACCAAGGGACTCCCTACAAGCATTCCGGTTGCTGACAGTGATTTTATTTTCTCAGCCATTGCGGAGGAGATGGGAGGCTTTTTTGCAGTCTGTCTGGTTCTGATTTGTCTGAATTATTTTATCCTTACAATTAATATTGCCATGCGGTTTGAAAAGGAATTTTACAAGCTGATAGCCCTTGGTTTTGGAGTTATGTATGCCTTTCAGGTGTTCCTCTCCCTTGGCGGTGCAATTAAGCTGATTCCTTCAACCGGTGTTACGCTTCCCTTTGTCAGCAGCGGAGGAAGCTCGGTATTAAGCAGCGTGATTATGTTTAGTGTGATTCAGGGACTTTATGTTCTGAGTCAGGATAGGAATGAAGATGGAAAGAGAAGAAAACAAAAAGAAAAAGAAGAAATCCTTACTGAGAGCCAAGCCTGATCAGAAAAAGAAAAAAGCAGCAGAAGAAAAGAATAAAGTAGCAAAAGAAAAGGATAAAATAACAAAAGAAAAGAAACAGACCCGCAATAAGGAAATCATACTGATTGCTTATGTATTTGCAGGACTTTTCCTGCTGGTAATCGGTTATTTTGTGAATTTTATGCTAAGGGACAGTGAGGAGGTAATTAACAATCCCTATAATAAACGGCAGGATTTACTGGCAGAACAAATAATCAGGGGTGATATCCTCTCAGCTGATGGAAAGGTCCTTGCCCATACCCTTGTGGATTCCAAGGGGAATGAAACAAGGAACTACCCCTATGAAAATATATATGCCCATGTGGTGGGAAGGTTTTCAAAGGGCAGAACCGGCATTGAATCCTCCGAGAACTTCCACCTCTTAACCTCCCATACCAATACGGTCAGTAAGATTGTAAAAGAGCTCTCAGGAGGAAAAAACATTGGGGACAGTGTTTTGACCACCCTGGATACCAGACTGCAAAAAGCAGCCTATGATGCCTTGGGAAGCCATAAGGGGGCTGTAGTTGTAATGGAGCCCTCCACCGGCAGGATACTTGCCATGGTGTCAAAGCCTGATTATGACCCGAACCAGATAGATAAGGTATGGGAGGAGCTTACCAAAGAGGATACCGGAAAGGAAGAGAAGGATTCTCCCCTGTTAAACCGTGCCGCCCAGGGACTGTATCCTCCGGGCTCCACCTTTAAGATCCTTACAGCTCTGGAATATATCAGAGAGAACCCGGATTATAAGAAATATAAATACGACTGTACAGGAAAGGGCATTTTTAACAGTGTCACAATCAACTGCTATAATAACAAGGCACATGGAAAGGTGGATTTAAAGGAATCTTTAGCTAAATCCTGTAATTCTTCCTTTGCAAATATCGGAATTACCTTAAATATGTCTGCATTTCGAAAGTTATGTGATACTTTTTTATTTAACCAGAGTATTCCTGTTGATATGTTGTATAATAAGAGCAGCTTTGTATTAAACGGAAAGTCTCCCGTGGACCAGATTCCCCAGACGGTAATCGGGCAGGGGCAGACGCAGATTTCCCCCCTTCATAATGCCATGATAATATCCTCCGTCGCAAATGGCGGCATCATGATGAAGCCCTATGTGGTGGACCGTTTAGAAAGCCAGAGCGGGGAAACGGTTAAAAAATACCTGCCGGAAATGTATAAAACCGTTATGACTCCAAAGGAAGCAGAAATACTGACCTCCTTTATGACAGAAACGGTGGAGAACGGAACAGCCGGTTCTCTTAAAAATAGCCACTATACGGTAGCAGGAAAGACCGGATCAGCGGAATTTATGGAGGGCAAGCCGGCCCATGCCTGGTTTATAGGCTTTGCACCTGCCGAGAATCCGGAAATAGCAGTAAGTATTATAGTAGAAAGCGTCGGAACAGGAAGTGATTACGCAGTTCCCATAGCAGATAAAATTTTTAAGACCTATTTTAGCTACAAATAAGATAAAAAATTGATAGAATCCTGTCGTTTGGACAGCATATTATCATCATTTTGCCTTTTTTGTACAGAGATTTGTTAGTATTGCATAAATATCAGTTGAACAATTATGTAAAATGATGTATACTGAAAACAGTTATTTGACACACCATAATACAGGAGGAATTGCGATGATTGAAGCAACGAGCTGTGGCGGTGTAGTTATTTTCAGAGGGAAGATTTTACTACTGTATAAGAACTATAAAAACAAATACGAAGGTTGGGTTCTGCCGAAAGGAACTGTGGAGGAAGGCGAAGAATTTAAGGAGACAGCCATACGTGAAGTGAAGGAAGAAACAGGGACGGATGCTTCTATAATTAAATATATTGGAAAAAGCCAGTATACATTCAGTACACCACAGAATACAGTAATAAAGGATGTTCATTGGTATTTAATGATGTCTGATAGCTATTACAGCAAACCGCAAAGAGAAGAATATTTTATGGATTCCGGATATTATAAATTTCATGAGGCGTACCATATGCTGAAGTTCTCTAATGAGAAGCAGATATTGGAGCGCGCTTACAATGAATACCTGGATTTGAAGAAGAGTAATTTGTGGGGTAACAAAAAATACTTCTGACAGGTTTACAGACCGGCATTTTCAAAGGTGAAAAAGCGGTATCAATACGGAACGAAATTATAAAAGGGAGTCAGCAGAAAAGGAAATTTTTACTGCTGGTTCCCTTTTGTAATTCCTAAAATTCCTTACATTTTCCTTAATGCCCCTTTCTTTCGTTGTCAAAGTTCCATTGGTCCTTTATAATATTAATATGGGGAAAAGTTAAGTTTAGGCAACCGGTGTTTTGATTGTTTAAGGAGGTAATTATGAAAAAGAGAAGGATTTATTATTCATTAGTGATGGCAGTGATGCTGTTACTCTCAGCCTGCAGTGCCAGCAAAAACAGTACAGAAGCTCAATATGACAGGGGAACAGGACAAAGCGGGGCAAATCAGGCAGGCAGTGGGAATGGCTTTACTGCAGACACCTCAGCGGAGACAACAGCAGCTACGGAAGAACCAAAGAGCAGTGCCGGAGAAGCTGCAAATAATTCCGATACCAACAGAAAGCGGATCAGAAAAATCAGTTTAATTCTTGAAACAGTTGAATTTGAGGGAAGTCTAAAGGTTATTACGGAGGAAATACAAAAATCTGGCGGCTATGTTGAAAGCTCCTCCATCAACGGAAGCAGCACGGAATACAAGGGTTCCAGAAGTGCACAGTATGTTCTGCGCATACCGGCAGACAAGGCAGACAGCTTTATTAAAATCATGGGAAACAAAATGAGCCTTATTCATGAGGAGGAAAGCAGTGAAGATATCACCCTGAATTATGTTGATGTCCAGAGCAAGGTCAAGGCCTTGGAGATAGAGCAGGAAAGACTGCTGGCCCTATTGGAGAAAGCTAATAAAATAGAGGATATTATTGCCCTGGAAGAAAGGTTAAGTGATGTAAGATATCAGGTGGAACAAAACACATCAACTCTTCGGACCTATGATAATCTGGTAGAGTATGCCACCATAACCTTAAACGTGGATGAAGTGCTCCGGATTTCACCGGTTGAAAACAAGAGTCCCGGAAGCAGAATGAAAACAGGCCTTACGAATTCCCTCTTTAACATAAGGGACGGCTTTGTTGAAACAGCTGTCTGGTTTATTGCTAATCTGCCCTATATCATATTCTGGGGAATTGTAATAGGGTTATCCATATTCATAACTATGAAAGTATATCATAAAAAAGAAAAGAGACAGCTTTCCGGTCCGGGCCAAAATACAAATGCAGGCAGGCAGGAAGAAGGAGAGCAGAAGAAATAACGGATAGCAGAAGAATCAAAGAATTGCAGATAATAATAATTTGCTGATAGATAAAGAATTTGCTGGCAAATATAAAAAATTATACTTGTCATATTGAAAAAGATGTGTTATAATTCTAATGCTAAATTGCACGTATGTTGATTTCTGGCCTGGTGCCTTTACGGTCTGTCAGAAAAATGAGACATACGGAAGAAAACAACCAAATGGAGGTAAATTATGAGTGTTATATCAATGAAGCAGTTATTGGAAGCAGGTGTACATTTCGGACACCAGACAAGAAGATGGAACCCTAAGATGGCTGAGTACATCTACACAGAAAGAAACGGAATCTACATCATTGACCTGCAGAAATCTGTTGGCAAAGTAGATGAAGCTTATTATGCAATCAAGGATATCGTTGCTGAGGGCGGAAAGATTCTTTTTGTAGGAACCAAGAAACAGGCTCAGGATTCCGTTAAGTCCGAAGCAGAGCGCTGCGATATGTTCTATGTAAACGAGAGATGGTTAGGCGGTATGTTAACAAACTTTAAGACCATCCAGAGCAGAATTGCAAGATTAAAACAAATTGAAACAATGTCCCAGGACGGTACTTTCGAAGTTCTTCCCAAGAAAGAAGTTATTGAGTTAAAGAAAGAATGGGAGAAGTTAGAGAAGAACCTTGGTGGAATTAAGAATATGAAGAATATTCCTGATGCTATTTTTATAGTAGATCCCAAGAAGGAAAGAATCTGCGTACAGGAAGCTCACGCATTAGGTATTCCTTTAATCGGTATTGCAGATACAAACTGTGATCCCGAAGAACTTGATTATGTAATTCCTGGTAATGATGATGCTATCAGAGCAGTTAAATTAATTGTTGCCAAGATGGCAGACGCTGTTATCGAAGCTAACCAGGGTGTTCAGATGACTGACAATACCGAAGAAGCTACCAGCGAAACAGTAGAAGCAGCAGAAGAAAGCTCAGAAACATTCGTAGAAGCATAATATAAAAATGCAGTGCATTTTTTAATACCCATTAAGCAGTACCGCAAGGAGACTTGCGGTATGCTTGGGGTTCGTTTGAAAAATGCAATAGGAGCTTAATATAATCAAAAAACGGAGGAATACAAACATGGCTATTACAGCAGCAATGGTTAAAGATTTAAGAGATATGACCGGAGCCGGCATGATGGATTGTAAGAAAGCACTTGCGGCTACCGATGGAGATATGGACAAGGCAGTTGAGTTCTTAAGAGAAAAAGGACTTGCTGCTGCTGAGAAAAAAGCAGGAAGAATTGCAGCAGAAGGTATCTGCGAAACTGCAGTAAGCGAAGACGGTAAAGTAGCTGCCATCGTAGAAGTTAACAGTGAAACAGATTTCGTAGCTAAGAATGAAACTTTCAGAAGCTTTGTTACAGCAGTCGTAAACCAGGCTATGTCAACTGCAAATACTGATATTGAGGCATTTTTAGCTGAAAATTGGGCACTTGATGCTTCCAAGACAGTAAAAGAGGAATTATCCAGCCAGATAGCAGTAATCGGCGAAAACATGAATATCAGAAGATTCCAGAAAGTTGTTGCTGAAAATGGCTTTGTTGAGTCCTATATCCATGGCGGCGGAAGAATCGGTGTATTAGTTGAAGTTGAAACAACTGTATGCAATGATATCGCAAAAGACGCAGCTAAGAATATTGCTATGCAGATTGCAGCAATTTCTCCTAAATATGTTCAGAGAACAGAAATTCCGGAAGACTACATTTCTCACGAAAGAGAAATCTTAAAGGCTCAGGCTATGAACGAGAATACCGGAAAACCTGAGAATATCATAGAGAAGATGATCGAAGGCCGTTTAAACAAGGAATTAAAGGAAATCTGCCTTGTAGATCAGGTTTATGTAAAAGACGGAGATTTAACTGTTCAGAAATATCTTGATACAGTAGCAAAAGAAATCGGTGCTCCTATTGCAATTAAGAGCTTTGTCCGTTTCGAAACCGGTGAAGGTATCGAAAAGAAATCCGAAAACTTTGCCGAAGAAGTTGCAAAGCAGATGGGAAACTAGACAAAGAGTAGCAAGCAACTTCTTCGTGAGAAGATTGCAAAGCAGAGTAGACCGTAATTTTATAATTAAAATAATGCTAACCGTCGGAAACTTAATGTTTCCGACGGTTTTCTAAATATCAGGAGATTAAGTTAGATAGATATATTTTCTATAAACCTAACCTCCTTTAAATACTAATGGAAGTATTTAGTTGAAACATGTATAATAAAAGAACATGAATATAAGGTGTGGTAGGAACTCTGAAATTGTAGTATATCAGACCAGGGATGAGTTGACGAAAATAGAAGCTACCTTTAATAATGATACTGTTTGGCTCTCCATAGATCAAATGGCAGAATTATTTTAACGTGATAGAAGTATAATCGGTAAGCATATAAGAAACATTTTCAAAGAAGGTGAATTTGAGAAAATTTGTGGAGGTTCCAATGCAAAAGAAATTTATAAGTCACGGATGTTCATATGATGTGGAATTTTTTGAAACTGAAAACTCATGTATGATTCGTTTCTATGATAGTAAAAATGAAGAATATGGTAAGTCCCTGCATGATTTGGTAATCGTTGAACCGAGTTATGGTTTCTTACTTGTGCAATACATAGGTAACGATGCTGTTTTAGGTGGAGTTTTGAACGAAAAATATTTTTCAAAAGATATGACCGAAAACATTATAGGTTTCTTAAATGATAACTTACCTAAGTGTAGAAATGTCTATTTCCCATACCATATAGATTTTGTTTCAGTTTCTGATTATGATGAGTATAATGGTGAGTATTAAGCTCATAGCAAATCCAATATTGTAGGGGACTACGTACTACCCATTATATTTAGATAATAAAAGAGAAAGACAAATATATCTTGCTTTACTATTGAGTAAAGACAAATATAAAGCTATGGAGGTAATAGGGATGAATATTGAATTTAGAAAATTCAGTGAATTTCATAGAGGAATTATATACCAATTACTAAAAGATGGATATTCCTTTGATAGCAGATATGAAAGGGATTGGATAACAAACTGGAAAGAAGCGGATGAATTTTTTTATGATAATCTACAAATAGCAGATGAATGTGGCTTTATTACAACTTTAAATAATACTCCAATTGGTTTTATATGTTGGGATCCAAGACATATTCCGGAATACATAGAAATTGGTCATAATTGCATTGTAACGAAGTATAAAGGAAATGATTTCGGAAAAAAGCAGTTACAAGAAGCTGTTAAACGAATGACTAATAAAAATGTTAAAAAAATTATAGTGACGACTGATGAGCAATTAGTGCCTGCACAAAAGAATTACGAGAGCGTTGGATTTAAGTTTATACAAAAGCGTGAAAGCGAATGGAATCAAGAATATGCTGGAAAATTGATGGATTATGAGATGAAATTGTAAAGATAATTCCAATTATGTAGATATCTAACATCCCGCCAATCGTATATATGCAATATTTGGGTTCAATAGTTCTCAAAGCCAATGGGTAGCTAATTTCATGCTTTAAAGAGTGCTTGACCGCCGAAAACTCAGTGTTTCCGGCGATTTTTGCATGGAAGGTTTGTTCTGCTTGCAAAAATAGTATATACTTGAACCATTAGGATGAAAGGAAGGTGAAGATTATCAGATATTTAAGCAGTTTTTCCCTATCTCAGAAGAGAGTGAATAATCCCAATATCTATCCTTATAACGTATTTTCAAATAAATCTGAAAAGGTATTTTTATTTCAGCCAATCACTCTTTTGTATGGAAATAATGCTTCTGGAAAATCTACGGTACTTAATATTATAGCAAATAAGTTACAAATAGAAGGAAGCGAATTTGCTACGAATAACAAATATGGGATAACACGTTACTTTTCTGATTTTATTCAGGAATGTGATTATGAATTAGGAGAAGATGAAGCAGGCAAGCAATTGGAACAAATACCACTTGGCAGCAGATATATAAAGAGTGAAGATATTTTATATGAAATTAAGAAAATCCAGCAGGAGCAGATTTTAAGAGATGGATATGTATACGAGCACGTTAGAAGGGGAATGGCAAAGGAGCAGATTCATAGCTTGAAAGCTTCAGAAAAAATGTATGAACAAATAGAGTACCTTAAGTTTGCGCAGGAAAAGTATTCTAATGGGGAAACAACACTACAGATGCTGGATGATTATATAGGAACTGACGCACTTTATCTGTTAGATGAACCAGAAGTATCGTTATCTCCAGCCAATCAAGTATTACTGGCAGAGAATATAAATAAAATGGCCAGATTTCTGGGAAACCAGTTTATTATCTCAACCCACTCTCCGTTCATGCTTGGAACTTTAAATGCAAAAATATATAATTTGGATTCGAGTGAAATGGAAACTGCAAAATGGACGGAGCTTGAAAACGTAAGATATTTTTACGATTTTTTTGTAAAGCATAGGGATGAATTTGAAAAATACAAATAAAATGAATGACGGAAGCATATGGATTAGAAAATTAAATTAATTGTTTTATAAAAATTTACTATATTTATGCCGATATTATATGAAGAAAAATCAATGAAATTTCTAATTCAAGAATGATTTGAATTAAGTAGTCTTTAATAATATGGGGAGGAAAATTGCTATGGATATAACAGGACTTGATGAATACTGCTATACGGATGCATCATCAAAAAAAGTGGGTACAAAATATAGCAGTGATACAGAGACAAATATGTCTGAAGTATTTAAAAAAGAGGTATTGAATTGGAAGTTAAAAATCAAGGAAAAGATTCATGAAGATTTAGAAAATGATCAAGAAAAAAATATTAAGATGTCTGAAAAGCAATGGCAGGCTTTAATGAATAGAGTGGATATTTCAATTAATGCTCATAAATTGGATGTTAAAGCGGATAGCTCTAAAACAGAAGAGGAAGATAAATGAGTCTATGCTGCTTCTTTTGAGAGTATCATCATAATCAGGGGGTTGAGATTGGTCGATAAAAGGGCCTGTCTTAACCTTTTATTTATAGATGGAAATGTACTGTAAAAACGTGTATAATGAAAGAAAATTACGAGGAATGAAAAAGTATTCTAAATTTGTGATACATAAATAGAAAGCGGGAAAATGCTATGGATAAGGGAAGAATTATATTCCTAAATGGAGTTACAAGTGCAGGAAAGACCTCAATTGTAGATGCATTACAATCAAGAAAAGAGGTGTTTTTTTATGTTGTGGCAAATGATTTATTTGAGGAAATGGTTGGTGAAAAATATCTTCGAGAGAATTACTGGAAGTATTTAAGTGATGTAATTATTATGATGTATCACACCGCTAAATTATTCTCTGATCAAGGGAAAAATGTTATTATAGATGGTATTTTGGTTGAACAGCCTGAGCTAAAACCGCATTATGAACAGCTAAGAACGATATTAAAGGAGAACCCGCTTGATATTGTTGAAGTATATTGTCCTTTAGAGATATGCCGTAAAAGGAATATCCAGCGCGGAGATAGGTATGAAAACCAATCAGAGGAGCAAAATGCGATAATGGCAGAAGGTATTACGTATAGCTGCAAGGTGGAAACTCATAGTAACACACCTGAGGAATGTGCAGAAATAATTTTGAAAGAACTGTTTGGTAATTTGAAAGCAAATGTGTAGTTGAGGGATGTTTTTAGTTATTGAGCATTGTCAAGTAAGAATGGTTTCTGCGAATATACAGGAGCTTCCCAGGAAATATAAAATAAAAGCTGCTTTTTTGTAACTTTTGGCTACGAAAGGGCGGCTTATTTAATTATAAAAGGAATTTTGTCATATACGGAACGGACATAACTCATTTTCTTCCACTTTACAGAAACGTTATTTCTATTTATACTTTTCTTACGGTAACCTATTATACTGGGTAAATTATATTGTTAGTCAGGAGTAAAGCCGTTACTCAGTATATATAGTTTAAAGTTTACAATAATAATATACCGTATCAATTTGTACTAGCTTTTTAGACATTGGAGGATGAAGCATGATAAAAGTTATTGCATCTGATATTGATGGAACACTATTAAATCGAGAACATCGTTTGTCATTGGAGAATAAAAAGGCCATAATGAGAGCAAGAGAGTCGGGAATTATGTTTTTGATTTCAACTGGGAGAAAATATAAGGATGCCATTACTGTATTGGAAAGTGAAAATCTGGCAGATGGATATATTACATTAAGCGGAGCACAGACAATATCCAGCCAGGGAGAGCTGCTAAGTTCAATTCCACTTACCAGGGATAATATATTTAAGGTTATGAAATGTGCTTCGTCTTATCCTGTATCCGTAATACTCAATACGATAGAACAAGACTATATGATTGGAAATCAGCTGGAAATGGAAGAAAGCCTGCGTTTACGGGAAATGGCACTTCATGAAGAAAAGAGAGCCGAAAGGGAAACAGGTCACAGGGATGGCCGCTCTCTGATTCAAATGCTGAAGAAGAGGACTGTGGCAGTATCTACATTGGACACATTGTTTTTAAAAGGGGCCCCCGTATATAAATTATTCATCATTGGCAGCAATCAACAAATTTTAAATCAATTGGACTGTGAAATCCGGCAGATTCCAGATATAGCATCTGCGTCCTCTTATATAACAAATTTGGAAATAACTCACGCAAAGGCTCAGAAAGGACTTGTTCTTCGGGATTTTATCGAACAGCGTGGTTATAAGATGAAGGAGGTTATGACCATAGGAGACAGTATGAATGATTATTCCATGATATCGATGGATTATGGAGTTACTGTTGCTATGGAAAATGCTATGGAACAATTAAAAAAAGCAGCAAAATACGTCACAACGGACTGTGATCAGCACGGAGTCGCGTATGCGATTAACTGTCTGCTGGACGGTAACATAGGAGACATTCGGAAAAAGTAAAAATGGAGAGAATAACATTTCGCTAAAACATAGGAAATTAAGTATAACAGAAATCTCAGAAACTTAAGACCGGAAGAAGAGGGGAGGGATGTCCATGAAGCTGACACCACGGAATAAAAAGCTGATATTACTTCTTTTAGAAGAAGATAATTATATAACGGTACGGTATATTGCTGAGACTGTAAAGGTAAGCTCGAGGACAGTCCTCCGGGAATTGATTCCTATAGAGAACTGGCTGAACAGCAAGGGCATTGCCCTGGAAAAGAAAAAGGGCAGCGGAATCCGAATCAGTCTAAAAGATAAAGAGAGAGAAGCTTTAAAAAGTGAAATAAAGAGTGAGAAGTCGAATCTGGTCTATTCGCCGGAGCAAAGGCTCACTTTACTAAAAGCAGAGCTTTTGAAAAATCCCGGGATAACCAAGCTGTATACCCTGACCATGTTACTGGAGGTTACGGAAGGTACCATCAGTGCGGATTTAGACAAGCTTGATACCTGGATGGACAAATTCCGGTTAAAGATTAATAAAAAACCGGGGCTTGGGGTGTATGTGGAAGGAAATGAAATATCTGTCAGGAGTGCAATCATTACTCTTATTTATGATCAGGTCCATGAAGCGGAGTTGATCAATATCATATTTAATAAAGCAAAAGAGGCCTTTAACCTGGAGCTGATTAAAACCAGAATAAACCAGGGGATACTTGATATAATAGATGTCAATAATCTGATACTGGCCGAACAGCTCCTTAAGAAGGTGGAAACCCAGATGGGCTGCCAGTTCGCTGATAATTCTTACATCGCTCTGGTAATAAGAATCAGTGTAACGATCCACCGATGCTTTATAGGCATGTTTATCCATGATATTGATGAGCAGGTAAAAGCTGTGCCTGAGGATAAATTATATAACTTGGTAAAAGAGTGGTTCATTTCCCATGAAAACCCTTTGTCCTATGCAGTTCCGGAAGAAGAAATCAAGTACCTTGTTATCCATATCAAAGGTGCCGAAATACAGGAAAGGCAAGGAATGGATTCCGGGCAGGACAGGCAGGACCTTGAGATTATGGAATTGACCAAGGAAGTTATTTACATTGCCGAAAGGGAAACCGGTATCTATCTTGAGGATAATGAAAAATTGCTTAAGGGTCTGGCAGGGCATCTTAAAATGGCTATATACCGAATAAGAATGCATCTGGATATTATGAATCCCTTATTAGAGGATATTAAGGACATGTATCCGGATTTATTTCAGACGGCCGGAAAATGTGCGCAATTTATCGAAGAAAGAGAGGGGGTTGCTATACCGGAAGATGAAGTCGCATATCTGGCCACTCATATCGGTGCAGCTGTGAAAGAAGAAAAAAGTAATACTCTTCAGATATACCGGGCGGTAGTTGTATGCACGAATGACATTGGTGCGGCGCAGTTACTGGTATCAGAAATTGAACGGGTATTTCCTGGTATCCGGATTTCCTCCATTATTTCTGTTATGGACATGGACATTGCCCAGTTAACACAAAAGCATATCGATCTCATTATTGCCACGGTAGAATTACAGATTACAAAACTTCCTTTTATCCTGGTAAATCCTATCCTGAATGAAGCTGACAAGAGGCATATACGGGATGTATTGGATAACTTTTTGCCGGTAAATGTGAATTACGGCAGGATAAGAACGGCCCAGTTTAAGGAAAAGCTGAATAAACTGAAACAATACAGTCGTTATATATTACAGATTATAGATAATTTCCTGTTTATCGAACAGGTTGCTGCGGAAAATGAGGAGATGCTAAGTCATTTCGTCAGCCGGTCCCTGGCGGTATCGGGTGCGGACAGGTTTCAGATGGAAAAGAACATGGAAAATAAGGAACAGAAGGGGTCTGCGATTCTAAGCAGGAAAAGAATGGTTTTATATCACCTCCGGTCAGAGGCGGTCAGAGAACCCGGTATGGCTGTCCTGAGGCTTAAAAGTTCCATTGGAAGTATTGGTAAAGATGGAAATATACAAAAAGCGGACACCTTTATTTTTCTGTCAATGCCTGTGGATACGGAAGGTTGTGTACTGGAATTAATAAACGAAATTACCAGAAAAATAATCAGCAGTGACTTTTCCTTAACCTTAAAACAAAGCGGCAGAGAAGAAATCATCATTGAATTAAATGCAATTTTAGATAATTTTATTCAAAGTAAAGTATTGGATGCCAATATTAAATGAGTTATGTCATATACGAACCGGACATAACTCATTTTCTTTTTCTTTACAGAAACTTTATTTCTATCTATACTTATTTTACAGGAACGAAACAGTTGTTACCTTTATTTAATACAAAGAGGAAGAGGAGAGATTACTATGGAAAAAGTAACAGTAACCGTAACAAATCCGGTAGGATTACATGCAAGGCCGGCAAGTTTACTTACCAAACTGGTAAAAGGATTTGAATGTGATATTGATTTTTATAAAAATGGAAATGCTTCCGAAAAGCACCAGCCAAAAAGCATTTTATCTGTCATGGCTTTAGGAGCGGTAAAGGGTGATGAGCTGACCTTTGAAGCGAAAGGAAAAGATGAAAAGGAAGCAATTAAAGCAATTGAAGAGTTTGTAAAGAGTGGTTGCGGGGAATAGGAGATCAGATATGAATACCATAAAGGGAGTTCCCATTTCATCTGGGATAGCAATCGGTAAGGTATATTTAAAAAAGGCAGTTTCAGAGGAAATAACCTTTACAAAGGCGGAAAGCAAAGACGAGGAAAAGAAAAGATTCCAGGCTTCCAGAGAGCTGGCAGTAAAACAAGTGGAAGAAATTTATCAGGAAATGCTTCATTCGAAGGGGGAGCAGGAGGCTTCTATATTTTTAGCCCATATAGAAATGCTAAATGATACGGAATTTGTTAAGGGCGTAGAAAGTGTTCTGGAAGAGTCGGGCTGTACTTCGGAATGGGCGGTCAAAACGGTAAGGGATAACTTTGTTAAGATTTTTGAAGCCATGGATGATGAATACATGCGGGAAAGGGCAATGGATATTAAAGATATCAGCGGCAGGGTAATCAGGATACTGAAAGGGGATGTAAATGCGGGTTCTCTTAAGCTTACGGAACCCTCCATAATGATATCGGATGATTTGGCACCCTCCGACACGGCGCAGATGAAACCCGAGCTTGTTTTGGGAATCATTAATGAAACCGGAGGTCCGACTTCCCATGCAGCTATTATAGCCAGGATGCTTGGCATTCCTTTCTGTATCTGTCCCCGGATTACTTCCCTTGTAAATAACGGACAGCTGCTGGCTTTCGATGGAGAAGAAGGAAATATAGAGCTGGAGGTAACGGAAGAAATCCTTGAGGATTACCGAGAGAAACAGGAAACTTTCCGTCAAAAGAAGCTTCGGCTGGAAAAGTTAAAAGGAACAAAATCCATTACGAAGGATGGTTATGAGGTTTTATTGGCAGGAAATATAGGGGCTCCGGAGGATGCGGATAAAGTGCAGCAGCAGGACGGACAAAGTATCGGACTGTTCCGGACGGAATTCCTGTATATGAACAGGGAGGATTCACCGACAGAAGAGGAGCAGTTTGCCGCATATAAAGAAACTGCGGAAAAAATGCAGGGCAGACCGGTTGTTATCCGGACCTTGGACATCGGAGGAGATAAGGAAGTTGATTATCTTAGGATACCCAAGGAAGAAAATCCTTTTTTGGGTTATCGGGCCATCCGCCTCTGCCTGGACCGTGTACCATTCTGGAAAGTCCAGCTAAGAGCCTTGCTCCGGGCAAGTGAATTTGGCAATATCCATATTATGTTTCCCATGATCGTATCCATAGAGGAATTGGTGCAGGCGAAACAGATACTGGAGGAAGTAAAAGGGGAATTAAGAAGAGAAGGTGCTGCTTTCAATGAAAGCGTACCGGTCGGAATGATGATGGAAACACCTGCTGCTGCCCTGATGGCGGATGTTTTTGCAAAGGAAGTTGATTTTTTCAGCATCGGAACCAACGATCTGATTCAGTACACCATGGCGGTCGACCGTATGAACGGGAAGGTCGCTCATCTATACTCCCAGTATGATCCGGCGGTACTCCGATTGGTTAAAAAGATCGTGGATAGTGCTCACGAAAATGGAATATGGGCAGGTATCTGCGGAGAAGCTGCAGCGGATAAGGCACTGCTCCCAATTTGGGTGGGTCTGGGACTGGATGAGCTTAGTATGTCACCGGTTTCTATTCTTCCCATAAGAGAACAGATCCAAGGGCTTTCAAAAGCGGATTGTGAGAATTTAGTGAAAAAAATATTTTTATTACGTACCGGAAACGAAATAGAAGAAGCTTTAAAACACTGCAGATAAATTGGTGGAAAAATGGGGAGGCTAAGGTTATGAATCAGGAAAGTCCTGAAAATAATATAGTGGTATCAGACGGGATGAGAACAGAGGAAGCGGAGTCAAAGGAATCGGAATCGATTCAGGTTACACAGCAAAATGAACTTGTATATTCGTTAATAACAGAAGTTGATACAAATTTACAGGAGGTGGTGGAATCATTTGTTGAAGCTTCCTCAAAAGCAGAAGAAGGTAATCAGGTCATTAATAAGGGAATTAATCAAATGACTGCAATAAGGGAAAATTTCATGTCGGTCATAGAGGCAATTCAGGTACTGGAAGTAAAATCGAAGGGTATCATGAATATTGTTGAAATGATTACCAGGATTGCAAAGCAGACGAATCTCTTAGCGCTTAATGCAGCCATAGAAGCTGCGCGGGCAGGCGAACAGGGAAGAGGCTTTACCGTTGTTGCCGGTGAAGTCAGAAAATTGGCAGAGCAATCGTCCGATGCTGCGAAAGAAATCGGAGAACTGATATATTCTATACAGGCAGAAATAAACCATACGGGAGAAATTATAAACGTAGTAAACAATGATGTGGAATTGGGGCAGTCACAGATTACAATAGCGGGAGAAGCTTTTAACAGTATATTTGATAATATTGAAGATGTTTCAAATCAGGTAATGAATCTGTCTGCCTCTATGGAGAAGGTTTTTTCTGTAATAAAAAATGTAAGGGTAATTATTTGATGTAATTGGACTCGGACATTTTAAAAATGAATAGGATTTATTATTCGTTCTTATTGTGCTGCCTAGTCCTAAAAGTTGTTTCTTACAATGTAACTGGTAAGAGGATTTGGACAGTAAAACTGCAGGAAATCAAGGGGTAATGGTATTGACAAAAAGATAATATAGTGTTAACATTTATATATAATTAAATTGGGGTGTTACGAAAGGCATAACCAAAGTGATAAATGTATTCTGTCAAGTGCATTTATTTGCTTTGGATTTTTTTTGTGGAGGTGGTTTTGTTGAGGGTTCAGAAAGCTTTCAATAATAATATTGTTTCTGCTGTTGACGAACAGGGAAAAGAAATGGTTATTGTCGGAAATGGAATAGGGTTTTCGAAAAAAGCCGGAGATATGGTCGATCAGTCTAAGATATCTAAAATATTTTATTGTGCTGAAAATTCGCAGGAAGAAAGAATGATTAAAATATTAAAAGATATTCCTATCGATCTAATACAGGTAACTAATAAGATTATGGAAATGGCACAGGCAGTATTAAATACAAAATTGAACCCTATGCTGTTGATTACTTTGGCGGACCATATACATTTTGCCATACAAAGAACCAATACAAATATGGTGATGCCAAGTCCCCTGGGACATGAGATCAGATACATTTATCCGAAGGAATATGAAGCGGGTTCCAAGGCGTTGGATTATATAAAAAGTACACTGAACGTCATTCTCCCAAAAGAAGAAACCATCTTTATTGCCTTGCATTTCGTCAATTCTCAGACAGAATACGAGGATATTTCAGACACCTTAAAGCTGAGCAGGATATTGCAGGAAGTTATACAGGTAGTCAAAGATGAGCTGAGGATCAAAATAGACGAATCCGCTACGACTTATTGCAGATTTGTAGTACATCTTCGTTATTTTGTGATACGGCAGTTAAGCAAGGAGCAAATGATAGATGATGATGTGCTTGAACTGTATGATATGGTGAAAACAAAATATGAAAAAGCATATTATTGTGTTCAGAAAATAAATACTCTGTTAAAAGAAAAATATAATATGGTTTATAGTGACAGTGAGGAATTTTATTTGGTACTTCATATACAAAAGATGCTGTCACAGCTAAAAGGGGAGTTACACTTACAGGCTTAACCCGGAAAACAACTATGAGTTTATTGATAGATGTTTTTCGGGTTTTTTATTTTGATTTGAAAGAAATTTATCCCGTAAACTATTCTGAGTCTGTCTGATCAGGCTCGCTGCTAATAATCATGAAGGGAAAAGAATATGGATTATAATGAAATTGCTAGAAAGATAATTGAGTATTCGGGCGGTAAAGAAAATATAATAAATGGCCTGCATTGTATAACGAGAGTCAGACTGTATTTAAAGGATGAAAAAAAAGCAAATGTGGAACGAATGAAAAAGGTGGACGGTGTAGTTGGCGCACAGTTTCAAAATGGACAGTTTCAGATTATTTTAGGACCTCATGTAGACAATGTTTTTGAAATTTTAGATAAGGAACTGCATTTTCATGATATATCGGATGCTTCAAAGTATAAGAAAAAAGGCAAAATACTGGATGCCATAATAGATACGATATCCCAAATATTTACGCCTGTAGTACCGGCTGTTGTTGGAGCTGGTGTTATGAAAGGAATTATGGCTCTGCTCCTGTATTTTAAGATACTCACCGATACGAGCGGTACATATGCCGTTTTAAATATGATCTCTGATGCGGCCTTTTATTTCCTGCCTTTTTTGCTGGCGGTATCCGCATCCAGAAAGTTTAAATTAAATGAATTTTTAGGCTTGTCTCTGGCAGGTATTCTGTTATATCCGACACTTATAAATGCCACGGAACCTATTAAATTTCTGGGGGTTTTTAAGATTCCCATCGTAACCTATTCAACGTCTGTTATACCGATTATTTTAGGCGTTTGGCTAATGAGTTATGTTTATCGCTTAATTGATAAATTTATACCAAAAGCACTTAGGCTGGTATTGACTCCGCTATTGTCAATGATGATTACTACACCTGTTCTGCTTATTATTTTAGGACCGTTAGGTTCTTATGCCGGTAATTATGTTGCGATTGCCAGTACTTACTTATTTACCAGATGGCCTTTGGCTGCAGGACTTATTGTTGGAGCGGTTTATCCTTTAATTATTATGACAGGAATGCATTATGCGTATTTTCCTGTATTATTCCAAAATATCAGTAAATATGGTTATGATAACGGATTCTTTCCCATTGGTCTGTTTTCGAATCTGGCACAGGCGGGAGCTGCTTTTGCCGTAGCACTTAAGACTAAAAATAAAAGCTTTAAGAGTGTGGCAATATCTTCAGGTATTGCTGCTACCCTGGGCACTACGGAACCTGCCTTATACGGCATAAATCTGAAATTGAAGAAACCCCTGATTGCATCCATGATATCCGGCGGTATAGTCAGTGCGGCAGCGTTGACCATAGGTATTAAATATTATGGATTTGTTGCCCCAGGACTCATTGCATTATCCGTATGTGTAAGCCCTGATGGTACTATGGCAAATCTTATGGTTGCCGTGATTGGTGTGGCGGCAAGCTTTATTCTTGCTTTTATTTTAACTATGATACTTGGATTTGAGGATGTACAGGAAACCCAGAAAGATACCGAAGCAGAGAAAATTAAAAAGGAAGCTTCCTTTAAAGGAGCAGTTTTGGAAGAGGCAAGTATGAATACTAAAATTAGTATTACAAGCCCATTAAAAGGCAGGGTTGTATCACTAAAGGAAGTTCCCGACGCGACGTTTGCCGAAGAAAAAATGGGAAAAGGGATTGCCGTACTTCCGGAGGAAGGAAGGATTTGCGCACCATTTGATGGTAAGGTAGCTGCGCTTGTAGAATCAAAGCATGCCATAGGTCTTGTTTCGAATGAAGGTACAGAGTTATTGATCCATATAGGCATGGATACCGTAAATCTGAAGGGCAGATATTTTGAAGCCTTTGTAAAACAGGGCCAGGAGGTAGCAAAGGGCGATTTGCTGATCCAATTTGATAAAAAAGCAATAGAAGAAGAAAAGTATTCTTTGGTGACACCTATAATTGTTACAAATACCTGGGATTACCTGGATGTATTAGCTTCTAACAAAAATAGAACAGTACAGGCAGGGGATGAGCTATTAACAATTTTAAAATAATTTTCGTTGGATAATCCCGGTTCGGGATTTGAAATAAATGAATAGTAAACAAGGTTTGATAGTAAGGAGGAAGAAAATATGTTTAATAAAGTGGAAGGATTTCCAAAGGATTTTTTGTGGGGAGGTGCAACCGCATCCAATCAATGTGAGGGCGCTTATAATGTCGGCGGTAAGGGATTATCAACTCTGGATTTTGTAAAATTCATAGAGAAAAAGGACCGAAGGAATGACATTCAAACAATGGACGTAACCTATGATCAGCTTAATCAATACCTGGAAGATGAGTCCAATATAAATTTTCCGAAAAGAAGAGGAATTGATTTTTATCATCAGTATAAAGAAGATATTAAGCTTATGGCAGAAATGGGGTTCAAGACATTTAGAATGTCCATATCCTGGCCGCGTATTTTTCCGACCGGTATGGAGGAAGAGCCCAATGAGGAAGGTCTTAAATTCTATGATGCCGTATTTGACGAACTTTTAGCTAATGGGATTGAACCTTTGGTAACAATGATTCATTATGAGATTCCAATTGAATTAACCAAAAAATATAATGGCTGGGAAAGCCGGGAGCTGGTAGATTATTTTGTTAAATATACAAAAACGCTTCTGGACCGTTTTAAAGATAAAGTGAAATACTGGATAATCTTTAATGAAATTAATATGATGCTGGCCAGTGCTTATACAGGAGGAGGACTCTTTCCGGAAAAATCCTCAAGAAGTAACCTGGAAGTGAAATATCAGGCAACCCATCATCAATTTCTGGCAAGTGCTTTAACAACAAAATATGCCCGTGAAGCTGCTCCCAATGCAAAAATCGGATGTATGATTGCAAGACTGGAAACTTATCCGGCTACCTGCAGACCGGAGGATATGCTTAAAGCCATACAGGAAGATCAGCTGAATGTATTTTATACGGATGTCATGGTAAGAGGAAAGTATCCAAACTATATGACGAGATATTTTGAGGAGCATAATATCCATCTTCAAACAGAAAAAGGGGATGAAGAAATTTTGGCCTGCTATACCGCCGATTATGTTGCTTTCAGCTATTATATGACATACCTGGCAAGTAGTGAGCCGGCAAAATCCGAAACATCAGGAAATTTAATTGGTACTTTAAAGAATCCTTATTTAGAATTGTCAGAATGGAATTGGCCCATTGATCCTATCGGCCTGCGTATTACTTTAAATCGTCTTTACGACCGTTATAATGTTCCGTTATTCATTGTAGAAAATGGCCTGGGAGCATATGATAAGCTGGAAGATGGAAAGGTACATGATCCTTACCGGATTGATTATCTTGCAAAACATATCACTCAAATGAAAGAAGCTGTAAAAGACGGGGTAGAATTGCTAGGCTATACTACCTGGGGATGTATTGATCTTATCAGTGCGGGAACTTCTGAAATGAGCAAGCGGTATGGGTATATTTATGTTGATCAGGATGATTACGGAAACGGAACCTTACAGCGTTATAAAAAGGATTCCTTTTACTGGTATAAAAAGGTCATTGCCAGTAATGGGGAAGACTTAACAAAGGAGTAGTTCATATGAAGGATTTAGAGGGAAAGGTTGTTCTGATAACCGGTGCTTCCAGCGGTATTGGAGAGGCAACTGCTAAATTGCTGGCTTCCCATGGTGCTAAGGTAGTGTTGGGTGCCAGGAGAAAAGACAGGCTGGAGAAGATTGCGGAGGAGCTCAGAAAATCCGGTAAGGAGGCGATTTATGAAGTAGTTGATGTCTCTCGGTATGAAGATATGCTTCGGATGGTAAAAACAGCTGTCAAGGCATATGGGAAAGTGGATGTGCTGTTTAACAATGCAGGTGTAATGCTGTTGTCACCTTTGCATGAGTTAAAGGTGGATGAATGGATGAAAATGATTGATATTAATATAAAGGGAGTGCTATATGGAATGGCAGCCGTGCTTCCGGTCATGAGAGAACAAAATTATGGGCTCATTATAAATACGAATTCCACTGCCGGCTATCGTGTAATGGCAAATTCAGCGGTTTATTCGGGCACCAAATTTGCAGTAAGGGCAATCTCTGACGGACTCAGGAAAGAAGAGTCTACCGATAAGAATATCCGGATTACCAATGTTGCACCGGGACCGGTAGATACGGAACTGGTTTCTCATATCAGTGATACTGCTTTGAGGGATGAACTAAATGAATTTACGAAAACAAAAGGTTTATCGCCGGAAGATGTGGCAGAGGCAGTGCTATTTGCCATAAGTCAGCCGGAAAGCGCATCTGTAGATGAAATAATAATATCACCTGCGAAAAAGCTAGGTAAATAAAGAGAAGTAAATTAAATATCAAATACTCTCAGGTCAAGAAGGGATATTGTTGATTTTAATAAAAGGCAGAGCCAGTTTATTTTCTATTGGTTCTGTCTTTTTTGGCACGATAGCATTTAAGAAGACTATCTTAACCTTTTTAATTATATATGGAAGTATTTTGTAGAAACGTGTATAATGAAGGAAAATAAGTATGTGAAGAAGCTGAAGGATTTGCAAGCTTTTTCAATTGCAGGGAGCGGTATACTTTTCATTATGTTTATTATAGAGGTAGCAATTATGAATAAGTCAAAAATAATCATTCTCAGAGGGAACTCGGGAAGCGGTAAATCAACGGCAGCAAAATCTCTGCAGAATAAATTTGGACAGGGTACGTTACTTCTATCACAGGATGTGATTAGAAGAGAAATGTTATGGGTAAAAGATGGAATAGGAACAAAAGCACTTCCTTTACTTTTAGAACTCGTAAAGTATGGCAGGGAAAATTGTGATGTTGTTATACTGGAAGGGATTTTAAAGGCAGCCTGGTATAAAGAACTGTTTGAGCAAATCAAAATAGAATTTGATCTCCGTATTTATGCTTACTATTATGAAATACCTTTTGAAGAAACTCTGATACGCCATCAAACGAAGCCAAATTGCCATGAGTTTGGAAAAGAAGAAATGAAAGATTGGTGGAATGAAAAAGATTATATCGGCATAATTCCTGAAAAAATAATAACTGCTGATTTTAGCCTGGATAGCGCAGTGGATATGATTTACCAAGATGTAATGAATGCTTAAATGAAATGACTTATCAATGAAATGAGACAATAACAAGCGGAATGTTGAGGGGGAAATAGGATGAACTCTAAATTTATGGCACCTTTATGGCTAAAGTATCCACATATTCCAGATGGCAGTATTGGCTGGAGAATGGGGTATGGGGAATCCTATGGAGAAGTATTTTTTAGTTGGTTTTATTCATTAAGCGAAGAGGAGAAAACGGAATTTCATAAAAAGTTTCCCGCACCTGTTTGCTGGAGCCTGTCAGAGTATAACTTAAAGCGCTGCAATGATTTTTGGACATATAAGTGGCATAACAACGATTCGATGGTATATTCTGCTGCTGGGATACAGGAGGAAAAAGAAGCCGGCATCGAACGAGAAAATATTTTCTTCTGGGGACATCATCCCAATAAGAAGGGTGTCATAGGCAAGGAATGTCTGAGCCAGTGGTATATGGCAGAATTTTATGTGGGACATATTGCGTATTGCTGTATGGAACAGTATATGATGTCTAAGAAGGCACTGTTGTTTGGCGATAATGAAACATCTCAGAAAATAATGGAAGCGAAAGAACAAAGTGTCATTAAACAATTGGGAAGAGAGGTTAAAGGATTTGATGAAGAGCTATGGAGCAGATTTAGGATTCCTATTGTTCTAACTGGTAATTATTATAAGTTTTCTCAATTGGAAGAGTTAAGAAAATATCTGCTTGGCACAGGTGACAGCTTACTGGCCGAAGCCAGTCCATATGATTCCATATGGGGCATAGGAATGAATGCTGAAGAAGCTTTGGCATGTAATATCAATCATTGGAGAGGCACGAATTTTTTAGGGTTTGCTTTAATGGAAGTGAGAGACGAAATAGAACGATTGCGGAGATTTGAAAATGAGATAGATGTTAAGCTGACTTAACCGCAGGAAAGCCAGTGTTTAAATTTACTATTTAAATATAAATGGAAATATTATGAAGAAGCATGTATAATAAAAGTAATTAAGCTTTTAAGCTTATCAGAACAATTGAATAGGAAATGAACTATAACAGTGAGAAAGGCATGGTAATTAATATGAGACTTGAAAAAGCTACACCGGAATCACAGGGAATCCCATCCTCCGCGATTCTGAATTTTTTAAACAGGGTAAATGAGCAGGGTTTTGAGGTTCATTCGTTTATGCTGCTCAAGAATGGTAAAAATATCGCCGATTGTTGGTGGAAGCCATATGCAGCTCAGTACAGGCATCAATTGTTTTCTCTCAGCAAAAGCTTTACCTCCATGGCAATTGGTTTGGCTATCGAGGAAGGTTTGCTGACCACAGGTACGCTGATTGCTGACATCTTCGCAGATGAAATGAAGGAACTGGGTGAAAAGGTTGACGAAAAGATGAGGAAAATGACCGTAAAAAACCTCCTCACAATGGGAACTGGAATGACCTATGAAAATTGGGTATGGGATGATGAAAAGTCTAACAACATTCTCGGATTTTTAAGCTCTCATGTCAAAAATGAGCCGGGGAGCGCCTTTTTTTACAATACACTTGCTACATATATGTGCTCTGCAATAATTACCAGACTGACCGGGCAAAAGCTTGTGGATTACCTCACACCGAGGTTATTTGAGCCTCTGGGTATCGATCCTGTCTGGGATGAGGATAAATTAGGAATCAGTTTTGGCGGCTTTGGACTAAATATCAAAACTGAGGACATTGCTGTTTTCGGACAAATGCTTCTGCAAAAGGGGAAATTCAACGGCCGGCAGCTCGTACCTGAAAGCTGGGTGGAAGAAGCGACCTCCAAGCAAATCAATAACGGAGACGAAGCCGATAGTGATTGGGCTCAGGGCTACGGCTACCAGTTCTGGAGGTGTGTACCCGAAGGAGTATACCGTGGGGATGGCATGTACGGACAATACTGTATTGTCATGCCTGATCAGAATAGTGTTATTGCCGTAACCAGCAACGTTGACATGGGCAAATTTATGAAGCTTATCTGGAGTGAACTCCTTCCATGCCTGGGCGGAGGAAATGTTTTGCCTCAATGTGATGATTACAGCAAATTGGTTGAGTTTGGGACCAGGCAGACACACCTGCAGGTGAACGAAAATGCCGAACCCTATCCGTCCTTCCGGGGGGCTTACAGGCTTTCTTCCGATACAAAGGCACCGGATGATTTCAAGATAAACAGAGTCGATTTTGATTTTGAAAATGGGGAGTGTCTTCTTGCAATTTATAACGATGAAAGCCATCAGCCCTTATATGTGATTCGTTTTGTACAAAAACAATGGGTGGAAACCGCAAAACCGTTCTGGGAACCAGGCGCCTATTACAGAGCTGTCTGCTATGGTGAATGGAATCATGAAGAATTTGCAGCCAGCATTTGGCACTATGAGACTCCTGTTAATACAAAGTTCAGATTTGCCTTCAGTGAGGAGAGAAAAAACCTGACCTTGCACCTTGAAGCACAGATTGAAATGCCACTTAAGTTCGTTAAAATATAATAGTTTTGGGGTAGTAACAGATACAACAATGTAAGTGCAGTTAATAGATACAGCCCAATTGTAAACGCGGAGTAAATATAAATTGCAGCTGAAGCTTCCAGAAAAAGGAGTTCATAAAAATTTAACAAATCTGACGGGAAATTAATAAAAAATATGAAAAATGGCACAATATAATATTGTGCTATTTTTTTATTATAAAACAGACATGCTATCTGTAAAAAGGCCATTCTGTCTGATGGATTTCTTAATAAGGAGGAGCTTCAATTGCTGATCTTGTTGGAAGGAATAAATTTTTATATAAATTCACCGTTTCTGCTGGTTGTATTATTGATACTGCTTGCATTGATCTGTTTTGTTCTATTGATGCTGTATTATCGGTTCTATCACTTTGGTAAGAAAGTAAAGTTTCCGATTTATTCCCTGGGAGACGGAGATAAACCGGGCCCGGGGGAATGGGAGAAACAGATGCTTGATCTGGCGGAAAGCCACAGTCAGGCCAGACTTATCGGATACAGCTTTGTTCTTAATGACTATAATCAGGCGGCCTATAAAAAACTGAATAAAATCAGGAAAAGCATCTCTGCCCTGTCCACCGATATCATTTCCATGATTCCGGCAGCTCGGTGGCTCTTTGACAATTTCCAGATGATGTACCGTGAAATTAAAAAAGTGCGTACCTCGGGAACGAGCTATGCCGTACTGCCGATTCTGAAGGCAAAGGAATACCGCAACTTTCCCCGTATCTATGTTGTGGCTAAGAAGATGGTGGCACTTTCCGGAGGACATCTGAATGAAGAAAGTATTTCCGTGATGCTGAAGGCTTACCAGCAGAAGATACCGCTTACGGACAAGGAAATCTGGGTCTTGCCGGAAGTGCTGGGCTTTTGCCTCCTTGAAGAAATCATTGTAATTGCGGATGAAATTCTACAGATGATTGATGTGAAGTCAAAGGCGGAGAAATTTCTGCGGGATAAGCTTAATAATAAACAGGGGCTGGACGATATATCAGCACTGCTTTGTGATACAGAGGATAACCAGAGGCTGAACTTCTCGTTCCATGCCCATGTAATATATCTGCTGAAGAATATGTCCTTTGATGAAGCTTCCATTCAAAGATATCTGGAATATCATTTTAATTCCCTGGGCAGACAGGTAAAGACCTCCGACATATTCATGGAGGAGGGAAAGCTGGAAGCCTTTCTTGAGACCAATATCAGGACTTTAATTGTCAGTCTGAGGGATATCAATGAATTGGATGAGGAAAAATTCTTTGAGGAATATTCCTGTCTGGAGCATATTTTGTCACAGGATCCGGATGGTGTCTATTCAAAGATGGACTTGGAAGCCAGGGGAATGTACCGGGAGGTTATCGTTAAATTATCCCTTCGTTACCGGCTGCAGGAAGAAAAAATAGCAAAGGACTGCCTGGAGCTGGCGATTCAGGGAAGGGAAGGCCTGCATTGTTCCCATCATGTGGGAGCCTATCTTTTGGGCAAGGGTTTTCCGATTCTGAAAGCAAAGACATTAGGGAAAACAGCCCCCCAAAGCATTAAGAATAAAAGGAACGTAAAGGGCTTTCTTTATTTCCTTTCCCTTTTCCTTATTATTCTGGGACTGAGTGCCTGTCTCCTTTATGCCTTCCGGACCCTTGGAGGCATGGAGCATACCAGCCGGTATGTAATTACCCTTCTGGCGGTAATGCCGCTGCTGCTGGGTATATCCATAGAGGTTACAAATTTTATATTTACCAGAAGAATTAAGGTGAAGAAGATTCCTTCCCTGGACTATTTGAAGGAAATACCGGAGGAAGCAAGAACCTTTGTGGTAATGCCGGTTATCGTCTCCTCGAAGAAACAGGGACTGGAATATATGGACCGTCTTCAAAAGCATTATCTGGCAAACCGGCAGCCGAATCTGTACTTTGCATTACTTTTTGATTTTGAGGATTCCGCGGAGCAGTCTATGCCGAAGGACCAGGTGATTGAAAGTGCCCTGGCTGCACGGATGAAGGAACTGAATGAGCTCTATCCGTCGGAGCACCAGCGCTTTTCCCTGTTCTTCCGCTGCCGTAAATGGAATAAGGCGGAGAACTGTTATATGGGCTGGGAACGCAAAAGAGGAAAACTGGAAGAGTTCAACAATCTTTTAAATGGAGCAAAAAAAGAGGATACCACCTTTTCCTCCATTTATTGTGACGAGGAGCTTCTAACCACTTTCCGGTATGCCATTACGCTGGATGCAGATACGAATCTCATCCGTGACAATGCTGCGAAGCTGGTCGGACTCCTTGATCATCCTTTGAATAAACCTATTCTGGATTCCGCAGGGCAAAAGGTGAAGGAGGGCTATATCATTATTCAGCCCTCGGTAAGAAATCATATTGTCGGTAAGAACGGCAGCAGGTTTACAAAAATTTTTGAAGGAGAATCGGGCCTTTCCCACTATGGAGCCGTCATATCGGATATCTACCAGGATATTTTCAACGAGGGTATCTATACAGGAAAGGGCATCTATGATATAAAGGCCTTCCATCAGGTGCTACGTAATAAGGTACCGGAAAACCGGATTCTGAGTCATGACCTTTTTGAAAGCTGTTATGCACGAACGGCTTTTTCCAGCAGTGCCAAGATTATGGACAGTTTTCCCAACAGTGTTTTATCCTTTACAAAAAGAGAGCACCGTTGGCTGCGCGGGGACTGGCAGCTGCTGCCCTGGCTGTTTATGAAGAAGACCCTGGACGGGAAAAGCCTGAGTGCCCTGGCAAAGTGGAAAATCTTTGACAACCTGCGACGAAGCCTGGTCCCTCTGAGTAAGACTCTGTTCATCCTGCTGAATCTGGCTTGGATGCCAAAAGCATATTACCTTTGGCTGCCCCTGGTCTTTTTTACTGATATCTTTAACCTGGTTATTTTATTGCTTGCAGTGATTACCCAGAAGCTTGTCCGGCCGCAGCTTGCCCTTGTATATAAAAGCTTTTTAAAGGATATTGTTACAATTTTCGAAAGAGCATTCCTGGAGTTTACAATCACTCCCTACCGGGCCTATGTCGCTTCGGATGCCATTGTCAGAACTATGTACCGGCTCTTTATCAGCAAAAAAAACCTGCTTCGCTGGAATACGGCGGAAGCAGTGGATTCCTCCATTATCAATTCCAGAAAAGGATATTTTCTTACCATGTGGAGTTCCCTTCTTCCGGCGGCTGTCCTTGCGGTAATTTTATTTTTGGGATATTTGACTCCGGCAGGAATGATTCTGGCAGCAATCCTTATTGCCGACTGGGGCTTTGCCTTTGAAATTGCATACCGAATCAGCCAGCCGAAAAAAGAGCCTCATACGAGGGATAAAGCAGAGGATAGTGAGCTGCTTTTGGATACTGCCCGCAGAACCTGGCAGTTTTTTAAGGAGCTTTCAGTAAAGGAAAATAACTGGCTCTGCCCGGATAATTACCAGATTTCAATGGTTGAAAAGGTCAGTGATAAAACATCTCCCACCAATATCGGACTTCAGTTTCTTGCAATCCTGTCAGCCAGGGATTTGGGGTTTGAAACTTTGAGCTCTACGGTCGAGGCAGCGGAAAAACTGCTGGAAACGATAAGGATAATGCCGAAATGGAAGGGACATCTCTATAACTGGTATCAAATCAGAACCCTGGAGGTGCTGGAGCCTGCCTATATATCGACCGTAGACAGCGGAAATTTCCTGGGACACCTGGTTACTTTGAAAAACGGCCTTCTGGAGCAAATCGACAAGCCGGTTTATCCTAACAGCTTTCTGTCCGAACTTAAGGCGGCAGTAAAGAACAGCAATAAGGAAATTGAACAAAAAACGGGCACTCCTGCCGGAAATAAGCTTAAGAACGGGTACAGGGCGATAGGTGAACTGATGGAGGATGCTGCGGATATCTGGGAGAACTTAAACGGCAGGGAGCTCAGTCCTGCCGAAGATTACCGTCACACCAGGTACCTGATAAGCCTCATTGACAATATAGTAAACGAAGTTTCTGCCTTAAAGCTGAAGGAAGAGAGCTTTTCTTCTTATCCTACCCTCCGCCATATTGCTGCGGAGGACAATAAGGGCGCCAATAGTATGATCAGCCGAATCAGGGCACTCAGCAGTAAAATAGACGGTATTTTAACAAGTGTTGATTTCCGTGCTTTATTTAACGAAAAGAGAATGCTGTTCCACATCGGATATCATGTTTCTTCCCATACCCTGGATGACGGCTGTTATGACCTGATGGCATCGGAATCGGCCCTCACAAGCCTCCTTGCCATTGCCATGGGGGAAGTGCCGCTCAAGCATTGGGATAAGCTGGGAAGGCCATTGACCATCGTTAAGGGAATTCCATGCTTCGTGTCCTGGAGCGGTACAATGTTCGAATTTTTAATGCCGAATCTTGTATTCAAAGAATATGAGGGCTCCGTATACGCACAGACCTCCAGGGCAGCGGTGCTCCAGCATATGAAGTATGCAAAGGAGGCGGAGATACCCTGGGGCATATCGGAATCCCAGTATTACCGGTTTGACTTGAACTCAAATTACCAGTACAAAGCCTTCGGTGTTCCAAAGATAAGACTTCAGCCGGTCCGCAAGAACTCCCTGGTGGTTGCTCCTTATGCAACGATGCTGGCACTGGATGTCGCAGAAGAGGAATGTATGAAGAACCTTACGCGGCTGAAGGAATTAGGGGCCTTCGGCGATTATGGGTTCTACGAATCCGTTGATTTTAATGTGCCGAATTCTGTGGAACTGACGCCTTATTGCATTGTAAAATCCTATATGGCACATCATCAGGGGATGAATCTGGCTGCGATTAATAATTATCTGAATGAAGGGATTCTTCGGGAGAGATTTCATGAGGAAATGATGATAAAGTCCGCAGAAGTCCTGCTGGAAGAAAAACGCCAGTCCCATTTGATTTCCATTGCCAAACAGGGATATACAATAAAAATCGGAAAGCCCCTCTTTAAAGAAGATATTTACAGTGACCGGTATGTCATAAGTACGGCTGTGAATTCGCCGGTCGTAAATTATCTGTCAAACGGTAAGTATTCACTGCTGATAACTTCCGATGGGGACGGCTTCAGTAAATATGAGGACCGGATGCTTTACCGCTGGCGGCCGGATACCTACGCCAATACGGGTAATTATATCTATATCAAGGATATGAAGCAGGGCAGGCTCTGGAGTACCACTTATCATCCTACAAGAACGGAGCCGGAGGATTACCAGGTCGTATTCTGTCCCCACAAGGCAGAATTTAAACGCAGGGACGGGGATATCTCCTCCCACATGATTGTCAGCCTGGATGCGGACCATAATTTTGAGATTCGCAAGGTTACGCTGACCAATCACGGAAATGAGGAAAAACAGCTGGAAGTGACCAGCTATCTGGAGGTGGTGGATGATGCCCAGCTGGCAGAGTTAAGCCATCCTGCCTTCAATAAGCTCTTTCTGGAAAGTGAGTATCTGGAAGAGCAGGAAATCTTCCTTGCAAAAAGACGGCGGAAGCAGGAGGAAGACAATCCTTATCTTATGCATATGGTAAGAACAGGAGCAAAGCTATGCAAAAAAGTGGAGTACGAAAATGACAGAAAACGGTTTATCGGAAGAAACAATACTCTGGAGAATCCGGATTCTGTGGTTAACAGTATTACCTTTTTCAATAATTCGGGCTTTTGCAATGATCCGATTATGAGCCTTCGGGCCCAGCTTTGCATAGAGCCGGGCGGAACAGCCTGTATTTCTTTCATTACCGGAGTATGCGGCAGCAAGGAGGAAGCAATAAAAATCGCAGGTGATTTCAATGTAAGCTACCGGATCGATGATATCCTTGAAAAATTCAGGCTTCAAAAGAACCTGGAGTTAAAGTATCTGGAGATTACCAGAACCCAGCTGAACGCTTTTCAGGATCTGATCAGCCCGATCTTCTATTCCGAAGGTGTTTACCGTGGGCCGGATGAAAATATAAGACGGAACTTTAAGAACCAGAGCTTTTTATGGAAATTCGGCGTATCCGGAGATAACCCCATCCTGCTCTTAAAGGTCCGGTCCATCGGAGAGGAAAGAATCGTGAAGGATGTATTAAAGGCCTACGAATATCTGAGAATCAACCATGTTATGGTGGATCTGGTTATCCTGATTGACTCCAAATACGGTTATATGCAGGAGGTAGATGAATTAGTCAAAGATATGACAAGCTCTCTTCGGATTTATGATTCCGGAAGTGAGAAGCCAAGCTTCTTTATGCTGCATACGTATCAGATGATACCGGCAGAAATTGATTTGCTGTATACGGTAGCGCGGGTCGTTTTTTCAGAGAAGACAGGGATTTATTTTAATAATTTAAAAGATAATCAGTATGAATTACTTGAAGATTAGTTGAAAAATGTGATGCATTTATCAATTTCTATTTATCAGGTTTCTATTGAGGTTTTCGCAGACTGGTCTGCGATATGCAATGGAAGCGATTAAGTTTTAAGGAGGTATCGGCTTTGAGCACAGCATCTGCACCAACGACACAGGAAAAAGAAACAGAGAATTATGAATTTTTTAACGGCTTCGGGGCATTTGCCTGTGAGGGCAGAGAGTATGAAATTCTGCTGGAGGGTAATAACAGACCTCCGGCACCCTGGATCAATGTGGTCTCAAACAAGAGCTTTGGCTTTCAGATATCGGAGTCGGGTGCGGGCTTTACCTGGAGCAATAACAGCAGGGAGAATAAGCTTACGCCCTGGTCAAATGACCCCGTAAGTGACAGAGCCTCCGAGGCAATCTATATTCTGGATGAAATAACCGGTGAGGTAATGACGCCCATGTCCCTGGGAAGAGCTGACAGGGGCATTTACCGGGCAAGACACGGTTTTGGATATAGCAGGTTCCTTCATGAGGAAGAACTCCTTGACCAGGAACTGACGGTTTTTACACCTTTGGATGAGTCCTTAAAGCTATGGAGCCTTAAGCTGACAAACCATTCGGATAAAGTAAAATATTTGAGCCTGACCTATTATGTGGAATGGGTTCTGGGTACCCAGAGGGAGAGTACCAACCCCTATATTTTGACTGCCTACGACAATGAGCATGAATATTTATATGCAAAGAACATCTATACTCTGAACTTCCAAAACAGTTACTCTTACCTGTTCTCCAGCGAGATGATCGTCGGTTATACCGGTGACAGGCAGGAATTCCTGGGGCAGAAGGGCAGCATCCGGGAGCCCCGGGGAGCGGAAGTCAAGCTATCCTGCAATACAGGGGTGTGCTATGATTCCTGCGGAGCAATTCAGGTATCCGTAGCAATACAGCCCCAGGAAAGCAAGACTGTGCTTTTTGGGCTCGGACAGAGCAACAACCTAAATGAGATATATCAAATCAGAAATAAGTACAAGGATGTCTCCGCTGCCGATAAGGAGCTGGACAGGGTGAAAGACTACTGGGACCGGTTGCTGGGGACAGTTCAGGTGAAGACGAAGGACAGGGCACTAGATATTCTGGTTAACGGCTGGCTGCTCTATCAGACCATATCCTGCCGTATTAATGCGAGGGCAGGCTTTTATCAGTGCGGAGGAGCTTATGGCTACCGGGACCAGCTTCAGGATACCCTTTCACTTCTCTTTACGGACTCCGGTATCCTGCGCAGGCAGATCCTGATTGCCTGCAGCAGGCAGTTTGAGGAAGGGGATGTCCAGCATTGGTGGCATCCTCCCATGGGTATCGGGGTAAGAACGAGAATCTCCGATGATTTGCTATGGCTGCCCTACTGCACTGCTGCGTATGTCAAAAGCACCGGGGACGCTGCAATCTTAAAGGAGCAGGTACCTTACATCAAAGGCCCGGTGCTACAGGAGAATCAGCAGGATATCATGTTTACCCCGGAAATATCCGAGCGTATAGAAAGTGTTTATGAGCATTGCAAAAAAGCCATCGACAGGACCTGCTTCGGAGAGCATGGGCTTCCTCTTATGGGGGGAGGCGACTGGAATGATGGAATGAATGAGGTTGGAATGCTGGGGAAGGGGGAGAGTGTCTGGCTGGGCTGGTTCTTGTATACCGTATTGGGCGACTTCATTCCTTTGTGCTATCAGGAAAGCGACGGGACCTATGGACAGGAACTGGAGCAGAAACGGGAAGCCCTGCTTCAGAGCCTTGAAGAATATGCCTGGGATGGAGAGTGGTATCTCCGGGCCTTTTATGATGATGGCTCAAAGCTTGGCTCGAAGGAAAATGACGAGTGCAAGATAGATTCCATCAGCCAGTCCTGGAGCGTGATATCCAAAGGAGCAAAGACGGAGCGGGCAAAAACGGCAATGCAGTCGGCATGGCGTTATCTGGTAAGGGAGGAGGATGCCCTATCCCTGCTTTTGGCACCTCCCTTTAATAAAACAAGCAAAAATCCGGGTTATATCAAAAATTATATCCCCGGCATCCGGGAAAACGGAGGCCAGTATACCCATGCGGCGGTTTGGCTGGCAATTGCCGCGTCGATGCTTCAGGACTATAATATGGCCCAGACCCTGTTCACCATACTTAATCCGATTTACATTACGCAAAACAGGAAGGATGCCCTCCGGTATGAGAAGGAGCCCTATGTAATGACAGCGGATATCTCGCTCAGTCCGCCCTATACCGGAAGAGGCGGCTGGAGCTGGTACACCGGTTCCGCAGGCTGGATGTATCAGGGGCTTTTAAGCTGGTTTTTGGGCATTCGGAAAGAGGGGAATGAGCTTGTCATTGATCCGGCAACACCGGCAGGCTTCGGTGATTTTTCCATTGAATATAAGTATGGGAGCTCCCTCTATGAAATCCGCGTTGAGAGCAGAAGCAAGGGGACGCTGACAACAGATACAATTACTGTGGATGGCCTGTTAATTCAGGGAAACAGGGTTCTGCTGACAGATGACGGAGAAAAGCACCTGATTATTGTATAGTTTCCGGCTTTTTTCTTCCTGATCCTTGTTGATTGATGGAGGCATTCAGGCTGGAGGAAACTAAAATTCTACTTTTGTAGACTCAATTTTGTGAAAACTGATTAAATCAGACAGGTTAAGTTAACATAGGCCGGTACTAAGGCTTATGAACTTAACCTCTTTTTTAAATATTAATGGAAATATTTTGATATAACAATTATAATAAAATGAGGAAATGATATAGCCTCTGATATCGTAATATAATAAGCAGCTTATAAGCCTTATAAGCAGTTATTGGGCAGTCTATAAACAGCTTAAAAGCAGTCTTATTAAGCAGAAGGACAGACTATTGTTTGCTATATTTATATAAAAACCTATAATAAAAAACTATAATTCCTTATAACTCTGGACGTTAGCGGCAGGGCTTAAAGAAGAGGATAGAATTAACAAGGAGGATTTTAATGATTAAGGGAATATGCCTTGGAAATATCATGGTGGATTGCAACGATGAACAAGGTCTGTGCGAGTTTTACCACAAACTGCTGGGATGGGAAAAAAGCATAATGTTCGGACGTCCTGCACTGAGTAAAGATGGAATTGTATTTTTATTTATGGAAGAAGAGGATTATGTTCCGCCCGCATGGCCGGAAGAAGAGGGGAAACAGCAAAAACAAATGCATTTTGATTTCCAGGTTGCAAATGTTGCGGAGGCAGTTGAATATGCACAATCCCTTGGTGCGAAGAAGGCGGCATTACAATCCGGAGGGAAGGAATGGGTCACTATGCTAGACCCTGCCGGGCATCCATTCTGCCTTTGCTCCCAGGATAACAAGGCATAATTGTAACTGAGAAGAGCACATAACCGCCAAGCAGAAATTTACAGGAGAATATACTATGAAGTATCTTACAAAGGAATGGTATGAATTATGTCAGCGGACCTGGCTGCATTTTGGCATGAAAGTGAACGATGGCGCTGCTGTTTATGACGAAGCTCTCTATTTGCGGCTCTATAGGAGAAAAGAAAAGGAATTTGTAAAAATACAGCGTGAGATTTACGATGCTGACCCTCGTTTTGCATTGGAGCAGGACGGATGTACGATTACTCCCTTTTATATATTTGCAAATGGTGAAGAGATAGACGTAGAGGATAAAATAGTATATCACATGCCGTCCGATGAAAGAGAGCACATACTGAAACGAATAGAGGAATATGATGTTCGCCCGCCCTTTGATGTGTTAAAATGCAGGGAAGAATTCCGCTCTATTCAGGAAACGGTAAAAATAAGAGAAGCGGAAGAGAAAATTCCTCATGAACTTTTGCAGCAAATTGCAGATATGAGGGTTTTCTCTCTGGGTTACTGCACGAAGGAAGTACTGAAGCAGCTAAAAAGATACAGCAATGAGAATGAAAAGAAAATGAAACATGTTTTAAGTGAAAATTCTGAAGCCCGGATGGCTGAGAGTATTCCTAAAAGTATCAAAGAGAATTTCGGTTTTCACGATTGCAGGGTAAAAGAGTTTACAATAGATAAAAATAAAAATATAGTAATAAGGCTTGATACCCGGGGAGGTTTCACCGATTTAAACAAGATTACTTTTGTTTCGCCTGATATTATAAAACAGGAAGAACACATTATGGGCAGTGTCTGGCTTTATGAGGAGCTGTATCGCAGAGATAACGGTTATGAAGCCCATGTGCTTTTGGCAGGGGAAGCAATGCTTGATCTTATTATTAGCTGTGAGGATATAGTAATAGACAAAGAGTGAAATGTAAACCCCAATTTTACTAAGGTATCATGGATGAAATTTTAAGTTTTAGTAAAAAATTACCTTTTATAGTACGATTATTTAAGTTTTATAATTGGCAAGAAAAATAACCATGCCGTATAAGCTAGCTTCAGTGAAAGAAGCTTGTAAAGCAAATATAATATAAGTCCTGCAATTCCGTATTAATTAAGGAAATTGCAGGACTTTTTATTTAATACCTCTCGATTTATGAAGTCTTATTCGTTGAGAGTAATTAATAAAGTAATTAATGTAAATTCCCAGTTAACATAGTCCGGGTAGAAGCTATTTGAAAACACTCATTCGTACTTAATCGTTATTTTTAGCGGTTGTAAAATCTGTGTAAAGACTTTTTTCTAGAATAAGCAGCATTTTACCAGACATATGTGCCATGCTAAAAATCAACCTTTAAATACTAAAATAATAAGAGGATTTTAAAACATAGAAAACGTTTAAGAAAAAAATGAGATTTTTTAAAAAATACTTGCAATATTTAGAAAAAAGAGATATAGTTTATATAGTAAATTTAAACAAAAAAGTTAGATATATCCATTAACGCTTATGCGAGTTTAAAAATCATGACATAATATACAAATATAGCAATTGTGTCATAAATAATATATACAATATTGTTTGTACTAATCTTAGAAAACGATTAAGTGAATTAAACACTATAGGGTAAGGAGATTTTACATTGGTTTCTTTAAAAGACATATCAACAAGATGCGGAGTATCAGTAGCTACTGTCAGCAAGGCTTTAAATAACCATAAGGATATTGCGGAGGCTACAAAAGAGAATATAAGAAGAGTTGCAAAAGAAATGGATTACTTTCCTAATTCTTCTGCCAGAGCTTTAAAAACCAACAGAACCTATAATCTGGGAGTCTTATTTGTGGATGAAGCGCAAAGCGGCTTGACCCATGAATATTTTGCTAATGTTTTGGACAGTTTCAAACAGGAAGCGGAGAGAAATGGCTATGATATGACCTTTATCAGCAAGCACACCGGCAGTATGAATATGTCCTACTATGAACATAGCAAATACCGAGGTGTCGACGGGGTGGTAATTGCATGTATCCGCTTTAATGATCCTCAGGTCGTGGAGCTGATTAATGGAGAGCTGCCGGTGGTCACCATCGATCATGTATTTGATAACCGGACAGCAATCATTTCAGATAATGTAAAAGGGATAAAAGAATTAATTACCTATGTCTATGAAATGGGGCATAGAAAGATAGCGTACATACACGGTGCGAATTCCTCGGTTACCCAGAATCGTGTGGGGAGTTTTTACAAGACCCTCGGCGAATTTGGAATAACAGTACCCGATGAATATGTAAAAAGCGGAATTTACCATGACCCAGACACTACGGCGATTCTGACAAGGGAGCTGCTGGAGTTAAAGGATAGACCAACATGCATTTTATTTTCTGATGACTTTTCCTGTCTCGGAGGTATTAATGCTATTAAGGAACAGGGACTTCGAATACCGGAGGATATCTCAATTGCCGGTTACGATGGAATTACCCTTTCTCAGGTATTGGTTCCTAAATTAACTACTTTACAACAGGATACCAAAACTATGGGAAGAAGTGCGGCAGAGAAACTGATTGCACTCATTGATAATCCCAAGGCTACTATTATTGAACGAGTGGTAATACCCGGAGTGGTATTGCCGGGGCAGTCAGTGTATAACCTGAAGGGAAGAAATAAATAAGAAAGAAAGGAAGGAATAAGTAACACAGAAAGTACAACCTTACTGCTTGTTACAGAGTTGTACGGAAAAAGGAGAACTCAGACTATATAAGATTACACTAGGGGGAAGAAGATGAAGGATTTTTTGCATAATACATGGAAACACAGAGCACATCTTGTTATGTGTATTCCCGCAGTTCTTGTGATATTTTTGTTCAGTTATATGCCAATGGCAGGTTTGGTTATGGCATTTAAGAAATTTAATTATAGTTTAGGCATATGGAAAAGTCCATGGGCTGGTTTGGAAAATTTTAAGTTCCTGCTTGTTTCCAGCGATACATTCATGAGAATAACAAAAAATACATTACTCTACTATTTGATATTTACCATCATTGGTACAATTCTTAATATTGTTATTGCAATTGGTATTGACCAGCTTGTATTTAAAAAAGTGGGTAAATTATTTCAGAGTATTATGATTGTTCCGGTTTTTATTTCCTATGCTGCTGTTCAATTTATCGTATATGCATTTTTAAGCAATAACGGAATGATCAATGGCATGATTCAGAACTTCGGCGGAGAGGGCGTTCGCTGGTACACCACTGCAGGCTACTGGACAATAATCTTAACGGTAGTGAAGATATGGAATAGCGTGGGTTACGGATCAGTGCTCTATATGTCGGTTCTGGCAGGTATTGACCAGGAGATGTATGAAGCAGCTCAGATTGATGGTGCTAATAAGTGGAAGCAAATCTGTAACATAACATTACCTTCACTTGTACCAATGATTACGATCATGATTTTGCTTAGCGTTGGCGGTATCATGCGTTCGGAAACAGGCTTGTTCTATCAGGTGACCAGAAACAGCGGTATATTGTATTCAACGACCCAGGTTATTGATTCTTATATTTTAAATGCTATCCTGACAACACCAGATTATGGATACACGGCTGCAACAACCTTCTATCAGTCGATTGTAGGATTACTATTAATTTTGGGAGCCAATGGTATCGTCCGTAAAGCAGCACCGGAAAATGCATTGTTTTAAAACTGGAGGAATGAAAATGAGTACATTAGCAGCAAAATCAAATATTAATAACAGGGCAAATATTAAGATCAAGAAGAAGAAAAAGGGAATCGGACAGTATATCTTAACAGCACTTCTTGGACTATATACTTTGTTTTGCCTGTTGCCCATCATACTGGTTTTTGTAGTTGCATTTTCGGATGACAAAAGTATTGTTTCAAACGGTTTCAGCTATTTCCCGGAAAAATATTCGCTGGAAGGCTTTAAATACGTATTTAAGTATGGTAAGCAGCTTGCCGTGTCCTATGGTGTGACTATCTTCATTACCATAGCAGGAACATTAATGGGCCTTATGTTTATGAGCTTATTAGCTTATGCAATGAGCAGAAAAGATTTTCGTTTAAGAAGGTTTTTATCGATATTCGTAATGGTACCAATGCTTTTTTCGGGAGGTCAGCTTGCAAGTTATATCGTATATACCTCTATGTACCACTTAAAAGACAGCATCTGGCTGCTCGTCTTACCGCTGACTATCTCTACCATGAATATAATCATTTTGCGAACGTACATACAAACAAGTATTCCGGATGAATTAATGGAATCTGCCCGAATTGATGGTGCCAGTGAATACAGGACATTTTTCCAAATTGTTCTGCCGTTAATGAAACCTGCTCTTGCATCCGTTGGTTTCATGCTGGCAACGGCATACTGGAATGATTGGCAGAATGCATTGCTCTACATTAGCAGTGAAAACAAGATGCCCTTGCAATTACTTTTGGTTCGTATTCAAAGAAGTATTGAGTTCCTGCTCAATAATAAGAATATAACAGGATCTGCTTTAGCAGTATTACAGCAAGGCATTCCACAATATTCCTGTACAATGGCGACAGTTATTACGGTTGTAGGTCCTATTATGGTGGTTTATCCGTTTTTTCAGAAGTATTTTATTAAAGGTCTTACCGTTGGTTCTGTAAAGGGCTGATATTCATGATGCTATGCATCTTGAAATATAATAATCATTAAGGGAGGATTATATGTTTAAAGTTAAGGTATTTGGGAAAAAAGTTCTTGCAGTAACATTAGCAACAGTAATGCTGACTGCAACAGGTTGTGGTGCAAATAATACAAAAACCACATCTGAAGGCGGTAACAAGGACGCGGGGGCAAAAACAACAGAAGCGGCAACACCGGACAGCGGCAAGAAAGATACCGCTATGACAACCATTTCTGTATACAGGGATTGCTTTAACGTCGGAGTGCCTGATACAAAAGAGGTACAGGCAGTTCAGGATGCAATCAATGCTTATATTGGGGATAAGATTAATGTTCAGATTAAGCTCAATGACATTAGTAACAGTGAGTACAAAGACAAAGCAAACCTTGCACTTGCCAATGGTGAAATCAATCTTCTTTGGACTGCAAACTGGATTGAAACAATCAGAACAGATGATCTTGTAAAGCAAAACGCTGTTTACGACATAACACAGAAACTTCCTAACTATGATATTTACAAAGCTATGCCAGATTGGGTATGGAAATCCTCAGCATTTAACGGAAAGAATTATTTTATTCCCTGCTACAAGGAATCAGCAGAAGGATATAACCTCATGTTCCGTAAAGATTTAGTTGATAAGTATAAATGGGATTTATCCACTGTTAAATCGCTGAAAGATATTGAGCCTATGCTGAAGGATTGTAAAACAGAAGGTCTGAAATATCCTTATTTAACTCAGAAAACATCTATGTTCTTTCGTTATTATCTGAACAAATTTGATTTCTTCAGCCAGGATAGTTTTATCGCTGTTGACAAAGATAAGGATGCGGTTGTTGATACCCTTTCTACACCTGAGTACAAGGAATTTAGCAGCTTAATGGGTGACTGGGCATCTAAGGGCTATATCAGTGAAGATGACCTTACAAAGACAACAACAGATACTACCACTCAGACAAAGGATTGGGGAATTTCCTGGTGGACCGACGTTCCTAACAACGATGAAGCAAATACACGTTATAAACAAGACGTTGAAATGGTTAAGATTACAGATAACTGGAAGCAGTCCAATACTACTTTAGGTTCCTGCTATACCATTGCTTCTACCTGTACGGACGAACAGGTTGATGCCTGCCTGAAATTCTTAGGTCTTTTATACACAGATAAATCTTTAGCAGATCTGTATACCTTTGGTATTGAAGGAACAGATTACACAAGAGAAGACGGAAAGGTTAAGAAATCAGATGCAGGTCTGTATAACCACAGTGCATGGGAGTCAACATCTATAACAAATCTTTCTCTTGAAGCTGGCGAACCGGATAATAAGGTTGAGCTATATACTACTTTCAATGACAGTTCAAAGGATTCAATTGCCAATGGCTTCAGATTTGATAAGTCCAAAGTTGATGCAAAATATGCAGCCTGCCAGCAGGTATTTAACGAATTCGGATTTGCTCTTGAAAATGGTGGATATAAACCCGGTGATGTAGACAAAGCTATTACAGACTATCAGAAAGCACTTGATAATGCCGGTTACCAGGATGTTTTAAAAGATGCTCAGCAACAGTATGAAACCTGGAAGAGCATTAGATAATATGAATGACAGATAATGTATTTCAGTAATTAAAACATTGTACTGAAGGATATAGTTTATTTATAAGAAATGAGGGAATCCCTTAAACCATTTAATGATTTAAGGGATTCTTTCTTTTTGATTTTCACACTAGTGACCTGTAAAGATTAAAACTGTATCAAAACAGGGCAACCTAAATAAATTCATTTATCCAATACCTATTCCAAGACATTGAATACTCAATGAACTGAGTTCTGTCTCAGCTATGTTCAGCCAACTGCCATGTTTTGGTGTGTAATGCATATCAAATTTTTGTGATAACCAGTATGCAGTTACTGGCGAAAATGCCTCATAGAATGCAGCCTTGCTATTTGTATTTATATTATCGGATACCAGAATGATTTTTTCACAATCCGGATAATAAAAATTTAGGTCGGCACTTTTGGGGTTGTCCGTTGGTTCATGTTTATAGTAATTAACATATATTACTGAGTAAATTGCTTAATGATAATTTGAAGTTCCGCAAGGAGTGCTTCCGTTGAGATGTCGGCGCTGGTGACTCCAAATATTGCAAACAAAATACTGTTTGCTCTGGCACGAGTATCGTGGATAGAAAAAACTCCTTCTTTACAACCATCATCTAGTAGCTGTTGAAATGGTTCACACAATTGATAAAATGTCTGAAGTCTCATGTTGTCGAGAAGAAAACGAAATTTTTCATAATCGTTCTGATATTTTATCAATTGCGGTTTGACATTTGAAAATTGCTCAGAGCATAGTTCTAATACTTTATTTAAGCGATCTGTTACAGAAACATCCTGATTTTTAATTATCTTTGTAATATATGGGATAAAAGGATCATCGTCATAGTTTAGAACTGCTTCCATTAGCTTTTCTTTGCTATTATAGTAGTGAAGAACTGTTCCCCGAACTACTCCGACTTCTGCTGCAATATCATCAATTGTCGTTCTAAAGTATCCGTTTTTTAGAAACATTTTTTGAGCAGCTTGTATTATTTGTTTTTCTCTTTGTTTGGTATCATTAATTCGTTTTGCCATAGAAACTCCTAATTATTTACATGGAATATATGTTTCAAGAATATCCGCATTTGGAGTTTTCACTATTACATTTGCGATTAATTTTCGAAACTCTTCATTTAATTGTATCATTTCATTAATTCCGTTTTTTGCATGATCGCAGACACAAAGATCTCCTATCGTAGTATAGCAACACAATTTTAAAAACAGATAACACCTTAATTTTTTGGAGGTAACGAATTCATAGTCACTATGAGGTAATATCTCATATCCAAGTTCTTTTAAGGCATCATAATACTCTTTTACAGAATTGATGATGGTGTATAAAAAGACCTTATCTTTCTTGATTTTTCGATAATTATATCCTGTGTAATATGCTGCATATACAAACGGAAGTATAAATGCGACATGACTCTTTAACCAATCATCCATTCTGTTTTCAATAGTTAGCCTCATTCGTGTTCCCTGAAAAATGTTCTTAATCCATTCATCACTTTCGTGAGAATTATCAATACGTCCAATAGTCATTTCATTTAAATAAAAAGAATCGACATATTTACTGGTTCTTTGCCCACCCGCACTAAAAAAACCAAAAAATACATTTTTATCTTTCATAAGTTCTAAATAACCTGTCGCATTAGGGTTGTTTCCAATAAAAATAATATTCTTGCTCTGATTATCGTTCAAAACAGGAATGATACTATCCAGTTGTGTATATTGCAAGGTTACAAAAATAATGTCATAAAAATCGTCATTCGTCAAAGAATTAATCACATGTAATTTGTCATTTGTAGTTTTAATTCTAAATTTATGCCTAATTGTTAGACCGTTTAGATTGATTTCATCATACCAACATCCTCTTGCAAGAAGAGTTACATTCTTATTGGATTTATTGAGTAGATGGATTAAATTGCATCCTAATACTCCAGCACCATAAACTAGTATTCTCATAATTGTATACCTCCATTAATTACTTATGCGTTATGTAGTTTAACTGAGTATTTTGATTATAGTTGCTTATTGACAAAATGTCAATAAGCAACTATAAAAAGCCAACAGCATAACGCCATAAATATTTCAGTTTATCAATAAATGATCTGGCTACAACTGGTATAGTCATTTTATCGACTTGACTATAGAAAGTGTAGCCATATAAAATATATTAGGGGTTTCAGGGGATTTTAGCACCTGACAAGATGCAATAGGACGGCGACGTCGCTATTGCATATCTTTCCGTGTTCTCCTCACCCTTTATCAAACTAAAATTGTTCATATTTACAGAAATTATAATCAGAATAAACGCCAAAACTGGTTTAAAAAAAGGAAAATGCACCAGCCTGGTTTCTATCGGAAAATTTGAAAACAGTTAGTATATAGATAATACAAAAAGTTTTATAGCCGAAAAAGTATAGCTCTATGATTTTGCGAGATATTGAGAAAGAAATAAAATATCAACCAGAACTATTGGCAGTAAATGCAGATGGTAAGAAATCAAGATTTACCACCTATGTGAAATGTTTTTCTGCTTATCAATGCAAGGCAGCATAAAAGAAATTTGTATCAAGAGAAATCAGTAAGATGTGGCATGGGTAGGAATTATCTCCCATGCATCATCTAATGAAGATACTTAAAATACTATGAATGAAAAAAGTAGTTAAGGCTGTCCGACTGAGCAATTTATAAGGGTGGGTTTAAAGTAACTAGTGCCTTGTAATTATTAAAACTGTATCAAAATATTTACTTCAACTCCTTGGTGAAGTTAGAGAACGAATTTCAGCCAAGCCATTGCATTTGGATGCTGACACTCAGTTACCCAGACCCGGTTATTGCCAGAAAATTGACTCTGAATATGTCAGATGTGGGACAAACCCTTAGGTGGATGGAGGCATGTATCTGCACTCCAGCATCGTACTAAGGGTGATTATGCCAGGATGATGAAGCAAATTGCAGAAGAATATTATCCGGATTGTGAAAAAATCATTCTGGTATCCGATAATATAAATACACATAGCAAGGCTGCATTCTATGAGGTATTTTCGCCAGTAACTGCATACTGGTTATCACAAAAATTTGATATGCATTACACACCAAAACATGGCAGTTGGCTGAACATAGCTGAGACAGAACTCAGCTCATTGAGTATTCAATGTCTTGGAAATAGAAGAATCAATACAGTGGATGAACTAAATTTTACTATAGCCAACTGGGAAACTTTAAGGAACCGAAGGCAAATCGGAGTTAATTGGCAGTTTACAGCAGATGATGCCCGAATTAAGTTAAAACGTCTATATCAAAAACCTCTTTTTCAAGAATAGGTATTGGATAAATGAATTTATTTAGGTTGCCCTGTTTTGATACAGTTTTAATCTTTACAGGGCACTAGTTTCCTTTGTTCTGCTGTCTGAATTCCGTTGGGGAAACGCCCCAGACTTTCTTAAAAAGCCTGCTGAAATAAAGGGGATTCTCATATCCCGTGAGCTCTGCTACCTCGGATACCTGGAAGAGAGGGTTAGTCAGGAGCTCCCTAGCTGTAGTCATCCGTATATTGATAATATACTGCCTTGGTGAGGTTCCCACCTGTTTAGTAAAGGTATCAATGAAACGGTAATAATTCAATCCCCGGCTTTGGGTAAAGTTTTTGATCGTAAAATCTTTTTCTGGAGAATTATGGAATATCCGCAGTGCTTCCTCAACTTCTTTATTGTAATTTTCAAAAATCTTATTTTCCCTGATACGGTTTCTGCCCATTTTCAGCAGAAGCTCCTGCATCATCAATTTAAGCTGCTCTTCACAAAGGGGCTGCTTTAATTGCAGCTCCTGGATAATTCCGTCAAACAGATGGAGATAGCTGCTATGAGCTCCTACATAATAGATATTTTCTTCACCCCATCCTGTTTGGCTTAAAAATATATTGTCTTTCTTACAGGAAAAATGAACCCAGTAAATGTCCGGATGCTCCTCCAGATAATAATAGTAGAATTGAGGGTCTCCGGGATGGAAAAGTACACAATTACCTTTCTCTAATATCTGGATTTTTCCGTTTATTTTAAAATGGGCCTTTCCCTCAGCTATATAGATAAGCTGATAATTGGCAGCGCCCATAGGCCTTTCTGTCTGAAATTCTTCTTTGCGGATCAAGCGGTATCTGCCGCTGCAATGCACGAAAAAATCCTGGTCCGATACGGATTTCTCATCGGACTGCCAATCATAATATCCTACTACTGTCAGCATAAGTCCTCTTTTCCTGGCATTAATGCCATTTTCTTTCACACCCTGATTTGTGGCAGTGCCGTATCTGCAAACAGCTGCGGCATGCAATGGGAGCCAGGATGTAAAATCCTGCAAATATATTTTATATTTATTTTCCTTTCCTGTCAAAGCGAAAATGAAAACTTTGTGCATGTAGATATCAATTTTATGTATGGTAATATTGATGCCGTTTTGATATATTCTAGAAAGAAAATAAATTTTATGCTGATGAAAGGAATAATCATGTTAAAGTCAGAGTTGAAATTACCTTTATATCATGAAGATACTTCTGTTCTTCATGCAGGCTGTGAAGAAAACCGCAGCTACTATATTCCCTTTGCTCCCGGTGAAAGGGAGAACAGCTCCCGGGTGGAACTTCTGAATGGAGAATGGGATTTCCGTTTTTATAATAACCCCTTTGAGCTGGAGGATTTTACAGAGAGCGGATATCTTTATAAGGATTACGATACCATACCGGTTCCGGGATGTATTCAGATGTATGGCTATGACCGCCATCAATATACCAATATAAATTTTCCTTTTCCTTATGATCCTCCGCATGTTCCGCTGGATAATCCGACCTGTGTTTACCATCGCAGCCTGCCTGTGGAACAGATGCCCGAAGGTCAGAAATACTATCTGAACTTTGAAGGAGTGGATTCCTGTTTTTATGTTTATATCAACAGCACACTGGCAGGCTACAGCCAGGTATCGCATTCTACCAGCGAATTTGATATAACGGCCTACATAAAACCAGGTCAAAATGATATTACCGTTGTGGTATTAAAATGGTGCGACGGAAGCTACCTGGAGGATCAGGATAAATTCCGTATGACGGGTATATTCCGTGACGTTTATCTGATCAGCCGCCCGGCAGACCATATCCGTGACTTTTTCGTTAAAACCCAGTTAAAGGATAACTATACCAAAGCGGAAATCAAGGTGGAGTTTGAATTTGACGGAGAAGCAGTGCCGGTAGTCTGCACCTTGACAGATGCCTCCGGTAAGGTGGTTGCTGAGGATACCGTAAAGGATTCACAGCTTTTCATCCCGGTGGAAGAGCCGGTTCTTTGGAATGCGGAGAACCCTTATCTGTATACCCTGGCCATAGCTGCCCCTGATGAGGTTATTTATCAGAAGGTGGGTATTCGCTCTGTTGAAGTTATCAAGGATATTATTCATATTAATGGTGTTAAGGTAAAGTTTAAGGGAGTCAACCGCCATGACAGTGACCCGGTAACCGGTTATACCATCAGCAGGGAGCAGGCATTAAAGGATTTAAAATTAATGAAGGAAGCAAACATTAATGCAATCCGTACAAGCCATTATCCCAATGCACCCTGGTTCAGCGGCCTTTGCAGTGAATATGGCTTTTATGTAGTGGCAGAAAGTGATTTGGAAGCCCATGGTGCTACCTGCTTTTACGGCGGGGGCTGGGAAACCTATGGCGACCTGGTGCAGCGGGAAATGTTCGCTGAAGCGATTTTGGACCGCAATCAGAGAAATGTTATCAGGGATAAGAATAATGCCAGCGTCATTATCTGGTCTATGGGAAATGAAGCCGGCTACAGTAAGGCATTTGAGGATACGGGCCGCTGGATAAAGGAATATGACAGCACAAGGCTCCTGCATTACGAAGGAAGTACAAGCCAGACCGGCGGACACACTAATGATACCTCCATGCTGGATATTTACAGTACTATGTATGCATCTATTCCCAGCATAGAAGAATACCTGGCAGCTAATCCAAAGCCCTATATGCTGTGTGAATTCGTACATGCCATGGGCAACGGGCCGGGAGACATGGAGGATTACTTTGAATGTATCTATTCCCATGAACGTTTTGCAGGCGGTTTTGTATGGGAATGGTGTGACCATGCCATATACCGCGGGATAACTGTTGACGGGCGTAAGGTCTTTCATTATGGCGGAGATTCCGGGGAATATCCTCATGACGGCAATTTCTGTGTGGATGGTATGGTATCCCCCGACCGTATCCCTCACCCTGCCCTTGCAGAATATAAAAATGTTATCCGCCCCGTACGTGCGGCCATTGTTAAGAAGGAAGAGTTCACTGTTGAACTGGAAAATAAGCTGGATTTTACAAACCTTAAGGATTTTCTTACAATTGAGGCAGAGCTTTTATGCAATGGAGAGAGGGTGGCAGCTTATGCTTTAGGAGCAGTCGATTTGCCGCCTCATGGAAAAACAATAATTCAACTGCCTGTTGAGAAAAGCCTTCTGGAAGCTCAGAGCATAAATGCAGGAATAACCATCAAGCTTAATTATATTCAGTCCATCGAGCTACCTTTTACATCAAAAGGCCATAAGTTAGGCTTTGACCAGCTGTTTATCAAAGAAAGCGCAAATCCTTTTGTTAAAGCCGGCGGGAACGGGCCGAAAGTTACATCAATTACGGTAGAAGAAAATGCCTCTAAGATACTGGTTGCCGGAGTTGATTTTAAGTATTGCTTTGATAAATTACATGGAAGCTTTGAAAGCTTAGTAATAAAGAATCAAAACATAATAGAGAGACCACTGGAATTTAATATCTGGCGTGCACCTATGGATAATGACCGCAATATCCGCAGCTCCTGGGAAATGGCCCGCTATGACAGGGCATTTCCCCGTGTGTATGAAACCTGGGTATCCCAGGAGAAGGGTGTAACAGCCATTCATTGCCGCCTGGCAATCACAGCTATTCAGATTCAGCACATACTGGACTTGAATGTGACCTGGTTCATCGGAGAGGATGGTACCATTACAGCGGAAATGGAGGGAAAACGGAACAAGGAGCTTCCTTTCCTGCCGCGCTTTGGCCTGCGTTTCTTCCTTCCCGGGGAATATGACAGTGTTCAATATCTTGGCTACGGTCCGGGAGAGAGCTACGTTGACAAGCGCCGCTCTGCCTGGTTTGGAAGGTTTGACCAGAAGGTTTCCGATATGTATGTGGATTATATCAAACCCCAGGAAAATTCCAGCCATTACGGCTGTGAGGAACTGAAGCTAAGCGCACTCACTGGCAAGGGAATTTATATTACGGCCCAGGCACCTTTCTCCTTCCAGGCAGGTAAATACACACAGGAAGAGCTGGCTTCAAAAGCCCATAATTATGAACTGGAAAAGGCAGATGGCACAATTCTTTGCCTGGACTATAAAATGAGCGGAACAGGTTCTAATTCATGCGGACCTGCACTTGCTGAAAAATATCAGTTGAACGAGGAAGACATATCCTTTAAAGTGACCCTGCAATTTAGCTGATAGATCAGGATATTGACAAAATGGTCTGAAAATACGGTTTTTTGCAATAATAATCTAAGCGTGTTTTATAGTTATATAGTTTAACATTTTACGTTTATATTCATATGATAGATGTAAGAATGAATATACGAGGAGACTCTAAGTTGGATGATAATAACTTATTCCAAATGCAGGGTTATGGAGAGGATAAAACGGTAGAACACGATTATGTTGTATCAGATGAAGAATTTGTATTTCCCCCTGATTCCGACCAAAGGCGTTATCTGAGTCAAGGACCAGGTCAGGGAGGACCGGGAGGACCCGGCCAACAGCCACCACAGCCAGGACCGGGAGGCCCCGGAGGACCAGGCCAACGGCCACCGCAGCCAGGACCGGGAGGACCGGGAGGACCCGGCCAACGGCCACCACAGCCAGGCCCAGGAGGCTCAGGAGGGCCCGGCCAACGACCGCCACAACCAGGACCGGGAGGCCCCGGCCAACGACCACCGCAGCCAGGACCAGGAGGCCCAGGAGGCCCCGGCCAACGACCACCACAGCCAGGACCGGGAGGACCGGGAGGACCCGGCCAACGACCACCGCAGCCAGGACCAGGAGGCCCAGGAGGGCCCGGCCAACGGCCACCACAGCCAGGACCAGGGGGCCCAGGAGGACCCGGCCAACGACCGCCGCAGCCAGGTCCAGGAGGGCCCGGCCAACGGCCACCACAGCCAGGACCGGGAGGCCCAGGAGGACCCGGCCAACGACCGCCGCAGCCAGGACCTGGAGGACCGGGTGGGCCAGGAGGACCAGGTCCCAGACCACCGCAGCCAGGCCCGAGACCACCACAACCAGGCCCCAGACCACCGCAACCAGGCCCGAGGCCACCGCAGCCAGGCCCCAGACCGCCGCAGCCAGGCCCATTCCCACCAGGACCATTCCCGCCGCCGGGGCCATTTCCACCAGGACCAGGACCATTTCCACCGCCGGGACCAGGACCCAGACCACCACAGCCATTGACACCGCCGCCTAATTTTATACCGCAATTGCCAACCACAGAAGGACCGGAATCTTTTCGTATGGGAGGGCAAGTAGGCCGTAATAATATATGGACCTGTTTAAACCGGTTTACTTTTGTCTGGCTGATTAATGGAAGGAGCTTTTGGTTTTTCCCTACTTTTGTAGGAAGAAATCATGTGGAGGGCTTTCGCTGGAGAGGAGATTCCTGGGTATATGATAGAATTAACCTTAGACTGATATTTTTCTTTTTGTGTTTCTAAAAAAATTATAGTTTTAAAACTATAAAAAGGGTACTGCAGGTTATTGCAGTACCCTTTTTGTGTGAAAATGTAAAAAAATTAAAAGGAAAATAAAGCGTTAATTTTTGCTGATACTATATGCTTTAACTGCCCAAATACCGGTTCTTCCCTTTGTTACAGGTTGGAAAAGTTTCATTTTAACCTTTCTCCTATTTTGCAAAGTTATTTCTACTAAACATAAATCTTTCTTCTTTTTTAAAATTTCAACGCTATCAACCGTATCAATTTTCAATTGGTTCATTAAAGTATCCATTGCTGCTTCCTTAGGGTCTAACATACCTGGCCTATGCCCATTGTCTGCGGATAATTGCAAGTTATTGAGCTCTGAGGAGTCCAGCTGAATTTCTGTCCATTCAATATCATTATTTTGTTTATTAAATAACAGCTTATAAACCAATGTTATGATTATTATAAATAGAAGAGATATCAATAAAATTATTAATGCTGCTTTTTTGTTTTTTTTAATATGACAATTCATAAATTTTTACCTTGACCCGCGCACTATGTAAATAAGATCTCATTCCCAATAATGGTTACCAGATATATGATCCAAAACCGCTTATATAATATATCTTTTTTGATTTTATGTCAATGGTTTCCATATTAATTAATTTAACAGATGTTTCATCTTTCAACATAAGTAAGAGTAAAATCATATAGGTCAATAGTACTAAATGCGTTTCTTTCAATTTTCGATATTTTATGATAGAATATAGCAAAAGGGGCAATGCAAGGGAGACATAAAATTAATATGGATAATACCCAGCCGGAAAGAGAAAATGCACTTCGCAGAAAAAGGCGTGTGAAACACCTTAAGAATGCGATTATTATAATAATTATCATCTGCTTGATACTCCCAACTTTACTTTGTATGATATTATTCGGCAAAATCTACTCATTAGAGAGAAAAATCGACAAGTTAACAGAAAATCAGATAAAGACGGAAGAAAAAAGCAGTAAGACCTTCGAAAAAAATATTTACTATCATGCAGAAGATTATTCATCTTCTCTTGAAGAATCAGAAAAAAACAGTTATAATGAAAAAAAAATATCTGTTATAGATTCATCGGACATTCCCGTAGCCGGAGAGAATACAGCTAAGGGCACAAAAAAGGATTCCGGAACTTCACAGAATACCAAAGCGGAAACCGGGAAAAACAGCGGAAAACAGTCAGGTAAAGTGGCGGAAGCTTCCTCCGATGGCAAGGCAGATGTTTTTAATACAAAAGAAAAACAGAACAAAGTACAGGACAAGGACTCATCTTCTTTAAAAAATACGATTAATGGCATTGATGAGCAGGAGCGGAAGAAATACGAAGGAAAGGAAGTGTATTTAACCTTCGATGACGGCCCAAGCAGCTATACAGATGACATTCTGGATATACTGAACAAATATCATGTAAAGGCAACTTTTTTTGTAATTGGCAAGACGGATGAACAGTCTAAAAGATTGTATAAGAGGATAGTGGAAGAGGGCAATTCAATTGGTATGCACTCTTATTCCCATGATTATAAGCAGCTTTATAAATCTTTGAAGACCTTTGAAAGTGATTACAGGAGAATAAGAAAATTAATATATGATACCACTGGCTTTCATACTGATATTTACCGTTTTCCGGGAGGAAGCGGAAATCAGGTCAGTGATACGGATATGTCAGTTTTTATCCGCTATCTTAATAAGGAACATGTAGTATATTATGACTGGAATGTGGCAAGCGGTGATGCTACCGGAGTAAGCTATACGCCAAAGCAGCTTTGTGATAATGCGTTGGAAGGCATTGCCGGGCATACAAGATCCATTGTGCTGATGCACGATACGGATGCCAAGTTAAATACTGTCAAGTCCCTTGATGAATTATTGAGTACCTTAACACAAAGCGGTGCAAAACTTCTTACACTAAATGAAACAGTAAAACCTATTCAACAGGTTAAACTTAGTTCATCAGAACTTAATAATAAGTAATTACATAGGAGGAACCTTAAATGGGCTTTTTTAAAGACTTTAAAGATGATTTATCACAGGCAGTAAATGAATTGCTGCCGGAGGATGTGTTAGAAGGCGGGACTGAGGGAAATACTTCAGAGGAAAAAGGCAACGAAACAGAGGCCGTGGAACAGACAGAAGCCATAGAAGGTGAAGAAACAAAGGAAGTTCAGACAGAGGAAGAGGATAATCTGACAGAGGATGATAATGTGGATAAAGAGCTTTTGGAGGCATTGTTAACATCTGAGGCAGTTACAGTAAATGATGAAAAACCGGCTGCCAGCGAAGAACCGGCTTTGGAAGAGAAGAAAGCAGAGGAGAGTACCGCAGAGGATACCAGCGGTGACGGCACTGATGTCACTGAAGAGGTTACTATTATAGCTAAGAGCACGGTGCTTACCGGTAATCTTCATACGGATGGCTCCCTGGAAGTAATCGGTACTGTCAGAGGTGATATCGACTGTAAAGGAAAGCTGTCTGTAATCGGAACCGTAAGCGGAAACTGTTCTGCTTCAGAGGTTTATATAGGTGCAAAGCGTTTTGAAGGCTCCATTACCAGTGAGGGCAATGTAAGAATTGGTCTTGGTACGGTTATAATCGGAGATATACTTGGAACTGCCAGCTTTATTGCGGGAGCTGTCAAGGGAGATATCGACATCAGCGGTCCTATCGTTATCGACTCCTCCGCTGTAATCAAGGGAAATATAAAAGCTGCATCCATTCAGGTTAACAATGGTGCAGTTATTGATGGTTTCTGTTCCCTGTCTTACGCATCTGTTAATATTGATAGCATATTTGAATAATTGGAGGTATTATAAATGAACAGGTATAAAAGAGTCTTACTGAAGTTAAGCGGGGAGGCTCTGGCCGGAGATAAGAAGACCGGTTTTGATGAAGCTACCTGTATCCGGGTTGCAAATCAGGTAAAGCAGCTGGTACAGGAAGGGGTTGAGGTCGGAGTTGTTATAGGCGGAGGTAACTTCTGGAGAGGAAGAACCAGTGAAACCATAGACCGTACAAAAGCTGATCAGATTGGTATGCTGGCAACTGTTATGAACTGCATTTATGTTTCTGAGATTTTCCGTTTTGTCGGTATGAAGACCCAGGTGCTTACACCTTTTGAATGTGGTTCCATGACAAAGCTCTTTTCAAAGGACAGGGCAAATAAATATTTTGAAAAGGGCATGGTCGTATTCCTGGCTGGCGGAACAGGCCATCCTTATTTTTCGACGGATACGGGAGTAGTGTTAAGAGCAGTAGAGCTGGAAGCAGACGTAATATTAATGGCTAAGGCAGTGGACGGTGTCTACGACAGTGATCCCAAAAAGAATCCCAATGCGAAAAAGTACAGTGAGATAAGTCTCAAGGAAGCTTTGGATAAACAGCTTGCGGTAGTGGATTTATCGGCAACGGTACTGGCTATGGAGAATAAGATGCCGATGCTGGTATTTGCTCTGGAAAAGGAAGAGAGTATTATGAAAGCCGTTCATGGTGAGTCTGACGGAACCATTGTAACTGCTTAAAGAATTTGGAAATTTTTAAGTATTATTATCATAGAGGAGAAATATTTATGGATGCTAGATTGGAACAATACGAAAGCAAAATGACGAAAACACTGGATAACCTGAAGGAAGAATATTCAACAATTCGTGCAGGAAGGGCCAATCCTCATTTACTTGACAAGTTGAGAGTGGATTATTACGGTACTCCGTCTGCTCTTCAGTCTGTAGCAAACGTTTCGGTCCCGGAGCCCAGAGTTATTCAGATTCAGCCCTGGGAAAGCAAACTGATCAAGGATATTGAGAAGGCAATCATTGCTTCTGACCTGGGACTTACACCCAGCAATGACGGAAAAGTCATCAGACTGGTATTTCCTGAGCTTACAGAGGAAAGAAGAAAAGATTTGGTAAAAGACATTAAGAAAAAGGCTGAAAATGCTAAGGTTGCTGTCCGCAATATCAGAAGGGACGGCAATGATGCCATCAAGAAAATGAACAAGAACAGTGAAATTTCTGAGGATGAAGTAAAGGTATTAGAAGACAGCATTCAGAAAGCCACAGATAAGTTTATTGCTGATGTGGATAAGCTTACAGAGGATAAATCAAAAGAAGTACTTACGGTATAAGCATTCGAATATTTTACAGGGACTGCTCCAAAATTCAAAGAAAACTATTTTTTATCAATAGTTTTTGGATCTTTGAAGCAGTCTTTTTCAGTTGGAGGATTCCATGGGAGACAATTATTCCGATATAAAAATTCCAAGACATGTAGCAATTATACTGGATGGAAACGGCCGTTGGGCCAAGCGGCGTATGATGCCAAGAAATTATGGCCATGTACAGGGAAGTAAAACAGTTGAAAACATATGTGAAGAAGCTTATAATATGGGAGTGGAGTATTTGACAGTTTATGCTTTTTCTACTGAAAACTGGAAGAGACCCAAAGATGAAGTTGATGCATTGATGAAGCTCCTGCGAAGCTATCTTAAGAATTGCCAGAAAACCAGCAGCAAGAATAATATGAGAGTCCGGGTACTTGGTGAAACGGACGGATTAAGTGAAGATATAAAGAGTAGTATTATTGAGCTTGAAAAGACCTCCGCCAGTAATACGGGACTTCGTTTTCAGGTGGCATTAAATTACGGCGGCAGGGATGAAATTTTACGGGCAGCTAAAAGGATGTCACAGGATTATAAAGACGGTAAGATTAATCTTACGGAAGTGAATACGGATATATTTTCCGGATATTTGGATACCAGAGGAATTCCTGATCCGGATTTAATGATAAGAACCAGCGGTGAAATGAGGATATCCAATTTCCTCTTATGGCAATTAGCCTATACGGAGTTTTATTTTACGGATACCCTGTGGCCGGACTTTAATAAAAATGAATTGAGAAAAGCCATTGAGTTTTATGGAAGCAGAAAAAGGAATTATGGCGGCATCAAAGAAGATTGATTTATTGGGAGGTAATACATGTTTTGGGTAAGATTTCGCAGTTCGGTCATACTTATGGCTATCACCATAGCGGTAATCCTGCTGGGGGGAGATGCTTTATTTGCTGTGGTACTGGCAATTTCTATTATCGGCATGACAGAACTGTATAAGACAGTTAACCTGCAAAAGTCACCTCTTGGTATCGCCGGCTATCTAGCTGCCGCCGTTTATTTCGGATTACTGCGTTTTGGATTTGCGGACTATAATGACTTTCTTTTCATCGGCTTTTTACTGGCTTTAATGATTTTGTATGTAATTTTATATCCCAAGTTCAGGATGGAGGAAGTTACCGCCGCCTTTTTTGGGCTTTTCTATGTGGCAGTAATGTTAAGCTTTATTTATCAGGTCAGAATGCTGGAAAGCGGCTTTTATATTATATGGCTTATATTTATCGGAGCATGGGGTTCCGATACCAGTGCTTATTGCGTGGGAATGCTGATTGGCAAGCATAAGAATTTTACACCCTTAAGTCCTAAGAAATCGATTGAAGGCTGTATCGGAGGCGTCATTGGCGCAGGGCTTATTGGCTTGCTCTATGGGGTGATAATAAAAGACTACATTACCGGTTTTCACAATACAGGTCTTATTTTTGCCTTAATATCGGCAGTGGGCAGTGTGATATCCCAGCTGGGTGATTTAGCAGCTTCGGCGATTAAAAGAAATCATAATATAAAAGACTATGGAACACTTATTCCAGGGCATGGCGGTATTCTGGACAGATTTGACAGTATCATTTTTGTCGCACCTATTGTGTATTTCCTTGCTACTATATTATAATGGGAATACCTTTCATAATTATATTGTATCAAGCTTAAAAAGTAATTTTTTCTTTTAAGCAGGAATGTAAGCAGGCTTACGGTATATAAGGCGCTTTGACGGAAAATAAATATTTGAGTTAAACTATGGAGATATCATATCAAGGATTTGATATTTAATAAAGGAGTTATAATGAAATATATATCCATTCTGGGCTCCACCGGGTCAGTCGGTACGCAGACCCTGGAAGTTGTAAGGGAGAACCCCGATATACAGGTTGTGGCACTGGCGGCAGGAAGCAACATCTCCTTACTGGAAGCACAAATCAGAGAGTTTAAACCTTTACTGGCGGCCGTTTATGAGGAAGAAAAGGCAAAAGAACTGGCTTTGAAGGTAAAGGACACAGCTGTGGTGGTTATGTCGGGGATGGAAGGCTTGATTGCCTGCAGTACGGACATACATACCAATATTGTTGTTACGGCTTTGGTGGGAATGATTGGTATTGTACCAACCATTGAAGCAATTAAGGCAGGAAAGGATATTGCTCTTGCCAATAAGGAAACCCTGGTCACAGCCGGACACATTATTATGCCCCTGGCAAAAGAGAGGCAGGTTAGAATTCTTCCCGTAGACAGTGAACATTCTGCCATATTCCAGGCCTTAAACGGAGAAGAAAAAAATGAAATAGAGAGGATTATCCTCACAGCCTCCGGCGGACCTTTCCGGGGTAAAAAAAGAGAAGATTTGAAAAAAATCCAGGTGGAAGATGCTTTAAAGCATCCGAACTGGTCCATGGGGAGAAAAATAACCATTGATTCTTCTACCATGGTAAATAAAGGTCTTGAGGTAATGGAGGCCAGATGGTTATTTGATGTGGATTTGGAGAAAATACAAGTAGTCATTCAACCCCAGAGCATTATTCATTCTGCTGTTGAATATACTGACGGCAGTATAATGGCACAAATGGGAATGCCGGATATGAAGCTTCCCATACAGTATGCCCTGTATTATCCTGACAGAAGGTATCTTAAGGGAGAACGAATCAATTTTTTTAAGCTGGGCAGGCTGGATTTTTTTGAACCGGACTATGAGACATTTGAGGGGCTGAAATTAGCCTTTGAGGCAGCAAAAAGAGGAGGCAGTATGCCAACCGTTTACAATGCTGCCAATGAGTATGCGGTAGCAAAATTTTTAAACAGAGAAATATCTTATCTGGAAATCACGGAATTGATAGAGAAAGCCATGGAAGCACACAGGTTCAGGGAAAATCCTTCTGTCTCGGAAATTCTTGAGACTGAAAAAGAGACCCGTGAATTTCTTGATGGGAAGTTAAAAAGATAACAGGGTGGAGCGGTTTTATACATTTTCTGTAGCCATTAACAATAAATATGGTGTAGATACACTAAGATAGGAGTAAGAGTGAAAGAAAATAACATTTTGAAAGGATGCCACTTACAGATTCTTTCACTCGTTTTTAATTGTGGCAGTATCGCAGGTCTGCCTGCGATATACAATGGGTATAAGCATGAATATAATAATTGCAATTTTGATATTTAGCGTCCTTATTATCATCCATGAATTAGGCCATTTTCTTCTGGCAAAGTCCAATGGTATCTTTGTAACGGAGTTTTCCATTGGTATGGGTCCAAGAATTCTTTCCATGGTAAAAACTGTGAAGGGATACCGGTTAAGAGGATTTATGTCAACGGGTGATTTTACCGCTGCTAATAGAGAACTGGAGGCGACTATTTATTCCATTAAACTGCTTCCAATCGGCGGCTCCTGTATGATGCTTGGAGAAGATGAAACAGTTGAGGATGAGAGAGCTTTTAACAAGAAGGGTGTATGGGGCAGAATTTCCGTTGTTTTGGCAGGCCCTATTTTTAACTTCGTACTGGCTTTTGTTCTTGCCCTGATTATCGTAGGCATGAGAGGCTATGATCCGGCAAAAATCGCAAATGTTACTACGGTAGCAAAGGAAGCAGGCTTGCAGGACGGGGATGTCATAACCCGGATAGACGGAAAAAACATAAATCTTGCCAGGGAATTAAATATGTTCCTTTATATGAATCCGTTAAGTGAGGCAAGTGTGGACCTGACCTATGAAAGGAATGGCGAAAAACATAATGCAACCATCAATCCGGAGTATGTAAAGAATTATATGCTGGGATTTTATTATGATGATGGCAATAAGGCTGTTGTAAAAGAGGTAATGGATGATTATCCCATGAAGAATGCCGGTTTTCAAAATGGCGATATCATTACTGAAATCAATGGGGTAAAGGTTGCGACCAAGGATGATATCATAAATTATTTCAAGGAAAAACCTTTATCAGATAAACCGGTTGTCATTACGTATCAGAGGAACGGAGCGGAGAATTCTGCGAATGTAACGCCAAAGCTGTCAGGACAGGGATATTCCATCGGCTTTGCTCTGGACGGCAGCAGGGTCAAGACCAGCGGCTTTGGAGTTGTAAAGTACAGTCTGGCAGAGGTTAAATATGTTATTGTAATGACTGTTGACAGTCTTAAAATGCTGTTTACCGGAAAAGTTAAGGCCAATGACCTGGCAGGTCCGGTAGGTATCGTGGATATGATAGGAAGTATTTATAAGGACAGCGCACCAAGCGGTTTTGTTACGGTGTTCCTGAGTCTTGCAAGCTTTAGTGTACTGCTCAGTGCAAACCTTGGTGTTATGAACCTATTGCCCATTCCTGCACTGGATGGCGGAAGACTGGTATTCTTGCTGATTGAAGTATTCAGAGGAAAGCCGGTGGACCAGACCAAGGAAGGTATGGTGCATATGATAGGCTTCATTGCACTTATGATTCTTATGGTATTTGTAATGTTCAATGATTTTAGCCGGATATTTTAAATGATAGAGGTGGCTGTTGTAAATTAGTATTCATAGAACGAAATAGCAGATGTATCTTTCGATTGTGTGAAATAAGCTTTTTTACAACAGCCATTTTTTCCTGTCAGTAAGCGGGGATTATCCCGCTAAGGCTTTGAGGTCCAATAAAGGGACAGCCTGAACCTGCTTTAGTACAGATTCAGGAATATCCTATCAAAGCTCTGATATATAGAAAAGAGGTTGTTATGCGAAAGGAAACAAAGGCTGTAAAAATAGGAAATAAGGTAATTGGAGGAGGAAATCCAATCCTCATCCAGTCCATGACAAATACAAAAACAGAAGATGTAAAAGCCACCATCCAGCAGATTTTAAAGTTGGAAGCAGCAGGCTGTGATATTATACGCTGTGCAGTTCCTACTATGGAGGCAGCTTACGCAATAAAGGATATCAAAAGGGAAATACATATTCCCCTGGTGGCGGATATCCATTTTGATTACCGTCTGGCTATTGCTGCCATGGAGAATGGGGCGGATAAGGTCAGAATCAATCCCGGCAACATTGGAGGATATGAGAAGCTAAAGGCAGTGATTGAAGCGGCAAAAGTTAGAGATATCCCGATCAGAGTAGGCGTTAACAGCGGCTCTCTGGAAAAGGAGCTGGTTGAAAAATACGGTGGGGTAACGCCGGAGGGCTTGGTGGAAAGCGCACTGGATAAGGTTAAGGCCATTGAAGCTATGGGCTATGACAATCTGGTAATCAGTATTAAATCTTCGGATGTGCTAATGTGTGCCAGAGCTTATGAGATGATTGCAGAAAAAACCGTATATCCCCTTCATGTAGGTATAACAGAGTCAGGTACACTGCTTTCAGGCAATATTAAATCAGCTGTAGGGTTAGGCATCATACTTTATGAGGGTATTGGCGATACCATAAGAGTGTCCTTAACAGGAGACCCTTTGGAGGAAATAAAGTCTGCCAGACTTATCTTAAAAACCCTTGGCCTCAGAAAGGGCGGAGTGGAATTGGTATCCTGCCCGACCTGCGGAAGAACACAGATTGACTTAATCAGCCTTGCGGGGCAGGTAGAAAATATGATTCAGGATTTTGATATGGACATTAAGGTTGCAGTAATGGGCTGTGCGGTAAACGGCCCCGGTGAAGCAAAAGAAGCGGACATCGGAATCGCCGGAGGTAAAGGAGAAGGAATCCTTATTAAGAAAGGGCAGGTCGTAAGAAAAGTTCCCGAGGATAAGCTGTTGGAGGCCTTAAAAGAGGAGCTTCTTGCAATGAAAGCAGATGCATTGAAATAGAAAAGAGGCGTGAGAAATGGGAATACTTTTTTTGGAAGTATTTGACCAGTTAAGCGATATACCGGAGGAACTGGTACAGCTCTTCAAAGAAGTAGTCATTGAAAAGGTATGTGTATCCAAGTCCAGGGCTGAGATAAAAATCCATATGGAAAGCGGCAGGCTGATTCAGAGAAAGGACATCTGCCGGATGGAGCAGCTTATCAAGCATAAGCTGTTTTCCGAGACCTCTGATGAGGTCAGGTTTATAGAGAGCTATCATCTCTCCGCCCAGTATACGCCGGAAAATCTCTTTGAAATCTACAAAGGGAGTATATTTACTGAGTTCAGGGAAAGAAGTATTCTGGAATATAATATATTTGAACTCTCCCAAATAACCTTTGACGGAAACAGAATTACCTTCCGGTGTGAGGAGAGCTTTCTGGTCCGTAAAATGGCCGAGGATTTTAAGAGGCATCTGACCGCTGTCTTTGAGAAGTTCCATCTCCAGGTCTCCATTTTGTTCGACTATTATGAGCCTGTGAAAGAAGAGGCCGGGGAGGAATATGAATTCGTCCGCGTAGGTAATATGGTACATATCAATCAGCAAAGTGAGACAGAAGACAATACAGGAGCGGCTTCTGCCCCTATGGCTGAGGGCGGGGATGCCCATTTGCAGAAGTCTGCCGGATTCCCCAAGGCCAAAGATGAAAGGAAGAGCGACAGGTCTTTTGGAAGGTCGGAATATACGCCAAAGAAAGTGATACATGACCCTGACACCATCTATGGCAGGGGCTTTGAAGGAGAAGCAATTCCCATTTCGGATATTCAGGACGAAATCGGCGAAGTTGTAATCAGAGGAAAAATACTGAATACGGAAGCGAGAGAACTCCGTAATGAAAAGACTCTGTTTATCTTTACAATTACGGATTTCACCGACTCCATATCGGCAAAGCTGTTTCTTAAGACGGAGGAAGCCGCCGAGGTTACGGAGGTTTTGAAGAAGGGTAAATTTATTAAGCTAAAAGGGATGGCACTCATGGACAAATATGACAGGGAAATTTCCATCGGGTCAATTGTCGGAGTAAAATCCATTCCTTCCTTTACCGTTAAGCGCATGGACAACAGTGTGGAAAAGCGTGTGGAGCTTCATGCCCATACCATGATGAGCGATATGGATGCTGTTGTGGATGTAAAGGATCTGGTGAAGAGGGCTTTTGAATGGGGGCACAAAGCGGTTGCCATTACGGATCACGGAGTGGTGCAGTCCTTCCCCGAAGCCAATCATACCTTAAGTAAAAAGGATTATCCGGAATCAGAGTGGGAGCGGCTGAAGGAATTTAAGGTAATTTACGGAGTGGAAGCATATCTGGTGGACGATTTAAAGGAAATCGTTGTGAATCCCAGGGGGCAGTCCCTTACGGATACCTATGTGGTATTTGATATTGAGACAACCGGTTTTGGTCCCGTCAAGGACAGGATTATTGAAATTGGTGCGGTAAAGGTAAAAGAGGGAGTTATTGTTGACAAATTCAGCACCTTTATTAATCCGGAAATACCCATTCCACAAAGGATTGAAGAGCTTACCAGCATCACGGATGATATGGTAATCGGGTCTCCCAAGATTGATGTCATACTGCCGGAATTCCTGGCATTTTGTGAAGGAGCGGTGCTGGTGGCCCATAATGCTTCCTTTGATGTCAGCTTTATCCGTAAAAAAGCAGAGATGCTTGGGATAGAAACGAATTTTACCGTAGTGGATACCGTTGGTATGGCCAGAATGTTAATTCCGGATCTGAATAATTATAAGCTTCACACTGTAGCAAAGGCTCTAAGCGTATCCCTTGAGAACCATCACAGGGCAGTGGATGATGCAGGAGCAACGGCAGATATCTTTATAAAGCTGCTGCCAAAGCTTACCGACCTTGGCGTTACCCGCCTGGAGGAAATTGACCCCCTTGGAAAGCTTTCACCGGAGGCTATTAAGAAGCTGCCTACCTATCATGCAATTATTTTAGCCCAGAACGATATCGGAAGGGTAAATTTATATAAGCTCATATCCTTATCCCATATCAAGTATTATCAGAAACGACCCCGTATTCCAAAGAGTGTGTTTATGGAGAACAGGGAGGGCCTTCTGATAGGCTCCGCCTGTGAAGCGGGAGAGCTTTACCAGGCAATCTTAAGGGAGCAGCCGCCGGAGGAGATTAACCGGCTGGCAGAATTTTATGATTATCTGGAAATACAGCCCCTGGGAAATAATGACTTTATGATTGAGAGTGAAAAAATCAACATTAATTCCAGAGAAGAGCTGATGGACATAAACCGGAGGATCGTAAGGCTTGGAGAAGAGTTCAATAAGCCGGTAGTTGCCACCTGCGATGTTCATTTCTTGGACCCGGAGGATGAGATATACAGAAGAATCCTTTTATACGGAAAAGGAATGAAGGATGCGGATAACCAAGCTCCTCTGTTCTTTCGCACCACGGAGGAAATGCTGGAGGAGTTTACTTATCTTGGAAAAGATAAGGCTTATGAAGTGGTCGTGACCAATACCAATCTGGTTACCGACCGAATAGAGAAGATTTCTCCAGTACGCCCGGATAAATGCCCGCCGGTCATTCCGGATTCGGATAAGACCCTGAGGGAAATCTGTTACAACAAGGCCCATTCCATGTATGGACCGGAGCTGCCCAGGCAGGTAGAAGAGAGGCTGGAGCATGAGCTTCATTCCATTATAACCAACGGCTTTGCGGTTATGTACATTATTGCCCAGAAGCTGGTATGGAAATCCAATGAGGATGGATATCTGGTTGGTTCCAGAGGTTCCGTCGGTTCCTCCTTTGTGGCGACCATGTCGGGTATTACAGAGGTTAATCCTCTGGCGGCCCATTACTATTGTACCAATTGCCACTATTCGGATTTTGACTCCGAGGAAGTAAGGGCTTATGCAGGCAGCAGCGGCTGTGATATGCCGGATAAAACCTGTCCTGTATGCGGACAGCCCTTAAGTAAGGACGGGCATGATATCCCCTTTGAAACCTTCCTGGGCTTTAACGGGGACAAGGAGCCTGATATCGACTTGAATTTCTCCGGTGAATATCAGAGCAAGGCCCATGATTATACGGAGGTCATCTTTGGCGAAGGGCATACCTTCAGGGCCGGGACCATCGGTACCCTGGCGGATAAGACTGCCTACGGCTTTGTATTAAAATACTACGAAGAGCATAACCAGCATAGAAGAAAGGCGGAAATCGAACGTATCGTATCTGGCTGCGTGGGAGTGCGCAGAACAACGGGCCAGCATCCCGGCGGTATTATCGTGCTTCCCCACGGTGAGGAGATATATTCCTTTACCCCGGTTCAGCGGCCTGCCAATGATATGACCACCAAGACCATAACCACACATTTTGATTACCATTCCATTGACCATAACCTGCTGAAGCTGGACATACTGGGACACGATGATCCGACCATGATCAGGATGTTAGAGGACCTTACAGGGCTGGATGCCAAGGAAATCCGGCTGGATGATGAGAAGGTGCTCTCCCTTTTTGATAACCTGAGTGCCCTGGGAGTCAGGGCGGAAGATTTGGGCGGCTGTGATTTGGGCTGCCTTGGCGTTCCTGAGTTCGGTACGGATTTCGTAATGCAGATGCTTCGGGATACCAGGCCGAAGAATTTCTCGGACCTTGTCCGTATATCAGGTCTTTCCCATGGAACAGATGTATGGCTTAACAATGCACAGACCCTGATTACGGAAGGAAAATGTACGCTGGCCTCTGCCATCTGTACCCGTGATGATATTATGACCTACCTGATTAATATGGGCGTTGACAGCGGACATTCCTTTAAGATAATGGAAAGTGTCCGTAAGGGTAAGGGCCTGACACCGGAAATGGAAGAGGAAATGCTGGCATCGGGTGTGCCGGACTGGTATATCTGGTCCTGTAAGCGGATTAAGTACATGTTCCCCAAGGCCCATGCGGCAGCCTATGTTATGATGGCCTTCCGTATTGCCTACTTTAAAGTATACTATCCTCTGGCCTATTATGCCGCCTATTTTTCCATCCGTGCATCTGCTTTTAATTATGAGCTTATGTGCCTTGGAAGGGAACGACTGGAGAGGCATATGGCAGATTACAAGCGCAGAGGAAATGAGCTCAGCAAAAAGGAGCAGGATACCTATAAGGACATGAGAATTGTACAGGAGATGTATGTCAGAGGCTTTGCATTTATGCCCATTGATATCTATACTGCAAAGGCACATCATTTTCAGATCGTAGAAGGCAAGCTGATGCCTTCCTTAAGTACCATAGACGGCCTGGGAGATAAGGCGGCGGATGCAGTGGTAGATGCGGTAAAGGATGGAAAATTCCTGTCAAGGGATGATTTTAGAAGCCGCTGCAAGGTAAGTACAACAGTAGTGGATTTAATGAATGACCTGGGACTCTTTGGAGATTTGCCGGAGAGCAACCAGATATCATTGTTGGATTTTCTGCAGTAATGAATGAAATAAAAAGATAAGTCTATTTAAAAGGCTCTGTTTCCTGATATAAAAGTAATATACTATTATCAGAACAGAGCCTTTTTATACTCACTTCCTTATTGGCGTGCAGGAGCAGAGGATATGCTTAGACTGAAACAAAAAAAGATGTTTTCCATTTAAGGAAAACATCTTTTTATTAAGCAGCTCATAGGGGAGTCGAACCCCTGTCTCAGCACTGAGAATGCCACATCTTGACCACTTGACCAATGAGCCGTATCACATTTAGTATTGTACAACACCCTACTCAAAAATGCAAGTGTTATTTTTAAAGTTTTTCAAAAAGTTTTAAAAATAGCTTCAATATTTGGAAAATGAAAATATACAGGTGCCGTAACTGCCGGTACTGTACGGCAGTTGCCGCGGATTCCTGGGGCTGGGATTGCAGATTCCTATTTTATTGACAAAAAACTAATATCTGCTTATAATAAGTTACTAGTGGATTTATTGATTTTTGTTAAAAACATATATAAGAAATGCACCATATTATATACACAGGAGGCAAATAGTGTGAAGGCTTATGGAGTTAACGAGCTGAGAAAAATGTTCTTAGACTTTTTTGAAAGCAAAGGTCATTTAAAAATGGACAGCTTTTCCCTGGTTCCCCAAAATGACAAAAGTTTATTATTAATTAATTCAGGTATGGCACCTTTGAAACCATATTTTACAGGTCAGGAAATTCCTCCGAGAAAACGTGTTACCACCTGTCAGAAATGTATCCGTACCGGTGATATTGAAAATGTAGGAAAAACTGCAAGACACGGTACTTTTTTTGAAATGCTCGGAAACTTTTCCTTTGGAGATTATTTTAAAACAGAAGCAATACACTGGTCCTGGGAATTCTTAACGGAAGTTGTAGGCATCGATCCTGACAGGCTGTATCCTTCCGTATATGAAGAGGATGATGAGGCCTTTGAAATATGGAATAAGGAAATCGGAATCGCACCGGAGAGAATTTTCCGCTTTGGCAAGGCAGACAATTTCTGGGAGCATGGCGCAGGCCCCTGCGGCCCCTGTTCTGAGATTTATTATGACCGCGGAGAAAAGTATGGCTGTCATGAACCCGGCTGTACCGTAGGCTGTGAGTGTGACCGCTATATTGAAATATGGAACAATGTATTTACCCAGTTCGAAAATGACGGCAACGGACATTATACGGAACTGGTTCAGAAAAATATTGATACCGGAATGGGACTTGAAAGACTTGCTACCGTTACCCAGGATGTGGATTCCATTTTCGATGTGGATACCATCAAGGCGCTGCGTGATAAGGTGTGCGAGGTAGCCGGTGTTACCTATAAGAATGACCCTAAGGTGGATGTTTCTATCCGTTTAATTACCGACCATATCCGTTCTGTGACCTTTATGATATCCGACGGTATCATTCCTTCCAATGAAGGAAGAGGCTACGTGCTGCGCAGGCTTTTAAGACGTGCTGCCCGCCATGGAAGGCTTCTTGGTATCAAGGACCGTTTCCTTGCTACCTTGAGCACAACAGTTATCGCAGAGTCCAAGGACGGTTATCCGGAGCTGGAAGAGAAGAAGGATTACATCTTAAAGCTTCTTACCATAGAAGAAGATAATTTTAATAAGACCATCGACCAGGGACTCAAGCTCCTTTCCGAATTGGAAGAGGTACTTGTAAAGGAAGGAAAGAGTACACTTGCCGGTGAGGATGCCTTTAAGCTCTATGATACCTATGGCTTCCCTCTTGATTTGACTAGGGAAATACTGGAAGAAAAGGGCTTTGTCATTGATGAAGAAGGCTTTACAAAAGCCATGAACGTACAAAGGGAAACAGCCAGAAGTGCCCGTGCGGTCACAAATTACATGGGAGCTGATGAAACCGTATATTTACAGCTGGATCCCAGCCTTATCTCAGCCTTTGTCGGCTATGAAAAGGTTGAGACTGACTCGGCAGTGATAGCCCTTACAACAGAAACAGAAGTGGTTTCCGAGCTTGTTGCAGGCCAGAAGGGTACTATTTTTACAAAGGAGACACCTTTTTATGCGACCAGCGGCGGACAGGCAGCCGATACCGGCTTCATCAGAACGGCGTCAGCAGAATTTGAGGTAGAGGATACCATTAAGCTTCAGGGCGGAAAGATTGGCCATGTTGGTGTTGTAACAAAGGGAATGATAAAGGCAAATGAAACCGTTCATCTTGCTATCAATGAGGAAAAGAGAGGGGGCACCGGAAAGAACCACAGTGCTACCCACCTGCTTCAGAAGGCTCTCCGGACCGTACTGGGCTCCCATGTAGAGCAGGCAGGTTCCTTTGTAAATGAAGACAGACTGCGCTTTGACTTTACCCATTTTTCTGCAATGAGCAAAGAAGAAATCCATAAAGTAGAAGAGATCGTGAATGAGCAGATTCAAAATGGATTATTGGTAAATACCGATATTATGTCCATTGAAGAGGCAAAAAAGACAGGTGCCATGGCACTCTTTGGTGAAAAATACGGAGATAGTGTCCGTGTCGTTACCATGGGTGATTTCAGCAAGGAATTGTGCGGAGGTACCCATGTAGCCAATACCAGCTCCATTATGGTATTTAAGATTGTATCGGAAACCGGTGTTGCTGCCGGTGTAAGGCGTATTGAAGCACTTACCGGCAAGGGAGTATTCCATTACTATGAACAGCTTGAGGCAGAATTGAATCAGGCTGCAAAGACCGCTAAGACAGAACCTGCGCAGCTGTCAGCTAAGGTTGAGAGCTTACAGGAGGAGATAAAGGCCCTGCAATCTGAAAATGATAAATTAAAGAGCAGGCTTGCCAAGGACGCATTGGGTGATGTTATGAACCAGGTAACAGAAATCAAGGGCGTTAAGCTCCTGGCAGCAAGAGCGGATGGCGTAGATGTTAATAATCTTAGAAATCTGGGAGACCAGTTAAGAGATAAGCTGGGAGACGGTGTTGTTATTTTAGCTTCTGCCGCCGATGACAAGGTAAACCTGATTGCCATGGTTACGGATTCTGCTATGAAAGAGGGTGCCCATGCCGGTAATCTTATCAAGGAACTGGCTTCCCTGGTAGGCGGTGGCGGTGGCGGCCGTCCAAATATTGCCCAGGCTGGCGGTAAGAATCCGGCCGGCATTGATGCTTTGATTGAAGCAGCTCCCAAGGCCCTGGAAAAGCAGCTTAAATAAAACGGAACTGCCAAGATTATTAGGAAACACAAAAAAATGTATTGACAAAACCTATAACAGACAATATAATTACTTTAGTGCTATTCAAAAAATACCCAAACAGTTGTTTAGGCACAATACACAACTGGAGGGAGGTTAGGTGTGAGACTATGTCAAATGTTATTGTAAAAGATAATGAGACTTTAGATAGTGCTCTACGTAGATTTAAGAGAAACTGTGCGAAGGCAGGTATTCAGCAGGAAATCCGTAAAAGAGAGCATTATGAGAAGCCGAGCGTAAGACGTAAGAAAAAGTCTGAAGCTGCTCGTAAGCGTAAATTCAAATAAGTAGAATAACTACTTAAATTAGCCCTTGAACTTTTGTTCAGGGGTTTTTAATTTGTCTTTTTTTCTATCTGAAAACAAAGAAATTCTAAATACTTCTTTATTTTATTCAAAATACGGCAAATCCACATAAAAAATAACTTAATTGTATATTTTTATGGATTTCTTTAGAAATCATTTATAAAACATGAACTTATTCTTTATTTATTTGCTTTATAATCAGGTTGATAAGAAATAATGGCATCTTACGCCAAAGAAGGAGGGAACTCCTGCATTATTACACTGATTGGAGCAGATATGGCAAAAAGAAAAATATCATTTTTAGATATCATAACCATTATTGGCCTTATGATGACAATTGCTTTTATATTTTACGGTTATAAGACAAAGATTTTTGTATCTTCAGAGGCCCTGCATCATTTTCTGGGCCGGTTCGGAATTTTCGCGGATATCATATTTATTCTAGTGCAGGCCATACAGGTCGTCATTCCCATTATTCCCGGCTCCATTGGCTGCCTTGCCGGTGTGATTATTTTCGGGCCGGTAAAAGGCTTTCTTTATAATTATACCGGAATCTGCCTGGGCTCGATTCTCGCCTTCCTCTTGGCGAGAAGATATGGGAAAAGCTTTGTGGAAAGGGTTTCAAAACCCGGACTATGGCAGAAATACGGCTCCTGGCTAAATAGTGAGAAATTCGACAAGTGGTTTGCAATTGCAATTTTTTTACCGGTAGCCCCGGATGATTTTTTGTGCTATCTGGCCGGAATCACAAAAATTCCGCTGAAGAAATTTTCTATTATTATACTGGCAGGCAAGCCATTTTCAATAGCTGCTTATTCCATGGGATTAAATCTGGTATTTACTGCACTTATTCATTATGTAATCCCTTTCAATTAAACAGCGGTATTTCATCAGCAGTATTCCATGCAGAAGGATAATCCGGTTACACTGCAATGTTAACCGGAAGGCTAAACAGATTTTTAACAGAATGAAAAAGGACCTTTATAAGGTTTTTAAATAGTATTTATAAGCTGACAGGGCATAACACCAGGTAATGCCGGAGGGTACAGCAAAAGGGGACCGGCAGCTCAGGGTCTGCAGGCACCGGAAAGGCAAAGGTTATTATTATGAAGATATGGTTATATAAAGGCGGGTTAAAATTAATACGCAAGAGCGGTATAGGAAAGGCCTGGGAGCATCAGAAGGCAGCACTGGAAAATACAGGGGTTGCTCATACAAAACAGTTTGGCTTTGATTACGATATTGTCCAGGTGAATACGATATTTCCGGACTCGGTATTCACAGCTCTTCTGGCAAAGGTCATGAGAAAAAAAGTGGTATACTATGCCCATTCCACAATGGAAGACTTTAAAAAATCCTTTCGGGGCTCCGATTTTTTTGCTCCTTTCTTCAAAAAATGGATCGGCTTCTGCTATTGCCTGGGGGATGTCATAATTACTCCCACAGAGTATTCGAAAGAGCTGCTGGAGGGCTATGGAATAAAGAAGGAAATTATGCATTTATCCAATGGGATTGATTTGGACTTTTTTAACCGTGATAAGGAATCGGGAAAGTGCTTTCGGGAAAAATACTGCTTTGGTGCAGATGACAAGGTGATTATATCCGTAGGCCATTATATTGAAAGGAAGGGCATCGAAGATTTTGTGGAACTGGCAGGAAGGCTTCCCGAATATCAGTTTATATGGTTTGGAGATACCAATCTGAAGCTTGTGCCTGAAAATATAAAAAGAGCGGTGGAGACGAAGCTTCCGAACCTGCATTTTCCGGGATACATATCAAGTGAGGAGTTAAGACAGGCATACTGCGGCAGTGATTTGTTTTTATTCCTGTCCCAGGAAGAAACGGAAGGGATTGTGCTGCTGGAAGCGCTGGCTCTGAAAATACCTGCTTTGATACGTGATATTCCCGTTTACGAAGGCTGGCTGGAAGACCGGAAGCAGGTCTATAAAGGCAGAAAACTTGAGGAATTTGAGCAATTAGCCCGTGACATTCTGGAAGGAGAGGCTCCCAGCTTAACAGAGCAGGGCTATGCAAAGGCAGGCGAAAGAAGCATCGGAAAGGTCGGAGAGACATTAAGGGGCATATACTGGGAGCTGCTAGAGAACAAGACAGAAGTACAGAAAGGGAAAGAAAGGGGTATGTCCAGGTATTCCTATAAGAATACGTAGGCCATATAAAATGCTTTCAGGGACCCGATAATACGCATAACTGGGGGAGTCTACCCATATATTCTATCATAATCCAGAATAATATGGAGTATTTCGGATGCAGCATAAATTCAAGTCCATGCATGAAAAAAATAAGCAAACTTCGAATAAAGAATTGTATAGCAATATAAATAAAAATAAAAAGAAAGAAGAAGCAGCCAGAAAGACCTTCCTGGAAACGGTATCAGAGCAGTTAAAGCTGCCTTCGGATATCCTGGTAGGGGCGCCGATTATAACTGCCCTGGGAAGAAATGAGGTATGTATTGAGAATTATAAAGGAATATTAGAATATAACGATACTTATATAAAAGTGCTTTCCAAAATCGGTACCATACGGATTGAAGGCAAGCACTTGAATATTTCCTATTTCACAAATGATGAAATGCGTATAACCGGACTGGTATCTGCCATAACGTATATAACACAGAAGGATTAAAAATGTTTGCGATAGATGCAAAAACGGAGGGTGTTAGATGATTATAAAGCTGGTTCGCTGGTTTCAGGGATATCTCCTGGTCCGTTTAAAGGGAATATCTACTGAGCGTTTTATCAATTTGTGCAGCAATCGTTATATTTATTTGTGGGATTTAAAATCAAACGGCGATGATTATGAATTTCAAATCAAATTAAAGGATTACTATAAGTTAAAGCCTATTGCAAAAAAGACAGGGACCCTGCCCTTCATAAAAAAAAGATTTGGCCTTCCCTTTGTGATACAGCGTTACCGGAAGAGAAGCGGATATGCATTGGGTTTTTTGCTTTTTCTGGCTATTTTGTACATATTATCTCTGTTTATTTGGGATATTAATGTTTCAGGAGGCTATACTTATACACAGGAAGCAATGGTTAAGTTCCTGCGGAATAATGATATCCATCCGGGACTTCAGAAAAAGGATATAAACTGCCAGAAAATAGAAGACCTGATACGCCACAGCTACAATGATATCGGCTGGGTTTCCGCAGAAATAAAAGGTACAAGACTGGTTGTAAAAATAACAGAGACCAATATGCCCGCTCCTGCTGTAACAGCGACCAGCAACTGTCATATTATAGCCTCGAAGGACTGTATTATAACGAAGATTGTGACAAGAACAGGAACACCCAAGGTCGGTATCGGAGATGTGGTTAAAAAAGGAGATATCCTGGTATCCGGCGTTGTTGATATCATCGGAGATAATGAGCTGCTGGTCAGAAAACAACCGGTAATAGCCGATGCAGATATTACAGGAAAGACCTTTTATGATTATTCTGATAAATTTTCTCTATACTATAATGATAAAGTATATACTGGTAATGAAAAAAAATCTTATCTGTTTTCCATATTTTTGAAAAAAATAAATTTATACAGACCTAGAATTCCTTATGATAAGTATGATATAATTGGGAATGAATTTACTTTGCATCTTAATGATGAATTTTACCTTCCGGTCTCTTTGGATACGAACCGGTATTTGGAATATAAGGAAGAAAAGAAAAAGTATTCGGAGGCTGAGGCAAAAGCTCTGGCTGAAAAGCGTTTAAACCGCTTTATTAAGAAGCTGGTGGAAAAAGATGTAGTTATACTGGAAAATAATGTCACGGTGGCTGTAAAGGGAAATAACTGTATAGCAAATGGCAAGCTTGTGGTATTGGAATCTGTGAAAGATTATAAAGCAATTGATGACAATGAGTGGAGGATTATTGATACTGATGAGTCTGATGGAAACGATAATTGATGTGCCTCTGGAGCATGAAAAGAATGTATTTGGCCAATTTGATGCCTATGTCAAAATAATAGAAAGAACCCTTGCCGTTACTATAATTGTCAGAGACGGTGAAATAAAGCTGATTGGCGAGAATGAGAATGTTGTAAAAGCAAAAAGTGTTTTTATGAACCTGTTGGAATTGTCGAAGCGCGGAAATGTGATAACGGAGCAGAATGTAAGCTATGCCCTGTCTTTAAGCCAGGATAACAAGGAAGCGGCAATTGTCGAGATTGATCAGGATCTGATATGCCATACAATATCCGGTAAACCGATAAAACCTAAGACACTGGGGCAAAAGTCCTATGTGGATTTCATACGAAAGAAAATGATTACCTTTGGAATAGGGCCTGCCGGAACCGGCAAGACCTATCTTGCAATGGCAATGGCAGTTACTGCCTTTAAAAACGATGACGTAGGCAAGATTATTCTTACAAGGCCTGCCATAGAAGCCGGAGAGAAGCTGGGCTTTCTGCCCGGTGACCTGCAAAGTAAGGTAGACCCCTACCTCAGGCCCCTTTATGACGCCCTTTATCAGATTATGGGAGCGGAAGGGTATTTGAAAAATACGGAAAAAGGGCTGATAGAAGTAGCTCCTTTGGCCTATATGAGGGGGCGTACCCTGGAAAATGCGTTTATTATCCTGGATGAAGCCCAGAATACAACACCTGCCCAGATGAAGATGTTCCTGACTCGTATTGGCTTTGGCTCCAAGGTAGTTATCACCGGTGACCTGTCCCAGAAGGATTTGCCCGCAGGAACCCAGTCAGGGCTCGATGTTGCCGTAAAGGTGCTGAGTAAGATAGAAGACATTGGTTTTGCTTATTTAACAGGTCAGGACGTTGTAAGGCACCCTCTGGTGCAAAAGATTGTTATGGCCTACGAGTCTTATGAGAGTAAGCTCAGTAAAGCCGAAGTAAAGCAGGAAAAATATGCCAGAAGAGGCCCGAAAGGAATTTCAATAAAAAACTCCGATAAAGGATACCGCAGGAAGAGATAAGGCTGGAGTGTACAGGTGGAATATATGATAGGCGCTATTGAAATTTTAAAGGCGGGGGTTCTGGGAATTCTTCTTCTGCTTTTGCTGGTTTTATATATGGGCGGAAGGAAAAAGGATTACCCTGCCATTTTGGCCATGGTATTATTGTCAATTCCCGGTCTGCTGTGGGCCGGAACGGAATTTATGCCGGCAGTTTTTATGGGAGTTACCTTTGCTGCAATTGTTCTAAACAAAGAAAACAGTATATTTTTTACCTTACTGCTTTATATCTTTGCAAGCTCACTGGGACTTACAGACGGGAAAGATGGAATATTTTTTCTGATAACCGGAATTTTAATCAGTCTGCTGCCGGTTAATAAGAAGGATAAAAAGCTGCTTTGCTATTCTTTTCTTATGATAGTATCAGCTGATGTTATTATACTGCTATTAAATAACGGATTTTCCATGGAGGAATTCCTGAGACCCACTTCGGCAGTAATGCCTGTGGTTGTGGTGATATCGGTTCTGCTGGGCATCATGGCAGGAAACCTGTATCAAAAGAGGATGGTTCCTCCTGATATAAAAGAGGATATGGAAGACAGCCCTGCAATAGTAACAATAGAAGGTATACTGGGAGAGGACTTTGAACTTTATCAGATACTGAAGGCTTCTGAAAAGCTTTATCTTCATGCAGACAGAATTGCGGCCATATCGGAAAGAGCTGCCGTGGCTGCCGGGCTTAGCGGAACTATAGCTAGAGCCGGCGGCCTTTATCATGAAATCGGCAGGCTTAAGGGGAAGGATTATGTGGCGGAAGGAACAGCCCTTGCCAGGGAGTATCATTTGCCGGAGGTCATTGTAAATATTATTGAATCCCATAACCTGAAAACGGACAAGCCGGCCTCACCGGAGGGCGCTGTTGTAATGTTCACGGTAAGTCTGGTGGCGGCTAAGGAATATTTTTTAATGAACGGGAAGGAAGAAGACAAGGATGGACCGGACATTTCCAAGCTAATGTTAAAGTTTACCGATAATCTTTTTGCCATGCGGCTTGAAAAGGACAGCCTGGCCGATTCCAATCTGACCGTTGCCCAATACATAAGGCTAAAAAACTTTTTTATGGATTATTTTAGTAAGGAGGAGTATCTTGACGCTGAATTTTGAATATGAAACAGATATTAAATTAGACCTGGATTATGAAGCACTTATTGAGAAAGTAGTGGAGGAGGCTCTGGATGCGGAGGGCTGTCCTTATGAAATAGAGTTAAATATCATATTAACCGATAATAAGGAAATACAGGCAATCAACAAGGAATACAGAGAGGTGGATGCGCCTACGGACGTACTGTCCTTCCCCCTGGTTGATTACAGCAGCCCATCTGATTTTTCCCATCTGGAGGAGGCAGCCGATGATTATTTTAATCCGGAGACCGGAGAACTTCTTCTTGGCGATATTATCCTTTCCGTTGAAAAGGTAATGGGACAAGCAGTAGAATACGGCCATTCAGAGGAAAGGGAATTAGGCTTCCTCGTTGCGCACAGCATGCTTCATTTATTTGGATATGACCATATGGAAGAGGATGAAAGAGCTGTAATGGAAGAAAAGCAAAAAATTATCCTTGACAGCCTTGGGATTACAAGGGATTAAAGATACCCTGCAGGGTTTGTAAAAGGAAAGGAGGCCAGAATACCCGCAGAGACAGGGTGTTCAAAAGAAAGATTACTATGAAGAAAAAGCTTGTATTAATATTGGCGGTAATAACCGCAATTACATTGATTGGATGCAGCAAAGGAGATAAGAAGGACAGCGGGGAGGTTACGCCTACGGCAGAACCTACAACGGAAAGTACCCCGACCCCTGAGCCCACCAAGGACCCGGCAGAGGATCATGAAGGCCAGATGAAGAGCTTACTTTCAGGGCTATGGGTGCCGAAGGAAGAGGGAACGAAGAGACCCTTTGCTATTATGTTAAATAATATTGAATATGCTTCCCCCCAAAGCGGTACAACGGAGGCCTCTGTCTTATATGAGGCTCTGGCAGAAGGCGGCATCACCCGGTTAATGGGAATCTTTGAGACCTTAAATGATAAGAGAATCGGCTCCACCCGCAGTGCAAGACATTATTTTGTAAGTGTTGCCGATGAATATGATGCCATTTTTGTTCATTATGGTCAGACTACCTATGCTACCAAAAAGATAGCAGAGCTGGGAATCGATACCTTGAGCGGATTGAGCAGCATCGGTGAAACAGTATTCTACCGGGACAATACCATAAAAGCACCTCATAATGCCTTTACCTCCAAAGAGGGGATTGAAAAGGGAATGAAAATAAAGAAATATGAGACGGAATATCCAAAGGATTATGAAGGGCATTTTAAGTTCAAGGAAGAGGATACGCCTCTTAGCAGTGATAAGGCAGTAACAAAGCTTGCTCTTAGCTTTTCCAGTATTTCCAATCCTTATTTTACCTATGACCAGGAGGCTAAGACTTACCTCAGATACCAGTTCGGCAAGGCTCATATTGATAAGAATACAGGGAAACAGTTAGCATATAAGAATATCATTATCCAGCTCGTAAAGGAATGGAATAAGGATAATCATGGTTACCAGACAATGGATATTGAAAATGCCGAAGGTAAGGGGTATTATATAACGGACGGTAAAATGACCGAGATAACCTGGAAAAAGAATGAAAATACAAAGAAGATGAGATATTATGCGCTTTCAGGGGATGAGCTTACCATAAATCCAGGAAAGACTTATATTGCATTATTTCCTGTAAACAGAAAAGAGCATATTGAAATAAACTGAAAGGTTTTTAGTTAAATGGAATCATACAATGGGATATACCAGGGGACAAAACCCAGGGTCGAAAACAAAAGCAGTAACTTTTTAGTTCAGGGGAGTATACTGGCTGCCGCCTCCATATTAGTCAGAATAATCGGAGTAGTTTACAGAATACCGCTGACCTATCTGATTGGTGATGAGGGAATGGGGTATTACGGTTATGCTTTTAATATCTATAACATAGCCCTGATACTGTCTTCCTACAGCCTTCCTTTGGCAGTATCTAAGCTGGTAGCTTCCAGAGATGCCAAAAAGCAGTATAAGAATTCCTATCTGGTGTTCCTTTGCGCCCTTGGGTTTGCAATTGCTACCGGAACGGCTTTTTCCTTATTGCTGTACTTTGGGGCCGATTTCTTTGCTGTAATTATTTCGAAGCAGCCGGCAGTTGCCATCCCTTTAAGAGTTCTTGCTCCGACCATTCTGGTATTTGCCATAATGGGAGTTTTAAGAGGGTTCTTTCAGGGCAAGAAAACCATGCTGCCAACCTCTATTTCACAGGTAATAGAGCAGATCGTAAATGCTGTTGTAAGTATTGTTGCCGCTTATTTTCTGGTGAAGAATCACAGTGTCTCGGATAAAATGGCGGCTTACGGTGCGGCAGGGGGGACTCTTGGTACCCTGATAGGAGCTATTGCATCCCTTATATTTCTAGCCTTTATTTTTTCACTTTATAAGCCCATAGTCGATAAGCAGCTGCGGAAGGATAAAGGTGCCTTGCAGGAGACCATACCGGATATACTCAAGGTATTCGGCTTTACAGTCCTGCCGGTAATTTTAAGCCAGACAGTTTACAACATCAGTTCCCTGATTGACGGTTCTGTTTTTTCTTATGTACTGGCCGGAAAGGGCCTTGCGGATACACAGCGCTCGGCCCTTTGGGGAATTTATTCGAATAAATATAACATCCTGGTAAATGTACCGATTTCCATTGCATCTGCCATGGCAGTGGCTATTGTACCAAGCATTGTAGCTTCCAGAGAAGAGGGCTCCCATCACCTTGTAAAGGAAAAGATAAATGATTCGATTAAATTTAATATGCTGATAGCCATTCCCAGTGCCTTTGGCATAGGAGCACTGGCTTCACCCATATTAAAGCTGATTTTTGGGGATGGCAGTGAACTGCCGGCCAGAATGCTGACACTGGGCTCTATTGCAATTGTATTCTATGCTTTATCTACCCTGACCAATGCGGTATTACAGGGGATCAATAAGATGCATCTGCCGGTAATACATTCTGTAATAGCCCTGGGAGTACATATTATCGTGCTGTATGTCCTGCTGGAGGTGTTTAATATGGGTGCCTATGCCCTTGTAGTCAGCAATGTTGTCTTTGCCCTTATTGTAAGTATTCTGAATTGGATATCTGTGGCACGGCTCTTAAATTATAAGCAGGAAATCAAGAAGACCTTTTTAATACCTGCAGGCTGCTCGGTCTTTATGGCAGGGGTTGCTTATCTTGTTTACTGGCTGGTGTATAATGCGATACATAGTAATGCCATAAGTACCCTGTTAGCAATTATAGTAGCAATGATAGTTTATGCCGTATTGCTCCTGCTTTTCAAAGATGTTTCGGAAACAGAATTAATTAAGATGCCCATGGGACGGACCCTGGCCCGTATTGCGGTCAAGTTCCATCTTTTATAGTTCAATCCCTTTGCAGTATGTATAAACCTGGTTTTTAGGTAAATACTTAATGCAAAGGAGTGATATCAGTGAGATATAAAAAAGCCGTAAACTATTTCCTGGCTTTTTCAGCCATAGCATGTATTTTCACTGCCTGCTACTACTTCAGCTATAAGCAGGCATTAAAGGATTTTAATGAAAATGCAATAGAAAGAAATAATGATCTTATCAAAGAACTTCAAAAACAGGGATATTTGAATAATACTGCAGATGCAGCAAATAAAAATACCCCAAATGGAAGTGAAAACAGCAGCCAGAAAGATGCTTCAGGGGACGACGGTGCGGCAGCGGTAAATGCTTCGGCAAATGCCGTGCTTCCAACGACCCAGTATACTCTTCAGACCTATGATATGAAAACCAAAAGTATGAAGGAAGAGCAGCTTCCTACTCCAAGCTACCTTATCGGACTTAACAGGGAAGAAGTAATGGAGTACTTAAAGGGATACTTAGCGGACCTGTCATTGAATGAATTTGAAAAGGGCCTGACAGCTTTTGAGCTGGTTTCCTTTTCAACCGATAATATCGTGCTTCGTAAAACCTATAATCCGGATTCCGTGGAATATAAATATTTTCTTAAGGCAGTGGACGGCTATATTGTAGCTTATTATGGCGATAAGAAAACCGTTTATAACTACACCGGTGTTTCCGTTGAAGATATCCCTCTGGAGGAAAGGCTCCGGTTAGAGGATGGAATATCGATAAAGGACCTGGATGAATTGTATGCGGTTCTTGAGAATTATTCCAGCTAGGGCGCAGCGGTGTCTGCGTCCATTGACTGTAATTTAAAAGTCAGCAGGGATATTCAACTACAGTCAGCTCTGCCTGCCCGGTAGTAACAGAATAAGGTGACAGCAGGCTGACAGTCAAAAAGCAGTCTTCCATACCATTAGCCGTGGAAAGAAAGAAACTGCCGGCGGATATGGTGACTGGTGTATTGACACAGGCTGTATATGGCCTGAATATACGAAAGATTTCCTTTGTCAGATTATTTTCATTCAGATTTATGGAGATGTCCAGATTCTTTTTCTGCTGATTATTCTGCCCTATAATATTGATGGTCAGCGTTATCAGATAATATGTACCGGTTTTCAGCAGGATGCAGCTGTCGTCGGAGGAAAGAGAAGGACAGGTGCAGTCATCAGGAGAAAAATTGACCCTCCATTTAAAGGAGGTCATGCAGTTCCAGGCAGCTTCTAAACAGCCTTCCCGGAAGGATGAAACACAGGAATAGGTTTTGCACACAGGGCCGGGAATGCCCTGGGGTCCGGTTGGGCCCATGGGTCCCGTATCTCCTATGGTACCCTTTTCTCCTCTGGGTCCGCGTTTTCCTTCAGGTCCTTTCGGACCTGGCAGGCCTTTTTGCCCCGGCAGGCCCTGGCAGCCGGTAGGTCCAGTGGGACCGGTGGGTCCTATTTCAGAGGCCATGACATCGAGTACATGGTCCATTTTATTTTTTAGAAAAATCTGCATCTGCATCAGGGCGTCAATTAAGGATTCCACGCTTTTATTAACGGATAGGATATCATCAACGGAAGCACTGCATCCGGTCTTTTTATGCAGCTCGTTTATTACATATTGTATTTTTTCTCCTTCTGCATTAATAATGTGGCTTAGTCCCACTTCTTCCAGAGCAATGGATGCAAGAATCATATTCAATGCTTTTTCTCTAGTAATATCCGGACTGATATCCGGAAAATTCGGGATAGACATTAAGGAACTCCTTTCGTTTTATTTTTCCGGTTCAAAGCCACTTTATTTTGCAGATATGTCTGATTTTGCTTTGCCTGCAGAGAATCAGGCTTTATTTTTAAAGCCCTGGTATTATATTTCAGTGCTTTATTGTAATCACCCATCCGGTCATAGCAAACAGCACTTTCGATGAGGGGGATGTAGGACCAGCAGTCATGCTGCAGAAAGCCCCAGCATTGCTTTGGCTTTTTCAGGGACAGGATAAATTGAAACCAGAAAGCGGCAGTTTCATAATCCATTTTTTCCTGATAGTAATATCCGATCTGACAGCATATTTCGGCTCTTGGAGCACAATAAATAAAGCTTCTGAAAAGGCAGGCAAGGGCGCGTTTATCCTGATTCAGCTTCAGGTAGCACTTGGCCAGCTCACTGCAGGCAGAGATATTATCCTCTAACCAGCCTAAATCCGTGTCAAGGAATAGTTCAAATTGCCTGGAGGCTTCCAGAAAATTATCGTGGTCCTTTAATTCTCTGGCGTAGTAATAGGTTCCCCGGGGAGAAAGAAATTCCAGGTTGCTCAGCTTTTTCTCATAGATTTTCAGATTCCGGTCACTTGACGTTTCTCCCGGTATTTTACCATGGGTAATGCAGATGTCTGTTTCCAGAAAGGGACCTTCGGTTAGCAGGTATTCGTGTACGGGCTCGTTCCATTTAAAATTACATTCTCTCTTTGTCAGTCTTTCCCGGTAATATGAAAAAATAACATTTCCCTGAAAATCCAGACCAGTGTTATAGTTCATCATAACGGTATTGATCTGGGGGTTTAAGGTTTCTTTCAGCTTCTTCAGCTTGACCCTGTCTTCCGGCAGCAGAAAATCATCTGCGTCCAGCCACAGGATATAATCCTTTGCCGCAAGCCTATAGGAATAATTTCTGGCGGCGGAAAAATCATCTATCCATTCAAAATCATATATCTTATCGGTATAAAGGGCGCAGATTTCCTTGGTATTGTCGGTGGAGCCGGTGTCGACAATGATTATTTCATCCACAATACCCCGGATGGAATTCAGGCACCTTCTTATATTGTTTTCTTCATTTTTAACAATCATGGATAAACTGATAGTTACCATTAATAAATCTCCGGTTCATTACATAATTATTAATATATTATATGGGAGCGGATTCATGGAGTGATACTGTTATATTCATTGCTTTATAATACTAATTGTATAGTAACCCCTGACCGGATAGAACATAAAATGTTATAGATCCAGTACATTTAAAGGATGGATTATGCCGACATTAAGTCTTTGTATGATAGTTAAAAATGAAGAAGAGTATATCAGGGCAGCTTTAGAGAGTGTGAAGGATGTTGTTGATGAGATAATTGTCATTGATACAGGCTCTTCTGATAATAGCAGGGAAATCTGTGCCCTGTATACCGATAAGGTTTATGAAGCGGAATGGAGGAAAGATTTCAGCGCTGCCCGTAATATGAGCCTGGAAAAAGCTTCCGGTGACTGGATACTGTGGATGGATGCAGATGAAAGACTGGTAATAAAGGAGAAAGAGGCTTTTAAGGAATTACTGGAAGGAGATAGAGAAATATATTGGGTAAAGCTGCTGCATCTGATTGATTCGGAAGGAGAAGAAAAGGAATACTATATTTCCTATCATAACAGACTTTTTAAAAAGAAAGAGGAATTTTATTTTAAGGGCAGCATACATGAGAGGCTTGTGACGGAATCCGGTATTATGCCGGAACCGGGGGATACCGGAAATTGTATGGAAATCCTTCATTACGGATACAACACAGCACACATGAGGGAAAAAGCCTTAAGGAACCTTCGTATCTGCCTGAAGGAAAGAGAAAAGGATAAGGATAATCCGTGGCTGGATTATTATATTGCCTGCGAACTGTACCGGCTGGGGAATATAAAGGATGCATTAGAGCTTGTTAATCATGGGATATTAGGATTTCTGTCCCAGGGTAAACTGCCCCCGGCACTTTTGTATAAATTAAAATACGACATACTACTTACTAATGGAAACCTGGAAAGTGTATGTGAGGGCTTATCAAAGGCGGTCAATTTGTATCCGGATTATGTGGAGCTTCATTTTTACAGAGGATCTGCTTTGCTAAAGCTTAACAGATATGAGGAAGCCAAGAAGGAGTTTTCCTATTGTGTTCTCCTTGGAGAAGATAATGGGAATTATCTGATCAGGAGCGGCAGCGGAAGCTTTCTTGCCTATTTTTATATGGGGGAAGCCTGTTTAAAGGCCGGAGAGAAAGAAAATGCCTGTGAAGCTTATGAACAGGCATTATTGAACAATCCTGGCCTTGAGGAAGCGAAAAACAGGTTGGAAGTACTAAGGACTTAAATTTCAGATAAAGGGGTGCAATTATATGTCACAGCCAAGTTTTCCTTCCATCAGCCCTGCAATGACAAGAGAAGATGTCATTAATCAGATATTATCTTCTATTGCAATGGAAGAATTGGGATTAAGCCACATTATTAATACAGAAGGTGAAAAGCTTCAATACATCTTAGGAACTCTTCCGGGTGTCACCGGACCGGGTGCAACGGTTGACGATGTTCTGGCAGCAAATGAGAGTGTACGCAATATGATAGATGCCATATCTCAGAATCAGCTGCTCTATAAAAATAAAATGCAAAGCGCATTGGCCTCCTCGGAAATGCAGGGTCCCACAGGGCCAACGGGAGCCACGGGAGCCACAGGTCCTTCCGGCGGACCCACAGGAGCAACCGGAGCCACAGGAGCTACAGGAGCCACAGGAGCCGCCGGAATCATTGGTCCAACGGGTGACACAGGTCCCGCCGGAGCCACGGGAGCCACGGGAGCCCAGGGTCCAGCAGGTCCCACAGGAGCCGCAGGTACGGCAGGGGCTATAGGTCCTACCGGTGCTGTTGGAGCGGCAGGGGCAACCGGAGCCACGGGAGCCACCGGTCCCCTGGGCCCTACAGGAGGAGTAGGACCGACAGGAGCCCAAGGGGTGGCAGGAGCCACAGGAGCTACGGGGGCCACAGGAGCCACAGGAGCCACCGGTGGTACGGGAGCCACAGGGCCGACAGGTACCAACGTTACTAGTACAGCAGCCTTTGCAGCAAATACAACAGGAGCTACCATATCTGTAACGGTGGCTGGAGTTGTAGTACCGCTTCCAAGCAGTCAGGTATTGCCGGCAGACATTACGGTAAACGGAGCAAATGATACCTTTACCATTAATACGGCCGGGCGTTACAGGCTATCTTACAATGTTAATACCACTGCTGCGCTGGTTCTTGGCACAAGAGTATTAATTAACGGGTCAGCACTGCTGCAGTCCACAGTAATACCACTGCTGAGCTTATCAAGCTTTTCTGCCGAAGTTTTACTTGATGTTACGGCAGGAACAACGGTATCATTGCAACTATTTGGGTTATTGGGAGCAGCCGTTTTATTAAGCGGCTCAGCTGGAGCATCCCTAATGATAATTCGTTTGAGTTAGGAGGGAGCTAATATGTCGTTGCCAAAGTATCCTACCATTACACCGCCTCTTACCAGAGGTGATTCCATTAATCAGATATTATCCTCTATAGCGCTGGAGGAATTAGGAATGAGCCATATCCTCAACGCAGAAGGGGAAAAGATGCAATATGTACTGGGTACACTGCCCGGGCTTTCGGGAGGGAGTGCTACCTATGAGGATGTGCTGAATGTAAATTCAAGTGTTGAAGCAATGCTGAATACGGCCCTGGAAAACCAGCTTATGCTGAACTCCAAGATGATGCTTGCCATGAATGCCCCTGTTATTCCGGGAGTTACCGGAGCTACGGGAGCCACGGGAGCCACCGGGTCTGCTACGGGAGCCACCGGGGCCACGGGAGCCACAGGAGCTACGGGAGCCAACGGGCCGGCAGGAGCCACAGGAGCCCTGGGCAGCGTGGGTATTACAGGAGCCACGGGTGCTGTGGGAGCAGCAGGAATAACCGGGGCCACAGGAGCTACCGGACTGACGGGAGCTACGGGAGCCAGAGGAGCCACCGGACCAGCCGGAGCGGCAGGTACAGTGGGAGCAGCAGGACCGGCAGGTCCTCAGGGAGCTGCCGGAGCAACAGGAATAACCGGGACAGTGGGAGCAGCAGGAGCCACGGGAGCTACGGGGGCTACGGGCGCAACTGGTCCTGCAGGCCCAACGGGAGCCACAGGGCCCAATCCGTCCGCTACGGCAGGATTTGCAGCCAATACAACAGGAACTGCTGTTACCGTACTGCTTGGCGGAACCCTGATTCCTCTTCCGAGCACCCAGCTGTTATCCGCAGATATCTTAGTAAATGGGGCTAATACCATTTTTACCGTTAATACCTTTGGAAGATACCGTATATCCTACCATATTAATACGACCTTATCCCTCTTAATGGGAAGCAGGCTATTAATAAACGGTGCTGTTAATACTGCATCCACCATCAACCCGGTGATATCGACCTCCCAGTATTATAATGAGATCGAGCTTGACCTGGGAGCAGCAGCAACAGTATCCCTGCAGATGTTTACCAGTGTTTTAGGTGTAGCTACCTTAATTAACAACGGAGCAGGCGCAAGCCTGATGATTATACGTTTAAGTTAGTTAGAGCCGGAAAGGCCGGTAATTCATAAGCTGTTTAAAGCTTATGAATTACCGCACCGGAATCAACCGGAGGAGTTTAATTTCCGGTACTTCGCCGGTGTAATCCCCTTATAGCGCTTAAACATCTTGATAAAGTAGCTTAAATCATTAAAACCGCAGGCATAGGCTATTTCTGTGATGGAATCCTCTGTTGCCAGAAGCTGATAGCCGGCCCTTTCGACCCGGTAATTATTCAGGTATTCAAAGGGACTTTTATGCGTCATTTCATGAAAGAAACGGCAGAAATATTTGGGAGACATCCCGGCCGCTTTGGACAGCTGTTCCAGGGTCAGAATACTCTGGTAGGATTCCTCCATAAGTTCCAGCACCTGTTTTAGAAGGTGAATTCGTTTATGGTTTCGCTGGGTATCCAAGGAATCCCTTGTATAGAAATGATTGATGGTAATGCTGCCAAGTATCAGGTATAGAAGCCCCTGGATGATAAGCTCATATCCGGGGGCTCTTTCATTCAGGGTATCAAAGAGGCAGTCCAGCTGCTGCCTTAAGGCTTCTTCCTTAGGCGCCGGTCCTTCGCTGGGAATGGAGGCAGCACCCCTGCAGCAGGAGGGATAATATTCTCTTATCATATGCTTATGGCTCATGATATCCTTAATGTAGACATTGCAGACATTTTCCTTTTTCAGCAGCATATTCATATCAAAAACAATGCACTGGTAAATACAGTCTTTAGGCGTACCGCCATGAAGGGTACCGCTGTTCAGGATAAGAATATCCCCTTTTTGGGCCTGATATTCCCTCTCATCCAGGGAAACGTAAAAACTGCCCTCCAAAATACGAATAATTTCATATTCTACATGCCAATGGTAGGACATTATGTATTGGGGATGGTTTTTATCAATATGATAGAATTCTATTGGAAAGTCAAAGGTTCCTCTTTGTTTGCTCTCATTGTAGCCAAGACTTTGCATATATCCTCCAGGTGAATATCGTTATATTTTTTGCCATTATAACACAAGTAACAGGGATAGGGCAACGGTATAATAAAGCTAACATGAGCATTGCATGAAATGGTCCGGTGAAATGCAGGCCTTACTTTTATGAAATGCCATTAATGCAGAATATTCAGGAGGTATTTATTATGGCAAAGAGCAGACTAATCGGGGATTATCCGGTAATCGGAATCAGACCGACGATTGACGGAAGAAGGGGAGCCTTAGGAGTAAGGGAATCCCTGGAAGAACAGACCATGGGTATGGCAAAGGCAGCAGCCAGGCTTTTTGAGGAAAACATCAGATACTCAAACGGCGAGCCTGTGAAAGTAATTATAGCCGATACCACCATCGGCCGTGTAGCGGAGGCAGCTGCCTGTGCGGACAAATTCAAAAAGGCGGGAGTAGACATTACCCTTACAGTTACTCCCTGCTGGTGCTATGGCTCAGAAACCATGGACATGGATACGAACACCATCAAGGGTGTGTGGGGCTTTAACGGTACGGAAAGACCAGGAGCTGTCTATCTGGCAGCTGTTTTAGCAGGACATGCGCAAAAGGGACTTCCTGCCTTTGGCATCTATGGCCATGATGTGCAGGATGCTGCGGACACTGAGATTCCGGAGGATGTAAAGGAGAAGCTTCTTCGGTTTGGCAGGGCTTCTGTTGCGGCAGCTACCATGAGGGGAAAATCCTATCTTCAGATCGGCTCTATCTGTATGGGAATAGCCGGATCCATAATTGACACGGATTTCTTTGAGGAATACTTGGGGATGAGAGTGGAATCTGTTGATGAAGTAGAGATTATCCGCAGAATGACGGAAGAAATATACGATAAGAAAGAGTATGAAAAGGCACTGGCCTGGACAAAGGAACACTGCAGGGAAGGCTTTGACAAGAATCCGGAGGAATTGCGCAAAACCGATGAGGACAAGGAGAAAGACTGGGAATTTGTTGTAAAGATGATGTGTATTATCAAGGATTTATATAATGGTAATCCAAATCTTCCGGACTACGCCAAAGAAGAAAGCGTGGGACACAATGCCATAGCCGGCGGCTTCCAGGGACAGAGGCAGTGGACGGATTTTTATCCCAACTGTGATTTCCCGGAATCCCTTTTGAATTCCTCTTTTGACTGGGAAGGAGCAAGGGAGCCTTATGTCCTTGCTACGGAGAATGATACATTAAATGGTATCGGAATGCTGTTTGGCAAGCTCCTGACCAATACACCTCAGATATTTGCGGATGTCAGAACCTACTGGAGTCCTGAGGCGGTAAAGAAGGCTACCGGCTATGAGCTGGAAGGAATTGCAAAGGAATCCAAGGGCTTCATCCATCTTATCAACTCCGGTGCTGCCTGCATCGATGCCTGCGGTGAGATAAAGGATAAGGACGGAAATGGTATCATGAAGCCCTTCTGGGAGATATCAAAGGAAGATGAACTTGCCTGCCTTGCTGCAACTACCTGGAATGCAGCGGATACCGGATATTTCAGAGGCGGCGGTTTCTCCTCCAGATTCCTGACAAGAAGTGAAATGCCGGTTACCATGATGCGCCTTAACCTGATAAAGGGCATAGGACCTGTAATGCAGCTGGCAGAGGGCTATACCCTGAATCTTCCGGAAGAGGTTTCGGATAAGCTGTGGAAGAGAACGGACTATACCTGGCCCTGCACCTGGTTCGCTCCAAGACTTACGGGAAGCGGCGCCTTTGCCTCTGCCTATGATGTGATGAATAACTGGGGAGCTAACCACGGTGCCATAAGCTATGGACATATCGGAGCAGATATTATTACCCTGTGCTCTATTTTAAGAATACCTGTAAGCATGCATAATGTGCCCGAGGAGAAAATATTCCGTCCTGCCGTATGGAATGCATTTGGCATGGATAAGGAAGGACAGGATTACAGAGCCTGCCAGACCTTTGGCCCTATGTACAAATAAAGCAGGGAGATTGTGTGAAATGAAGAAGGTTATAGCCTTTGATTTAGGTGCTTCCAGCGGAAGAGCAATGGTTGGAGAACTGAATAATAACAGCATAAGCATAAGGGAAATCCACCGTTTTCTGAATGAGCCGGTACTGGTAAGCGGTACTCTGTACTGGGACGTATTAAGACTGTTTCATGAAATGAAGAAAGGCTTGTTAAAAGCAGGGAATGAAGGGGATATCACCAGCCTTGGCGTGGATACCTGGGGCGTGGATTTCGGCCTTCTTAACGCTGAAGGCAAGCTGTTAGAGAATCCCGTCCACTACAGGGATACAAGAACGAAAGGCATATTAAAAGCGGTTCAGGAAAAAATGGGGCTGGAAGATTTATACCGTATAACCGGCAGCCAGCTGATGGAGATCAATACAGCCTTTCAGCTTTTTTCACTGGCAGCTCACAGAAAGGATTTCCTTGACAGGGCAAAAACCTTACTGCTGATGCCGGATTTATTCAATTATTTCTTTACCGGGAAGAGCTATGGAGAGTATTCCATCGCATCCACCACCCAGCTTTTGGAGGCCGGGGAGAGCAAATGGTCCGGGGAGGTATTGCGGGCCCTGGAGATTCCAAAGGAGCTGCTGCCGGAAATAATACCCAGCGGAACTGTTCTGGGACCTGTTCTGGAAGAAATAAGGGAAGAACTTAATCTCATGCCCATAAATGTAGTAGCGGTAGCAGGCCATGATACCCAGAGCGCTCTGGTTGCGGTGCCGGCAGAGGAGAAGGATTTCATATTTATCAGCTGCGGCACCTGGTCCCTGATGGGAACAGAGCTTGACAGCCCCCTTATCAATGAGAAATCTGCCGGGTATAACTTTACCAATGAAGGCGGCTATGGCGGTAAGGTTTCTTTTCTGAAGAATCTTACCGGCTTATGGCTGATTCAGGAGAGCAGAAGATGGTGGGAGAAGGAGGGAAGCTCCTACAGCTTCTCCCAGCTGGAGCAAATGGCGGAGGAGGCAGAGCCTTTTTTATGCTTTATTGATACGGACAAAGAGGAATTTTCCCTGCCGGGGAATCTTCCGGAGAGGATAAGAAATTATTGCAGGGATTCCGGTCAGAGGGTGCCTGTAACACCCGGTGAGATTGTACGCTGCATCGATGAAAGCCTGGCTTTTAAATACCGGATGGTATTGGAAGAAATCGGAGATTGCACCGGACTATCCTATGAGCGCCTTTATATGGTGGGTGGAGGAATAAACAGTGCGCTGCTGTGCAGAATGACTGCCTGTGCCTGCGGAAAAGAGGTAATGGCAGGACCTGTAGAGGCAACCGTATACGGAAATGTTGCTCTTCAGTTTGCAGCAGCCGGGGATATTGACGGCCTGCCTGCTTTAAGGAGCATCATAAGACAGTCGGCGGATATAGCAGTTTACAGTCCGAAAGAACAAAATGAATGGCAGGAGGCTTACAATCGCTATAAGGCAGTCCTTTCAAATGGTACTGTTTAAGAACTGTAGCTGTTACCTGCCTGCTGATAAATACTATGAAGCAATGGGAAAGAGAATGACTTTTCTGCATTGGGAAAGGATTTTAGCATGTTAAAGGGTATTCCGCCTATTTTGTCACCGGAGCTGCTGAAAGTTTTGTGTGAAATGGGGCATGGTGACAGAATTGTAATAGCAGACGGGAATTTTCCGGCTCAGTCCATGGGAAAAAACAGCATTGTAATCCGCCTGGACGGACACGGGGTTCCGGAGATACTGGATGCAATACTGACAGTGTTCCCTCTGGATACATATGCCACGAAGCCGGTCACCTTAATGGAGCTTGTAAAGGGAGATACGGTTGAAACTCCCATATGGGAAACCTATGAAAAAATCATAGAAAAACATGATACAAGAGGAGAGGACGCCGTTGACCACCGGGAACGCTTTGCTTTCTATGAGGAGGCAAAGAGTTCCTATGCAATTATAGCAACGGGAGAAAAGGCACTTTATGCCAATATCATGCTCCAAAAAGGCGTAATCTGACAAGAAAATTAAGCGAAGGCTATAAAAAATGCATTGCCGGATTTATAGGCTGTAATCGGACGAAACTTTCCGAATCAGCGTATAAATCCGGCAATGTGTCTTTACATACAATTTACATACAATTTATTTTACAGCAGTTTTTCTTTGTTTTTAAGGGGTTGCAGCTTTGCTGCCCCTACGGCTGTATTTAAAAGAAAGACAGAAATTAAGTTTAACTGTTGTTAAAATATTAAATAATGTGTATAATTAATAAAAATCTAGTACATTTTAGGAGGTCATTTAGAGTGACAGAGGAATATTCACCGAAGAAAATTGAAAAAAAGTGGCAGGATATCTGGGAAAACGAGCATGCCTTCAGGACCGGAATTGACAAATCCAAGCCCAAATACTACGCCCTTGTTGAGTTTCCTTATCCATCAGGACAGGGACTTCATGTTGGACATCCAAGACCTTATACGGCCCTTGACATCATAGCGAGAAAGAGAAGATTGGAAGGCTTCAATGTGCTATATCCAATGGGGTGGGATGCCTTCGGACTTCCTACGGAAAACTATGCCATTAAGAATAAAATTCATCCGAGAATCGTAACGGATAATAATATAAAGCATTTTAAAGAACAGCTTAGATCTCTGGGCTACTCCTTTGACTGGGAAAGGGAAGTGAATACCACAGACCCCGGTTATTATAAATGGACACAGTGGATTTTCTTAAAATTATTTGAAAAAGGACTTGCCTATAAAGCGGAGATGCCAATTAACTGGTGTACTTCCTGTAAGGTGGGGCTTGCCAATGAAGAAGTGGTAAACGGTGTATGTGAGCGCTGCGGCAGCGAAGTCGTCCATAAGGTAAAGAGCCAGTGGATGTTAAAGATTACTGCTTACGCAGACCGTTTGATAGATGACCTTGACCTGGTGGATTATGCGGACCGTATTAAGAACCAGCAGAAGAACTGGATCGGACGTTCGGAAGGTGCGGAAATCGATTTTAAATTAAAGGGAAAAGAAGAAACCTTAAAAATCTTTACCACCAGGCCGGATACCCTTTTTGGTGCTACCTATATGGTACTGTCACCGGAACATGGTTTATTGGATAAATACAAAGCTGAAATAACCAACTGGGATGAGATAACTGCCTACAGGGAAGCAGCGGCAAAGAAATCCGATTTTGAAAGAGCGGAGCTTGCCAAGGAAAAGACCGGTGTGGAGATTAAGGGAATAGCTGCCGTAAATCCTGTAACCGGCAAGGAAATTCCTGTCTGGATATCAGATTATGTCCTTATGACTTATGGAACCGGTGCTATTATGGCAGTACCTGCTCATGATACCAGGGACTGGGAATTTGCAAAGAAATTTAACCTGCCGATTATTCCCGTAATTGAAGGCGGCAACGTCGAGGAAGAAGCATTTACGGAATATAACGGAAAGCTGATTAATTCTGAATTCCTGAACGGACTTTACGTAACAGAAGCAAAGAAGCTCATGACAGAATGGGTGGAAGAAAAAGGAATCGGAAAGAAGACCGTTAACTTTAAATTAAGAGACTGGGTATTCTCAAGACAGAGATACTGGGGTGAACCGATTCCTCTGGTGCATTGTGAAAAATGCGGCTATGTGCCGATTCCGGAGAGTGAGCTTCCTCTGCTCTTACCGGAAACAGACAGCTATGAACCCGGTGAAAACGGGGAGTCCCCCATTGCCAAAATGACGGACTGGGTGGAAACTACCTGTCCTCACTGCGGCGGTCCTGCTCACAGAGAGACGGATACCATGCCACAATGGGCAGGCTCCTCCTGGTATTTCCTGCGTTATATTGACCCCCGCAATGAGGAAGAATTTGCTTCCAAGGAAGCACTGGACTACTGGCTGCCGGTAGATTGGTACAACGGCGGAATGGAGCACACCACTCTGCATCTTCTTTATTCCAGATTCTGGCATAAGTTCCTCTATGATCTGGGATATGTAAGCGAGCCCGAACCTTATAGGAAGAGAACCTCCCATGGTATGATTCTTGGGGAAAACGGTGAAAAGATGTCAAAGTCCAGGGGAAATGTAATCAACCCGGATGATATCGTAGCAGAATTCGGTGCGGACACCTTACGTACCTATGAAATGTTCATCGGAGCCTTTGAATTAAGTGCTGCCTGGTCCAATGACGGCGTAAAGGGCTGCCGCCGTTTCCTTGAGAGAGTATGGAAGCTTCAGGATATTCTTACAGAGGACGAAGGCTACTCCAGAGAATTAGAAGTAAAGATGCATCAGACCATTAAGAAGGTCAGCCTGGATTTTGAAGGACTGAAATTCAATACAGCCGTTGCTGCCCTTATGGCACTGATCAATGAATTCAACAAGCAGGGCAGGATTACAAAGGGTGAATACAGAACCTTTCTTATTCTGTTGAATCCGGTAGCACCCCATATGACGGAGGAGCTTTGGAATATGGCAGGCTTTAACGGCAGGCTTTATGCAGTTTCCTGGCCTGTCTGGGAAGAAGAGAAGACCATTGAAAATCAGGTTGAAATTGCTGTTCAGGTTAACGGAAAAGTAAAAGCAACAGTTTTGATCAACAGGGGAGAAGAGCAGGATACTGTGAAGAATAAGGTCATGGAGACAGAAGCAGTCAGACAGTTCCTGGATGGCAAGAATATTATAAAAGAAATTTATGTAAAAGATAAAATTTATAATATTGTAGTACGTTAGTAAAAACAATATTTACAGGAGATACCTGTAAATATATCATACGTGGCAAAATTACAGGAGGTCACATGAAGACGGTTTTAATTGCTGACGATGCTATATTTATGAGAAAAGTTTTAGGGGATATATTACAGAAGAATGGCTATGAAGTGGTGGGAGAAGCATCGAATGGAAGAGAAGCGGTAGAAAAATATCTCCTGCTTAAGCCTGAATTCGTGACAATGGATATTACCATGCCCGTGATGGACGGAGTGGAAGCTTTAAAAGTAATAAAGAAAATCGATAGTAACTGTAAGATTATAATGGTATCGGCTTTGGGACAGGAAGATATGAAGTTAGACTGTATCCGGGCCGGTGCCAAGGGCTATATTGTAAAGCCCTTCCGTGAAGGGGACGTATTGGAGCAGGTAAAAAAGCTTAATTTCCTCTAAATATATAATATAAGTGATATCATAAAAAAGGGCTTAAGAAGACAGTCGCAGATTGTTTTCTTAAGCCTTATTCATTACGGGAAGTTAATTTTCATAGTTGATTGGGTGAGGGGAGTTAAGTGATTTCATGAAGCCAGTGCTTTAGCTGGGCTTTGATTTTTTCCTTTTCTTCCTTGGCAGGGTCTGTAAAGGAAATTGTTCCGATAATCGTGTTATCGCTTAAAGCAGATTTTAATTTCTCAAAGCACTTTTCGGCACCACCACCTGCATGGCAGGCAAATAGGGCCAGTTTCTTGCCTTTTATGGATACTTTCTCCAGAAAAGAGGCAATGGGGGGAGTATAGGAGCTTGCCCAAATGGGAGTACCGATGAATATCGTATCGTATTCATCTATGTCAGGCAGGTCATTTAAAAGGTTTGGTTTTTCGTGGAACAGAATGCTTTTACCGCCCCAGAAAAACTTGGTGAAGCCCCCTTTTGGAATTTCCTTGTCCGGCTTTAACTCTATACAATCAGAATCCAATTCCTCTGCAAGGATATCAGCAACGATTTTTGTGTTTCCTTCAAGTGAATAGAAAACAACTAATGTGTTCATCCTTCGCTCCTTTCTAAGCATATAGTGAATATGGCCTAGGTATTATTGCCTAATTGCTATCTTACGGCATTGGGACACGTTTGTCAAGGATATGTTAATTTATGGAATGGAAGGCTGTTACAGTTCAGGCTTTGCTGGACTTAAGTCTTTGGAAACGGACGATGGTTTCTGATTCCGTTCAGGCATTTTCTTGCTCACGGTTCCAATTCCACTAAAATGGCAGCCGTTATTCATGGAAGGTTAAATTGCACCAAACTCGCTTCACAATTATTGGGTATATTAATGCTGTGAGCTCAGACAATGGTGTAATTTAACCTAGTCATAACGGCTGCCATTTAAGTGTCATAATGGGACCCCTCGATAGAAAATGCCTGAACGGAATCAGAAACCATCTGTACTTTTCTTAAAATTTCCGTGAATAAATCGTGAGGCTGAACTGTAACGGAAATCTCGCTATAGAGGGGCGTTTTCCATGTTGTGTTTCTTGCGGCTTAAGTGTTATAAGGAACCCCGCGATAGAAAATGCATGAGCGGAATCAGAAACCATCTATACTTTACTAAAATTTTCGTGAATAGATTGTGAGACTGAACTATAATGGAAGGATTGATATGGAGGGTGTTTTTGCTTGCTGTGTTTCTTGACGGTTTAAGTGTTATAAGGAACCCCTCATTGAAAATACATGAACGGAATCAGAAACCATCTGTACTTTTTCTAAAATTTCCGTGAATAGATTGTGAGGCTGAACTGTAACGGAAGGATTGATATGGAGGGTGTTTTGGCTTGCTGTGTTTTGTGAGGCTTAGTGTCATAAAGAAACTCTCAATGTAAAGTCCAAACCAATCCCCTGGTTCTTTGGACATCCATAGTATGTTTTCATGCATTTGCTGTGGGGGATTCTATGATAATTGTGGGCAGATACCGGTTAATATGCTATAATAGAATTTAGTTTCCTTTTTTTGAATAAAAGAAAGGCGGCATACAGATTTATGATATGGATTTATAAAACTGGATTATGATTCTGGTGTCAGAGAGTCATATGGAGATTTAATAGAGGATTGTAATAGGGAAATGTTATAGAAATGTAATTTGGAAGGAGTAACCGTATGAGCGGGATTTATATTATTGGTGGCGGGGCATCCGGGCTTTTTGCTGCTTTATGGGCCGCAAAAAGGAAGAATAAGGTTACGGTTCTGGAGCATAAGGATAAACCGGGCAAGAAAATCCTGGCTACAGGGAATGGCAAATGCAACTACACTAATTTAATACAGGACAGGGAGTGTTACCGAAGCGATGACCCCTCCTTTGCCCCGGAGGTTTTAAAGGCTTTTGACACTGGAAGGACTGTGGAATTCTTTCGGGAAATCGGTATATATCCTCATGAGCGGAACGGATATCTTTATCCCAATTCCGGACAGGCTACCTCTGTCTTAGAGGCCCTGTTAATGGAGGGGGAACGGCTGGGAGTGAGAGTTGAATGCGGCGTCCATGTTCAGCGAATGGAGAAGAATCTTAGGATATATACGGATAAGGGAGAATATCAGGCGGACAGAGTGCTTTTAGCAGCAGGAGGCATGGCAAATCCTGCCCTTGGCTCCGACGGAAGCGGATTTGAGCTGGCGAAGGCTCTGGGGCATAGGATTATTACACCACTTCCTGCCCTTGTCCAGCTAAAGTCAAAGGAAAAATATTTTAAGACATTAGCGGGAGTCCGTACGGAGGCTGAGGTGAGCTTATATTCCGGAAAGAAGCTCCTGGCGGAAGAAAAAGGCGAAGTGCTTTTTGCAGATTACGGGATTTCAGGCATTCCTGTTATGCAGGTAAGCCGCTATGCGGCCAAGGCTTTAAGTGAAGGAAGGGAAGCCTTGCTGGTACTTGACTTTCTTCCCTTTCTTTCAAAGGAGGAGCTGAAGGATGTTCTTGTCAGCAGGCTTAAAAGAAATCGGATGGAAACCATAGAGCAGGCCTTTATCGGGCTTTTAAATAATAAATTAGCATATGTAGCTTTAAAAGAGACAAAAATAGAGGTATCCCTGACCTTAGGTCAGTTAAAGAATGAGCAGCTGAGCCGCTTGGCAGCCAGGCTAAAGGAATGGAAGATACCGATATCGGAACCAAAATCCTTCGAATTGGCACAGGTAACTGCCGGGGGCGTGGATACGAAGGAGATTAATCCGGCAACCATGGAATCAAAGCTGGTGAAGGGACTGTTCTTTGCGGGGGAAATTGTGGATGTGGATGGTACCTGCGGCGGCTATAACCTGCAATGGGCATGGTCCAGCGGTTATACAGCCGGCAGCCATTTATAAAAAGATAGACTGATAAGTTGAATTAAGGGTATTTGACCCCTTCCAGGTTTAAAAATGCCATAAATTTCAGCTTTTTAACACCTGGAGGTGATTAAAAAATTTATTTCAACTTCTGCAGGAAGGAAAAGAGGTAGTAATGTTACAAATATCCCAGTTAAAGCTTAAAATTGACCATACAGAAAAGGATTTGTATAAGCTGGCTGCAAAAACACTGAAAATAAGCGAGCAGGACATTAAAAAGCTCGTTATTACAAAAAAATCCATAGATGCCAGAAAGGAAGACATCTATTATGTTTATCAGGTAGAAGTCATGGTGGCGGACGAAGAAAAAAAGGCTGCCAGGCTAAAAACTCCCAATATAACAATAGCAAAGAAAAATGCTTATCATTTCAAGCCCTCCGGTGAAAACAGAATGTCGGCAAGGCCGGTTATAGCAGGCTTTGGCCCTGCGGGCTTATTCTGCGGGCTTTTGCTGGCACGCTTTGGCTACCGCCCTGTAATTATTGAGCGGGGAGAAGCAGTAGAAAACAGAGTAAGAACCGTGGAAAGCTTCTGGAACGGCGGTAAACTCAATACTCAGTCCAATGTTCAGTTCGGGGAAGGCGGTGCCGGGACTTTTTCCGACGGAAAGCTAAATACGCTGATAAAGGATGCCTTCGGAAGAAACCATTTTGTGCTGCAGGTACTTGCCGAGCATGGTGCTCCCGAGGAAATCCTCTATCTGAACAAGCCTCATATCGGTACGGATAAGCTGAGAGATGTGGTAAAGGCAATCAGAGAGGAAATCCTGTCCCTTGGCGGTGAGGTAAGGTTTAATACCTGCCTGACCAATATTCTGACAGAAGGGGGAAAGGTTACCGGCATTGAGGTAAACCACAGGGAAGTACTGGCCTGTGAAGTTTTAGTGCTGGCCCTTGGTCATAGTGCCAGGGACACCTTTCAGCTGCTCTATGATAAGGGAATGAAGCTTACGCCCAAGGCTTTTGCAATTGGAGTCCGTATGGAGCATCCCCAGGAATTAATCAGCCGGAACCAATACGGAAGCAGGTTTGATAAGCTCCCTCCTGCCGACTATAAATTAACTCATAATGCTGTAAATAACAGAGGAATCTATTCATTTTGCATGTGTCCGGGAGGCTTTGTGGTAAATGCTTCTTCCGAAGAAGGGCACACGGCTGTTAACGGTATGAGTAACCATGGCAGAAATGAGCGGAATGCCAACAGTGCTTTAATTGTTACTGTTAAACCGGAGGATTTTCAGGCGTCCGGTATTGAAAATTATCCTCTGGCAGGAGTTGAATTCCAGCGAATCTGGGAAGCCAAGGCTTATGAGGCTGGAAAAGGACTGATACCGGTACAGCTCTATGGAGACTTTAAGAGAAATAAGGCCAGCACCGGTTTTGGAGAGATAACTCCGAATTTAAAGGGAGGGTATAACCTTTCAAACCTGAGAGACTGCCTGCCGGATTATGTATCGGCTGCCTTAATTGACGGAATAGGAGCCTTTGAGAAAAAAATAGCAGGTTTTTCCGGGGAAGAGGCTGTTCTGTCAGGAGTTGAGACCAGAACTTCCTCACCCCTTCGGATGGAAAGAGATGAGTTCTTTGAATCCAGTATTGGGGGGATATACCCTTGCGGAGAAGGAGCCGGCTACGCCGGAGGCATTACCTCGGCAGCTGTTGACGGGCTTAAGGTTTTTGAAGCCATTGCGTCAAAATTTAAGAATCCAATGTTTACATGAAATCATAAATAAGGTAGAATAGATGTAATTTTACAGGCAAAGCATAAGTTCAGGCGGCAAAGCGGCTTAATGGCAGGAGAGGAAGAAATATGGCAGGCAGAGAAGACTTAAAGGATAAGAAACGGATCGTTATCAAGATTGGTTCATCCTCCTTGACCCATCAGGAGACAGGACGGATCAATCTCTCCAAGATGGAAAGACTGGTACGTATATTAACAGATTTACGTAATGAGGGGAAGGATGTCATTCTGGTATCTTCCGGTGCCATAGCAGTGGGAAAGGAGACCCTTGGACTTCAGAACCGTCCTACTGAAAAGGTTGAAAAACAGGCATGTGCGGCTGTGGGCCAGGCCAGGCTTATGATGGTCTACCAAAAATTGTTTGCGGAATATAATCAGGTTCCCGCACAGATACTGATGACAAAGTATACTATGATTAATGATATCAGCAGGGAAAATGCCCAAAACACCTTTCAGGAGCTGTTCCGCATGGGTGTTATACCCATAGTAAATGAAAACGACACGGTTACAACGGATGAAATTGAGTTCGGTGATAATGATACCCTGTCCGCAATAGTAACGGCGCTGGTAAATGCTGATTTGCTGATTCTCCTGTCCGACATTGACGGGCTGTACACCGACGACCCCAGGCAAAATGCAGAGGCGGTATTTATTGACTTTGTAGAGCGTATAGATGACAGACTGGACAGTATGGCAAAGGATTCCTCAACCCTTGTGGGAACGGGCGGCATGGCAACAAAGATCAGTGCTGCTAAGATAGCTACAGGCTCCGGCGCGGATATGATAATCGCCAACGGGGAAGAAATAAATATTATTAATGCTATTATGGCAGGAGAGAAAAAAGGAACCTTCTTTCAGGCGCACAGGAATGAGAATTTTAAACTGCTTGATTATATCAGTACCAGGCAGTATTCTAATAAATAGATTACGGAAAAGTGTGAAAGAAAAGCGTTCTCACACTCCATTATTTAAGGCAGTACCGCAGACCTGTCTGCGGTACTGCAATGGGAGCAAGTGTGAAAGAAAAGCGTTTTCACACTCCATTATTAGTGGCAGTACCGCAGACTTGTCTGCGGTATGCAATGGGAGCAAGTGTGAAAGGAAAACGCTTGGGAAAGCATGGCAGTTAGTAAGAATTAAGGAAAAGCATAATTCACCTCCTTATTTGCGGCATGCAAGGGGAGCTGGAATGAAACAAGGAGAATACATGGAAGACTTTAAACTGGCAAGAATTAATGAATTATATAAAAAATCAAAGGAAGAAGGCCTGACAGAAGAAGAAAAATCAGAGCAGGCGCAGCTTCGCAGTGAATATATACAGGCAGTAAGAAATAATTTAAGGGGCACTCTTAATAACATATCCCTCTTAAACCCTGATGGCACAGTGACGGAGCTGGTAAAAAAGGATAAGCATTAATGACAAAGAAAGAAATCAGACAGGAAATAAAGAGTAAAAAAGAAAAGCTTACCACAGATAAAATCGCAGAGAAAAGTAAAATTATGACCAGGCACTTCACCGGGCTTACAGAATACAAAAATTGCAGTCAGATCATACTGTATGCCGCTTTCAACCAGGAGGTCGATACCCTGCCGCTGATCAATCAGGCTTTAGAGGAGGGTAAAAAGGTGGCTCTTCCAAAGGTAACGGAAGGCGGCTTGGAATTTTTTTATATACGCTCTTTTCAGGAGACGGCCATAAGCAATATGGGAATACCGGAGCCGGATACCTCAAACCCTGTTGAGCTTTTAGCCGATGGCTTGAATGTAATATTGGTACCGGGGCTGGCTTTTGACCTGGAAGGGAACCGAATCGGTTATGGCAGGAGCTATTATGACGCATATTTTGCAGCGCATAGGGCGGAATTCATGAAAATTGCCTTTGCCTATGATTTTCAGGTATATGACAGAATACCGTCTGAAAAACACGATGTGAAGATAGATTTATTAATAACAGATACCTTTTCGAAAAAATTTATACCTTAAAATGAAAGATAGAAAGAGAGGGTGATTTCATGAAATTATCGGAAATAGGGCAAAGGGCCAGGAAGGCGGCTACGGCTTTAAACACACTCAGTCAGGAAAAGAAAGTAGGCGGATTAAAGGCAGCTTCTCTTGCTTTAAAAAGCCATGAGGACGATATTCTGTCAGCTAATTTGGCTGATGTAGAAAATGCCAGGGCAAATGGTATGACAGAGGCTCTCATTGACAGGCTGAAACTTAACTCTGCAAGGATTGAAGCAATGGCAGAAGGACTTTTGGATATTGCAGCCTTAGAGGACCCCATTGGTGAAGTCATATCTATGAAAGAAAGGCCCAATGGCCTGCTGATAGGACAGAGAAGGGTTCCCATGGGTGTTATCGGTATAATCTATGAATCCAGACCCAATGTTACGGCTGATGCCTTCGGATTATGCTTTAAAACCAGTAATGCCGTTATACTAAAAGGCGGCAGTGATGCCCTTCAATCTAATGCAGCAATTGTGAAGGTTATCAGGGAAGCACTTGCTTCCTGTGAGATTGCAGAGGATGCCATACAATTAGTTGAAGATACCAGCAGAGAAACTGCCAGGGAATTAATGCGCCTGAACAAGTATATTGACCTTCTTATACCAAGAGGGGGTGCCGGGCTTATTCAGACAGTAGTGGAAAACAGTACCATTCCCGTGATTGAGACCGGAACCGGTAACTGCCATGTCTATGTGGATGAATCAGCGGATTTTGACATGGCATTAAGTATTATTCATAATGCCAAGACCCAGAGGCTTGGAGTGTGCAATGCCTGCGAATCCCTGGTAGTGCACAGCAGTATAAAAGATACCTTTCTCCCTTTATTGTATCAAATGCTGACGGACAGCCAGGTTATAATCAGGGGGGACGAAAGAGCAAGAGCTGTCTGCCCGGATATTGAAACCGCGACGGAAGAGGACTATGGAAAGGAATACCTGGACCGGTTGATATCTTTGAAAATAGTGGATTCCATCGAGGAAGCCATAGAGCATATAAACCATTATAATACAGGTCATTCCGAATCCATTATCACAAAGGATTATCAGAACTCTATGAAGTTTTTAAATGAGATTGATGCAGCTGCCGTCTACGTCAATGCTTCCACCCGTTTTACGGACGGAGGAGAATTCGGGTTTGGAGCAGAAATCGGTATCAGTACCCAGAAGCTTCACGCCAGAGGACCTATGGGACTGCTGGCATTGACTTCAACGAAATATATTATTTTTGGAAATGGACAGATAAGACCTTAAAGCAGCAAAATTTAATATGGAATAAGCACGAGAGAGGCATATATGGGTAGGCTTGAAAGACTGTTGCAAAAATGCTGGAAATTAAAAGAACCGGGAGCCGGAACAGCTCAGGAATATTATGATGCTCTGCGTGACTTAGGGCATCAGTTTCTGAAACTTTACCTTCAGAAAAAAATCAAAATAGGAGAAGATGCAATACAGGTACTTACTGCCGATGATTTACTGAATATCAGAGGTTTCATTAAAGAGACAGAAAAGTATTTTCCGGAAATGGCGGGAAATAAAAAAGATACTCTTCCATTTACAGAAGCCATCGCCTCCTGCCTTACAGATTTTTATACTATTATCCAGGAGTCCAACAAAGGCTACCATGTAAGTTATTATTATTACAGGGGCGATAATGACCCCAAGGGTGTGCCGGGGGCTATGGCAGATTTGATATTGAAAATATTTTATATATGCAGCATCTATGATATAGATATTGAGACAGTAATGATAGAAAAATATGAGCTTTATAAAAAGAAGTATAATGAGAATGAAAAAGCCGGCGGTTAGTGGTGTGATTTTCAGTAGTAATAATAACCCCCGGATAATTGTATTTTGAAAGTTGAGAATAGAAAATGAGCAGTTTACTTAGGAATTTTGAGGATGTTAATTTAGATAGCAAAGAACCCCTGGAGGAACCCCAGCGCCAATACTATTTCATGGCTAAATGCCGGGAATGGGTCAAAAGAAAGGAAAAGGAGCTTAACAGGCCGCTGACCTTTTCCGTAGTCACCTTCGGCTGCCAGATGAATGCCAAGGATTCGGAAAAACTTGCGGGAATACTGGAGAAAATCGGCTACGTGCCGGTAGAGGGGGAAGAGGCTGACTTTGTTGTCTACAATACCTGTACGGTAAGAGAGAATGCCAATACCAGGGTTTACGGAAGGCTTGGCCATCTTAATAACCTGAAAAGAAAAAATCCGAACATGATGATTGCCCTGTGCGGCTGTATGATGCAGGAAGATGCCGTGGTTGATAAAATCAGGAAAAGCTACCGCTTTGTAGATATGATATTTGGCACCCATAATATCTTTAAGCTGGCGGAGCTGATTGACACCAGATTAAGCTCCCGGACCATGATAATTGATATCTGGAAGGATACAAAGCTGATTGTGGAGGACCTTCCCAGCGAGAGAAAATACCGGTTTAAGGCAGGCGTTAATATTATGTACGGCTGCAATAATTTTTGCAGCTATTGTATTGTACCTTATGTAAGAGGAAGAGAGCGAAGCCGAAATCCAGAGGACATTGTGAAGGAAGTGGAGGAGTTAGTTGCAGACGGTGTGGTTGAAATAATGCTTCTGGGACAGAATGTCAATTCCTATGGAAAGAACCTGGAAGAACCAATCAGTTTTGCAGCGTTACTCGCAAGGCTGGAAGAGATAGAAGGTCTTAAAAGAATTCGCTTTATGACCTCTCATCCGAAGGATTTATCTGACGAGCTTATTGAAGTAATGAAGAATTCCAAGAAGATATGCAGGCATCTGCACCTTCCGGTACAATCCGGCAGCACAGAGGTCTTAAAGAAAATGAACAGGAATTATACCAAGGAAAGTTACTTGAACCTGGCTGAAAAAATCAGAACTGCCATGCCGGATATCTCTCTTACCACGGACATCATTGTAGGCTTTCCAGGTGAAACAGAGGAGGATTTCCTGGAAACACTGGAAGTGGTCGAGAAGGTGCGCTATGACAGTGCCTATACCTTCCTTTATTCCAAGCGCTCCGGTACTCCTGCTGCCGTAATGGAAAACCAGGTAGAGGAAGCGGTAGCTAAGGAGCGGTTTGACAGGCTGTTAAAAACAGTACAGGGAATAGCAGGTGAAATGACAGGCAGAATGGAAGGAACAGAGGAAGAAATCTTAGTTGAAGAGATAAACTCCCAGGATACTTCTTTGCTGACCGGAAGGTTAAGCAATAACAGTCTGGTTCATTTCAAAGGACCGGAAGATTTAATAGGAAAGCTGGTTAAAGTCAAGCTTTCCCAGTGCAAGGGATTTTACTATTTCGGAGAACTGGCAGAGGGCTGATACGCCTTGTTTGAATCGTGTAAGATTTCCCATTCCTTTTGATTATTTTCGGTGAAATATGACATAATGCATAAAAATTTAATGGGGATACTTGACATAGTCATTAAAACAGTATAAAATTTATATGTTGTATATTCGTACAATGAAAATTCAATAAGGAGGTGCTCCAGTGCCGGTTGTACAGATAGTTATTGCTATATTAGTAACCCTGGCCATCGCTGTTCCTCTTGTCTGGAAACTTGCTATTTCCTACCATGTCAAAGTCGTAGAGGCTAAGATTGGTTCTGCGGAAGAAAAAGCAAGGGAAATCATAGATGAAGCTTTAAAAACGGCTGAAACTAAGAAAAGAGAAGCCTTACTCGAAGCAAAAGAAGAGTCCTTAAAGACTAAAAATGAGTTAGAGAAGGAAAGCAAGGAAAGACGAGCAGAAGTTCAACGTTATGAGAAAAGGGTGCTGTCCAAGGAAGAAACCTTAGACAGAAAAATCGAAGCACTTGAGAAGAAAGAATCCAGACTTACTGCAAAGGAAGCTGAACTTGACAAAGTCAAGAATGAAGCAGAAGCGCTTCATGCACAGCAGCTGCAGGAACTGGAGAAAATTTCAGGACTTACCTCCGAGCAAGCGAAAGAATATCTTTTAAAGACAGTTGAAGATGAAGTTAAGCATGAAACTGCAATGTTAGTTAAGGAACTTGAAAGCAAAGCAAAAGAAGAAGCAGACAAAAAAGCAAAGGATTATGTTGTTACCGCTATTCAGAAATGCGCTGCAGATCATGTGGCGGAAACTACCATATCCGTTGTACAGCTTCCAAATGACGAGATGAAAGGAAGAATAATCGGAAGGGAAGGAAGAAATATCCGTACCCTGGAAACCCTTACGGGAGTGGATCTTATCATAGATGATACCCCTGAGGCCGTTATTTTATCCGGTTTTGATCCCATCAGAAGAGAAGTGGCAAGAATTGCCCTTGAAAAGCTGATCGTGGATGGAAGAATTCATCCTGCCAGAATTGAAGAGATGGTAGAAAAGGCTCAAAAGGAAGTTGAGGTCATGATTCGTGAAGAAGGTGAAGCAGCAACTTTAGAGGTTGGTGTTCATGGAATTCATCCTGAACTTGTGAGACTTCTCGGTAAGATGAAGTTTAGAACAAGCTATGGACAAAATGCTTTAAAACATTCGATTGAGGTGGCTCAGTTATCCGGTTTACTTGCCGGAGAAATAGGCGTTGATATCAGAATGGCAAAGAGAGCCGGATTACTGCATGATATTGGTAAATCTGTTGACCATGAAATGGAAGGCTCACATATTCAAATCGGTGTTGATTTATGCAGAAAGTATAAGGAATCTGCGATTGTAATTAATGCAGTGGAATCACATCACGGAGATGTGGAACCGGAATCATTGATTGCGTGCATCGTACAGGCTGCGGACACCATTTCGGCTGCGAGACCAGGTGCCAGAAGAGAAACATTAGAAACATACACAAACAGATTGAAACAATTAGAAGATATCTCCAATAGCTTTAAGGGAGTAGATAAGTCCTTTGCGATACAAGCAGGCAGGGAAGTTCGAATTATGGTTGTACCGGATCAGATTACCGATGCGGACATGATTTTACTTGCTCGTGACATATCAAAGCAGATTGAATCTGAACTGGAATATCCGGGTCAGATCAAGGTAAATGTAATCAGAGAATCAAGAGTGACGGATTACGCTAAATAATGACAGATTTAGGATGGCCGAAATTCCTGTAACGGGGATTTCGCCATCTTTTTTTGGACAAAGATATTTTAATGAGTTAAATTGATAAAGCTTGGTTCCATAATTGGGCTTCATGGGTTTGGCGTATATATTAACCACGACAGATGCATGAAGGAAGTTTATGGGACCGGACGATGACCAAGGGGGTTGTATTGACCTTTTGTTACGCGAGAACCCTTATTCCACTAAAGCGGCAGAAAACGTGACTGGCAGGCAAATCAATGCCAAACTCGCTGTAACAAATAGGGCTGTGTTAGTTATCAAGCTCAAACAGTGGCATTGCTTTACCTAGTCACGTTTCCTGCCGCTTAAGTGTCATAAGGAACCTCTTGAGACAAAATGCCAATACAACCCCCTTGGTCATCTGTGTATATCCATT
>NZ_FRAC01000008.1:0-169017 GCF_900142215.1 Anaerocolumna jejuensis DSM 15929 | reverse complement strand
ACGGTTGAGGTCAAGCTTATCTGCTATGGCAGTAACTGAAATACCTTCTGCTGTAAGTAGTATAATCTTTGCCCTTTGAACAGTGCGCACCATTTCTGTTCTTGAGCTTGTTATATCGGTCAATCTGCTGACCTCATCGGCACTGAGATTGATACAGGAATATTTTGATGGTCTTGCCATAACTTGCACCTCCAACGTTTATGGTACAAGTATAGCACAAAAAGTCATGTTTTACCAGCTAATTTGAAAACGATATACTAGGTATGAAAAATAAAGGCATGGAATTAGCCTGAATTTTTAAAAGCAGAAAAAAGCATAATAACAGAAGGGTACTCAAGTAGAAAGGAAAAGTGGGAAGCATGTTTACGGTCATTGCCATTAAAATATTTTTAGTAGCCATATGTGCGGGATTTCTGGGAGCATTGTTAGGACTGGGAGGCGGAATTATTATCACACCTGCCCTTACGTTAATGTTCGGCCTTGATATCCGGTATGCTATAGGCGCCAGTATTGTATCGGTAATTGCTACCTCAAGCGGAGCGGCTATAGCCTATCTGAAAGATAAAATTACCAATGTAAGGATTGGCATGTTCCTGGAAATCGGAACGACCCTTGGTGCCATTACCGGTGCCTTCTTAAGCGGTATTCTGGACCCGAAATACTTATATGTTATATTTGGGCTTCTGCTTCTATACTCAGCGGTCACAATGCTCAGGAAAACGAAGGCGGAGCTGCCCCAGGATGTGAAAAACCATCCGTTGGCCGGAAAGCTTTCCTTGAACGGTGAATATTACGATAAAGTACTTAATCAGCAGGTTGCCTATAACGTGGATGGTGTCTGGGGCGGCCTTGGCATGATGTATGTGGCAGGGGTGATTTCAGGACTGCTTGGTATTGGCAGCGGCATCTTTAAGGTTATGGCAATGGACTTTTTTATGAAGCTGCCCCTTAAGGTTTCCAGTGCTACCAGTAACTTTATGATTGGTGTTACTGCCGCAGCAAGTGCCGGTGTTTATTTTCTGCGCGGGGATATTGACCCTAAGATTGCAGCCCCGGTGGCACTTGGTGTCCTTTTGGGGGCAACGGTGGGAACACGTGCCATGCAGCGGCTTAAGAGCAGAACCATTCGGTGGATATTTATACCGGTGCTTTTGTTTGTATCCATTCAGATGATTGTAAAGGGGGTTCAGCTCTAATGGCAAAAGAAAAATCAAAGCTTACAAACAGTGAAAAGCTACGGGGAAATATGGAAAAGGGCCTCGAGGAGAAAAAATGCCTCGAGGAGAAAAACAGCCTCATGGAGAAAAACGGCATAGAAGATGTTGAAATCATAATCAGTAAATCACTGAAAATCGGTGTTCTGGCCAGTGCCATTGTGATACTTATTGGTTTTCTTATGTTTCTGATTACTGGCCGCAGCGGTTATGCAGGCAGCGCCTATCCCACAGCTCTGGCAGAGATTTTTAAAGGGCTTGTTTTACTGAAGCCCTATGCCATCATCCTGACCGGATTGTTTATCCTGATTCTGACACCGGTATTCCGGGTAGGCGTTTCCGTCATAGTATTTCTTAAGGAAAAAGATTATCTTTACGTAGGCATCACGATACTTGTATTTGTAATTTTAATCATAAGCTTCCTGCTTGGAAAGGTAGAATAGCCAATAGCCTTTTGCAGGATGCCTGTGGAAACTGGGGTTATAGGGATTGGTTGTTCAAGGATATAAAATCCTTGGGAGAATATCCGTACATTTTTTTGAACCGCTTGCTGTAATAAAATACATCCGTGAAGCCGACCTTTTCTGCAACCTCTCCAACTTTATACTGATTGCTCATAAGGAGCTTCCGGGAGGCCTCCATGCGGACAAAGGTAATATACTGCAGGAGGGACTGGCCGTTGGTCTTCTTGAACACACTTCCCATATAGGAGACATTTAATTGAAAAATAAGGCCTAATTTCGTTACGGATAAATCGTGTTCGGTAAAGTGCTCCTGTATATAGGCAGTGATTTTCTTACTGAGCATCAAATCCGAAGGAATGGCACCGGCATTGTCCATATACTTTAATCCATAGGAGCATATGGTGTTTTTTAATTCTTCCAGAAGATAATCTTCCGCTATGATTGCATTAATATAATCGTGGAGCCTGTACCCTGTTAATTTGGAGTCCGGATAGCGGATGGAGAAGGTCAGCAGAATTTCCGCCACCACCAGATTTAAATAATGGCAGGACTTCCTTTCTCCGATTATATGAAATAAATGCTCCAAATACTTTTTAAATCCGGAAATGTCATTGGTATTTAAAATCAGCAGGAGTGAATGTCGGATATCCGATATTTCCGGTATTGGCTGAGGAGGCTGTGCCACCATCAGCTGCTTTGTCAAATCCGGACCGCTGCCAAAGTAGCGGTCGCCCAGTAAAAAGAGGGCTTCCTTTTGGTGGGGCTCCCACTTTTCCTCAATGGGAAATATACTGCTGAACGCAAAATAGCAGCGGGTATTCGTATCTTTAGCAAATTTCTTGCACAGGTAGCGGCATAGGGCCTCAAGGGTATCATCCCTTAAGAAGAATTGAATATAAAATATGTGTTCTGACTCAATAAAATATTCACAGTCCACACCCTGTTCCTGATACAGTGCGGCAAGCTCTTTCGCCGTGGTTTCGCACTCCATAACGGTATATACCCCTTCGAACAGGGAATATTCGGCCTGTCTAATTTCCGGATACTGGTGCTGCAGGGAATTTAGCTCAAGGCTGCCCCGCAGGACATCGGATAATTTCATACATTTCCTGTAATGATAGTATTTGGCCAGCTGCTCCTTCTGCTCCGCCTCCAGAGTTATCTTTTGAACACAGGTTTTCAGGGCGGCAGTCAATGCATCGGGCTCAACGGGCTTTAAGAGATAGTCAAAAACTCCGTAACGAAAGGTGGTACGGGCATACTCAAAATCATTAAAACCGGAAAGTATAATTATCTTACTGTCCGAATGATGTTCAAAGACATATTTGGCAACCTCGATGCCAGAAAACTTGGGCATGCGGATATCCAGTAAAATTATATCTATTCTGCATTTCGATAGTAATTCGATTACTTCTGAGCCATTTTCACATTCTCCGATAAATTCTATGTCAAGCTCCTCAAAAGGAATCAGCTTCTTTATTTTCTGTCTGATAAAATATTCGTCGTCTGCAATCACTAAATTGGTTGTCATGCTGGTCCTCCTCCCTGTCTGGGAATAGCAATAGTGGTGATGAGTCCGCCTTCCGGGGCATTTTCCATGGAAAGTCCGTATTCCAATCCATAATGGAGCCGTATTCTTTCGTGTATGTTCTTAATCCCAAAATGCCCTTCCGGATAATTCCAGATTTCTTCTTTGAGTTCCGGAGGGATTCCAGGACCATTATCCTGTATTTGAAAAAGAATAGTTTCTCCCACAGCCTGCACCCGGATAGAAATAATTCCTTTATGGCTCAATTCTTTTATTCCGTGATAAATACTGTTTTCAACAATGGGCTGTAACAGCAGTTTCAGGCAGGAAAAGGAATACAGATATTCCGGGCAGTCAATTGAAAATTCAAATTTATTATAGTAGCGCACCTGCATAATGCGGATATAGGACCTGGTAATTTCCAGTTCATCCCGGATGGTAATCAGGAAATTACCGCTGCTCAAGCTTCCCCGGTAAAATTTTGAAAGATTCATTACAATACGAATGAGGTTCTCCTTTTCATCCAGCTCTGCAAGAGAGCAGATATTATCCAGGGTATTGTAGAGAAAATGGGGATTTACCTGTTGCTGCAGCAGCTCTAGGGATATTTTATTTTTGAGCTTCTGGGAATCCAGCAATTGGTCTGTCAGCTGCTTTTGGGCAATAATCATACTGTCAAATTCGCTGAACAAAAGGCCGATATCCGTATCATCGGGCTTTTCATTCATAGGTATCCAGTGGCCCTGCTTTACCTTCTGAATGTGTGTAATAAGATGGTATAAGGGCTTTGTAATCGTATCTGAAATCTTTCTGGAGACCAGCAGGGAAATGGCCATGCACAGGAAACTTATGGCGGCGGTAATAAATAAAATCATGTAGATGGGACGGTAAAATTCGGCAAGGTCCACCATGTTGATGATATACCAATCCAGTGATTCCAGATAAGTAGTAAAGCATATGGCATTACCGCTGATCTGAAACCTTGTGGGAACTTTAGATTTCAGGGCAGTAAAAGGAGTAAATTCACTTTCAAGAGCATAGGAACCATCGGTGCTTACAACACGGCCTGCTCTGTCCACGATAAAAAATCTGCTTGTGGAGGAAGAATTGGAACGGTATATGGCGGCAATCTCTTTTTCAGGAATACTGATTTCAATATAGCCCAATAAGGAACCGGAGGAAATATCATAAAAAGGTCTTATCTGGGAAAGGGTCTGTATGGGAGTACGAAGGGTGATATTGGAATACTTGGTTCTTATTAAAAATTTAGGAGAATCACAGGGCAATACCGATTCCAGGGAGGAAGGGTAGCTGGCTACTGCCGTTGTTCCGGTTAAGGCCAGGTCGGGGGCATAAATGGAAGCTGAATGAATATAGGGTATGGACTGGATGAATTTGCGGGTAACGGTCTGCATATTTTTTTTATCCTTTGCTGTAAATTTATCCGGAGTATCCCTGTATTTCAGAGCATCCTTTTGAACATCTTCATTTGTAATAATCATTTTAGAGTAATTATCCATAGAAAACAAATAATAGTTCAATTGGTTCTTAATATAGCTTAACTGATTCAGAGAGGATTCCGTGCGCTGTTTCAGAAATTGGTTATAAAAAATGGGTAATATACAGCCCAGCAATATGATCACAATGATTGTGACCATCAAGCTCATGGAAAGAAAGAATTTTGTTTTTAAAGTATTGGTATGTGTTTTTTTCATTGGCCACCTTTATTATTTTCAAATTGTAAGATATTCTATATTATATATTAGTGAGTAAAAAAAGCTTTGTCAATCTTAACTAAAAAGCTGCAAAATCTCAACTAGAAAATATACATAAAAACAATAAAATGACCATTCTTCAAAAACAGGGAATACTTTAGAATGTGATTGTAGCAAAAAAACAACTCTATGGGAGGTAAAGTAATGAAACAAAAGAGACTTATGGCAGTCCTGTTATCTGTTATGGTAATAGGCGGTTTGCTGGGAGGCTGCGGCAAAAGTGGAGGAACCAATAATGATACCCCGAAAACTGGTGTTAAAACCGAGGGTTCAGCTCAGGAGGAGGCTGTAACAATCCGGATATTGACCAGAATAGCGGGTACTTCAAAGCAGGTGGAAATCTTTAATCAGATTTTAGATGAATTCAAGAGCAAGCACCCCCAGGTAACAATTGTTGATGATTCACAAAGTGACGAAGGTGCTTTTAACAGTATGATGGCTGCCGATATTGCATCCGGTAACCTGGCCAATATATTCCGTATCCAGGGAGTTGCCAATCTGGCAGATTATATCGACAACGGATTACTTTTGGATGTTTCATCCTATCTGGAACAGGATTCCCAATGGGGAGGAGGCTTTACGGAGGGTTCCCTCAGCTATTTTCAGGTGCCGGGACATGAAGGTACCTATGCGATACCTATGGAATCAGGTGTAATAGGTGTTTATTATAACAAAGCCCTGTTCCAAAAGGCCGGAATTGACAAGTTTCCTGAGACCTGGAAAGAATTCCTGGCAGTAATTGAGAAATTAAAAGAAAGCGGCGTTACGCCCCTGGCAATGGGAGCCCAGAGTACTTATATGGCCGGACACCTCCATGATCAGATTTTTTATAAATGGGTTGGTACAAATGGGGCCAAGCTGTTAGGAAGCAGAGAGAAGAAATGGACGGATGAGGACGTTGTCCAGTCACTTCAATATGTAAAAGACCTGGTTGACGCCAGTGCTTTTGATAAAAGTGCAGCTGGCATGACAGATGATATTGCCCTGATGCAATTTCAGCAGGGAAAAGCGGCAATGGTAATAACCGGTCCCTGGAATATTACGAATTTTACAGACGAAGCAAAGACACCTGTGGCAAAGGACATTGACGTAGCAAACTTTCCGTATTTTGAAGAAAAACCGGAATTTAAAAATGAAAATATGCAGACTTTAGGCTGCTATATGATTAACGGAGAGCTGGAAGGAAAAGAAAAAGAGCTGACCGTAGAGCTTATTAAAATGCTGACGAGCAAAGAAGCAGCGAAAAGATTTGCAGAAGAGGCCGGTGTACTTATACCCAGAACGGATATGGATTTGGATGAATCAAAATGCCCGCCCCTTTTGGTTAAGAATGTTGCTTTGGGTAAAAATTCTTCAGGTGTAGGTGTGGATGTATTTGACTTTGATCCGCTGCCCTCCATGCAGGACAGGACACGTAATTCCATTGTCAGCATGTTCATCGATGCAACAGCAGAAGCAGCGGCAGCAGAAATTCAGTCGGAGATTGATATAAACAAATAAGAGACCGCCAGCCCTTAAAGGATAACGTTACACCCGTGGGGAGCGTTAATGAAATTACGTATTCCTTACACGGGTGATGTTATAAGAAGCTTGATGCCAAATCTTATTCAGGCTGGGGGTAATGGCTTAGGGATATCTAAAAAGACAGATGTCCCGGATATCTAAAACGGCTTAGAAATCCAGGATATCAAAAACGGCTTGGACATCCCGGATATTAAAGGCCCGGACATCCCGGAAATAAATAAGGCCTGGAATCCCCGATATTAGAAAGAGGTTAAAATGATTAAAATAAGAAATAAAAAGCGGGTGTTTGGGGTTTCTTTATTTCTTCTGCCTGCCTTGCTCATTTACATTGTATTTCAGATAGCGCCATTGTTTGGAGCCCTGTATTTTTCCCTGGTGGATTGGAATGGGATAGCCGGTTCCAAGATTAATTTTGTAGGCTTTCGGAATTTTGTTGAGGTATCAGCCAATCCGGATTTTATCCTGGCCTTAAAGAATATGCTGAAAATGGTCGTATTCAGTGTGATTTTTCACACACCCATTGCCCTGCTTCTGGCAGTGGCTCTTAATACTAAATGCAGAGGATACCGTATATTTAAGGTATTGTTCTTTGTACCAACCGTATTCCCCCTGTCAGCAGTCGGCCTCATGTGGTATTTTGTTTTTATGCCCACCGGAGCCTTAAATTCCCTGTTCAGTATGGTTGGCCTGGAGCAATTGGTGACACCCTGGCTGGTGAATACAAAAACGGCTATGAATGCCATTATTTTTGTTAATATATGGGCCGGTATCGGATATTATATGGTCATTATCCTGGCAGGGCTTACTACCATACCCTCTGATATATATGAAGCGGCAGCTATTGACGGAGCCAATTCCCTGGGAAAATTCTTTTCTATTACGGTACCTATGCTGAAGTCTACGATTTTCATGTGTATCTTAATGGATATTATAGGTTCCGTTAAGGTATTTGATCTGGTTTTTGCAATGACCGGAGGAGGGCCTAACGGACTGACTAATTTACCTACGACCTTACTCTACAATGAGTCCTTCAAATATAAGCACTATGGTACGGGCAGTGCAATCGGCGTTATCATATTCGGCATCTGCCTGATAGGGACCTTATTGAGCAATGGGCTTATGAAGGGCCGGGAAGACAGGAAGGTGAAAAGAAATGGTTAAGAAATTATCAGTAAAAAAGACGGTAATGTATCTTTTTCTAATAGCGATGGCCTTGGTTTTTGCAGCACCCATGGCTTTTACCCTGTTATCCTCCTTTAAAACCAAGATTGAGATATTCTCAGCACCCTTCGCATTTCCAAAATCCCTGCAATGGAGCAATTATGTGGGAGCCTGGAAAGGTGCCAATATGAGCCGCTATTTTTTGAACAGTCTCATTCAGGCGGGAGCCTCCGTTATTCTTCTTGCAGTGGTTTCCTCTATGGCATCCTATGTCCTGTCGAGGTTCGCGTTTAAATTCAATGGATTCATATCGGTTTTCTTTCTGCTTGGGATGATGATTCCCATGCATACGGTTTTGGTTCCTATCTCCTACATAATCGGAGTATTTAAGCTTTCGGATAATATACTGGCTCTGGTATTGGTCTATGTAGCTTTTAATCTGCCCTTTAGCATCATTGTCCTTACGAATTATATGAAAGGTGTGAATAAATCCCTGGAGGAAGCTGCATTTATGGATGGTGCCACCTATTTTCAGGTATATATGCGCGTCATGCTGCCGCTTACCAAGCCGGCAATTGCAACGGTCTCCATTTTCAATTTTCTGAATGGCTGGAATAATGTGCTCTTCCCCCTTCTCTTTATTAAGAACAGGAATTTAAAGCCCATAGCTCTGGGAATATTGAATTTCAACGGGGAAAGAGGAACGGAATATGGCTTGTTAATGGCTGCCATTGTAATAACCGTAGCCGTCCCCATGGTATTTTACCTGTTGTTCCAGGAAAAGGTGGAAGGAGGCTTAGCCGCCGGAGCAGTGAAGGAATAGGAAAACCGGATTGACAAGAAAAAAGGTTTAAGGTTGGAAGTAAATATAAAACAGAAAGGATACCGCGAAAAAGGCTTTCAACCCATATATAGCGGCAGTATCGTAAGCCCTCTTGCGATATGGATAGGTATAACAGATGAAACAATTAAGATACCGACAGGTTCACCTTGATTTTCATACAAGTGAATATATTCAGGATATTGGAAAGGATTTTCAGGCGGAGGAGTTTGCACAAACCTTAAAGGAGGCTTATGTAGATTCAATAACCTGCTTTGCAAGATGCCATCACGGATGGCTCTATTATCCGTCAAAGAAATTCCCTGAGCTGATACATCCGGAGCTTGCCAATCATAATCTGCTGCTGGAGCAGATAGAGGCCTGCCACAGGAATGGCATTAAAGTGCCTGTATATACTACGATCCGATGGGATGGCAGAGTTATGAGAGAGCACCCGGAATGGCTCTGTGTGGATGAGAAGGGCGATTTTATCAATATGCAGGAGGTTTTGGAGCCCCACTTTTATAATGCAATCTGCCTTAACAGCGGATACCGTGATTTCCTGAAGGAGCATTTACTGGATATTATCGATGTGGTGGGAACGGATAATCTGGATGGCATTTTCATGGATATTGTTGTACAGGTGGATTGCTGCTGTGACCATTGCCGTAAAAAAATGCTGGAGCACAATATAGACCCAGACAGCAAAAAAGAAAGAGAAAGCTATGCGGCAATTATGCTGGAGGAATTCAAGGAGGAAATATCGGAATTTATCTGGGCAAATGCACCGGGGATATCGATATTTTATAATGACTCCCGTTTTGACACAGATTCCAAAAGAGCCTTTGACGCTTACAGCCATCTGGAGCTGGAATCGCTTCCCAGCGGCAGCTGGGGATATGACCATTTCCCTGCGGTTGTCCGTTATGCCAGAACACTCGGCAAAGAGATTATTGGAATGACCGGTAAATTCCATACCTATTGGGGGGATTTTCATTCCTTAAAGAATAAAGCGGCCTTGGAATATGAGTGCTTCCAGATGCTTGCAATGGGAACCGGCTGCTCGGTGGGGGACCAGCTGCATCCTTTGGGAAAGCTTTCGAAAGCTACCTATGAGTTGATTGGAAGTGTTTATAAAAGTGTTGCCGAAAAGGAAAAGTACTGCATAGGAGCAGCAGCAAAATCAGAGATTGCAATTCTGACACCGGTAGAATATTTAGACCATACCGTAAAAGACCTGGTCATTCCGAAAGCCTTGATTGGTGCCGTCCGAATGCTGCAGGAATTGTCCTGTCAGTTTGATATTGTGGATTCGGATGCGGAGCTTGACGGTTACCGGGTCGTTATCTTACCCGATGGTATCCCCTACAGCAAAAGACTGGAAACCATATTATCCGGCTACGTCGGTAAGGGAGGCTGCCTTCTTGGCACCTACGATGCTTGCCTGCCGGAGGATGGTATTAGCGGACTTTACGGCATAAAGTACATGGGCAGGTCCGTATTCAGCCGTGAATTTGTAATGCCAAACGATATCATCGGAAAGAATCTTCCAAAAGAAGAATTTGTAATGTATGAAAGAGGAAATGATATAGAAGCAGCACAGGCAGAAGTATTAATGGACCGGATAGCGCCTTATTTTGAACGGGGAGGAGAGAAGTTCTGCAGCCACCAGCATGCTCCGTCCTCCGGCAGGGTCCATATGCCGGAAGTTACCAGAAAGGGGAATGTGATTTATTGCGCCCACCCTCTGTTTGGATTATATCGAAAAAATTCGGCGGTATGGTGTAAACAAATGGTAAAAGACATGCTGGATATATTGCTTCCTAATCCATTGGTATCCCATAACGGCCCTTCTACGCTTTTATGTACGTTAAATACCCAAAAGGACTTTCATCGGGATATACTCCATCTATTGCATTACATAACGGAAAAACGTTCGGAGGATATTTCAACGATAGAAGATGTAATTCCTTTATACCATACGGAAATTCGTATATTTACAGGTAACAGAAAGGTTTCAGGAGTATATTTACTGCCGGAGGAAGAACCGGCAGCCTTTACACAGGAGAATGGCTATATTCGTTTTCAGGTAGAAAAAATAGAAGGTCATCAGATGGCGGGTATTCAATATGCGGATGGGAAAGAAGAGTAGCCCATGGAAAACATGAAAAAAAGGAATATCTTATGCATGGGCGACAGTATGACGGAAGCTGGTATATGGCCAGCCAGACTTGCGGAAAAACTGCAGTGCAATGTTCACCGTCACTGCAAAGGAGGCCTTGGCATGTTGGAAATAGTTGATGGAGGGGTAGGGGCGGAAGGAAACTTGGCTCCTTTGTCCTCAGAGCTTGTCCGTCCGATGGATCTGATTATTTTTTATGCCGGTTACAATAACAGAGGCATACCGGATGGGATTCCAGGAGAATGCTATTCCCCAGAGAATCAAACAGGAATTACGATTGCAGGTATGATGCAGTATTGTATTAACAGAATATACGAGGAACTTAGGAAGGCAGAAAATCTTTCCTGCCGGCTTTTAATTGTAACACCCCATTGTGCCGGACGTTATCCATATATTGATGCGGACGGTTACGGAGAATTCCCGGCAGGAACAGGCAGAACAATGGAGTCCCTTTCCGGTAGGATGAAAGAGGTTGCACAAAGAAATAACATTGCTGTCTGTGACTTATGGCATAACAGCGGAATAAATAAGTATACCTGGAGTATCTACGGTGCCTGCCGGGAAGAAGCAAATGAAAATTACTCCCCCTTTTTATTGGACCCTTTGGGAAATCCCGTTTCGATGGAAAGGGTTTCCTATGAAAGGGGAAAGACTTACTATCAGAAGAGAAATGGGGCAGTTGTGCTGGAGGAATACACAGATATCACGCCATATCCTTATAACGGGGACCAGCTGCATTGTTCCAGGGAAGGATATTACCTGATTGGTGATTTGATAGCAGGCGTAGTTAAAAAGATGTTTGGAGAGTAGTAAAAACAATTAATACGAAAATGGTAAGGCTGGATAATCAGGATGCTATAGAAGGAAAAGAGGAAGCTGTCAAGCAGACAGCTTCCTCTTTTCCTGTTTCACTGATAAAATCAGATAATATGATATTCCTTTAACAACTTTTCTATATCGGTTCCATCTACCTTTTTAAGAGCCTCTTTCAGAGCAATTTTTCTCTTTAATCCGAGATCCATATCAGAAAGACCTTTACCGTCGTTCATTTTTACGGTAGCGTTCAATAAATCACGTACATCGTAGGTGCTGCCCCAGACCTCAGGTACACCGCGGTCAATATTCAAAAGCGTGTAGACAGCTTCCATACCGGTGCGGACAGAGTATTCGGTTGTAAAGATCGTATCACGAACTGTTTCAGCAAACTGTCCGAGAAATGCGAAATTTACGCTGCCCTCCGGCACAACGGCAGGACGGTCACCTGCACTGCGGGGCATGAAGAAGGCGGTAATATAAGGCATCATGCAGGGAATTGTATTTGCGCTGTGTTCTGCCAAATCTGCGATTTCACTTTCAGGAACTCCCATATGATACAGCCATTCCATACAGATTTCTTTTCCGGTGCATTCGCGCATTGTCTTTTTGACAAAGTTACCGGGCTTATCACTAAACAGACCGTAAATCCATCCTACCAGCTGATCCTTTGGCTGATTACGGAAATGAGGCTGGCGGTTAAAGGTCCAGCTGAGCAGCCAGTTGGAGTCTTTGGCAGTGACGATACCTCCGGTTACTACCTTGCCGCTGAAAGGATCACGCTGGCAGATCTTACGGATGTACGGAGGAATACGATCATCCAGTGTCGTTACGGTAGCGGACATCCAATTGGTCTGTTCCGGGTCTTTGCAAAACTTATCCGGGTGACCGAATGAAGGATCTTGTGCCGCAATCTTACGCCACATATCCCATCCGCCGCCTGCTTTAATTTCATGCTTAAAGGAAGCGGGCTTATCTTGGCTTCCGAGGCTGGAATTCTCAACGCAGCCGCCGTTTGTTATGAACATTAAATCATTTTCTGTTAAATCAATATATTCCTCAACATCGTCGTGGTTAACAACAATACGCTTAGCTGTTTTCTTATCTTTCTGGATATCAAATTCTACATTTACAACCTTGGTATTGTAATGGAACTGGACATTAAAGGATTCAAGATACTTAATCATGGGAAGAATCATGGATTCATACTGGTTGTACTTTGTGAAGCGAAGAGCTTTGAAGTCAGGCAGCCCGCCTATGTGATGAACAAAACGTTTAATGTAAAGCTTCATCTCAAGTGCACTGTGCCAGTTTTCAAAAGCGAACATGGTACGCCAGTACAGCCAGAAGTTTGAATTCAGAACTTCATTGTCAAAAACCTCAGTGATTCGTTTATCGTAGAGATCTTCATCCGGTGTGAAGAAAAGCTTCATAATTTCCATTGAGCCTTTCTCTGACAAGCCGAATTTGCCGTCCGTGTGGGCATCTTCACCACGGTTAACCGTAGCACGCATCAGAGAATAGTTCGGGTCATGCTTGTTAAGCCAATAGTATTCGTCTAGCACGCTGACACCTTCGGTTTCAATGGAGGGGATGGAATGGAACAAATCCCACATACACTCGAAGTGATTGTCCATCTCCCGGCCGCCACGTATTACATATCCGAGGTTTTCATACTCGTAGCCGTCGCAGGCACCGCCAGGAATAGGATCTTTTTCGAGAATGTGTACCCTTTTCCCGTCCATTTGCCCATCACGAACAAGAAAACATGCCGCAGAGAGAGCGGCCAGACCGGAACCGATAATATAAGCGGATTTACGGTCAACCCCTTCGGGTTTTTCAGGGCGTACAAATGCTTCATAGTTTCCACTGGAATAATACATGCGTAATACCTCACTTTTTTTTATTTTTTACAATTTTTATTTTATCCATACTCACAAAAAATAACTATAGACAATAAAAGCAGTATGGCAAAAGTTTTATCAGGCTGAGGTAAATGTATAAATTTTTATCATATTAAGGAGTTTGATGTGATTTACCGGCATGTGATTTTGACAGCCGGTTTTTAACAATATTACCCCAACTTTTGAAAAAAAATACCATGCAGAGAGGATTTATCCATCAATTACCTTATTTATGAATAATTACCTTAAAATTAATAATAATATAGTTGGATTGAAAAATATAAAAGGAGATTGTATTATAGGTGAATTCAATCATATAAAAAATCACTTATAATATACAAAATTGATATGATTAATATTTCAGAAAAAGAGCGCTTTATTCTAAGAGATTTACAGGATCAGGAAAAATTATGCATTGAAAAGTATGCAAAAAATGAGAATTCTGCGAAAGATACAGAGTTAAAAAATCTATTCAAATCTATTAAGCAGGAAGAGCAGAAGCATTTTGATTCCTTAGCACAACTCCTTAATGGAACAGTACCTTCAGTTAATTCCAATGACACAGCAGGCAAAGATTATAATCCGACAGCATCCTATGCCGGCAGCTTTAATCAGACAGATAAGGACAATGATAAGTTTTTATGCACGGATGCTATTACTACCGAGAAATATGTTGCATCGGCTTATAATTATGACCTTTTCCAGTTTGGAAATTCCGATGTCAGAAAACTTTTGAATGACATTCAGACTGAAGAACAAAACCATGCTGAAAAAATTTACAAATATAAAACTGTAAATGAAATGGTCTAAATATAAAAACGGGATGCTTAATTAAAACTTAATCCTTTCTTTTTTAAACTTAATAAATCGTGAAATAGCTCCAAGATTCTCAGGTGAGTTACAGCCAGAATGTCTTGGAGCTTATTTTCGTTCTAAGTACTGCCTAAGGCGTCCGATATGCATGCACGATTTGCATAACCGCATTGATGCATTCAAATATAACTATCGGGAAGACCTAACCGTACCCCAATATGCACTGGGAACCCCTGTGTTTCAGCCAAAAGCCGGAAATATCCTGGGCATAATTATCTACACTGATTGAAGTAAGAAAAAGTTTGTGTTAAAATAAATTTTATCCCTTTGATGAAAATACGAAGGAAAGCGAAAGGACTAAAAAGCTAAAGGATGAAGAAAAGATAAAATGAAGAGATTGTTTGAAAAATTCCAATATAATTCACCGGTGACACTGACTTTTACGTTTATTTCCCTGGCAGTACTGCTGCTGGGATATTTAACAGGAGGACTGTCCACGAATTTACTGTTTAGCGTATACCGTTCTTCCTGGATGGACCCATTGACTTATTTCAGACTGTTCGGCCATGTACTTGGCCATGGAAATTGGAGCCATTATTCCGGAAATATGGTTCTGTTTCTGGTTCTGGGGCCTATACTGGAGGAAAAATATAAATCAAGGGATTTCCTTTTTATGATTGCCATTACAGCCCTTGTATCAGGATTATTTTATGTTATTTTGTACCCGGGGAGTATCTTATTAGGTGCAAGTGGTATTGTATTCATGATGATAGTCCTATCCTCTGCGTCTGGCATGAAGGATGGAAAAATCCCCCTCACTCTGATATTGGTCATCATCGTTTATCTTGGAGGTGAGGTATTAAGTATCGGAGCAAAGGATGGAGTGGCCCATGCAGCCCATATCATAGGAGGAATCTGCGGAGCAGGTTTTGGACTGGCTCGCAGGCGCACATAAATAGGTATTCAGCAAAAATCAGATAAATTAATACGCATAGAATGTCAATGTATTGGAGATGATTTCTATGAATATGGGAGTTACACCATTTTCTGATGAAAATGTATAGCAGCATCAGTTATATTCTACTACCTTAGAGCTATCAAAGTTATCAATATAAAAGGAGCAGCAAAAATGGATGAAACCGTTCTGGATAAACTTAAAATAAAGAAGTACAACATAGCTGCCGTTTTGAACCCCCCGGAAGAATTTCTGAAGGTTTTAAGCGGCTATGATGGAATGGTAGAGAAGGACATCAATGGTCAGTATTCTTATATTCAGATATTTATTTATTCTCAAAAGGAAATTACGGACATAGGACAGCGTCTGACAAGTGCAATCCAGAGTGACGGATTTTTGTGGATTTGCTATCCCAAGGGAACCTCAAAGAAATATAAGAAGTGTGATTGCAACAGGGATACCTTAAGAGAAGCACTCCTCCCTTACGGCTTTGAAGGTGTATCACTTATCTCACTGGATGATGATTGGTCAGCCATGAGAGTGAGAAATTCAACATATATTAAAAAAAAATAAAATTATGAGGTATTTGATATGTTAGGTCATTATCTTATGTTTAACAGGAACTGTGAAGAAGCATTGAATATTTATGAAAAGGCTTTTGGTACAAAAGTAACCGGATTACAGAAATATAAAGATATGCCTCAAAATCCCGCTTTTCCGGTAGCAGAAGAGGATTTGAACCTTGTCCTGCATTCAAGGCTTGTCATTGACGGAACAGAAATCATGTGTGCAGACAGCGGACAAGCGCTTACCTTCGGAAACAATATGTATATTACCCTGACATCGGGTAATGCAGAAATGATACAGCAGGCATGGTATACGTTAAAAGATGGCGGGAAGATATATCTGGAACTTAGCCCCACCTTTTTTGCAAAGCTTCATGGGCACTTGCAGGATAGATTTGGTGTTAACTGGATGTTCTCAGTGGAATAAATATTGTGGTGTCAGATAAATTTTTATGTGTATACCGGGAAATTAACAAGTTATATAATATAATTATAACCAACCTTCAGACTGCATTTTTAGTTTGAAGGTTTTTTATATATGTAGAAGCCAAAGCCAGATTAGCTGAATATTGATATATTGGAATACTATAATTAAAGTATTATACCAACTATCGACAACCATATATATACAATTTAAGGGTTTAAACTACAGGAAAAACATGGTATAGTGGTACTATGTTACAGAAAAGATGAGAGGAAATATTTAATGGGATTATTTAATCGGATGAAAGAACCAGTTTTTTTGAAAGAGAGCAGTAATGCCCAAATACAATTAGAAAAATTACAAAAGCTGGAGCCACTGCTAAATCCAGAAGGGCAAGCTAAAATCAAACAGGATATAAAGTACCTCGAATATGGGATATCCGGAGAGAATAACATAGCCTTTGAATTAAAAAACAGCCATATGCCAATGTATGTGCTTCATGACATTTATTTGGAATGCGGTGATTTAAGTGCGCAGATAGATTATCTTGTATTTACAAGGAAAATCTGTTTTATCATCGAATGCAAGAATTTATACGGCAATATTGAAATCAATAATGCAGGAGATTTTATTCGGACCATGGAATTCGACGGGAAAAGGAAGAAGGAAGGCATTTATTCTCCCATCACTCAAAACCAGCGTCATTTAGAGCTGATCAAGAAAATTAAAACAGACAAAAAGAATAATATCCTTGCAAAGCTTATGTTTGAAAGATGCTTTGAGGATTTTAATAAATCTGTAGTTGTATTAGCAAATCCTAAGACTGTTCTGAATGCCAAATATGCTAAAAAGGAAGTAAAAGACAGGGTTATCCGTGCAGACCAGTTAATAAGCTATATAAAAGAGGGATATAAGCAATCCAATGCAGTTGAGGAATCGGACGAGGGACTTCTTACCTGGGCAAACTCCTATCTGGAATTACATAAGGAAATCGAGAAGGATTATACCAGTAAATATGATACATATAGAATGGGAGACAGTGCTGCTCAGCCGATTGAAGCCGAGGCAGTTGAGAACAAGACAGCTGCAGCTGCAATCACGGATACCGGTTTGAAAGATTCAGAAATCTTTCAGGAGTTGAAGGCGTATCGTTTGGCAAAGAGCCGTGAAGAAAAGATTAAGCCATATTATATCTGTAATGATAATCAGTTAAGAGATTTGATAAGCAAAATGCCACGAACGAAAGAAGAGCTGGCATCCGTAGCCGGATTCGGGGAAGCAAAGGTAAATAAGTATGGAGAGGATATTCTTAAGATAGTTGGAAAATATTAAGGGTACTATGTTAAATCCATATTGTTACTTAGTTAATTATTATTAACAGCAAAACAAAGCCGTTGTTTGGAATATAGTATACAAAAGTAATAAATTCCAAGTTCATAAAAAATGTGGTATAATGAGTTTTAAAATACTCGAGCACAAAACTTAAGATGGTAAAAAAGTTCAGGTAAAATCAACAGCATCAGATTGTAAGCAACCGCCTTTGATTTACACAAAATACTGGAAATCTATTGTGAAAATCAGTTTCGTATATTATACTTATGTTCTGATAGGAAATCAATAATTCACAGGAGAATCTATGGGAAGAGAAAGAGTCAGTATCTATCGTATTGCCAAGGAAGCAGGTGTTTCTCCGGCAACTGTATCACGTGTTTTGACGCATAACGCAAATGTGAGCGATGAGAAAAGAATAAAGGTCGAAGAACTAATTCAAAAATATGGTTTCAGCCCCAATGCAATGGCTCGCGGATTAAGCAGTACTCAGTCAAAAATAATCGGGCTGCTGGTACCGGATATCCGCAATCCCTTCTATGCGAACCTTGCAGTGGAGTGTGAACGGGCGGCCAGTGAAAGAGGATATATACTTTTGCTCAGTAATTCCATGAATAATATGAATCTGGAAGAGTATCATTTGCAGAAAATGTTTGAACAAAGGGTTGATGCACTGATTCTGATGGGCGGTAAAGTAGATGAGCTTGTTTCAGACGAGGCCTATGTTGAAAAGATGAACCAGATTGCTGATACAACTCCTGTGGTAATTACCGGTAAATTAGATGGCAGCGATTGTTACCAGGTAAATATTGATGAAGCCCAGGCAATGGATATTTTAATGGAATATTTAATCAGTAACGGGCACCGGAATATCTGCATAATGGGCGGCAGGAAGGATGTTAATTCTACATACGCCAAACGTGTTCGATACCGCAGCAGCCTAAGAAAATATGGAATACCCTTTCGCGAGGAATATATGGTAGAGACCCAGGGGTATAGCGTTGAAAGCGGTCTCAAAGCCATGGATGAGTTGTTTGCAAGCAATATGGAATTGCCAAGTGCCGTTATTGCAATAAACGATTTTACGGCTCTTGGAATAGTGCAGTCAATACGCCAGCATTCTTACCGAATCCCTGAAGATATCTCCGTAGCAAGCTTTGATAATACTTTTATTGCAGATTCCTGCACACCTCGTTTAACTGATATGGGTTATAACTATGATAAATTTGGTGATACATTGGTTGATACTGCAATTGCAGCACTTGAGGGGAAAAAACCACTTAAATTACAATTGATTCCACCTGAATTGGTGATCAGGGAATCATGCAGGAGCATAGAGCAGTAAAATCCCCGATAATAACGGCAGAAGAAGAATCGCTTAAACGTGCAAAATGCACAATGGGCGGTTCTTTATTTTTAGGCCGTATCAACGTTTGCACATATTTATTAAAAAAAATCTATATTATTTGTTGACAAACTACAAAAAGGAGAATATAATAATTTATATGAAATGGGTTTCAAAAAAATATTTACTATATACTGTTTTTATCATTAGGGAATTTGGCTAAATTTATTGATACTGGTAGTATTTAGAGAAATATTGGATAATTTTAAGGAAATCCATTTTTTAGGAATCATTTGAAACCGATTTCAAAAGTAGGAGGAGAAAAATGTGAGAGCAAAGAAGAACAGCACAGGAGCGGCTGCATTAAAGGCCCCTAAGAAAAATATGTGGAATATATTGAAAGATAGCAAGACCTTGCTACTAATGTGTATGCCGGCTGTTGTATTTTTTATCGTTTTTAGTTATTTACCATTGCCGGGTGTATATATTGCATTTACAAATTATAACTTCAGAGATGGGATCTTCGGCAGCCCTTTTGTAGGATTTAAGAATTTTGAGTTCCTGGTAAAGTCCGGAGAATTGTGGCATTTGACAAAAAATACTCTTTTGTATAATTTGGCCTTCATTATTATTGGAAATATTTTTCAGATAACTTTAGCAGTCATGCTGAATGAAATCAGGAATAAATGGTTCAAAAAGGTTTCTCAGACAATTATGTTTCTGCCTTACTTTATATCCGCAGTTCTAATTGGAGCCATTGCTTTTAATATCTTAAATTATGATACCGGTGCGTTAAATACGGCAATTAAGGCTTTTGGGGGGAATCCTCTTAAAATTTACAGCAGTGCAGGTCTTTGGCCTTTTATTATTGTTTTCTGCCAGTTATGGCAGTCAACGGGTTATGGCTCAGTAGTATATTTTGCCGCTATTTGCGGTATTGATTCAAGCATGGTGGAGGCTGCCGAGGTAGATGGCGCCAGCAGCTGGCAGAGAATCCGCTATATCATTCTTCCAAGTCTCAAGCCTACATTTGTTATTCTGTTACTATTTGCTCTGGGCGGAATTATGAAAGGTAATTTTGGATTGTTCTGGAATCTTGTCGGAAACAATTCTCAATTATTCGCAACTACAGATATTATTGAAACATCAGTATATCGTATGATGATGTCTCAAAATAATTTTTCTACCTCATCTGCAGTTGGTCTGTATCAGTCTATCTTTGGATTTACGCTGGTTATGTTAAGCAACTGGCTGGTAAAGCGGATTGATCCGGATTACGCATTATTCTAGGAGGTTTCAGGATGGAAAACAACAGAACAAAAATCAAACAGAGCAGAAGCACGGTTTCTATAAAATTTATTTCTTATATTGTTATCTTATTATTTACATTATTATGCCTTCTTCCTTTTATTTTGATTGTTTCAGCCTCCTTCAGTACGGAGTCTGTCATTAGCAAAGAAGGCTTCGGGCTTTTGCCTAAGGGATTCACCCTTTCATCATACATTTGGGTGTTCCGCTATCCGAAGATGATAATTGGCTCTTATGCCGTAACAATTATTATGGCTGTCTGCGGTACGGTGGTAGGTCTGTTTCTGATAGCAATGACCGGTTATGCACTGCAGAGAAAAGATTTTTATTTCCGCAATATGCTTTCCTTTTTTATCTATTTTACAACATTGTTTTCAGCAGGTATGGCACCGACCTTTATCTGGGTATCCAGATACCTGCATTTGAAAGGAAGCTATCTGGCTGTATTCCTGCAGCTGTTAATGACACCGTGGCTGATTATCCTGATGAAGAATTTTACTAAATCAGTGCCCTTTGAAATAACGGAATCAGGAAAGATAGACGGTGCAGGAGATTTTAAGATTTTCATATCACTCATTTTTCCTATGCTTAAACCAGCCCTTGCAACAGTCGGACTGTTTCTGGCTCTGGGCTATTGGAATGAGTGGTACCAATCCTCTCTGTATCTTGGATCAGCAGTGACTTATAAGCCATTGCAATATTACCTTTATAATATAATCAATACGGCAAATGCGTTAAAAAGCTCTTTGGCAGGTGCAAATGTTTCGATAACGAATCTGCCGTCCAATACGCTGAAAATGGCTACGGCTGTAGTAGCAACCGGTCCCATTATATTCCTGTATCCTTTTGTACAGAAGTATTTTATTTCAGGTATTACAGTTGGAGCAGTGAAAGGCTGATGTGGATTCCATAGGATGGATTCATATAAATTATTTTATCAGAGGAGGATTTTTAATGAGAAAGAAAAGCATGACAAAACGAATTATGGCAATGATTCTTTCAGTAATTATGGTGCTGAGTCTTGCTGGGTGTAGCGGGGGTGGTAATAAAAACAACAGTGATAACGCATCTACTACAAATCAGGGAAAGAGCGATACCGGAAGTAAAGACAACGGAAGTAAGGACTCTGCAGTTGATACTTCCAAGCATGAAGTGATTAATTTTCTTGTGCTCGGTAACAAGCCTACAAACGGAAGACTTGAGGCTATGTTAAAGGAACTGAATAAGATACTTACGGAAAAAGTGAATGCTGAATTGCAATTAACTTATGTAGAGTGGGCTGACTGGCAGACACAGTATAATGTACAGTTATTAAGCGGTGATACATCCCTGGATATTATCACAACGGCTACAGACTGGCTTTATGCATGGGAGAATACCCAAAAGGGTGCCTTTTTACCGCTGTCTGACGATATGCTGAAAACCTATGCTCCAAAGACTTATGAGCAGGTCAGCGCTGACGGAGACTGGGACATCTGCAAATATAACGGAGAGGTTTATTTTATTCCGGAGGATCATTATACCCAGTATACGAACCATGGTATGTTCTATCGTGGAGATTGGGCAAAAGAGGCAGGCTTAACCGATGGAACAGTCAGCAAATTCGAAGATCTTACAACATATTTTAAATATATTAAAGACAATAAAGACGGTGTAATCCCCTGGGATGCAGGTAAAAATTCAGGAGATTTATTGGGATTTTATATCCAGTCCCATACAAATTACCGCAACTTGATCGGTGTTAATGCAGGCAATTACGCTATCTGGTCTACAAAGCCTGATGATGCTACGGTATCAGCTCCTTTTATGGAAGACGATACGATTTATGCAGCAGCAGATTTAATGAAACAATGGAATGACATGGGAGTATGGCGTGAAGATGTTCTGAACTATGACGGAGACAGCAGAGAAGAATTTTATGCCGGAACTTCAGGTGCTGACCAGCACCACAGCCAGACCTTCTATTCACAGGTTAAGCCTAATATGGATACGAAACAAGCTGGTTCCGACTCTAAAATGTATGCCTTCGGTTCAGAAAACAGCAATATTGCCAAGGATTTAAAAACCCATGGTGCCGCTGCAATCAGTGCCAATTCCAAGCATCCGGAGCGTGCATTAATGGTATATGACCTGCTTCGTAATGACGAACAATGCTACCGTTTGATTAATTATGGTATTGAAGGTACGGACTATGTTATTACCGATGACGGTAAACTGGGCTATCCGGAAGGCTATGATCAAAGTACGGATGCTTTAGGGTCTGATTACTGGTGCGGACGTAACGACGATCTGGAACTTGTTAACAGCTTTACCTGGTCCGGCCGTCCGGATATGATTGAAGGCCTTAATAAAATTGCATACGATTATGAATATGAAAATCTGATCATTAACAAGGATAAAATTGATACAGAGCAGGCTGCTATTGCAAGTGTACTTTCAGAATACTGGCCGCAGCTGGCATGGGGCAAGTTTGATAATCCGAAAGAAAAAATCGATGAGATGAGGGCAAAGGTTAAAGCTGCCGGTTATGACGATGTAAAAGCATCGATTCAGGCAGACCTTGATGCTTTTAAGAAATCTCAGAGTAAATAGTATAACTTCCTCTAAGCATATTTTTTAATTGGTTGTTTACCGGAAAAAGGGGATGCCAAAGTCTGCAATGACAAAATGTGCAGGACTGGTATCCCCGTTTTTTAATTATGATAAGGGAAAAATTCTTCCCGAAAATGACAAAATGAAATATAGGGGCAGTTATTATTTGCCCGGACAGGAGGAAAAGATGCATCAATTTGAAATTCGGGATGAGTTTTATCTGGACGGAAAAAAAACAAAGATTATCTCCGGCGGCATGCATTACTTCCGGATAGTACCGGAATACTGGCTTGACCGTTTGGAAAAATTGAAGAAACTGGGATGTAATACGGTTGAAACTTATATTCCATGGAATCTCCATGAAAAAGAAAAAGGACAATTTAGCTTTACAGGGATACTTGATATTGTACGTTATGTAAAAATTGCCCAGGAGCTGGGATTGATGGTAATACTCAGACCCTCGCCTTATATTTGCGGAGAGTGGGAGTTTGGGGGGCTTCCATACTGGCTTATGAAAGAGGAGGGCATGAGGATTCGCTGCATGTATCCGCCCTTTTTAAAGCATGTAAAGGAATATTTTGAAAAGCTGTTTGAGGTCATTGCTCCCTTGCAGATAACCCGTGGGGGTCCTGTTATAATGATGCAGGTGGAAAATGAATATGGTTATTATGGTGATGATGGGGCATACATGGAATATATCAAGCAGCTGATGATTGATAATGGCTGTGAGGTTCCCCTTGTTACCTCGGACGGTCCCTGGGGGGATGCGTTTGAATGCGGTAAGGTGGATGGTGCCCTGCAAACAGGAAATTTTGGCTCTAAAGGGAAAGAGCAGTTTGCCATAATAAGGAAAAAGATAGGCAATCAGCCGCTGATGTGCATGGAATTCTGGGTCGGCTGGTTTGATAACTGGGGGGTAGCGTGTCATCAGACCGGTGATTTGGAAGAGCATGTGAAAGACTTGGATGAAATCCTGTCGGAAGGCCATGTAAATATTTACATGTTTGAGGGAGGAACCAATTTTGGATTTACAAGCGGTGCCAATTATTATGATGAACTGACACCGGATGTAACTTCATATGACTACGATGCCTTATTGACAGAGGATGGAAGAATTACACCCAAATACGAAGCTTTTCAAAAAGTCATCAGCAAATATGCGGAAATTCCTGCTGTGGAACTGACAACGGAAATTAAACGGAAAGCTTATGGAACCTTGCAGGTAGTCAGAAAGACAGGCTTATTTGAGAATCTGCATAACCTTGCACATCCAAAAGAAAATTTGGTACCACAGTCAATGGAACGCCTGAACCAGGGTTATGGCTATATTCTGTACGAAAGTATACTGGAGAAGGAAGGGGATATTGAAAAAATCCGTCTGTGGGGTGCTAATGACAGAGCGAATATTTTTGTAGATAAGAAGCCGGTTCTTACACTGTATGACAGGGAACTCCTGTCAGAGCATGAATTTGAAAATTCCCTGGAAAAGGGTGAAGTACTGGATATTCTGGTGGAAAACATGGGACGTGTCAATTTTGGCCCGGCCTTGGAACACCAGAGAAAGGGAATCGACGGAGGAGTACAGATTAACGGGCATCAGCATTATTATTGGAAACAGTATTGTCTTCCCATGGAAGATCTAACGGGACTTGATTTTAAACTTTCACTGAAAGAGGGAGCTCCCGGGTTTTATGAATTTACTTTTGAAACGGATGAAATAGCAGATACGTTTCTGGATTTTTCAGGCTGGGGAAAAGGAATTGTACTGGTAAACGGCTTTCATATCGGACGATTCTGGGAAATTGGTCCCCAGAAACGGCTGTATATACCAGCACCGCTATTAATGAAAGGTAAAAATACTATTTTAATTTTTGAAACCGAAGGTAAACATACGGAAACCATAAGTCTTTGGGATGAACCGGACTTAGGTTAAAATTATGCATTTAAATTAAATAGAAATATACTGCCGCAGGTATTTCCGGTAGATATGGCGTTTGAGAAACCGTCAGGGTCTACCAGAGAAAAGGCAGGCAGATAATATATTGGGTCAATTTGTTCTAATAATAAGAGGATTGGAGAATGCAAATGAAGGTAAACTTTGAAAATTCTGTAACGCGGAATGCAGCCTTTATTTCATTAGGTACGGATAACTGTACAATTGTGTTGGGTGCCGGAGGAGGCGGTTTAACATTGCCTCAAATCAAGGGCTCCGGAAAGAGGTACCTTGCAGGTGATATTGAGGTGCTGGAAGAGCATTCTGCAGCAATGATGTTCCGGTGCTATTTACCGGGCGCTGAAAAGGAAAGGATATTTATGCGCTTTGGCCTGCTTCCGGGGTTCAAGACAAGGATATGCCTGGATCTTGACCTGCTGGATAACAGTACTATTTTCACCAATCGTACTCCGGGTACACTGAAACTGGTCATCCACGGCAAGCGTACGGATATTAATTCGGTGGACAGATTTGAACTGGGAATGGAAGAGACCTTTCATGATGTGAAAGTGCGGCTTGAGAATTTCTTCCTGACGGATGAAAGGCCGGAGGAATACCCCCTTCCGCAAAGAAAGCTGGTGGATGAGTTCGGGCAGTGGAAAGAGAAGGAATGGCCCGGAAAAATCCATTCCATGGAGGAATTGAAGACAAGGCTGAAAGGCTATGAGAAGAAAGCGGAATATCCTTTTCCGGAATGGAACCGGTGGGGCGGTGATGCCGGCAGAAAATTAAAAGAAGGTACCGGCTATTTTTCAACCTTCAAATCAGAGGATGGACGCTGGCATCTTGTGGACCCTGACGGCTGTGATTACTTTTCCCTGGGTCCCTGCGGGACTAATCCGGGAGACCATTGCCGTATTGACAGCTTTGAGCAGGTGTGTGACTGGCTTCCGGATGTAAATGACCCTGAATTTAAGGATTTGTATATGACGGGGACCATGCGCCGTGCAGCATATATGCCGCCGGACACCTATAAGATGCTTAGCTTTACGGCACTTAACCTGAAAAGAGTGTATGGTGAAAGCTGGAAGGAGAAATGGGAGGAGATTTCCCACAATATTCTGATGGGAAACGGAATCAATTCCCAGGGAAATTTTCCGGGACTGTGTGTGAATAATGGCAGGAGTAAGCTGCCTTATGTACGTGAGCTGCCGGGCTTTCCCACAACAAGCACTCTGATATTCAGGGATTTCCCCGATGTGCTTTCTCTGGAATACCATGAAAAATCGGAAAAATATGCGGAATATCTTTCACAGTGGAAAGAGGATGTATGGCTGATTGGCTATTTCCTGAGAAATGAGCCGGAATTTAACTTTGTTGAGGGGCTTGCTATTGCGGATGAGGTATTGCATAATCCCGAACAGACCTATTGCCGGCTTGGTTTAATCCGGTATCTGAAGGAGACCTACGGTTCAATCGAAGTCTTAAATAAAGCCTGGGCTTCTGCTTTTGAAAGCTTTGACGATTTCAGGAAACCCATAGACTGCTGCTCCGCGGATTATCCAAAGTCACAGCAGGATATCCGAAATTTTTCAAAATACCTGATTCGTGAATATATCAAAATTCCGTCTCTGGCATGCAGGGCGGCAGATAAAAACCATCTGAATCTGGGACTTCGCTGGTCAAAGGCCTATAATGCTGATATGATGGCAGGCTGGGAATACTTTGATGTTTTCTCCATTAACTGCTATGACTTTGACCCTTCCAGGGATATGAATTTTGTAATGAAAGCCGGTGTGGATTTACCTATATTACTGGGAGAATACCATTGCGGAGCTCTGGACCGGGGATTACCTGCTACGGGGCTTAAGGGTGTAAAAAATCAGGAGGAAAGGGGTGTCATGTGGAGGCATTTCGTGGAAAAAGCTGCCGCACATCCTTACGGGGTCGGCGCTCATTGGTTCCAGTACAACGACCAGTTCTGCCTGGGAAGATATGACGGGGAAAACTACCAGATCGGTATGGTGGATATCTGTATGCAGCCCTATAAGGAATTGATGGATGCCGCATATGAGACCTCAAAAATACTTTACAAGGTAAAGAACGGGGAAGCAGAACCCTATTCCAGACTGCCGGAATCCATACCCATGATTGGTTATTAGGAAATTCGCAGTAAACATGGATAATCCAACGTATAACAAAACAGTTCAAAAATTCATAGCATGAGCCAAAGGTTTATAATTGTTTTCAGTAATTTCAATTATGCCAAAACTATTGGTTTCATGCTATTTTTATAAAGCGGGAAAATATAAGGTCCATTGTCATTGGGTATTATGATGTTTTCTTAAAACGATATAAATGAGGACACTAAAAATAAATAGAGCCTGGCAAATGGAAACTATTAAATATATAATTTTACTATAGATAGAAACCCAGGAAGAATCAAAAAAATTCCTATAAACTATGTATAGGCTCATTAGACTTAAAATTAAAATAATACAGCTGGTGAGAAAAACAACCTTCCACACTTTTGCACTTTTCAATTTTTATTCACTCCATCCAAATTGATATAGTATATCCCAAGTAAGTAAAGTAATTAAGGTAAGAATAATTTTATTATATAAATTACTTATATAAAGTGTCAAATAGAATTTGGACACATGGAATATGGGGCAGAAGGTATGGGGATTTTGGAAGTAATAAACAGGGTTGTGAATCATTAATCAATTTCATGTTTATTGAATGTATATCTGGAGTACAAAAATAAACACAGCTCCATGAAACTAGCTTCGTTGCATTTTATACCCTATATATACATAGATAATAGCTGAGATTAAGTTATGATGCCAGAAACGAATATTACCCGAAAGAACTATTTTTTGAAAGGCTTTGATTACCGTCTCAGTGGTGCGGTAATCAAAGCCTTTCTTTTTTATGATGTATAATAATGAATATAGTGTAATTGTGTGGAGTTAATTAAAACCCATGTTATATAATTAAAATAAAGTTATTTCTTGTTACTGATTAGTTACATTATTCATTCGATAAAAATGTATTACCTTATATTAACATATGAATGGAGGAGCTCATGCATAATCAAGAAAATTCCGAAGAAGAAGTAATCCGTTTACTCAACTGGATTGATAAAAACCCATTGGAATGGGAAAGTATATTGGAACAAAGAGGGGTATCCTCAATTACTCCGCTGAAAACCATGGAGGACTGCGATACATTAACCTTCAGTGGATTATACTCTGTAATGATAACAATATTATTCAGTGAAGCGACTGACATTACCAAAAGAGTAATCCGTCGAATTGCCGCAAGGGCAATAATTCAGAAGATAGAAGAAGCAGGGGAATTGGATGCTTCCAAAGAAATCCTGAATCTTCTGAATGAGGAATGGGAAAGAATGGAACATGAAGCAAAGTTAAAGTAGAAATAATAGGTGACAGCAGTGATGCTATTATTCAGTTATTGGAGGCTTAGCTAAAAAATCCATTTTCTTTCTTTAATGCCATAAAAGTCTGTGGTAGAATAATATTATTAAAACGATTTAATACCCATATATTTTGCAAGTTTACTGCGGAAATTTCTATGCACTGAATTTTCAGACTTCCTGCAGTTGAGGACAATTGGCAGAATGGGCAAATTTTATATAACAAGAGGTAACTATGAAAAATACAATAAACGGATTTTTGGATGAATTATCCTCCCAGGCACCGACTCCTGGCGGAGGTGGGGCAAGTGCGTTGATAGGGGCTGTCAGTGCTGCGCTGTGCTCAATGGTGGCAAATTTAACGTCAGGCAAGAAAAAATATGCGGAATATCAGGATGATATTGATAAGGTGATAGAAAAGACCAAAATCTCTATAGGTAAGCTGTTACATTTGATTGAAAAGGATGGGCAAGTATTTGCTCCCCTGGCGGAGGCTTACCGTATTCCCAAAGACCAGCCTGACAGAGATAAAATATTGGAGGAAGCACTCATTGGCGCATGTTCGGTTCCGCTGGATATTATCAGAGAAGTAAGCGGCATTGTTGGCATTATCGAAGAATTGCAAAGCAAAGGTTCAAGAATGGCTCTAAGTGATGTTGGAGTGGCGGCTTCTGCCTGCCGGTCTGCTTTGGAAGGTGCTGCCATGAATGTTTATATTAATACAAAATTGATGAAAGACAGGGAATATGCGGCAAAGATAAATGCCGAAACAACCAGTCTTCTTGAGCAGTCCTGCAGCCGCTGTGAAAAAGTCTATTTGGAAATATTAAATGAATTGAGGTGTGTCTGATGATGGAATTGAGAGGACTGCCTGTTGCAAATTCCCTTACGGAAGCTTTCAAATTACGTATAAATCAATTAAAGCTGGGAGGAATTACACCAAAGCTTTCAGTTATCAGAATCGGTAATAATGAGGATGACATCTCCTATGAAAGGAGCATCATCAAAAAGTTTTCCTCCCTGGATGCGGTTGCCGAGGTAACCGGACTGCCTTACGATGTAAGACAGGAAACGATCGAGGCAGTAATAAAGAAAATGAACAATGATAATAATGTCCATGGAATCTTACTTTTCAGACCCTTTCCAGAGCATCTGTCATATGAAAAAATAAAGTCGGTTATCAATGGGGACAAGGATGTTGATTGCATGAGCCAGACCAATATGGCACGTTTGTTTTCCGGAGAGAAAAACGGATATCCGCCTTGTACGGCACAGGCAGTCATGGAAATTCTGGATTATTATAAAGTGGATTTAGCAGGAAAGAAAGCGGTAATCGTAGGAAGAAGCCTGGTAGTGGGCAAACCCCTGGGGATACTTTTGCTTGAAAAGAATGCCACTGTCACAATTTGTCACAGTAAAACAAAAAACCTGCCGGAGGAATGCCGGAGAGCTGATATTCTTATTGCCTGTGCAGGCTCTGCCAATATGATAACCAGAGAATTTACAAACCCATCCCAAATTGTTATTGATGTAGGCATCAATGTGGAAGAAGGCAGGCTTTGCGGTGATGTGAAGTACGATGATGTGGCGGATTATGTGCAGGCAATAACGCCGGTACCGGGAGGTGTAGGAACGGTTACAACAATAGAATTGCTGAAGCATACGATTATCAGTGCAGAAAGGTATAATGCAGTGGTAAGAATATAAAGAAAGTGTCAGGATTACCTTTATCCAAAGGGAGATCGTTACCCGGTGAATAAAGGAATATCCTGTTTTTTATATTTAATTTGATTCTGGTGATTAGCATATGGCACCAGAATCAATTTCGTAATAACTATAAATAAACAATCAAAAACTTCTATATTTTCTGCGTCGAGTAACATATCGGAAACCTCTTGGATTTCTTGAACTTCTTGTGTTTTGTTGATTTTCAGGTGTCAGTTTATTTTCAGTACCCAGTTGTTCTCCTAATCCCTGCTGATTTTCAGCCCCTTGTTGAGTTTCTGATTCCTGTTGATTTCCTGGCTTCAGTTTGTTTTCAGCCCCTTGTTGACTTCCTGATTCCTGCTGATTTTCAGCCTCTTGTTGATTCTCTGATCCTTGTTGTTTCTCTGTCTCCTTTTGTTTTTCTGCCTCCAGCAAATCCACTAATGAATCCCAAGGGATATCTTTCAGAGGATTTTGCGAGTTATTAACCGGTTCGAAGGGGCTATTGCCGCTGGGGAACAAGCCCTGCGGAAAGGTAAATACATTGTCAGGATCATATTTTAGCTTGATTTCTTCCAGGGGTCTTACGTGACCGCCAAAGTATTTCTTTTTATAACAATAAAGTCCGGAATATGGGAAATTTACATAGGAGCCGGTGGTCAGAGAATTGAACTCGGGATAACGGCAGGCTATCCAGTTCCTATTGTAGCAAGCATACCGGTCATCCTCCCAGATTGTTTCGAGCCATAGGATGTAACGGGCTTTTCTGTAAAAGAAAGCGGTATCATTGGTTCCTGTTTCGGACACTTTGCCTCCTAATGCATACAGGGATAAGCCGGTAAAGACAGAACCCGGTGCCGGTGCCTCAATCAAGCTGACCAACTGGGCTCTTTCACTGGGAACGAAATCCTGGAAGACGAAACCACTGACGGCCTGGAATTTCTCAAAAGGGGGATAAAAGCTTCCGATAATTGTAACCGCTTCCAGGAAGGTAACGTATTCAATGTTTTTTACTGCTTTGGGCAGAAGCAGGAAGGGTTCTAACATTTCTTTTGCTTCCGCTGGTTTTCCATAGAAAAATCCCCTTACAAGCATGGCGGGACCGTCCGCTTCCGTGTGATAGATTCTTGCTAATAAGGTCATTCGATTGTCGGCAGTGGCCTGCCAGTTCTGCCAGACCTTAAGAAACCTCTCCTGTATCAGGGAATCTACATGAAGATAGTCAATTTCAATTAAGGTAACATTTCTGGTTTTTTTAGGCAGCTGAAAGGTCATGGAAGTAATAACTCCAAAGTTGCCGCCGCCTGCGCCTCGGCAAGCCCAAAAGAGGTCTGAATTACAGCTTTTATTTGCTTTTAGTACAGTTCCCCGGTAATCTACCAGCTCAAATTCTTCAAGGCTGTCACACCCTAAACCCAGATAGCGGCAGGAAAGTCCCCAGCCTCCGCCGGAGGCATAACCGCTGACACCTACTGTCGGGCAGGTACCGCCTGGAAAAGGGTAGCCCTTTTGTGAAACAAAGTCATAAAGCAGCCTGTTCGTGACTCCTCCTTGAATATGAAGTAAATTTTTTTCTTCCTCTAATGTAATGCTATTCATTTCACTTAAATCAATTACCAGAACACGATTGCCGTTTGAATATCCTTCATAATTATGGCCTCCGCTTCGAACACGAAGGGGAAAGCTGTGGTTTACAGACCATAAGACTGCATTGCGTACATCCTGCTGGGACTGGCAGTAATTAATAATAAGAGGATAGTTCTGTACCGCATGATTCCAGCCCTGTCTGGCCAGGTTATAATCAGGGTCAGAGGGAATGACAATACGCCCTGTCAAGCCGCCAAGAAAATCTTCCTCCATTTAGATACCTTCTTTCCTTCATTTCTTTATGGACTCCTATAGGGTTTGATTAAAGACGGATTACTCCATTTTTCTACATCATATGCACGCCGGAATATGAACGTTACCCGGAATTCTGATAGCTTTTTTCATTTTTCAAGGATATTCAGGGCTGTTATCGGTCTATCGTACTATTCATGTTGCAGAAAAAAGTAGAAGCATATCCTGCAATCCTATGATATAATATGACAAATAATGCCTTTGGCATGAAAAGGATGTACAACCAAAGGAATACATAATTTCATGGAGAACAAAAGGAGATATCAGGATGAATTCAAAGGTGCAGATAAAGCCCCCGGTAGAAGTGGAATATGAAGAGGAACTGCGGGCTATACAGGCAAATGACACGGCGAGAAAGCCTTTAAACTGGCAGATGTCGCCTCAGGCAGTTAAGACCTTTATATTAGGAAGCAGGAACCCCATTGTTTTTGAGGGTAAGGAATACCATATTCAGAAAAAGTATTTGGGAAACGATGCCTTGGTGGAGCGCTGTATTGTGACGCTGGCCGGAAACCGCGGACTGATGCTGGTAGGAGAGCCCGGAACTGCAAAGACCATGCTGTCAGAGCTTTTATCGGCGGCTATCAGCGGGGTAAGCACCAATACCGTCCAGGGAACAGCGGGAACAACAGAGGATATGATTAAATACTCCTGGAATTATGCCCTGCTTTTAGCAAAAGGTCCGGTCAGGGAGGCATTGGTACCTTCTCCCCTGTATGTCGGTATGGAAAAGGGAATTATCACAAGGTTTGAGGAAATCACAAGAACACCGGCGGAAATACAGGACAGCTTAATCAGCGTCCTGAGTGACAAGGTGCTGAATGTGCCGGAGCTCAGGGAAGAGGGCTTTTTATTTGCCAGACAGGGTTTTAATGTGATCGGAACAGCCAACACCAGGGATAAAGGGGTCAATGAAATGAGCAGCGCCCTTAAGCGCAGGTTTAATTTTGAAACGGTATTCCCCATTAGGGAAGCGGCTTTGGAAAAACAAATCATAATCAATGAAGTAAATAAACTGGCAAAGGAAAGCAGCATAGAGAAAACAGCCGATGAAGATATCGCGGAATTACTGGCTTCCACCTATCATGAATTGCGTGAAGGGATTTCCAGTATGGGGCACCAGATAGATAGACCCGCTGCTGTTATGAGTACGGCAGAGGCAGTTTCCGTTTATTATCAGACCATGCTGACAGGTTATTATTACGGAGACGGAAGCCTTAGTACGGACTGTCTGGTACAGAACCTGCTGGGAGCCGTTGCCAAGGAAAACAGAGACGATATTGAAAAGATAAAGGGATATTTTAACACAGTTATCAGGGACAAAGGAAATAAAGAGGGCGGATTATGGATGAAGTACTACGAAGCGAGGAAATGGATCAGATAGAGGAAGTATTTGCGGAGGCTTTTTCCTATAACCGGCCGGCTGTGTATTTTCCCGTGAGACACCACAGCCCTGCCTGTGCCTGGCATTTAAAAAAAGTCATTGAGGAATACAGGCCGGACTGCATTTTAGTGGAAGGGCCCATAAGCGCAAATGAGCTCCTTGCGGTTATGACCCATGAGGACACCAGGGCACCCATTGCCATTTATTATTCCTACCGGGATGCAAAGGGCTATATCAGTGAAGAAAAGGAAGATTATAAATGCTACTATCCTTTTTTGGATTGCTCTCCTGAGCTGGTTTCGGTCAGAGAAGGGGTTAAAAGAGGAATCAAGGCAGAGTTTATTGACCTTCCTTACAGTGAGATACTAATAGCCTCCGAAATTGGCAGGGGACTATTAAAAAAAGAAGAAAAAAGCAACTATAATGATGATTATCTGCTATCAAAGAATAAGTACATCGAAGAGCTGGTAGCAAAAGCAGGTCTTAGGAGCTTTGACGAATTATGGGAGAAATACTTTGAGATTGAAGGAATGCAGGAGAGTACGGAGCAGTTTGTAAAGCATATGCTGGCTTACTGCATTCTATCCAGGCATCATTCAGGCGAGGCAGACCTGGAAGCAGAAGGGTGCCTGAGCAGGGAAGCTTTTATGGCACAAAAGATTCGGGAGAAGGAAAAGGATTTCCATAAAATCCTGGTCGTAACAGGAGGCTTTCATACCCCGGCCCTGGTAAAGCTTTGCAGGGATAAAACCGTGCCCTTAAAAGAATATCCCCTTCATGCTATGGAGAAGGAGGCGGAGGGAACTTATCTGATGTCTTATTCCATGGAAGCCTGTGACAGTCTCAACGGCTATGCCAGCGGTATGCCCTATCCGGGATATTACCAGGATATATACGAGGAAGCAGAAAAGAATAATCTCAGGGCCTTTGAAGATACGGCCTTAAAATACCTTGTAGCAACCGGGGGAGCAATGCGTAAGAAGGAAGGGGGCCTGTCTTCCTATGATGAGATTTGTGCCTATTCTATGCTTACGGGCCTGGCATCCCTTCGGGGAAAAGGGGCACCGGGTGTCTATGAACTTTTTGACAGTATTCTGGCCTGCTTTGTAAAGGGTGAGTATGGCCCTTCAACCGAATTGCCTCTTCGTATCCTGAAGGAGAAGCTGACAGGGAACGGTATAGGCAGTCTGTGTAAAAATGCCAGTATTCCGCCCATTGTGCAGGACTTTGAAGAAAGGTGCAGGCAGTTTCGGTTGAATATCCGCTCGACTCTGTCCAATGAAGTAACTCTTGAGATATTTTCGTCAAAAAGGCACCGTGACATCAGCAAATTTTTTTACCAGACAGAATTTCTGAATACGGCATTTGCGCACAAAGTAAAAGGACCCAATCTTCGGACTAAAAAGGATAAGAATCTGATTCGGGAGATATGGAAATATAAATGGAGCAGTCAGGTCGTGGCGGCTCTTATTGACGTATCCGTATCCGGAGCCAGTATGACAGAGGCCTGTGCAGCCATCGCTTTAAAGCGTATGAAGGAGGAAATGAACAGCAGGGAAGGAACCCTGCTGCTGACGCAGATGTATGAAATGGGGATGAAAGAGCAGCTCCCTGGAATTATGTACCGGATGGAAACGATTCTTCGCAGGGATGAGGATTTCTTTTCTCTGGTGGAGGCCCTGTCCGGGCTGATTATGCTGGAGGAGCAGAACCGGCTGTATCAGACAGATTTAGAGCTGTCAGATCTTATCGGCACTGCCTGTGAAAAAATCATCTTCCTCCTTCCCCTTATGGCCGGACTGAAGGAAGAGGATGTGCCTTCCACCATGACGGCGTTACAGAGCCTCTATCAATTGATGCAAAGGCAGGAATACCAGGATAAAGCAGAACTATTTTACGAAGCTCTGGAAAAATTGCTGCAGGTACAGATACAGGCAGGACTGGAGGGCTGTATCAGGGGAATTCTCTATGGCAGCGGAAGGAGTGGGGTTTCGGAAATTGAACAGGTCTGCTATGGCTATATGGCAGGTACCCATGACAAGCTGCTGTCGGGGGCAAAGCTGTTCCGGGGACTCTTCTTTACTGCAAGGGATTTGGTATTTGTGGGAGATTCCTTTATTGGAATGATGGATACCTTTCTGGAAAAGCTGTCGGAAGAAGATTTTATGGGAATCCTGCCGGAGCTTCGCATGGCCTTTGGCTATTTTACACCAAGAGAAATTGATGAGATTGCAAGGAAGGCAGCAGAGCATCATGGAATTAAGGGAAAGGAGCTGTTATCCTTACGGGAAATCTCCCCTCTGATTTATAAATACGGCAAAGACCTTAACGATAAGGTATTAAATAGAATGTAGCAGCCGGTGAAAAAGGAAAAGGCAGGTGATACAATGGCAGACGATATGGAGCAATTGAATAAATGGCGGCTGATTCTGGGCAAGTATTCCAAAGAGCATCTATCCTTTGAAGGTGCGGAGCTTCACTACATGGAGATGGAAGAAGTGCTGGATTATTTATATTCAAAAGAGTATGGAGAAGATTCGGGAGTACGAAAAGAAGGCGGCAGCGGTGATTCCAATTTGACAGTTTCCGGCTGGCTGAATAAAATCCGGGTGCTCTTTCCAAAGGAAACTGTGGAAATTATGGAGCACCATGCATTGGAGAATTACGGCATGTCCGAGCTGTTAACCGATAAGGAAGTATTGGAGAAGCTGGAGCCTAACCAGGAATTGCTGAAGACGATTCTTCAGCTGAAATCCATGATGAAAGGAGAGGTTCTTGAAACCGCCCGAAGAATCGTGAAGAAGGTGGCGGAGGAGCTGATGAAGAAGCTGGAGCAGGATATGAAGAAAGCCCTGCTTGGAAAGCTGGACCGTACAAAGGCCAGTCATGTACCCTCCATTCGAAATTTGGACATTAAAAAAACAATATACAACAATTTAAAATATTACGATAGGGAGAGCAGGCAGCTGGTGCTTAACCGGGTTTATTTCCATGCCAGAATAAAGAAATACAACACCTGGCGGATTATCTTAGCTGTAGATGAAAGCGGCTCCATGCTGGATTCGGTAATACACAGTGCAGTGACTGCCGGGATTTTTGCCAGGCTTCCCATGCTGGATACCAGACTAGTTATATTCGACACCAATGTAGTGGATTTAAGCGGCTATGTGGAGGACCCGGTGGAAACCCTTATGAGTGTCCAGCTGGGCGGCGGAACCGATATTGCAGGTGCCCTGTCTTATTGTGAAGGGCTCATTGAAAATCCCAGCCGGACCATGGTAGTGCTCATATCGGACCTCTATGAAGGAGGGGGTTACCAGAGGTTATACTCCATAAGCAGGCAGATTATCGAATCCGGGGCCAAATTCATTGCCCTTACAGCCCTTGATATGGAGGCCAACCCCAATTATGACAGGAATGCAGCCTCCCGCCTGGCAGACCTGGGAGCCCATGTAGCTGCCATGACACCGGAGGGGCTGGCAGACTGGGTGGGGAGGATAGTCGGATGAGTGAATGGAAGCAACGCCTCCAGGGCGCCAATGAAGAATATCTTACCGGGCTGACAAATAAGGGAATTGTGAAAAGGGCCTGCAAGGATTTGGAGCAGGCAGCTCTTAGCCTGACGGAAGAAGAAAACTGTCTTACGGTACAAGTGGAGGATGCCACCTGTACCCTGGTATATCCCCTGGGAGAGAGCAAATGCAGCTGCCCTTCCAGAAGTATCTGCAAGCATATCGTAATGGCTGTTCTTTATGCCAGGGATTTGTACAATTCCGGTAAAGATGGGAATGGGGAGAAGGAAGAAGAAAACGGAGAAAAAACAGAAGAAGAAAATGGAGAAAAAACAGAAGAGGGAAACGGAGAAAAAATAAGAGAGGAAAAGGGAGAAGAAAACGGAGATAAAGCTGGAGAAGAAAACAGACAAAAAACTGGAGAAGAAAAGGGAAAAGAAAACAGTAAAGAATTAAGGAAAACGGAGGAAGAGGGAGCCCTAAAAGAAAGGCAGGCAGGCGGAATAAAGGAGAGCGGGCAAAAGGCGGGGGAAATGGCAGAGAATGTCCGGCAGCAGGAAGCCTTCCCTACAATTTTGGGATATCCTTTGGTAAAATTAAAGAAGGCAATAGGAGAAAAGCGGTTTCAGAGTCTGTACTATGCCCTAAACCAGGGTATGAAGCCGGATATTAGGGTAAGCTCCATTATTACCGTCCATTTTCCGGATACGGACATAACCGTCCGTTTGCTGGAGCCCGTCGAATATTCCTCCTGCAGCTGCCATAAAAAAGAGTTCTGCCAGCATAAGGCGGAAGCAGTCCTATCCTACCAGCTGTATGCCGGAAAATTAACAGTGGAGGAGCTGCTGCCGGAATGGGAGGAGAAGAATCCCCTTCAATGGGAGGAGGTAAGGGAATTTGCCAGACTGCTGAAGGATTTTCTGGGTGAACAGCTGGTAACAGGCTTAGCCAGAAGCTCGCAGACGGTAATGGATTCCCTGGAACGGCTGGCTATTATCGGTCATAACCGGGAGCTGCCGGATTTTGAAAGGGATTTAAGGGAATTAAGCGCTGAATACCAACTGTATTTTAAGAGGACAGCGTCCTTTCAGGTGAAACTGCTGCTGCATCGGCTGTGCAGCCTTTACCGGAAGGCAGAGGCCCTGGAAAAGGCACAGACCAATGAAGAAGTCAGGGAGCTTGCAGGAGAATTCCGTACCGGGTATTTCCCTTGTCCTCCCCTTAAGCTCTCCGGTATGGGGCAAAGGGAGTTTGTCAGCAAATCCGGCTATGAGGGAGAGACCTTCTATTTTCTGAATGAGGATACCCTGGAATGGTATACCTATACCAATGCAAGACCTGTTTTTTATGAAAAGGAAAAGAGAAGAGCTCCGGTTGACCAGGGAAAAGCCCCCTGGGAACTCCCCTGCAAGCTGGAGGAGCTGGCAGAGGCCGGAATCCTTTTACAGAATGGGAAGGCCTCCCGGGAACACAGGCTTTCCTCCTCAGCTGAGGCAAGAGCGGAATATCTGGGGCGGCGAAGGCTGGTAAGGGAGAAGTTAAAAGGCCAGTATTTTGAGAGCTTTAAGCAGGTATTTGACGAACGTCTGGCTGATTCCTGGCAGCAGGAGGGAGAGGCTGAGAACAACCTGGTTCTTTTGCAGCCGGCCTATATAAAAAATCCATCCTTTGATAGTATCAAGCAGCAGTATTCCATGGAGCTGTACGACAAAGAGGAACAGAAAATTCTTCTGGAAGTGTCCTACTCGAAAACAGAGCATTATACCATACGGTATCTGGAGCGTCTGGCAAAGAGAATCGGACAGGGAGACGCGGAAGTACCCTGCTTCTTTGGCTTCCTTTATGTAAAGGAAGGGATTATGAGACTTTATCCTATTAATTATTATGATGATCTGGAGTAGGAGAGGAATCACTGACAGATATCAGAGACGGTGTGATATCCCAGGAGGATGTCGTGGGCAGCTCTGAAGAATAGTGCTGACAGCCCAGAAGGATGGTATTGACAGCTCTGAAGGATAACATTGGCATCCCAGAAGGATAATGTTGACAGCCCTGAAGGATAGTGTTGACACATCTGAATTATGTCGTGGTCGCTCTTAAGAATGACATTTACAGCTCTGAAGATTGTGAACAGCCCTGTGGGAAGGCGTGTAAGAAAAGGGCATGGAGGAATTTGGCATGGAAGAAATGGATTATCTGGAAGAAGTCCTAGGAGAGACAAAAAGGCTGCTTTCCGATTTGTTTACCAGCGGCCTGGTATCCGCTCATGACGGGACACTGGAGGAAATGGATAAAATATCGGATACCTGCAGGCAGTGCGGGCTCACCTTTGCCGGAGAGAAGCTAAAGGAGCTGGCGGAAGAGGTAAAAGCAAACAGGCACCGGATGTCCGGTGATTTTGACCGGGCAGTTGATTTGTTTTGCAGTCTGGACCAATACCTGTCCCTGTGCGAAAGGAAGCTGACACTGGATAAGGTAAGAACATGGCAGATAATATAAATAAAAAATCTGATAGAAAATAGTAAAAGATAGAAAATAGTAAATAGACAGGAAAGAAAAAACGAATAGTAAATAATAAGCAGACAGGAAAGAAAAAACGACTAAAAAATAATAAGCAGATTAAAAAATAAGAGATTTAAATTGCTTAAAAAAATCAGACAGGAGGAAGGAAGTTGAAGAATCAGAACGAACTGCAGTTGGAAAAAATGCTCGAAGCGTTAAGCTGTCTCGGATTAAGCACCAGCCTGATGGATACGGCGGAAAAATACCTTTTGGAGGGAGATAAAGAATTGCTGTCCCTGTTCCCCAAAAAGGATTTATCGGAACTGAAGCAGGAGGAGCAGCAAGCCGGTATCCAGGCATTTTCCGGCTTGTTAAAAAAGAATCGACTGGAGGAGGCACACCTGTTATTTGACATCGTGTTCCAGATTGGAGGCTCAACCTGTGTCCATGTATTTCCCATGCAGGAAATCCGTTACAATATCAAGGAGAGCGAATTTATAAAAAATATTGAGGCATATCAGGCTGTCACTCTGTATGCGGAAGGCTTTGCCTATAATACATACATGTTAGATAAACGGATGATTGAAGTGATACTGGACCTGGCCGGAAACCGGATGGAAGTGCTTTCAGAAGCCCTTGACAAATGGCAGAGCCGGAACATAAACGGGAAGCTGCTGATTTATAGCGCCTATTTTACCCTGGTGAAGGAAAAAGAGCCGGAAAGGGAGGAGAAGAAGGGCCTTCTGAATGGACTGGCCGGAGTTTTCCGCAAAAAGGAAACCGGATATGAACAAAATCCTGAGATAGGAAAGTATATTAAGAACTTTGAAAACAGTATTATGGAAAGCCTTGATAATCTGCTGCCTGTCAATGAGGCAGAAAAGGGGAAGATACGGGAGTACATTGAGGCAGACAAGGATGGAAAACGTTCTATGGGAGAAGAAGCCGCCAGGCTTTTCCAAAAGCATCCCATGGATGAATACCTGCTGGAATTGTTAGCCGGAAGCATTAATATTCATTACAAGCTTTCCTATCGCTTCCAGAGCTTCTTAAAATTATGTGCCCTGGGAAATATGGAGGATACGCTGGATGCGATATATGAATTCATAAAGAAAGGGGATGGGGATTATTGGAAGGGCAGGCTGAAGGACGATTTGATGCTGGCGCCTGTCCCCTATATTATCTGGTGCGGCGGCAAGGGGTTAAAAGCAGCGCTGCATTATGAAATCATACAGGATTATGAGTCCTATGGCAAGGCTGTGGAGCAGGCATCCCTGTCGGTTCAGGCAGATCTTTTGGAAGCCATCAGGGCAAGCTATCCCATACAATATAAAACATTGGCTGATAATACGGCGGCAGTGCTTCAGAAAAAAATTGTTGAAAGCATTCTCCCCGATGGAAATGCGGCAGCTGCAGTAAAGAGATTTCTTTTGGAAAATGAGCCGGTAGAAATCCTGTATCCCTATGTAAAGGAAATTCAGAATCAAAGAAGCTATTACAACCGGAGCGGTAAAGTCATGGAGAATTACAGGAAAGCTAAGAAACATGACAGCTTTTATAAGCGCTGTATGACTTATCTGTCATTCCAGGAGGGAGCATACTTCTTTTTCCAGAACTTTGTGGCGGATAAGGAAGAGGGGTACCGCCTGAAAGAGATTGCAGAGCTGTTTCAGACCTGGGAGGAGCTGGGATTGGCTTATGGTTACCAGCTGAATACGGCGGAGATTATCTATGATGGAATTTATACGGATAAGAAAAAGATTACTTTCCTGGAACATCTGGTTTCCATCTTTGCAAAATATTTGGATCAAAAGGAAGAAGAAGTATTGAAGGCCTTTGAAACGGCAGGTGCTACCGGCAGGTTTATAGGAATAAACACCCTGGGAGCAAATGCAGGCCGCTATAAGGATAACCTTTTCAAGGCTTTTTCCGATACTTCCAAGCTGGTATCAGAGCGTCTGGTTGAGATTGTGGCAGCTCATGAGGAATGGGAGCCGGAGGTACTGGAGAAGCTGAAATCAAAAAAATCCACGGAGCGGGAGGTTTCGCTTCTTGTCCTTATGAGATGGAAAAAGGATTACAAGTCTGTCCTGGAAGGAGTTTTGGAAACTGAGAAAAGCAAAAAGCTCCAGGATATGATAAAGAATCTTCTGAATATCGAAGAAAATACAGGGGCTGGGGGCCAGGCGACTGCAGAAGAATATGTCAGAGAACTGCACAAGGGCGGCAGAAAGAAAGGGCTTCAATGGGCCTATGAGACTCCTTTTACGGCAGTACATACGGAAGGTGGGGAGGAAGTATCCCAGGAATATATGCAGGCAATTTTGCTTTCCTATTACAGCATGGCAGTTCCGGGAATAAACAGGGAAGTGCTTCTTCTGACAGAGCCTTTGAATAAGAAGAAGCTTGCACTTTATATGAACGAGCTGTTCGATAAGTGGATGGAAGCAGGAGCGGAAGCAAAGAAGAAATGGGTTCTCTATGCATCGGCTATTCATGGCGGTTCCGAGATTGTGTACAAGCTTCAGACCGGCATTAACCAATGGCCTCAGAATGCAAGAGGTGCCATTGCGGCAGAAGCAGTAAAAGCCCTGGCTTTAAATGATACGCCCTCCGCTCTGCTTCTGGTTGACAGCATATCCAGAAAGTTCAAATTTAAGCAGATTAAAGCAGCAGCCATGGAAGCCCTTAATTTTGCGGCCAAAGAGCTTGGCCTGACAACGGAAGAATTAGCGGATAAAATAGTACCGGACCTTGGTTTTAACGAGGAGATGCAGAGAATCTTCGATTATGGTGAAAGGCGCTTTTTTGTATATATTACACCGGCATTGGATATTGAAATTGTGGATGAAAATGATAAAAAGCTTAAAAACCTTCCGTCCCCCGGCAAGAAGGATGATGAGGGAAAGGCACAGGCTGCACTGGAAGAATTCAAGCTTTTAAAGAAGCAAATGAAAGCAGCTGTTGCAAATCAGAAGCTCCGTCTGGATTTGGCCCTGTCTGTTGAGAGAAAGTGGGAGACAGCCGCCTGGAAGAGCCTTTTTGTAAAGAATCCGATTATGCACCAATTTGCCATTGGTTTAATCTGGGGCTGCTATCAGGAGGATAAGCTGCTCCATACCTTCCGCTATATGGAGGATGGAAGCTTTAATACGGAGGATGAGGAAGAATTTTTCCTTCCTCAGGAAGAATATTTCCTTCCGGAGAAAGGTAAAATCGGACTGGTACATCCTATTGAATTGACAAAGGAAAGCATTGAAAAATGGGAAGAGCAGCTAAAGGATTATGAAGTCGTACAGCCGGTGGAACAGCTGGCTAGAAAGGTATTTCCTTTGACGGAGGAGGAAAAGGGAAAGAAATCCCTGGAGCGCTTCGGAGGGTTAATACTGAATCCCATGTCACTGTCGGGAAAGCTTCTTGGTATAGGTTGGTACCGGGGCTCCGTACAGGATGCGGGAGGTTATTATACCTTTTACAGAGAGGATGCTTCCCTATCCCTGGGAGTAGAACTCCACTTTTCCGGCTCCTATGTAGGCTATGAAACAGAGGATGTCACTGTCTATGAAGCCAGGTTTTATAAAGCGGGTACGGTTAAGAGAGGAAGCTATGAATATGATGAAGTAACAGAGGATAAGGGAATAGACCTTGATAAGGTGCCCGCAAGGTACTTTAGTGAAATCGTCTACCAGTTAGAAAAAGCAACGGCTTCCAGTAAGGAAAAGGATGAAAACTGGAGGCAGAAGTTATAAAACAGGTATTTCCTTCGAGGGCATTAATAAAAAAGTAATTTTTGAATGAATTTACTTGACAGAATAGGTTTATTGTTTTATCCTGTTTAGTAAATATAATCCTATAGGAATTGTAGTATTTAAAAAATTGCTATATAAAAGTGATAGATTAAAAAGCTGGCAGATAAAAATGTGAGCAGGCAAAAAATTAATATTGAATTAACTGACCAGATAACTGGAGGTTTGAAAAGCGTCATTTGCGAATGTATGCTTTTTAGACCTCCTTTTTTAGTTACTGGTATTGGAGGATACTGCTGCTCATACTTCCCTGTTTCAGGGGTACCAGCTATTATCTGTAAGGAAAAGGAAAGAGAGAGGAAAATGAGTTACGATTTTGATACACTGAAAGTCCAGGGAGGATACGATGCATCCCTGCATAATAATGCCGTTTCCGTACCTATTTACCAGACGGCTGCTTTTGGCCTTGGGGACAGCTACCGGGCTGACCGGCTGTTTTCATTTTCGGAGGACGACCCGATTTATACGCGGCTGAGCAATCCAACAGTTGATATACTGGAAAAACGTCTGGCGGCACTTCATGGGGCGGCAGGAGCGATTGCTTTAGCAAGCGGTATGGCAGCGGTTAGTTATGCCCTTCTCAATGCAGCCGGAAAGGGAGGAAGGATACTTACTACCGCAAGGCTTTACGGCGGTACGGTTGATGCATTTACCTCCATATTCCCGGATATCGGACTTGAAATAGACATAATAGAAAATCCCGATGATGTGTCTGCCTTTGAAAGGGGACTAAAGTCAAATACACGGGCCATATACATAGAGAGCCTTACAAATCCCTTTGCAACAATTCCGGATATGAATAAAATTGCCGGGATAGCACACAGCCGCAAAATTCCGTTAATTGTGGATAATACGATTGCTACGCCTTATCTTTTAAATCCCTTTGAATATGGTGCCGATGTGGTTGTCTACTCCGCCACAAAGGGATTGTCCGGCCATGGGAATGTAATCGCAGGAGCGGTAATCGAAAGCGGAAAGTTTAATTATGGCAGCGGTAATTTCCCACATTTTGAACGGCCCTTATGGTTTCTCCGTGGTACAGATAATATAGAACGCAATATTTTGCAAGTATTTCCAAAGACCCCCTTTACCGGACGGCTACGTGCCGTACATCTGAATTATCTCGGCGCGGCGCTTAGCCCCTTTGATGCCTATCTCGTGCTATTAGGACTTGAAACACTGTCCGAGCGGGTAAGTAAGCAGGTGGCCAATGCCTTGGCTGTTATTCAATATCTCGAAAACAGTCCCCATGTCAAATGGGTGTGTCACCCGGCGGCGAAAAACAATCCCTATAAATCCCTTGCTGAGAAATATTTTCCGAAAGGGGCAGGCGGGGTATTGTCCTTTGGATTCAAAGGTACGGAAGAAGAAAAACGCAGATTTCTTGCCGCAACAAAAGTATTTGGCTACCAGGCAAATATAGGGGATGCCAGGAGCTTGATCATCAATCCCACTGAAACGACTCACGTTGAGTTGACCCCTGGCCAGCGGGAACTTGTGGGTCTCGGCACGGACACTATCCGTCTGTCCCTGGGGCTGGAAAGTCCAAAGGATCTAATTGCCGATTTGGAGCAGGCATTTAAGGAAGTGTTTGGATGAGCTTACAAATGCGCCTGGCAGGTGCCGCGTTCTATCGGCATCTCGGTGCCAGAGCACTTCTTGACAGGCGTACATACCGCCTGGACGGTGACAAACTTAAAATTAGCAAAATAGGAGGTACCTATCAATATGTCAAAAGTAAATTTATCAATACCTGCTGTACAAATACGTGAAATACGCATTAACTCCATAACCGGTTACCAGGGCAGCGCCGAAGGACTGGTCAATGAATCACAATGCGGCTTAAAAGATAAAAACCGTTCCTTTAGCCAGTGTCTTGGCTGTGCAACCTCGAAAGCGGCATGTATGACAATACTGGTCCAGGACGGGGCGGTTATCAGCCATGGGCCTGTGGGCTGTTCGTCCTGCTTCCATGAATTTGCCTTTACCTACAGAGTAAATTCACCCCTGCGGAATGTTGATAAGCCTACCCAGCGAAAGATTTACTCTACGAATCTGCAGGAAAAGGATACCGTATACGGCGGCAATGTTAAGCTTGCAAAGGCCATAAACGAAGTATATGAGCGAACGAAAGCCAACGTCATCTTTGTACTTACAACCTGTGCCGCAGGGATAATCGGTGACGATGTTGAGAGTGTATGTGAACAGGCCGAAGAGGAGCTTGGTATTCCTGTTGTGGCTATTTTCTGCGAAGGCTTCCGTTCCCGTGTATGGACGACGGGATTTGATGCGGCATATCATGGCATTGCCCGGAAATTGATTGCAAAGCCCCGTGAGCACCGCAGTGATATCATAAATGTCGTTAATTTCTGGGGAAGTGACATATTCAAAGAATGGTTCGCCCCCTTTGGAGCAAAGCCAAATTATATTACTCCCTATTCCACGATGGAATCCTTGAAATATTCCTCAGAAGCAGCCGCGACGGTCCAGGCATGTTCCACTCTGGGAAGCTACCTGGGGGCAGCCCTTGAACAGGAATTCGGAGTTCCTGAAATTCCGGCGGCCCCGCCTTATGGCATAGCACAGACTGACAGGTGGTTCAGGGCTTTAGGAAGGACTCTTGGCAAAGAAGAAACAGCAGAAGAGCTCATTGCGGAAAAGAAAAGGGAATATCTGCCCCAGATAGAGGCCTTACGGGAAAAGCTGAAAGGAAAGACAGCCTATGTAACAGCGGGAGCGGCTCACGGACACGCGATTTTAGACATCCTGGGAGAGCTTGGCATAGAGGCGTCCGGCGCTGCTATTTTCCATCACGACCCCATTTACGACAGCGGCCGTGAGGAGAATGACCAGCTTGCACAGCGTGTAAATGACTATGGCAATGTACCAAACTTTAATATATGCAACAAGCAGGAATTTGAACTTGTGAATAGTTTAAATAAACTCCGTCCCGATATTCTCATGGCCCGTCACGGAGGCATGACCTTATGGGGAGCAAAGCTTGGCATCCCGTCCCTCCTCATAGGGGATGAACATTACGGAATGGGCTATGAAGGGCTGGTCAATTACGGTGAACGGATTCTTGAAACCCTGGAAAATGATGAGTTTGTGAAAAATTTAGAAAAGCATGCGGTGAACCCCTATACAAACTGGTGGCTGAATCAGGAACCGCATTATTTCCTGGCAGGAGGTACCGGCAAATGAGCGGAATCATAGAGCAAGAGCGTTATACCTGTGCCATCGGCGCACTGCAAAGTGTTGTGGCCATTCCGAAAGCAGTGCCCATACTCCATTCCGGTCCCGGCTGCGGCGATATGATACAGGGCTTCTTTGAACGCAGTACCGGTTACGCCGGCGGCAGTACGTCGCCCTGTACCAACTTCACCGAAAAAGAGGTCGTATTCGGCGGTATAGACAGGCTGCGCCAGATCATTACGAATACCTATAAGGTGCTTGATACGGATCTGCAGGTCGTCCTTACCGGCTGCACAGCCGGCATTGTGGGGGATGATGTCGACAGTCTTGTACAAGAGTTTCAGGACGCGGGCAAGCCCATTGTATCAGTTGAGACAGCGGGTTTTAAGGCGAGCAATTTTGAAGCCCACAGTCTTGTGGTGAACGGGATTATTGAGCAGTATGTCAGCTTGTTTGAGGATAGCAATGAGCCCAGAAGCGAAGCAAATACCGTTAACCTGTTTGCCTCAATACCGTATCAGGACCCCTTTTGGAAAGGGAATCTTGCAGAATATAAGCGTCTGCTGGCCGGCATAGGGCTCAAGGCCAACATACTCTTCGGGCCGCAGTCAGAAGGAGTTTTGGAATGGCAGTCCATACCAAGAGCTAATTTTAATATTTTAGTCAGCCCATGGTACGGCAAGCCTGTCGTGGATAAATTAAAGAATAGATATCAGCAGGATTATACCTGGTTTCCCCATATTCCCATAGGTGCAAATGAAACGGAAAGGTTTTTAAAGCAGGTGCTTGCATTTGCCCTGGAGCAGGGTGCGAAAATAGAGGAAAAGAAAGCCCTGGCATTTATCAAACAGGAGTCGGATGCTTATTACGAAGAAATAGATAATCTGGCAACCTTTCTCCTTGAGTTTCGGTATGGCCTTCCAAGTCATGTGCATATTCTCCACGATGCCGGGTATGTGACTGCATTAAGTAAATTTTTGCTCCATGAAGTCGGCATTGTACCAAAGGAGCAGTTTATCGTAGATAATACACCGGAGAAGTTTCAGGAGCAGATTCGAAGGGATTTGAACAGTACCTCCGACAAGAGAGAGATACCCCTTTATTTTGAGCCGGATGCAGGCAAGGCACAGAATATCATAAGGGGGCTTCATCATAAGGGAAGGGGCATTATTATCGGCAGCGGCTGGGATAAGGAGCTGGCAAAGGAAAAGGATTATGACTTCCTGTCTGCTGCTGTACCCACACCCTACCGCCTGGTGCTGACAACGAACTATGCTGGCTTTACCGGCGGGTTAAGAGTAATTGAGGACATTTACCATAATGTTCTTGCAACTTACAGGTGAAAGTGTGAAAGAAAAGCGCTTTCACACTCCATTATTTAAGGCAGTACCGCAGACCTGTCTGCGGTATGCAATGGGAGCAGTGTGAAAGAAAAGCGCTTTCACTCCATTATTTATGGCAGTATCGCAGACTTGTCTGCGGTATGCAATGGGAGCAGTGTGAAAGAAAAGCGCTTTCACTCCATTATTTATGGCAGTACCGCAGACTTGTCTGCGGAATGCAATGGGAGCAAGTATGAATGAAAAGCGGTATACAATGGGTGAGGATATGAGAATAGCATTTGCAAGCATGGATAACAGCTGTGTGGACCAGCACTTTGGGAATGCGCGTTATTGGCAGATTTATGATGTTGGCAGCGGCAGCTCCTTTGTCGAAACCCGAAAGATACCAGTGAAGTATCAGGGACACCATGAGGGTAAATTTCAACAGGTGCTGACTGTTTTAAACGACTGCCAGGCGGTGTTCGTAAGCCAGATTGGCGAAAGTGCGGCTGTGTATATGATTCAGCACAATAAAAGGGTATTCGAAGCATCCGGAGAGGTTTCTGCAATTATCACTGAAATTTTAAAGGGTAATCTGCTGAAGGAATAAGCAACAATAAACTTAAGCATAAACACAAATTAAAAAGGAGAAAAACATCATGGCAACAGATAGGTATCAATTCGATACGCAAAGACTACGGGCAGGCTATGAACCAAAGGAACACAATTATGCCGTATCACCGCCTATTTATCAGACAGCAGCTTACGATTTCCGCGATGTGGAAAACGCAGCGGGGCTCTTCGGCCTTCGGGAACCGGGCTTTCTCTATACACGGGTCGGGAATCCGACGGTCGCTGTCCTGGAGGAACGGGTCAGGACCCTTGACAAAGCGGCAGGTATAATTGCCCTTGCCTCGGGTATGGCAGCAATCAGCTATACGCTCTTAAACCTTGCTGAGGGCGGCGGGCGCATTCTGACATCACCGTACCTCTATGGCGGAAGTACGGACAGCTTTAAGAAAATCTATCCCAAATTCGGCATTAAGTTTGACTATGCAAAAAATATTGAAGACCCAGAAAGACTTGCGGAGGAGATTAAACCGGATACCAAGGCGATTTTTATAGAAAGTATATCCAATCCCAACACGGTATTGCTTGATATCGAGGCAATAGCAAAAGTCGCACATGAGCATGGAATACCCCTAGTTGTTGATAATACGGTGGCTACCCCTTATTTATACAATCCGCTTGCTCATGGTGCAGATATCGTTGTCTATTCGGCAACAAAAGGACTGAACGGCCATGGTAATGCAATAGCAGGACTTGTCCTGGAGGGCGGAAACTTCAATTATCAGACAGAGAAATTTCCTCAGTTCAGCGAGAAATATTACACTTTACGTGACATTGATAACAAGCTTCGCAGCTTTCCGGAGGTATTCCCGGATGCCCCCTTTACAAATCGGATCAGATTCAATTACTTAAATTACTTTGGTGCAGCTTTGTCACCCTTTGATGCCTATCTTGCCCTGGTCGGACTTGAGACGATTTCGGAACGGCTGAGCAGACAGTCACGGAATGCACTGACCCTGGCAGAGTATCTGCTAAAGCATCCCCAGGTGGAATGGGTACGCTATCCGGCCTTAAAGAACAGTCCCCATTACGGATTGTATAAACGGGATTTTCCAAAAGGGGCAGGCGGAATATTATCCTTTGGCTTTAAAGGAACGAAAGAGCAGCGGGAAGCATTTCTCAATTCGATAGAACTGTTCCACTATCATGTTAACATTGGGGATGCACGTTCTCTTATTGTCAATTCGCCCCAGACGACCCACGGCGAACTGGAAGCCGAGGAAAAGAAGATTGCGGATATACCTGAGAATCTCATCCGTATATCGGCAGGACTGGAGGATGCGGCAGATTTAATTGCTGACCTGGAGCAGGCGTTTGAAAAGGCAGTCAGCTAACCTTTTAGTCTCATCCAGTCAATTATTTAGCAGAGATATTTTTTTGACTGTATAACATACTATACATATATGTATACATATAATTGCAGCTTTTGGAAACGAAGCATCATTTCTTTTAAGGAGGAGAACAAAATATGAAGAAATTAAGGAAACCTGCAGGCCTGTTAGTGATTATATTAACAGTTAACCTATTGCTTGCTGCCTGCTCTGGTAAACCGGTGGAAGTAAGTAAAAATACTGCCGGAAATGGGGAAGGCAGCAGCAACAGCACACCCGCTGCCACAACGGCAGAGGCATCCAAAGATACACCGGCGGAAACGCCCACAGCTGCCCCTGTCAATTACAAATACGGTAAAATCGATATTCCCGGCAAGGACGGCGCACTCTGCGGAGCACCCATTTATATCGCATATGAAAAAGGCTTCTTTGCGGAAGAAGGCTTTGATGTAAATCTTATCTCTGCCAACGCTGAAGCACGTAAAATCGGCCTGAACAACGGTACCATCCCTATCGTAAACGGTGACTTTCAATTCTTCCCGTCTATTGAGAATGATGTTAAGGTGAAGGTCGTAGACGGTCTTCACAACGGCTGTATCAAATTACTTGTAAAAAAGGATTCTCCCATCAATGGGGTAAAGGACCTTAAGGGCCTTAAAATCGGCGTGGATGAAATCGGCGGCACACCTCATCAGGTGGCTTCGGTATGGCTTGAGAAGAACGGCATTTCCGCAAAGCCCGAAGACGGGGAAGTAAAGTTCCTTCCCTTTGATGACGGCAACCTGGAAGTGGAAGCTCTTAACAAAGGTGATATTGATGTGGCGGCTTTATGGGATCCCTTCGGTTCCGTTCAGGAAAAGACCGGCAATTATAAAGTGATCTTTGACCTTTCCACCGATCCGACCTTTGCAGGGAAATATTGCTGCTTCCTATATGCCTCTGAAAAAGTACTGGATGAAAATCCGGAAAAGGTTGCTGCACTGCTCCGCGCTTACCACAAGGCGCAGAACTGGATTGCAGAGAATCCCGAGGAAGCGGTTCAGACCATTATTGACGGCAAATATTCTGCAATTGAAGACAAAGAGCTTGCCGTTGAGCTGGTGAAGCACTATCAATATCCATCCATGCAGGAGCATGAGATGAATAAGCATGATGTAGGCGCAGATGTTCTCTATTTTGCGACGGAGCTTTATAACATCGGATATTTAAATACCAATCCCGATGAATTTGCCAAAAAAGCATATCAAAAGGTAGATTTAACACTTGGACAATAGGAGGCAGCTGCCTTGGGGAATAATAAACAATCAACCGTTCCTCCCTTGCTAAAGCAGGGGAGAAACGGTAAAAAAAACATATCTAATCTGAAATTTATTCTGCTGACAGTATATACGGTGGCGGGATTTGCTCTTGCAATCCTTGTAAACCTATTGTTTCGGCAGGTAGCCAATGTAAAAATAACGGCGTATGCCTATGGTTCTCTGATAATTGATATTAACGGGGCATACCGGCTTGTACTTGGATTACTGATACTTATGTATCTTGGAATTTCCGCTTACTCGTTCTTTAATGCTGACAGGCGGATAAAGTTTGCAAAGCGTGTACCCTTTCGCTTTGCAATCGGCAGTGCCCTTGCCCTATGGGATATCCTTGGTACAAAACTGATGCTTCTTCCCCAGCCCTTCTTTCCCGGGCCCTCCCGAATTATTGAAGCATTTCTGATGGAGGGGGATTATATATGGCAGAACACGTTGTATTCCCTTCGTTTGTTTGCTGTAGGCTTCCTACTGGGTGTGTTGTTTGGTGTGGGAACCGGTATATTGATTGGTTGGTTTCCAAAAGTACATTATTGGCTGTATCCGGTATTGAAAATAACAGGTGTTATTCCGGCAGTAGCGTGGATGCCCTTTGCACTGACGCTGTTTCCCACACCCTTTTGGGCAGCGGCATTTCTAATAGTTATCTGCGCCTGGTTTTCCATTGCCTCTCTTACGGCACAGGGGATTAAAAGTACTCCGAAATCACAGTTTGAAGTTGCGCGTACACTTGGCGCAAAAACACCGTTTCTGGTATTTCATGTAGCCATACCTCACGCGATACCGCAGATTTTTACCGGAATATCCAATGCGAACAGCTTTGCGTTTACTACTCTCGTCATGGCAGAAATGATGGGACAGCCGGGAGGCCTTGGCTATTATATTAATGCATCAAAGGTCTGGAGCGCGTATTATAAGGTTTTTGCGGCAATTATTGTAATGGCGGTGCTGTTCAGCTTAATAATGGAGGGGATTGGCCTGATTCAGAACCGGGTTCTGAGGTGGCAGAAAGGCTTGGTGAAAAGCAGTGAGCAGTGACACAATTATTGAAATTAAAGAGGTCAACCGTACCTACATTGATGAAAAAGACAACACGGTTGAAGCACTTAAGGATATTAACCTCACGATTAAGCGGGGGGAATTTGTATCCATTATCGGCTCGTCAGGCTGCGGCAAGACGACTCTGCTGCGCCTGATTGCAGGTCTTGATGTTCCGGAAACAGGGATACTTACCCTTGACGGCCAGGAAATCACCGCTCCGGATCCCCAAAGAGGCTATGTTGTACAGCAGGGGGGACTGTTCCCCTGGCTGACGGTGGAACAAAATATCGCCACGGGACTGAAGGCAAGGCATGTCTACCGTCAGAATAAGGCACAGGTCGCACATTATATAAATTTAATCGGGTTAAATGGTTTTGAGAAAGCCTATCCCCACCAGATAAGCGGCGGTATGGCACAGCGCGTGGCAATTGCCCGTGCATTGATTAACAGACCGAAAGCCCTGCTCCTTGATGAGCCTATGGGTGCACTTGATTCCTTCACCCGTGCGGATATCCAGGATAAGCTCCTTGAGCTTCGGAAAGAAAATGACGCAACAATGGTACTGGTAACCCATGATGTAGATGAGGCCATATATCTTAGTGACCGTATTGTTATCATGACACCCCGGCCGGGCAAAATCAGCGAGATTTTATCGATAAAAATGTCCCATCCCAGAGACCGCGGAGGGTCGGAATTTCTTTCTATACGGGGAGATATACTGGAAAAATTACATCTGGCAAGTGCACGGCAGGAGTTAGAATATATAATATAGGAGAGTTTTTTATGAGTGAAATCAGACAAATAGCAATTTACGGTAAAGGTGGAATCGGAAAGTCCACCACGACCCAGAATCTCACGGCAGGACTTGCCGAAAGCGGTAAAAAAATCATGGTAGTCGGCTGTGACCCTAAGGCTGATTCCACACGGCTCTTGCTTGGCACCCTTGCCCAGCGTACAGTACTGGATACGCTGCGGGAAACCGGCGATGACATTGAACTGGACAGTATTCTGCGCAAGGGCTTTGGCGGGATAAAATGTGTGGAATCGGGAGGCCCGGAACCGGGAGTAGGCTGTGCCGGCCGGGGAATTATCACATCCATCGGACTGCTTGAACAGCTGGGTGCTTACACAGAGGAGCTGGATTACGTCTTTTACGACGTACTTGGTGATGTTGTTTGCGGCGGTTTTGCCATGCCGATTCGGGAAGGGAAGGCAAAGGAAATTTATATTGTGGCAAGCGGTGAAATGATGAGCCTTTATGCGGCAAACAACATTTCAAAAGGAATTGCAAAATACGCACAAAAGGGTGGCGTGAGGCTTGGAGGCATTATCTGCAACAGCCGTAATGTAGACCGTGAAATCGATTTACTGAGTGCCTTCGCTGCCGAGCTCAACACACAGCTTATTTATTTTGTACCGCGCAACAATGTTGTCCAGCGGGCTGAAATTAACCGCAAAACGGTAATCGAATATGCACCGGAGGATCATCAGGCACAGGAATACCGTAACCTGGCAAAGGCCATTGATGAAAACAAATACTTTACAATTCCAAAGCCCATGTCCCAGGAGCGTTTAGAGCAGATTCTGCTGGAATATGGACTGATGGATTCAATCAAGGACGATTACCGGATTTGATAAATAGGAATTATACAGTTTACTGAATGCTCCACGATAAATGCATGAAGGAAGTTTATGGAACCGGACGATGACCAAGGGGGTTGTTTTGACCTTTTGTTACGCGAGAACCCTTATTCCACTAAAGCGGCAGAAAACGTGACTGGCAGGCAAATCAATGCCAAACTCGCTGTAACAAATAGGGCTGTGTTAGTTATTGAGCTCAAACAGTGGCATTGCTTTACCTAGTCACGTTTCCTGCCGCTTAAGTGTCATAAGGAACCTCTTGAGACAAAATGCCAATACAACCCCCTTGGTCATCTGTGTATATCCATTATTTGGTCTTAAGTGGTTGCCGTGCCCAAAACCCTAAAAGCTTCCAACAACGCAACAACTGTCAAGGGTTTATTGCCAATCATCGTCCGTTCCCAACCCCCCCCTTACTAAAAGCAGGTGAAGGTTAGGCACAGTTGGGAAGAACTACCGGAGTTATAAATTAAAAAAGATGGTTTTAAAGTTGGGACATATAAAGATTCATGCGTACGTCGTATATATTAGCAGATTCAGCTTGCAATATATGGATTAATATACTACAATTACTAGGAAATTCTTTGAGAACGAATGAAAGCACATAAAAAGAAGGAGGAACTAAAGTGAATAAGATAGGTTTTATTGGAGCCGGAAATATGGGACTCCCGATGATAGCAGGAGCTTCCAGGGTATTTGGTACAGAATCCATTCTTTTTACCAGTAAGAGCGATGGGAGAAAAGAGGCTGTGCACCAAAAGACAGGAGTACTTTACACAGAAGACAATAAATCCCTGGCAGAAGCCTGTAAATATATTGTACTGGCTGTAAAGCCACAGTTTTTTGGAGAGGTCTATCAGGATATTAAGGAAAGCCTGACAAAGGAGCATATTATCATATCCATTGCTGCCGGTATTACCATTGATTCTATAAAACAGGCCCTTGGGGAGCAGGTCAGGGTCATAAGATCCATGCCGAATACCCCTGCCCTGGTAGGTGAAGGAATGTCAGCCCTATGCTTTTCAAAGGATGAATACACTACGGTAGAAAAGGAATTGATTGATATGTTTTTCCTGTCCTTCGGCAAATATGAAATAGTGGATGAAAACCTTATGAATTCCATTGTGTGTGCCAGCGGAAGTTCACCGGCATATGTCTATATGTTCATTGAAGCCCTGGCGGACAGTGCGGTGAAGTACGGTATTCCAAGGGAGAAAGCTTATAAGCTCACGGCACAGGCAGTGCTTGGAGCAGCCAGGATGGTGCTGGAAACCGGCGAACATCCGGGAAGCTTAAAGGATAAAGTATGTTCTCCGGGCGGAACTACCATAGCTGCCGTGGAAGCCTTGGAGGAATATGGTTTCCGTAATGCGATTATGAAGGCTACGGACGCCTGTTATGAAAAAGCAGTATCCTTAAATAAATAAGGACAGCATAAGACAAAGGGAATTACAGATGCAGAAGGAGAGAAGTTTATGGAGAATAAGGAATATAAGCGGCTAAAGAGAACACCGGTACACAAGGGACACATCATAGATTTTTATACGGATACCATGGAACTGCCAAGCGGAAAAACGGCTGATTGGGATTTTATCGGACATAAGGGAGCAGCAGCCATCGTTCCCGTGACAGAGGACGGAAAGATTATAATGGTAAGGCAGTACCGGAATGCTGTTGAAAAATATACCCTTGAGATTCCGGCCGGAGGACTTAACAGCGGTGAGGATATGAAAACCTGTGCAGGAAGGGAATTGGAAGAAGAAACAGGATACAGAGCGGAAGAAATCGGGCATTTAATTGACCTTTATACTACGGTGGCATTTTGTAACGAAAAAATTGGTATCTATTATACAGAGCACTTGATTCCCTCCAGGCAGCATCTGGACGAGGATGAGTTTGTATCAATTGAGTGTTATACCCTTGAGGAGCTGGTTGACTTTATTTTTACAGGGCAGATTGACGATGCAAAAACCATTGCAGCTATTTTAGCCTATAAGACAAAAAAAGAGAGGGAATAACTTTAGATGTGCCGGCCTGGATGCCGGCATTATTTTTATCATGACATCATATGCTATCATATAGACGAAAGTATCAGGTGCTGTTATGAACTTTTTTAAGCAACGACTCCGCAGATTTGGTGAAGTAAAGGCCGGGCTATTTCTGGTAGCTTTCGGGGTGATATTAGGGATACTGTTTGCCAGGGTATTTAAGGGCTTCTACTGGGGGAATATTCATATCCTGGATTCCAGTTATCTTTATCAGATAAAGACAACCCCCATAGATTATTCTGTTTTATTAAAATATGTATACTGGGATATCTTTAAGAATTTTATTCTGTTTTGGATGGTCTGTGCAACCTCCTTTGGCATCCCTTTCATTGCTCTGTGCCTTACCTATATAGGATTTCAAGGAAGCTTTTTCATTACGGTAATCCTGATGAAATATAAATTAAAAGGGATACTTCTGATAATAGGGTATACCTTTCCCCAGTATCTGATATACATACCGGTAATCTTTATCAGTATCCGCATGGCCTTTTGGATGAATAAAAACCTGCATTATGATATTGCAGGAAAAAAGGGAAGAAGGGAGAAGATAAGCAGGTATCTGGCCATGGCACTCCTGTTAGGAGTGGTGCTGGCGGTGGGAGGACTTTCGGAAGCTTATATCGGTTCCTTTATTTTAAGAAAAATCCTGCACTTTTTCTAGAAAATTTTATTTTTGATTTGCAATTCCCAAATTGAACATTTATAATTATCTTAAGTAATGATTGAATCAAAGGAGAATTGCTGTATGAAGGCTATATTGCAGGAATTTATTACATATATGACAGAGGTGAAAAAGGCAAGTGTAAACACCTGTCTGTCCTACCGGAATGATTTGACGAAGCTTATGAATTACATGTATAAGCATAATATAACCGAAGAGGATAAAATAAATGAAACCAGCCTGAATTCCTATGTGCTGACACTGGAAAAGGAAGGAATGTCCCCTGCCACGGTTTCCAGGAATATAGCCTCTATTAAGGCGTTTGTGCTGTACCTGATTAAGAATGGGAAGCTGAGCCATGACCCTACCGAACGGATGAAATCACCTAAAATCGAGAAAAAGCCTCATACCTCCCTGTCACAGGAGGAAGTGAGCGGACTTTTGGAGCAGCCGAATCCCGATACGGTCAAGGGTATGAGGGACAAGGCAATGCTGGAGCTTTTGTATGCTACCGGTATCAGAGTCACTGAGCTGATTTCCATAAAGCTGGAAGACCTGAATCTTAAGAACAGGTTCCTTCGCTGCTGCAGCAGCAAGAAGGAAAGGCTGATCCCTTTTGGAAATATGGCAAAGCATGCTTTGGAGAATTATTTTAATATGGGAAGGCCCGCTTTAGTAGGAGATGTCAAAACGGATTTTCTATTTACGAACCTTTCCGGAGAGCCCATGAGCAGACAGGGCTTTTGGAAGATCATTAAGGCTTATGGAAGAAATGCAGGGATAGCAATGGAAATCACGCCCCAGATGCTAAGAAATTCCTTTGCCGCACATATGATAGCAAACGGAGCGGATTTAAGAAGTCTCCAGGAATTCCTGGGCCATGCGGATATTACAACAACCCAGTATTATGTCCAGGGTACGGACAAAAATCTTGCGAAGGTATATGCGGACACCCATCCAAGAGCATAGAGTAAGCTTTTAAAATGGTTATTTATGCAAAAAGTCATATTTCGTAAGGAAGGCAATAGGTTTTATGGTTGATAAGGAATTTATAGTAGCATATTGGGAGTATGTTGCCGCTCAGGATAGAGTTAACCTGCGGAAATTCTTCTGCCCGGATGCCCGTATAAACTGGCATTGTACCAATGAGAGATTTACGGTGGAAGAATATATAGAAGCAAACTGTGAATATCCAGGCAAGTGGAAGGGGATAGTGGAGCGGTTTGAACAAATGGGAAATAGCATTATAACAGTCACACGGGTCTGGAATGAGGATATTTCAGTACATGCATGTTCCTTCTTTGAGATAGAGAAGGGAAAGATTAAGGCGCTGGATGAATATTGGGGTGATGACGGTGAGGCTCCGGAGTGGAGACGCGCTATGAATATTGGAAAACCAATCAATTAGATTTCATTCGGTATCAATATATGTGAAGTAATAAGCTTAATTATAATAAATTGAGAAGGAACCCTGTATAGCAAACAGCCTCTGTCAGGCAGACAGGAGGGCTGTTCCAAGAAGAGAAATTGACTTCTGTTATACAGGGTTCTTGTATTAGGGGCTGTTTGATGTGTTTTACAGCCCCTTATTGTTTTATTTGCATTAAATATGCTCGGCAATGGTATAGATGAGCTTCTCGGATTCCGCCCAGCCAAGGCAGGCATCGGTTATGGATTTTCCATAGGTATGTTCGGATACTTTTTGATTACCTGGCTCAATATAGCTTTCAATCATGACGCCCTTAACAAGTCTTTCGATATCCGGATTAACGGACCTGCTGTGAAGGATTTCCTTGATAATACGGGGCTGCTCATAATACAGCTTATTGGAGTTGGCATGGTTGGCATCTATGATGGCTGCCGGATAGGATAAATCTCTTTCATTATACATTTCAAGAAGGCGGATTAAATCCTCGTAATGGTAGTTGGGAATAGCCTGTCCGTGTTTGTTGACAGCGCCTCGAAGGATGCAGTGGGCCAGTGGGTTTCCGGAAGTTTTTACTTCATAGGCACGGTACAAAAAGGTATGGGAGCCTTGTGCCGCAACACAGGAATTAAGCATAACGGACAAATCACCGCTGGTAGGATTCTTCATACCGGCCGGGCAGTCGATACCGCTTATGGTAAGGCGGTGCTGCTGATTCTCAACGGAACGGGCCCCTACGGCAACATAGGAGAGGATATCCGCTACATAGGGCCAGTTCTCAGGATAGAGCATTTCATCGGCTGCGGTAAGGCCGGTTTCCCTAATTGCCCGTAAGTGAATCTTTCTCATGGCAATAAGGCCTTCCTGTAAATCCGGCTTCTTTTCAGGGTCCGGCTGATGGGCAATTCCTTTATAGCCTTCTCCGGTGGTTCGGGGTTTGTTGGTGTAGATACGGGGAATCAGGATTAATTTATCCTTGACTTTATCCTGTACCTTGGCAAGTCTGTTGATGTAGTCACAAACAGAATCTTCGTTGTCCGCAGAGCATGGACCTATTATAACCAGGAATTTATTGGATTTCTCCATAAAAACATCTTTAATCTCATTATCTCTTTCTGCTTTTGCCAGACTTTCTTTTTCTGTCAGAGAATAAGTACTCAGTAGTTCGGCAGGAGATATAACTTCTTTTCGGTAATCGAAACTCATAACAATACTCCTTTGCTTCATATAATCACTTTTGGTTTAAATGCATTGTAGCTGTTTTTCAAAATGAAGTCAATATTTTTATAATTATGCAGCATGAGCTTTTCCGATATGGCAAACGCATGATGTTTATGGAAGCGGACGATGACCAAGGGGGTTGTTTTGGAGTTTTGTTACGCGAGAACCCTTATTCCACTGTCTAAAGCGGCAGAAAACGTGACTGGCAGGTAAATCAATGCCAAACTCGCTGTAACAAATATGGTTGTGTTAGATATCGAGCTCAAACAGTGGCATTGGTTTACCTAGTCACGTTTCCTGCCGCTTAAGTGGAATAAGGAACCTCTTGAGACAAAACTCCAAAACAACCCCCTTGGTCATCTGTGCATATCCGTTATTATATGGTCTCATGCATTTGGCCCATTCGTTTGCTGTGGCTTTTCCGAAGGTTAAAGTTGAAGAATTGAATATAAAAGAATATAATGAAGAGGAAAGCTTTTGAAAGAAAATCTGGAATTTGTGATATATGTATATGGTATTGCTACAAGGGAGGGGTTAGATTTTAAATTATTTTTAAGTTAACCGCCCGAGGGAAGGAGAAATAAAATGGGAGAAAGAACATTACCGGCAGCCGGACAGCTATTTTTAGACAATGAGAAGAAACTGGTACAGTTTATCGCAATTGCAATCTATAAGAGAATGGAAGGCGAGATAGCTGTATATCAGGCTTTATCGGGAGATTATAAAATATATGCTATGCCCTATGCCGATTTTATAATGGAAATGGTGCCTTATACACCCCAAAAGGAAATACCTTTCATGGAAGCCAGCCGTCCGGCAGATGAAGCAGGGAACTCCTTTATAAGACCAAACTCCGTGGAAGCAGCAGAGCCGGTGGAAAGAGGCGGCGGAGACGGTGGCAGCAGGGAGGAGTCCGAAGCAGTAAACCCTGTGCTTTTAGCCTTCCTGGATGCTGACACCTTTGAAGAAAAGCTTAATATATTGACGGGAAGCCGCAAATATCTGGATGACAGGTTATTGACCCATATGGCCATATCCGTTGACTGTGTTATCGGTGAGGGAGATGCAGAGGAAAAAATCAATAATTTGATTTTCTGTTTAAAAACCCGTGCCAGATTTGAGAGTAACAGGCTCCGGTAAAGGGGGAAAGAACCCTTTCCGGTAAGCTGCATATGATACATTTAGGCATGATTGCAAATAGGATGGTGTCTTTAAGGAGTTGAGCAGCTTGGGCTATATAAAAATAGAAATGAAAAAGAGCAATTCCCAATATAAGAATCATGTACACGAGGTACAGGGTTATCTGAAGATGGCGGAAGATAAGCATTATCACCGGTTTTCTTTTGTGACCGGAGAAGCCATCTTTAATGGGAAGGGTGACCACTGTCATGAAATTGTTTTCAAAACGGAAAATACCGACGGTCATTTCCATGAATTTAAGGGCAGGACCTGCGGTGCCATTCCCATGGGAGACAGGCATGTCCATTATCTGGAAGGATTTACGACGGAGGGAAATGGTCATACCCATGGCTTCCGTTTGGTTACGCTTATGGATAATCCTACAGATATCTAATAGATTATTTTTGTATCCTTTGTTAAGAACACAAAGATTGCATGCCGGTTCAGATATTAAAAGAACCGGCATTTTGAATATAGGACTGTTGCCTTTATTCAGGCAAATTCGTTTCGTAATATCTCAAAGTAAATAATGGCAGTAATTCGAATAGATTTCATGATATCCCAGTCAAAGCCGGGCTCCTTATTTCTATAATCTTCAAGCTCATATTTTATCTGCTCTATGGGTGCTTTTGTACTTTCATCAATCGAAAAGACAGAGGCTATTATTTTTTGTAAGCTGCAGTAATTATCCAATACATATTGTCCGATGTTCCTTTCATATTGCAAATGTTCGGAAATTTTTCCAATGCTTCCGCCAAGATGCGCAAAGCAGCAAAAATCGCATAGATAGTGGACCATTTCACCTAGCTTGATTGCATCCCTAATGCCTTTTGCAGGTTTATTTTCGATTTTATAGAGTTTATTAAAAACATAATCCGATGATTTTTCATAATAGTGCGGATGGGTAAATTGAGTAAAAGATAAATCAGGAAGAATTGTTCCAATATAAAATGCCCACTTGCTTAGCTGCCTGCTCTTAGCGGGTGTTTCAGTTGGGATGATATTTTCAACTGATAAACGTGCAATACGATAGTGTGTATTTTTCTTCATTTAAGCCGCCTCTTTCATTTCTTATACCCACTATAGTAAATTAGAAAGATAAAGAATAAAGCTATAAAATGTAAAGGATTTCTAAACAATTACCCATGGAATTTTGTATAAAAGTTTAAAGAAAGCAAAAATTAGGACACACATGGAGGATAATAGCATTTGGACTAAGACAGATGCCGGTGTTGGAAAAAAATAAGAGGGTGCCTTAAAAGTCATTTTAATCAGGAGACTTTCAGGACACCTTCACTGATAGATTCGGCTGTTCAGAATAAGGTTTGAGGCAAAAGATTAATTTTACATTTGACTGTACTGGATACGGACATTGATATGCTGATTATAATTTCCGAAATTACGTCCGTAGACAGTCAGTCCGCTGGTATGTTCAGCCTCTTCGTTTATGGTAAAACGGAATTTAATCGTGCTCTTGTAATCCAGCATAAAATCCTTTAAGGAGACAGAGGATATTTTTAAACCATCCAGAAAGGTACCGGCTTGATTAATTGTAATTGTTTTAAGCATACCATGCTGATTCCAGTTACCATACCACCAGTCGGGAGTAAAGATACCGGCGTGGTCCCCGAAATCACCGGGACTTATCCAGCTGCCGATGGCGGTATCATTTAAAACAAAAGTAATATTAGCAGGATTAACAGCATCGGTACCCGGCGCATTTGGTCCAAGCTCCGCACAGATGGATAATTGGTCGATCTTTTGGTAGGCAGGAACAAAGTTGGGAATTACGTATTCCACGTATCCTTTATCAAACCATAAAATTTCCGCATCCACCCTGTCAGGATGAGCAAAATACCTGGGGTCATCCACTTCACCGATAAAACGGGAGGCTGTTGCCAGACCGCAGACAGGATAAATCTGGAAGTTGGTATAATGACCGATACGGATTTCAGTTTCACAGATATTTTTCTGGCTTTCCGCCGTATCGAAATCAATCAGTATCTTATCCAGCCAGACCATGCACATTTTTGAATTACCGTGTGCAGCCGGTTCGTTTACAATGGTTACAATACCGCAGTCCTCTAATTTCTTAATATGGCCTGTCAGAGCACCATTGGTAATATTAAGGCAAGAAGCAAGTTCGTTCATGCTCATTCCATTATTCTTCAGAAGCAGTCTGATAATAGCAATCCGGATATCAGAGCCCAAGGCTTTAAAGACATCGAGGCCTTCCTCTAAGGTCTTTATATGAAGCATTTATTTATCCTCCCCAAGTAAAATGTAATTTATTATATAGTCATATTTAAAATAAATCAAGCACGCTGTTCCAGAACCTTTTCTTCCATAAAAGCTGAAAAAGCGCAGCTGACAGTCAAAACAGCGCCAAACTCACTACGCTCAGTTTCTTGCCGCTTAAGTGTCATAAAGAACCTCTCAATGCAAACTCCAAACCAATCCTTGGTACTGCAAGGCAGCACCAGTCCTCTGGGTATCCATAAATTGGTTTCATGCGTTTTCCACGAAATGCCAGGGTACGGCTTAAAGCTTCCTGCCGCATTTGGGGCAATAGTCAAAATCATCATTGGTGATATAACCGCAGGAAGGGCATCTTGAAGCTTCCCTTCGTCCATCCTGGCGGCGGCCGGTTGGACACAGGTCCTCCTCCTTCAGGGTGACATCCTCGCCCCTTTGGAGTCGTTTTCCAAGGGATTTATCGATGGAATAAACAGTGCCGCAGCAGGTGGAGGTAACAAAATATTCTACATTCCATCGAAACAGGGGAATAAAGAACAGGGAAAAATATGTATAAGTCATATAAGCCTCCAGGCGCCCGAATTTACCGCAGAGGGAGCATACCATAGTATTAACAAAATCAAGCTTCTTTTTGCCCTGGGAAATACCCATTATAAAAAACATACAGAAAATCCTTTCCAATAATTTATGCCATTTAGTATACCATAACTAATAGAAAAATACTAATAAAGAACCTCTCAATTCAAACTCCAAACCGACCCCCAGTACTGCAAGGCAGTACCGGTCCTTTGATATCTATAATAAGGAGCTTCACGGCATATGCATGAAACCAAATAATGGATATACGCAGATGACGAAGGAGGTTGTTCTGGGAGTTTTGTCTCAAGAGGTTCCTTATGACACTTAAGCGGCAGGAAAAGTGACTAGGTAAAACAGTGCCACTGTTTGAGCTTGATAACTAACACAGCCATATCTGTTACAGCGAGTTTGGCGCTGATTTACCTAGTCACGTTTCCTGCCGCTTTAGTGGAATAAGGGTTCTCGCGTAACAAAACTCCCAGAACAACCTCCTTCGCCATCGTCCGTTTCCATAACCTTCCCTCATGCATTTACCATGCAGGGAGCTTCCCCCTTTCATTGACAAGGTATGCCCGGTGTTATATAATGAACAAAAGCATGGGTAATACAGTTGGGAATGAAGCCCACCCGGGGAAGCCCGGATGGGCTTCTCTTTTTCAGCCATTAACCCAAGAATGGAATATGAGTAATAGGCTATCATATATTATATGGGAGGTTTTATATGCTGCTAAGTGAATTGTTGGAAAAAATGAAATATACGGTAGTGAAAGGAACCTTGGACACAAATATCCTTCATCTGGTATACGATTCCAGAAAGGTGACGGAAGGTTCCGTTTTTGTATGTATCAAAGGCTTTAAAATAAACGGGCATGATTATGCGAAGGAAGTAATAGAAAAGGGAGCAAAGGCTTTAATTATATCCGAGGACGTAGAGGTGGACGGAGAAGTTACCCTGATTAAAGTGGAGGACACCCGCCATGCTCTGGCCTGTATGTCCGCTGCTTTCTTTGGCTATCCGGCGGAAAAGCTGAAAACCATCGGGATTACAGGGACAAAGGGGAAGACCACCACTTCCTATATGGTACGCTCCATGCTGGAAAACGCAGGATTAAAGACAGGGCTGATCGGTACCATAGAAGTCATCATCGGAGATAAGGTGATTCCTGCTGCCAATACCACGCCGGAATCCTATCAGATACAGGAGTATTTTGCTAAAATGGTAGAAGAAGGCTGTAATTGTGTGGTAATGGAGGTATCTTCCCAGGGGCTCAAGCTTCACAGGGTAGCCGGCTTTACCTTTGATTACGGTATTTTCACCAATATCGAACCGGATCATATCGGACCGGATGAACATAAAGACTTTGAAGAATATATGGAATGCAAGGGCATGCTGTTTAAAAATTGTGTGGTAGGTATTGCCAATGGGGACGACTCCCATATGACAGAGGTATTAAAGGGGCATACCTGCAGCCTTGAGACCTATGGAATCGAAAAGGAAGCAGACTTAATGGCCTGCAACGTCAACCTGCACAGCAAGGATGGAAGCCTTGGGGTCACCTATCAGCTGAAGGGGCTTTTAAATTACGGGGTATATGTAAATCTTCCCGGAAAATTCAATGTTTACAATTCCTTAACGGCCATTGCCATTTGCAGGCATTTTGGTATCCATGAGGAGGATGTAAAGAAAGCACTTGCCCAGGTTAAGGTAAAGGGAAGAGTGGAGCCTGTAAACATTTCCTCCAAATTCTCCATGATGCTTGATTATGCTCACAATGCCATGAGCCTGGAAAGTCTTTTAACTACCATGAAGGAATATGAACCCAAAAGGCTTGTATGCATATTTGGCTGCGGAGGCAACCGCTCAAAGCTAAGAAGATATGAAATGGGTGAAATATCCTCCAACCTGGCAGACCTTACGGTCGTGACCTCAGATAATCCCAGATTTGAGGAGCCGGAGGATATTCTGAAGGATATCATAATTGGCGTTAAAAAGGGCAGGGGAGAATATATCGCAATCATTGACAGAAAAGAAGCAATCAAATACTCCATCGAGAATGCCAGGGAGGGCGATGTAATTGTTCTTGCCGGTAAGGGCCATGAGGATTACCAGGAAATCAAAGGTGTAAAATATAAGATGGATGAAAGAGAGCTTATCAGCCAGGCAATAGAGGAAATTAAGGCAGAGGGTAAGACAATAATCTAAGTTTAACATAAAAGGCAGGAAAGTATAATGGAAGCGCTAACAATAAAGGAAATTGCAAATGCAGTTGAGGGAAGTATTATCTGGGGAGATGAAAATGCAGAAATAGAAGAGGTCCTGACCAATTCGAAGAATGTGACGGCAGGCTCTCTCTTTGTACCAATTGTAGGAGAAAGAGTCGACGGCCATGATTTTATAAAAAATGCTTTTACAGGAGGTGCCGCAGCCTGCCTGTCACAAAGAAAAATAGAAGAAGCAGAGGGAAAAGCCTGCATATTGGTGGAGGATACTTTAAAGGCCTTACAGGCACTGGGTGCCTATTACCGGAATAAATTTTCCCTGCCTGTTATAGGAATTACGGGAAGCGTGGGAAAGACGACCACCAAAGAGATGATAGCCGCTGCCCTCAGCACAGCCCGCTGTGTGCTGAAGACCGAGGGAAATATGAACAGCCAGGTTGGCCTTCCTTTAATGATGTTCAAGCTTTTAAAAGAGCACGAAATGGGTGTTATTGAAATGGGAATGAGTGAAGAAGGCGAGATGGCAAGGCTGTGCAATGTCGCCCGGCCGGAGGCTGCTGTTATGACCAATATCGGAATATCCCACATTGCCCAGCTAAAGACCAGGGAAAATATCCGAAAGGAAAAAATGAATATTATCAATGCCTTTCAGAATGGCGGATGCCTGGTATTAAACGGAGACGATGATTTGCTCAGTGAAGCGGCACAGTGTATAAAGAATGGAAATATTACAATAGATTTATCAGAGGTAACAAAGGAAAAGCTGAAAAACAGCCGGATAATTACCTACGGAACCGGAGAAGACTGCGATTTCAGGGCTTCGGATATAAGGACTGTGGCAGAGGAGACGGCCTTTACCCTGACCTATCCAAAGGACAGCTTAAGCCTGAGTACCTTTAACAGAGGCAATTCGGATACGGAAAAGGATACCTTGACGGAAGAGATTCAGTTAAAGGTTCCCGGAATCCACAATGTCTACAATGCCCTGGCAGCCCTTGCCCTTGCCTGGAACTATCAGATACCGGTAAGTACGGCAAAGGAGGGCTTAAGGGAATACCGTCCTATAGCAATGAGAGGACAGATACTGGCTGTCCGGGGAATTAAAATAATTGATGATTCCTACAATGCCAGTCCCGATTCCATGAAGAGCGGAATCCGGGTGTTAAAGGAGCTGGATAATGTCAGCCGGCATATTGCGGTACTGGCAGATGTAAAGGAACTGGGAGAAATATCAAAGCAGAGCCACTATGAGGTGGGACAGTTTATCGCAGGTGAGAACCTGTCCTGTGTGGTTACCATAGGGGAAGAGGCTTATTATATAGCAAAAGCGGTAAAGGACAGCGGTGTACCTACGGAAACCCACTCCTTTACGGACAATAAAGAGGCGGCAGCCTTTCTGCAAGCCTATTTAAAGAGCGGAGACGGCGTTCTTATAAAGGGTTCCAGAGGCATGAAGACCGACGAGATAGTAAAGGAACTGATCTAAAAATCAGCGGATTGATAAAATAGATTGAAGCATAGAATATAAAATTTTTGCATCCTGATAGAAACAGCATTTCATCAGCAGATGAAATACCATGGGTGCATACGAAAGAATAACACAGGAAGGCGGAATGAAGGTAATGAAATATGCGGATATCATAGTTGACATTTCCCATGAAGACCTGGATAGAACCTATCAATACCTGATTCCGGAGGAGTTAAAGGAAAGGGCGCTGCTTGGTGTACAGGTACTGGTTCCCTTTGGAAAGGGAAACCGGCAGATTAAAGGATATATTATCGGGCTGTCAGACCTTCCAAAATGGAAAGAGGAGGCTATCAAGCCCATCACTGCCATAGCAGAGGATACCTTAATGATAGAAAGCCAGCTTATCAGTCTGGCCGGCTGGATGAAGGACAACTTTGGCTCGACCATGAATGAAGCGCTTAAGACTGTACTCCCTGTAAAAAAGACTGTAAAACAGAAAGAAAACAGAGTAATCAAGGCAGCTCTGTCCGGGGAAGAGCTTCAGGCTGTTTTAGAAGGGGAGAAAAAGAAAAATAATAAAGGAAGAGTTCGTTTACTGGAAGAGCTTCTGAAAAATCCCTCCCTGGATTATGAATGGGTCAAAAATACGTTGAACATTTCCTTATCCACTATGAAGGATTTGGAAAAATTGGGAATAATACACAGAGAAGCAAGTGTTCTTTACCGCAATCCGGTAAAGCAGCCTTCTACTGTTGCAAAATCCGTTGTTCTAAGTCCCTCCCAGCAGGAGATTGCGGATGATTTCTTAAAGGAATATCATGAGGGAATCAGAAAGACCTACCTGCTTCATGGAGTAACCGGAAGCGGTAAGACGGAAGTTTATATTAAAATTATTGAAGAAATGATAAAAGAAGGCAAGCAGGTAATTGTCCTGATACCGGAAATCTCCCTTACCTATCAGACAGTAATGCGTTTTTACCAGAAATTCGGTGACAGGGTATCTATCATGAATTCCAAGCTCTCCCAGGGTGAGAAGTATGACCAGTATGTCAGGGCGAAAAATGGGGATATTGATATTATGATAGGGCCAAGGTCCGCACTTTTTACTCCCTTTCAGGACCTTGGACTTATTATTATGGATGAGGAGCATGAGGGCAGCTATAAAAGTGAGAATCCTCCCAAATACCATGCCAGGGAAACCGCCATTGAACGGGCAAGGCTTTGCGGGGCAAGTGTCATTTTAGGCTCTGCCACACCCTCCCTGGAGTCTTATAAGAAGGCACTGGAAGGGGAATATACCCTTTACCGGCTCTCTGAAAGAGAGGGAGAGCGGAAGATGCCTGTTATCTGGACGGTGGACTTGAGAGAAGAATTAAAGGCAAGGAATAAGTCCATATTCAGCAGGAAGCTTCAAACTCTCATGGAGGAGAGGCTTAAGAGAAAGGAGCAGATTATGCTCTTTATCAACCGAAGAGGCTATGCTGGCTTTGTCTCCTGCCGAAGCTGCGGGCTGGTATTAAAATGCCCTCATTGTGATATATCCCTGACCTCCCACAATAACGGAAAGCTTGTCTGCCATTACTGCGGATACGAAGAAGAATTTCCTGATAAATGTCCTTCCTGCGGCTCCAAGTATATAGCATCCTTTGGCACCGGTACTCAAAAAGTGGAGGAAATGGCAAAAAAGGAGTTCCCTCATGCCAGAATACTTCGTATGGATATGGATACGACGAAGAAAAAGGGCGGACATGAAGAGATACTTTCCGCCTTTGCAAATGGACAGGCAGATATCCTTGTAGGGACTCAGATGATAGTAAAAGGCCATGACTTTCCCAGGGTTACCCTTGTTGGCATACTGGCAGCAGATTTATCTCTTTATGCGGCGGACTTTCGTGCTTCCGAGAGGACCTTCCAGCTGCTTACCCAGGCTTCCGGAAGGGCCGGCAGGGCAGAGCTTTCCGGAGAGGTAGTCATACAGACCTACCAGCCGGAGCATCACAGCATTGTATATGCAGGTAAGGGCGATTATGAGGAATTTTATAAGCGGGAAATGCTGTACCGGAAATTGATGTCCTATCCGCCGGCTTCTCATATAATGGCAGTCCTTGTGGTGTCAAAGGAGGAAGAAAAGGGCTCCAAGGCCTCGGAGCTTTTGACAAAAGCCCTGAAGCAGTGGGAGGAAAAAGAGGAATTGATGGAATACCATGTGATTGGACCTGCGCCTGCCAGGCTTTCAAAGGCCAATGATATATTCCGCTTTTGCTTTTATATCAAGGAGGATGACTACCAAAGACTGATGGCGGCAAAGGATTTTCTGGATGGTTTTTACCGTTTCAGTGATGAATTTCAAGGTATTGCAGTCCAGTTTGACTTCGATCCCATGAACAGTTATTGATTTTCAGTCTGAATATGGGTAAAATAAAGTATGGTTCTATAGTTTAACAGAGAGGATAATAAAATGGCAATTCGAAATATAAGAACAATCGGAGATTCCATATTGACAAAGAGGGCTAAGGAAATAACGGAAATGACTCCAAAGATAAAGACTTTAATACAGGATATGTTAGATACTATGTATGATGCCTATGGGGTCGGGCTTGCAGCTCCCCAGGTAGGCATTTTAAAAAGACTTGTAGTAATTGATGTATCAGAAGAAAATGATTCTCCCATCATTCTCATAAACCCGGAAATCCTTGAGACGGACGGTGAGCAGATTGGTGAGGAGGGCTGCCTCAGTGTACCGGGAAAATCCGGTGTCGTAAAGCGGCCGAATTACGCAAAGGTAAAGGCTCTTAATGTAGATATGGAAGAGATTATCGTGGAGGGAACAGAGCTTTTAGCCAGAGCCCTTTGCCATGAAATCGACCACCTGAATGGTGAGCTCTATGTCGATAAGGTAATCGGAGAGCTTCATTCAAACAGCGAAGAATAAAGGAGTACCGATTTATGAATATTGTTTATATGGGAACACCGGAGATAGCAGCGGTAATCTTAAAAGCGCTGCATACTGCCGGGCATCATATTATAGCAGCAGTGACACAGCAGGATAAACCCAAGGGAAGAGGCAATCAGGTTCAATTTTCCCCTGTTAAGGAGCTTGCTTTAAGCCTTGATATTCCTGTATATCAGCCAAGGCGTGCCAGGGAGCCTGAATTTATAGAGGTGTTAAAGGAATTAAATCCGGAGGTAATCGTAGTGGCTGCCTTCGGACAGATTCTACCCAAAGGGATACTGGAGCTGCCAAAGTATGGCTGCATTAATGTACATGCGTCTCTGCTTCCAAAATACAGGGGAGCAGCACCCATTCAGTGGTGCATTATCGAGGGAGAAGAAAAGACCGGTATTACCATTATGCACATGGATGAAGGAGTGGATACCGGCGATATGATAAGAAAGCAGGAGATTACCATAGCTCCCAAGGAAACCTTTGGAAGTCTTCATGATAAGCTGGCAGAGGCAGCAGGTCCCTTGCTGCTGCAGTCCCTTTCCGATATAGAGGCCGGCAGGGCGGAGAGAATTAAGCAAAAGGATGAGGACTCCTCCTATATAAAAATTCTGGATAAATCCATGGGGCATATTGATTTTAACCAGCCGGCAAGAAAGATCGAAAGATTGATCAGGGGCTTAAATCCCTGGCCCAGTGCTTATACGACCTTAGAGGGAAAAATGTTAAAAATCTGGGATGCAGATGTAATAGAAGAAAACGGGGAGGCATTTTCCGGCGAAGGAATTTCCGGAAATCCCTTTTTAAAGGACACTCTTCCGGGAGAAGCGTCTGCCCTTAAGAAGGATGCCCTGTTGATAAAGACAGCAGAGGGAATATTAGCAGTAAAGGAATTGCAGTTAGAGGGAAAGAAAAGAATGACTGCCGAGAATTTCCTGAGGGGATACGATTTGAAACCTAAAACCTTGCTTCAGTAAGAAAGGAGGATTTTTATGTATCCATATTTTTATGGCTTTGATCCTACCTATATGTTAATTATAATCGGTGCCGTTCTATCCCTTGGCGCATCTGCGGTTGTCAATTCTACCTTCCGCAAATACTCCCGGGTCAGAAGCTTATCCGGTATGACCGGCGCCCAGGCAGCACAGAGAATATTGAATTCAGCAGGTATCTATGATGTTTCTGTTCAGCATATCAGCGGTAACTTAACGGACCATTATGATCCGGGCGCAAAGGTGCTGAGGCTTTCGGACAGTGTATACGGAGAAACCTCCGTGGCTGCCATCGGTGTTGCAGCCCATGAATGCGGGCACGCCATCCAGCACCAGCACAGTTATGTTCCCTTACGTCTGCGCACTGCTATCTTTCCTGTGGCCAGCTTCGGCTCCAAGATAGCCTGGCCGTTGATTTTGCTTGGGATTATACTTAGTATGTCCCAGACGTTGATTTATGCGGGAATATTTTTATTTTCCTTTGCTGTGCTGTTTCAGCTGGTAACTCTTCCGGTGGAATTTAATGCATCCAGAAGAGCAGTAAAGATTCTGGATGAATCCGGAATCCTTTACGGAGATGAGGTAGGTATTACAAAAAAGGTTCTCGGTGCAGCAGCCCTGACCTATGTGGCAGGAGCCGCAGCAGCCATACTTCAGCTTTTAAGGCTGCTAATCCTGTTTGGAGGACGGAATCGTGACTGATAGAAAAGCTGCAGAGAAATCATCCAGAGAGATTGCTTTGGATATTCTGATTGAAATACTGGAAAAGGGCGATTTCAGCCATACACAGCTGAACAGAACCCTGAAAACGCAGACTGCTCTGACAAAGCAGGATAGAAGTTTTATTACCAGACTGGTGGAAGGCACTCTGGAGAGGCTTATAACCCTTGATTATATCCTGAATGGTTATTCCAAGGTGAAGGTGGAGAAAATGAAGCCTTTTATAAGAAACCTTCTCCGCATGTCCCTTTACCAGCTGAAATACATGGACCAGGTGCCTGACAGTGCTGTTTGCAATGAAGCGGTAAAGCTGGCAGGAAAGAGAGGCTTTAAAAGCCTTTCCGGATTTGTAAACGGAGTTTTAAGAAATATTGCAAGAAATTCCAAGGGCAGTGTATTTCCTTTGGAAGAAAAGGAAAGAGAAGAATATTTAAGCATCCTATATTCCACACCCAGGTGGATAATTGAAAAATGGCTTAAGGATTATGACTACGAAACAGTTAAGAATATGCTGGCAGCTCAGTTTGAGGAAAAAAAATATACGACCATACGTGTAAATCTGGCTAAAAATACAGTGGAAGAGCTTACGGAAAGATTAAAAGAGGAAAATGTTGAGACAATAGACGGAAATTACCTTTCCTGTGCCCTTAAAATACAAGGCTTTGAAAATATGGAATCCATAAAAGCCTTTGCAAAAGGAAGATTTACAGTGCAGGATGAGAGTTCCATGCTGATTGGACTCATTGCAGGAATACAGGAGAAGGATTTTATCATAGATGTATGCGGTGCGCCGGGAGGAAAGGCACTTCATGCGGCGGAGCTGCTAAAAGGCACCGGCATGGTAGAAACCAGAGATGTTACAGATTATAAGGTAGCCCTGATTCAGGAAAATATCCGGAGAATGGGCTTGCCTAATATCAAAGCAGTAAAAAAGGATGCAACCCTAAAGGACGAGGACAGTATCCTGAAGGCGGACATTGTTCTTGCGGACCTGCCCTGTTCCGGCCTGGGCGTAATCGGGAAAAAGCCCGATATCAAATACAATATGACAAGGGAAAAGCAGCAGGAGCTGGTGAAGCTCCAAAGAGAAATTCTTTCCGTTGTAAGCGGCTATGTAAAGGCAGGCGGCATTTTGATATACAGCACCTGTACGGTAAACAGGGAAGAGAACCTTGGAAATGTGGAATGGTTTACCGAAAATTATCCCTTCCAGCTGGAAAGTCTTGAAGGCCTTCTTCCGGAGAAGCTTCCCTGTGAAACAAAGGAAAAGGGGTATCTTCAGCTGATTCCGGGAATTCATGAAACGGATGGTTTCTTTATGGCAAGACTTAGAAAGAATACTTAAATTTGAAACAAAGCTTTGGTATTTATGAAAGGGGCAAAATGAGTAAAACGGATATAAAATCCTTGAATCTGCAGGGATTAAGGGAATATCTGGTCAGCATAGACGAAAAGCCCTTCAGGGCGGCACAAATTTATGAGTGGCTTCATGTGAAGCTTATCCAGGATTATGAAGAAATGACCAATATCCCCAAAAACCTCAGGGTTTTTCTGGCGGAAAATACCGACCTTAAAAATCTGAAGCTGATTCAAACCCTCACATCAAAGACGGGAGAGACACAAAAGTTTTTATTTCAGCTGGAGGATGGAAATCTGCTGGAATGTGTACTTATGAAATACCATCATGGAAACAGCGTATGTATTTCCTCCCAGGTAGGCTGTAAGATGGGCTGCCGTTTCTGTGCCTCTACTCTGAATGGCTTTGAGCGGAATCTGACAGCCTCCGAGATGCTGAACCAGATATATCTGGTACAACGGCTTACGGGAGAGAGGGTTTCCAATGTGGTGGTAATGGGTACGGGAGAACCCCTTGATAATTATGATAATCTTGTAGCCTTTATCAGGCTGTTATCGGATGAGATGGGACTTCATATCAGCCAGAGAAACATAACGGTATCCACCTGCGGCCTTGTCGATAAAATCAGGAAGCTGGCAGAGGAAAAATTTCAGATAACCCTAGCACTTTCTCTTCATGCCTCCAATGATGCTGTCAGAAGAGAACTTATGCCTATTGCCAACCGGTATTCCATTGAGGAAGTCCTTCATGCCTGTGATGATTATTTCAGTCAGACCGGCAGAAGAATGACCTTTGAATACAGTTTAATAGCCGGAGAAAATGACAGTCATGAACAGGCAAGGGAGCTGGCTGCTCTTCTGAAAGGCAAAAATGCACATATAAACCTTATTCCTGTAAACCCCATAAAAGAGCGTGATTACAAGCAATCCAAGGGTGATAGTGTTCAAAAATTCAAATTAATACTTGAAAAATACGGAATAAATGTTACTATAAGAAGAGAAATGGGAACAGACATAAATGCTGCCTGCGGACAATTAAGAAAAAGTTACATGGAAGAGACTTCCGGTGTGTAAATTGTAAGGAAGTTTAGGAGGTACAGACATGAAATCATTTTCTATAACAGATACAGGAAAAACCAGGCTTGTCAATCAGGATTATGTGTTTGCCACAGAAGAAAAGATTGGGAAATTAGAGAATCTGTTCATAGTGGCCGATGGTATGGGAGGACACAACGCCGGAGATTATGCTTCCAGATTCTGTGTAGAAGTTTTTACAAAAATAATAAAAGAACCCGGCACAGAAGGCCTGCCAGTCAGTATTTTGTCCCACGCACTTGCCGTTACAAATCAGGAACTGCTGGAGGAAGCAAGAAGCAGGGCAGAGCTAAATGGAATGGGTACGACCTTTGTGATATCCACTATTTTAAATGACATCCTGTATGTTGCCAATATAGGTGACAGCAGGCTCTATCTGGTCAGGAACGGTGAAATAAAGCAAGTGACCGAAGACCATTCCCTGGTAGAGGAAATGGTGAAGAATGGTGAGATTGAAAGGGAGCAGATGCGCTTTCATCCAAATAAGAATATCATAACCAGGGCACTTGGTGCCAGTGAGACGGTAGTGCCCGATTACTTCGAGGTGGAACTTAGGAAGGATGATCTGATATTAATGTGCTCTGACGGACTCAGCAACATGATGGATGATAAGGATATGCTTGAAATAACAGATAAATTTCAGGATGATTTGGAGAATGCCTGTAGGAAACTGGCAGCAAGAGCCAATGACAACGGTGGAAAAGATAATATTTCAATCGTTATGATTAGAATGTAAGAAGAGGTGAGAACATGTTAAAACCGGGTATGTACATCAGCGACCGTTACGAAATAATTGACAAGGTTGGTTCCGGCGGAATGGCGGATGTCTATAAGGCAAAATGCCACAGACTGAACCGCTATGTAGCAATCAAGGTACTTAAACCAGAGTTCAGCGATGATACGAACTTTGTAAAGAAGTTCAGAGGAGAAGCACAGTCAGCAGCAGGTTTATCCCACCCCAATATTGTTAATGTATATGATGTAGGAGATGACAACGGTCTTCACTATATTGTTATGGAATTAGTTGAGGGCATAACTTTAAAGCACTTTATCGAGAGAAAAGGCAAGCTGGAAGTTAAGGAAGCAGTAGGCATTGCCATACAGATAGCCATGGGTATGGAAGCTGCTCACAACAATCATATCATTCACAGAGATATCAAGCCTCAGAATATAATCATTTCCAAGGAAGGAAAAGTCAAGGTTACGGATTTTGGAATTGCAAAGGCTACAAGCTCCAATACCATAACTTCCAATGCCATGGGTTCCGTGCATTATCTTTCTCCTGAGCAGGCAAGGGGGGGATACAGCGATGAAAAGAGCGATATCTATTCCCTTGGTATAACAATGTATGAAATGTTATCCGGCCAAGTGCCCTTTGAAGGAGATAATACAGTATCCGTAGCACTTTTGCATATTCAGGGAGAAGCAATCCCGCTTAGGGAAGTTGATCCTTCCATTCCGCCCAGCGTTGAGAAAATAGTCCAGAAATGTATGCAGAAAAAGCCGGAAAGACGTTATCTTTCTGCTTCAGAGCTTATTGCGGATTTAAAACGCTCTATTTCTAATCCCAATGGGGATTTCGTTGTGATACCGGCGGCTACCGTTACGGATTCTCCGACCATAACAATTTCAGACGATGAAGTCAGCCATATTAAAAGTGCATCCACCTATTCCGGAAGAAATACCGGCTCTTTTGATCCGGTAAAAGGAAATACCAATCCCGATTTAAGGAATACCAATACTAATTTAAGAAATACCAATACCAATCCAAATCTGAATAAAAAGGGTAAAGAGGATGAGGAAGATATTGACCAGGTAGACCCCCGTGTGGAGAAGATCATATTGATTGGTTCCATTGCGGCAGGTATCATTCTGGTAGCTTTAATTATTTTCTTTACTATCAATATATTCCATCTGTTCCCAAGCAATAAGGGGGATGGGAATAAAGATCAGGTAGAGACGACGGTTACACCTACTGCCACACCCACAGAGGACACAGCAGAGCCAATTAGCATGCCTCAGGTAATTGGTTATAAACTGGCCGATGCCGAAAAAATGCTGGCGGAGAAATCCGAAGACCTGCAGATCGTAAAGGATGAACAGACGTCCGATACCTATGAGAAGGGTTATGTCATGGATCAATACCCTAAAAAGGGAGCAGACCTTGAAAAGGACAGTGAAGTGAAGCTGGTAATAAGTCTTGGACCTGCCAGTTTTGAACTGCCGGATGTGTATAAGAGCGGTCAAAAAGAGGCGGAAGCTGCCTTAACAGGTAAGGGACTGAAAGTAACTGCGGAACCGGAATTTAATGACACGGTAAAAGAAGGCGATGTTATTTCCACCGAGCCTGTCAGAGGCAGTATGGTAAAAGCCGGAGACAACATTATCTTAATTGTAAGCAAAGGTCCCGAAAAGACAAATACCTTAGTACCCGATGTGCGTAATAACAGCAAGGCAGCAGCTGTAAAAAAATTAAAGGATAATGGATTGGTTGCAGGAACCATAACAAACGACTATTCCGACACCTATGCCAAGGGAACGGTCATGGAGCAGAGCCCCACAGGCGGAACTGAGGTGGAAAAGGGAACAGCAGTTGATCTGGTACTCAGCCGGGGACCCCAGGGAAATGACAATCCTTCTTCTTATACCGGTTCAGTTACCATTGATGAAAATCCTTTTGATTATCCGGGAGACAGCGGTATCGTAAAGGTTCAGATGGTACAGGATGGAAAGACTACCACTCTGCAAAAGCAGCAGATGGATTATGACAGCTTTCCTTTCAGCATTCCGATTACCAGCAAAAGCGGTTCCAATGCAACGGTATCCATGTTTATCGGAAGAGAAGCAAGCCAGGGAGATCCGGGAGCTGTGAAAGAGAATGGCACCTGGGTAGTATATGAGGAATATGGAACTTCCTGGGATGTACCCTTTACTCCGGAGCGCTAGTATGAAAAATGCTATACATTTTTCAAATTTCTATTGAAGCAGTATCACAAGCAAGCTTGCGATATGCAGGGGATAAGTATGAAAGGTAAGATAATAAAAGGTATTGGTGGTTTCTATTATGTCTTTGCAGAGAAGGAAGAAGTCTATGAATGCAAGGCAAAGGGAATATTCCGTAATCAGAATATCAAGCCGTTAGTCGGCGATGATGTTCTGATGGATGTTCTGGATGAAGAGGCGAAAAAGGGAAATATAACGGACATTCTGGAAAGAAAGAATGAACTTATAAGGCCGGCTGTAGCAAATGTCAATCAGGCGCTGATTATATTTGCTGCAGCTAAGCCTGCCCCAAATCTTAACCTTCTTGACCGCTTTCTCATACTGATGTTAAGGCAGCAGGTAGAAACCATAATTTGTTTTAATAAAAAGGATGTTGTAACGGAAAAGGAAATCGGGCTGTTGGAAGAGACCTACCGGAATTGCGGGTATCACACCCTGTTTACCAGTACCTATACGGAAGAGGGCGTTGCCTCTTTGAAGGAAATGCTCGCTCATAAAACAACGGTGTTGGCAGGGCCTTCCGGTGTCGGAAAATCTTCCCTGGTCAATCTCCTTTCCCCGGAAGCCAATACGAAAACAGGTGAAATCAGCGAGAAGATACAAAGGGGCAAGCATACCACAAGACATTCGGAGCTTATTTCCATTGGCGGGGATGGATTTGTAATGGATACCCCAGGCTTTAGTTCCCTGTATTTAAGTGATATGGAAAAGGATGAGCTGAAGGATTTCTTTCCGGAGTTTGGCGACTATGCCTCAGAGTGCAGATTCTTAGGCTGTATGCATTTAAATGAACCTGACTGCAAGGTAAAGGAAGCACTGCAGACAGGTAAGATCAGCCGTATTCGGTATAAGAATTATAAGGATTTATATGAAGAGCTAAATCAGAAGAAAAAAAAGTATTAGGTACAGTATGTTTGAAAATGAAAGGCATGGTTATTAGTATGTACAAATTGGCACCCTCAATCCTTGCGGCTGATTTTTGGCGGCTGGGAGAATATATAAAAGAAGCGGAAGAGGCAGGAGCAGATTACCTTCACATTGATGTAATGGACGGAGCTTTTGTACCCAGTATTTCTTTTGGAACACCTGTTATGAAGTCCATAAGAAAAGAGTCAAAGCTGATATTTGATGTACATCTGATGGTGGAGGAACCTATTCGTTACCTGGAGGACTTTAAGGAAGCAGGTGCCGATATTATTACGGTCCATGAGGAAGCCTGCAGGCATCTTCACCGTACTGTCTCCGGAATCAGGGAACTTGGCTTAAAGGCAGGTGTTTCCTTAAATCCCGCCACCCCCCTTGCAAATCTGGAATATATTTACCAGGACATTGACATGGTGCTTATTATGAGTGTTAATCCTGGGTTTGGAGGCCAGTCCTTTCTGCCTCTTGCCCTGGATAAAATAGCAGCCCTGAGAGAAATCATACAGCAGAAACAGCTGGATATTGACATAGAAGTTGACGGTGGTGTGAACCTTACAAATGTGAAGGATATTATAGAAGCAGGCGCTAATGTGATTGTAGCCGGAACTGCTGTATTTAACGGTAATATAAAGGAAAATGTAGCAGCCTTTAAATATGCCTTCTGGCAGAGGGAGGCAGGTAAATGAGTGGATTAAAGGTTCTGATTGTGACCGGAGGAGAGATTTCTCTTCCCTTTATAAAGGAGTACCTTACAGGAAGGGACTTTGATAAAATCATTGCGGTGGATAAGGGGCTTGAAGCCGTTCAGGCACTTTCTCTGAAGCCTGATTATATTATCGGGGATTTTGATTCCGTATCAAAGGAGGTAATTTCCTATTACAAGACCCTGGAAGGTGTTCAGGTGGTGGAATATGATCCTATGAAGGATGCCACGGATACGGAGCTTGCCATTCTTGCTGCAATGGAGCTTGAACCGGAGGAAATCGTAATTCTTGGGGCAACAGGAACCAGAGCGGACCACATGATGTCCAATGTTTCATTGTTATATTTACCCTTAAGAGAGAACATCAGGACTTCCCTGGTGGATAAGCATAATAAAATATATATCATAAATCGTGACACGGTCATATACCGGAACAAGCTTCACGGGCCTTATGTGTCTCTGCTGCCCTTTACGGAAATAGTGGAGGGGGTTACCCTAAAAGGTTTTTTATATCCTTTGGAGGACAAGACTCTTACCATGGGTAGCAGCTTATGCATAAGCAATGAAGTGACGGAAGAAAAAGCGGAGATTCTGATAGGCGCAGGAATTCTGTTAGTAATTGAAGCCAGAGACTGAAAGGAAGAAACATATGAAATTAGGTATAGTAGGTCTACCCAATGTAGGCAAGAGCACATTATTTAACTCACTCACAAAGGCAGGAGCGGAATCAGCAAATTATCCCTTTTGTACCATAGACCCCAATATTGGAATTGTACCGGTGCCGGATGAACGTTTGAAGGTATTAGGTGACCTTTATCACACAGAAAAAATCGTTCCGGCCGCTATAGAATTCGTAGATATCGCCGGCCTTGTAAAAGGGGCTTCCAAAGGAGAAGGGCTTGGTAACCAGTTCCTCTCCAATATCAGAGAGGTGGACGCAATCGTACATGTGGTACGCTGCTTTGAAGACAGCAATGTCATTCATGTGGATGGCAGTGTGGACCCATTAAGGGATATTGAAACCATAAATCTGGAATTAATCTTCTCAGATCTGGAGATAATTGAGAGAAGGATTGCAAGAACAGCTAAGGGAGCCAAGAATGATAAAGCACTTGCCAAGGAATTAGAGCTCCTGGAAAGACTGAAACTGCATCTGGAGGAAGGAAAGCCGGCAAAGAGCTTTACACTGTCCGATGAAGAAGAGGAAGCGCTGCTTCTGACTTATAACCTGCTTACCTGCAAACCGGTAATCTACGCAGCCAATGTAAAGGAAGAGGATTTGGCAGATGATGGTGCAAAGAATGAAAGGGTAGCTCAGGTAAGGAAATTTGCCAAGGAGGAAGGCTCCGAGGTATTCGTAATATGCGCCCAGATAGAGCAGGAGATTGCAGAGCTTGAGGAAGAGGAAAAGAAAATGTTCCTTGAAGAGCTGGGACTGACAGAGTCTGGGCTTGAAAAGCTCATTGCAGCCAGCTATCATATTCTGGGGCTTATCAGCTATCTTACGGCAGGTCCGAAGGAAACGAAGGCCTGGACGATTAAGAGAGGAACAAAAGCTCCCCAGGCAGCCGGTAAAATTCATACTGATTTTGAAAGAGGCTTTATCAGAGCAGAAATCGTAAGCTATGATAATTTGATTGATTGTGGCAATTTTAACCAGGCAAAAGATAAAGGACTGGTTCGGTCTGAAGGAAAGGAATATGTCGTTCAGGACGGTGATGTGGTTCTTTTCCGGTTCAATGTCTAAGAAAGTGGTGGTGAAGGATGCTATTAAGTGCAGGTACAAATATTAATTTTCCTAATCTGGGTATCGAACTGAAAGATGTCGGGTCTAACATTCAAGTATTTGGATTTTCCATTGCCTATTATGGTATGATCATAGCCCTGGGAATGGTCGTAGGATATCTGGTAGCAGAATGGCAGGCGAAAAGAACAGGGCAGAACCCTGATTTGTACCTGGATTTTGCGTTGTATGCCATCATACTTTCTGTAATTGGCGCAAGAGTATATTATGTAGTATTCAACTGGAGTGAATATAAGAATTCACCTCTTGAAGTATTTGATATCCGCAATGGCGGACTTGCCATATACGGAGGGGTCATTACCGCAATGGTGGTGGCTCTTGTTTATTCCAGGATAAAGAAAATATCCTTTGGACTGTTAGCCGATACGGGCTGTCTGGGACTAATATCGGGGCAGATTATCGGAAGGTGGGGTAATTTCTTTAACCGGGAAGCCTTTGGGGAATATACCAACGGATTATTTGCCATGCAGCTTAATATCAATGATGTGAGCAGTGATTATACCATGCCCCTGGCAAATCTGGCACAGAAATTTGCCGGAAAGGAGCAGGCTTACCATAAGATTTTAGAGATAAGGAACCATACCGTAAATCTTGGCGGTGCTGCGTATATACAGGTACAGCCGACCTTCCTTTACGAATCGGTATGGAATCTGATGGTGCTCATTCTTCTGATTATCTACTCAAAGCATAAGAGGTTTGACGGAGAGCTCATTCTTCTATATTTATTTGGCTATGGACTGGGAAGAGTCTGGATAGAAGGATTTCGAACAGACCAGCTGTTTTTATTTAATACGCCGGTAGCAGTTTCTCAATTGCTTTCGGGAGTACTGGTTCTGGCAGCCGCTGCTATCATATTTATAAAAAGGCGCCAGCTGAAAAAGAAAACTGCATAAACATACAGGAACCTGAAAGAAGGTAGGACTAAAATCCCACCTTCTTTTTTTGTCGTTTTTTGCGGCAAATAATGGAATAAAAAATATTTGCAATACTATATATGGTGGAGGGAAAAAAACACAGCACAAAATTCCTAAAATATGTAAAAATTGGAACGTAAATTTATTCAGAAAAGCTTGCCATATTAAATAAAGTGGTATAAAATAGCTGTATAAGTGGTGCAAAGTGGTGGAAAGTGGTTCTAAGTGGTGGATAGGTGGTGAGATTCATGTTCATGGGAGAGTATATCCATACAATCGATACAAAGGGAAGAATTATAATGCCCTCCAAATTCAGAGAAGAATTGGGGGATGATTTTGTTATTACCCTGGGATTAGATGGATGTCTTTTTGTATATCCTAATGAAGAATGGATGAATTTCGTAAACCAGCTAAAGACTCTTCCTGGTAACAAGGAAGCAAGGCAGCTGCAGAGATACTTTATGGCAGGTGCCGCTAACTGCGAAGTGGACAAGCAGGGAAGAGTGCTGATTCCGTCAAAGCTTAGAGAAACCGCAGCCCTGGAGAAGGATATTGTTTTTGTAGGTGTACTTAGCAAAATCGAAATCTGGTCCAAGGAAAGATGGGATAGTAACAATAATTATGAGAACATGGACCAGATTGCTGAACATATGGCAGATTTTGGTTTGAGTTTTTAACCCAGGAGATGAAAATATGGATATAGAAATAAAAAACTTGGACTTCAACCACATATCAGTATTGCTTCATGAAACCATAGATCAGCTGAACATCCGCCCAGAGGGTATCTATGTTGATGGAACCCTGGGAGGGGGAGGACATTCCCTTGAAATTTGCAAAAGGCTGAAGGGCAATGGAAGATTAATAGGGATAGACCAGGATGAGGCTGCTATTGAAGCAGCAGGAGCAAGGCTTAAGGACTTTGCAGATATGGTTACGATTATCAGAAGCAATTATGTCAATATGAAAGAAGTGTTAAAGGAACAAAAGATAGATAAGGTAGACGGTATTTTATTGGATCTTGGCGTATCCTCCTATCAGCTTGATACCATAGAAAGGGGCTTTTCCTATAGAGAAGATGCACCCCTTGATATGAGGATGGATACCCGAATGGATATCACGGCAAAGGATATTGTAAACGGATACAGTGAATATGATTTATACCGCATAATCAGAGACTACGGTGAAGATAAATTTGCAAAGAATATTGCGAAGCATATTTTAAGAGTGAGGGCAGAAAGCCCCATTGAAACAACAGGGCAGCTGGCAGAGGTCATAAAAGCAGCCATACCTGCCAAGCTGCGTGTCAATGGACACCCGGCTAAGAAAACCTTCCAGGCAATAAGGATAGAGCTTAATAAAGAACTGGAAGTACTAAGCAGTGTTCTGGAAGATATGGTAGAGCTTCTAAATGACGGAGGAAGGCTTTGCATCATAACCTTTCATTCCCTGGAAGACAGGATTGTAAAGTCATTTTTTAGAAACAAAGAAAATCCCTGTATCTGCCCGCCCAGCTTTCCGGTGTGCGTATGCGGGAAAAAACCACTAGGAACTGTAATAACCAGAAAAGCAATTTTACCGTCAGAAGAGGAAATTCTGAATAACAAAAGATCTAAAAGCGCTAAATTGAGAGTATTTGAGCGCCATTTATAAAAGGGCCGAAGAGATTGACTTAAAAAGGGAGGAGAAGCATGGAGGAGAATTCAAGAAGGTACAGGCAACAGAATAATTATTACGATGGCAATGCCGTAAGAAAATTAGGAGAGCTTCCGGAGGAGGAAGATTATCCTTCCTACGGGCAGCCGGAAAGGGAACTACCTCAGAGAGAAAGGCGAAGAGAGGAAAACATACCTGGAGTTAAGAGAAATCCTGGAGTTCGCAGAAAAACCAGAAAGAAACAGCAGGCATTGGATATCTTTTCTGTCTTTGTTCTGACAATGGCAATCTGTGCAACCCTCTATACCTGTGTCGGTTATCTGAAGGTACAGACAGAAATAACAAGAAAGAATAATACAGTTGCGGAGCTGGAGAGGAAGCTGGCCAAAATGGAAAATGACAATGATGCCAGTCTTGCCCGGATAGACACCTCCGTTGATTTGAACTATATCTATAAATATGCAACGAAAAAGCTCGGAATGGTATATCCGGATGATAAACAGGTTATTCCCTATAAGAGAAATGTAAGTGACTATGTAAAGCAATACGCTGATATCCCGCAGGCAGACGAGAAATCCATTCTTGATAAGATCAAGAAGCAGAATTAAGAGAAATGAGGCACTCAATGGAAAATAGAGGAGTAACCAGAAGGAAAGCAAAGTCAATTAAAAAATTTACAAACCGTATGAGTGCTCGACTTATGTTTGTTTTTGCTATTGTTCTTGCCCTTATGTCCGTACTGATAGTCAGGATTGTAAAGCTTAACAATACGGATGGTGTAAGATATGAGAAAAAAGTGCTGTCTCAGCAGACCTATACCAGCTCGGCAGTTCCTTTTCAGAGAGGAAGCATACTTGACCGGAACGGTACCGTGCTTGCGTATAGTGAAAAGGTCTACAACGTGATTTTAGATGTATATTATGCTCTTTCCGATGAGAAGTACAGCGGACCGACGAAAAAGGCGCTGACGGACAGCTTTAAAGATATTACGGAAAAAGATATTGATACCCTTTATAAAAACAAAGCAAGCAGCAGATACAGCATTATTAAAAAGGGTATATCCTATGAGGACATGGAAAAGTTCAAGGCACTGACAAAGAAGGATGAAAATATCCAGGGTGTATGGTTTGAAGAGGACTATAACAGAAAATACCCTTATAAGACCCTTGCCTGTGACGTTTTAGGCTTTACCACCAGCGGCAACATTGGTAACTGGGGGATAGAGCAGTATTACAATGATACATTGAACGGTACCAATGGCGTTGAATTTGGTTATATTGATTCGGATTTAAAGCTGGAGAGAGATCTAAAACCGGCCGTTAATGGGAACACAGTTGTTTCCACTATTGATGCCAATGTCCAAAAGATAGTACAGAAACATATAATATCCTTTAATAAAGAATACGGCAGCGCTAACATGGGCGTAATCGTTATGAACCCCAATAATGGTGAAATTATTGCCATGGCTTCCAATGAGGAATATGATTTAAACAAACCGACGGATCTTACCCCCTTTTATACCCAGGAAAAAATCGATAAGATGAGCGAAAAGAAAAAGATGAATATCCTGAATAAAATCTGGCGGAATTATACCATAAGTGATTCCTATGAACCTGGATCTACCTTTAAACCCTTTACCATTGCAGCTGCACTGGAGGAAAATGTAATTAAACAAAACTCTACTTTTTATTGTGACGGAGGAGAAAACGTTCAGGGGACTTATGTAAAATGCTCCAAAGTAACAGGTCATGGTGAAATTTCCCTTACGCAGGCAATTATGTATTCCTGCAATGATGCTCTAATGCATATTGGGCTAAAGGAGGGTGGTAATTTATTTGTGGATTACCAGAAGTTTTTTGGATTTGGTTCGAAAACAGGCATTGACCTTCCGGGAGAAGATAGCGGTATTCTGAAGTCTAAAGACAGCCTTTCCAAGCTGGATCTTGCTATCAGCAGCTTTGGACAGACTTTTACAACAACTATGGTACAGATGGCTGCCGGTTTTTCTTCTCTGGTAAACGGCGGATATTATTATGAGCCCCATGTTGTCAAGGAAGTGCTTAATTCCAGCGGTGGCATTGTATCCACCTATGATAAGAAACTGATAAAGCTGTCTGTTTCCAATGCGACTTCAGCGTTTTTGAAAAATGCTTTATATCAGACAGTCGAGGAAGGCAGTGCCAGCGGGGCAAAGGTTCCGGGTTATAAAATAGGAGGTAAAACCGGTACAGCTCAAAAGCTGCCCAGACCGGCAGGGAAGCATTTGGTATCCTTTCTCGGTTGTGTTCCTACGGACAATCCTCAGGCAGTTATATATGTCGTTATAGATGACCCCCAGAAGGTTGCGGTACAAAGCAGTTCCCTTGCAACAGAAAAAGCCGGAGCCATATTAAAAGATATAATGCCTTTGCTGGAAATTTACCCTGCGGCTCAGTCTAAAACGGGTAATAAAGCGGCAAATACGAAAAAGGCAGACGCTAATACAAGCGGTGATGTAAAGAAAAATACGGAAAATCAGAATAATAATACCGGAACACAAAAGACAGGAGAGGAACCTTCTAATGGAAACGAAGGGAACGCCTGGAATTATGAAGAAAATCTGGATGTGCTGCCTGTGGAAGGCGATACCTCCGGTGATAATCCAAGCGGAGGAAGCACACCTGAAAATAATGCCAATCAGGGAGAAAATCCTGCCGGTGAAGGAAATTAACAGGATTCTATTCTATTATACATAACCAATAAAGGATTGTCATAAAATGAAACAATCAGATAATTGAGGCATCCTTTATGGCAAGAAATAAGACTTTCAACCGCAGGAATGTATTAATCGTAGTATCGGTAATTATAATAGCAGCTGTACTGTTGACCGGAAGGCTTGCTTATTTAATGATAGTGAAATCAGCTGATTATGCAAAACGGGCGGAGGAACTTCATGAAAGAGAGCGGGCAATTAAGGCAGAGAGAGGAATCATTTATGACAGAAATGGAGTAGTATTGGCGGACAATAAGCCTGTCAGTACCATTTCCGTTATACATAGTCAGATTACTGACCCGGAGAAAGTAATAAAGCTTTTGTCCGAGACTTTGGGCCTTAGTGAAGCCAAAGTAAGAAAGAGAGTAGAGAAAAAATCTTCTATTGAAAGAGTGAAATCCAATGTAGATAAAGCTGTAGCAGATTCCATAAGGGAATTAAATCTGGACGGAGTCATGGTGGATGAAGATTATAAGAGGTATTATCCCTACGGTGACCTGGCCTCTAAGGTTATTGGATTTACGGGAAGTGATAACCAGGGAATCATAGGTCTGGAAGTGGAATATGACAAATACCTGAAGGGAACGGATGGTACCATACTTACCCTTACAACAGCCAATGGGGTCGAGATTGAAAATGCAGCAGAAGATAGAATTGAGCCGGTCGCCGGCAAAGATTTAGTTACCAGCCTGGATGTTAATATCCAGAAATACGCAGAACAGGCAGCTTTAAAGGTAATGGAAGCAAAAAATGCAAAGAATGTAAAAATGATTCTGATGAATCCCCAGGATGGTACGATTTATGCCTGTGTCAATGTACCGGAGTTTAATTTAAATGAACCCTATACCCTTACGGATTCTGCTTTAAACGGACTGGACCCTTCCACTCTTACCGATAAGCAAAAGAATGATCTGCTGAATAATATGTGGCGTAACGCCAGTATCAGCGATACCTATGAGCCCGGCTCAACCTTTAAGGTCGTAACAGCAACTGCAGCCCTGGAGGAAAAGGTGGTTAAATTAACGGACAGATTTTTTTGTCCGGGTTATAAGGTTGTGGAAGACCGGAGAATCCGCTGCCATAAAGCAGGCGGACACGGAAGTGAAGATTTTATTGATGGCATTAAGAATTCCTGCAACCCTGTCTTTATTGAAGTTGGAGCAAGGGTTGGAGTTACCAATATGTATAAATATTATAGCAGGCTGGGTTTGATGAGGAAGACCGGAGTTGACCTTCCGGGAGAAGCAAGATCCATAATGCATAAAACGGAGAATGTCGGTGCGGTTGAACTGGCCACCATGTCCTTCGGGCAGTCCTTTCAGATTACGCCTCTGCAGCTGTTAGTTGCAGCAAGTGCCGTTGTAAATGGCGGTAAACTTGTCACACCCCATTTTGGAGTGGAAATTAAGAATAAAGACGGCTCTATCGCAAAAACTCTGAAATATAAAGAAGAATCAGGAGCCGTTACAAAGGAAACCTCTGATTTAATGAAGCAGCTATTGGAGATGGTAGTATCCGAGGGCAGCGGTAAGAGAGCTTATCTTGCCGGCTACCATATTGGAGGAAAAACTGCTACTTCCGAAAAGCTTCCAAGAAGCAGCAACAAATACATATCCTCATTTTTGGGCTTTGCTCCTGCTGATAATCCGCAGATTATCGGCATTGTACTGATAGATGAGCCGGTAGGCATTTATTACGGCGGAACCATAGCGGCTCCGGTCATTGCCGAGGTTTATGAAGATGCACTTCCTTATCTGGGTATTCAACCCACCTATACGGAAGAGGAAATTAAGAAAAATAATATCGGTACCATGAGAATGCCGGATTTGGCCGGTATGAGCAAAGCAGAAGTAAAGAAGATGTTAAAGGATTATACATTTAAGGAGGTTTATTACGACGGAGAAGGGGATAAGGTCAAGAACCAGTTCCCGCTGTCAGGCGAAGAAATTAACAATAACAGCAATTTGATTTTATATATGGAATAAAGTGAAGGAAAACAGGCTTACTGTGATAATTCAATATTTATTCAGGCAGTGCCGCAAGCAGGCTTGCGCTAACCATGGGAATGGCATATAATAATCCGTGGCGTACAAAAGACAACATACAAAAGAATGAATAGGCATTTTTACGGAGGAAACAGGAAATGAATTCTAGGATACTAATGCCGGTTGTCATAGCTTTTGTAATAAGCTTAACATTGTGCCCCATAATGATTCCTTTTTTAAAGAAAATTAAGTGCGGGCAATATGTGCGCAGCAACGGCCCTAAAAGCCATTTTAAGAAATCAGGCACCCCTACTATGGGCGGAATTGTGATTCTCTTAAGTATAACACTTACCTCGGTTATGTATATAAAAGCCAGCAGGGATATGATTCCTGTGCTGTTTGCTACAGTAGGCTTTGGCTTAATTGGATTTTTAGATGATTATCTTAAGATTGTTATGAAAAGGTCCATGGGCTTGAAGGTATGGCAGAAGCTCTTGGGGCAGATACTGGTATCGGCGGTATTTATTAATTATTTTATCCGCTATACCAATGTGGGTACCTCAATGCTGATACCCTTTACCGGAGGATTCAGGGATGGCAAATTCTTGGAACTAGGCATTTGGTTTATTCCCTTTATGCTCATATGCTTGCTTGGTATGGTAAACGGTGCTAATTTTACCGATGGGCTTGATGGGCTTGCAGCCAGTGTGACCCTGCTTATTACAACGTTTTTTTCAGTGGCGGCTATGGTGCAGTGCAGCAGTATCTTTCCTATTACCAATGCAGCGGCTGGGAGTCTGCTGGGATTTTTGGTATTTAATATCTATCCTGCCAGAGTTTTTATGGGGGATACCGGTTCCTTAGCCCTTGGTGGCTTTGTTGCGGCTTCGGCTTTTATGCTTAAAATGCCATTATTTTTAATCATTGTAGGCATGGTATACATGATTGAGGTAATTTCGGTGGTGCTGCAGGTAGCATATTTTAAATTGACAAAGGGAAAACGTATTTTTAAGATGGCACCCATACATCATCATTTTGAATTATGCGGCTGGTCGGAGATGAAAGTGGTATCCGTATTTTCCATTGCTACGGCAGTTTGCTGTATTATAGCGTTACTTGGAATATAAGAAAACTATAAGGATAGTGTCAGTTTCGCAAGTGAACTTGTGAAATGTCTGGGGATTAAAACGGAAGGAAGAAGTTCCTGCCTGTATGATAAAAATTGAAAAAATACTGGAAAAGTTAGAAAGATGGATAGGCAGCATACATAAGTGTTAAGCTGGAACAGCTGCATATTCAGGAATATCAATAACTTGATATTCGCGAAAGGAGTAAAGATGAAACTGGATAATAAAACGGTGCTGATATTCGGAACAGGCTTAAGCGGTATATCTGCCGTTGGTTTTTTACAGGGCATTACGGAAAGCATCATTATATATGATACCAATGAAAAGCTGGAGAAAGCCGCTGTAAGGGAGAAGCTGCCCCGGAACTTTTCCGGCGAGATTATACTGGGAGATTTACCGGAAGAATACTTCGGTAAAATCGAGCTGGCTGTGCTCAGTCCAGGAGTGCCGACAGACCTTCCTGTTGTAAACCGGATGAGAGAAAGGAAGATTCCTATTTGGGGTGAGATAGAGCTGGCCTATTATAAGGCCCAGGGCAGGATAGCCGCAATTACAGGAACAAATGGAAAGACTACCACGACCTCCCTTGTAGGAGACATCATGAAGACCTTCTATCAGGAAGTCTTTGTTGTGGGAAATATCGGAATTCCTTATACGGATATTTCTGGAAAGACAACAAAAGATTCTGTCACAGTAATAGAAATGAGCAGCTTTCAGCTTGAAACAATCGTTGATTTTAAGCCTCAGGTAAGTGCAATTCTGAATATTACACCCGATCATCTGAACCGTCACCATACCATGGGAAATTATATTGCAGCTAAGCTTGCTATCACAAAGAACCAGAAGGAAGAGGATATCTGCATTCTCAATTATGAGGATGAGGTATTAAAGGAAGCAGGAAAGACCTTAAAGACAAATGTAATGTATTTTAGCAGTCTGCGAAAGCTTGATAAGGGTATTTACCTGGAGGGTGATATTATCGTATACAATGACGGAAGTGCTCCCCAGACTATTGTGGATGTAACGCAGATGAATATTTTCGGAAGGCATAATTACGAAAATGCCATGGCAGCTATCGGTATTGCAATTTCCCTTCAGGTTCCCATCGAATGCATCAACAAGGCAGTCAGGGATTTTGTCGCGGTAGAACACAGAATAGAGTTTGTAACTACCAAAAATGGTGTGAAATATTATAATGACTCCAAGGGGACCAACCCGGATGCTTCCATTAAAGCAATTGAATCCATGCCTTCCTCCACCTGCCTGATTGCAGGAGGATATGACAAAGGCTCAGAATACGATGAGTGGGTGGAGGCCTTTGGAGGAAAGATTAAAGCCCTTGTATTAATCGGACAGACAAAGGAAAAAATTGCGGAAACCGCGGAAAAGCATGGTTTTACGAAAGTTTACAGAGCAGAGACCTTAAAGGAAGCTGTTGAAGTCTGTTACAGGCTGTCACAGGAAGGCGATTGTGTTCTATTATCACCGGCCTGCGCAAGCTGGGATATGTTCCCCAACTATGAGGAAAGAGGACGCCTCTTTAAAGAATACGTAAGAAACCTATAAGGACATGAATAAGAGAGGTCGGCATGACAAGGGAAGAAAGAGAAAGAGGAAAACCCAAAAAACTGCATAGCTACTATGATTATAACCTGCTGTTTCTGACTATCTTTCTGGTGTGCTTTGGATTGGTAATGGTTTACAGCACCAGCTCATACAATGCAGCCAAAGATTATGGAAATCCGGCGTATTATCTTGAGAAACAGGGAGCATTTGCGGTGTTCGGTGTTATTGTAATGCTCATAGTATCAAAAATAGATTATCGGATTTATAAAGCAAAATTTCCTGTAATAAAAGTAAGACCCATAGTAGTTTTATATTTTCTCTGTATACTCTTACAGATAGCTGTTTTGATATTTGGTAAAGAGATAAACGGCTCCAAACGGTGGCTTCCCATGGGACCCCTCGGAAGATTCCAGCCTTCGGAGCTTTCCAAGGTCGGTATCATCCTGTTTACAGCTTATATAGTCAGCCTGGCACCCAAGCGGCTGGATAAATTTACAGGGTTTTTAAAAATTGCAGCACTGGTTGTTCCGCTTATTGGACTGGTACTATCCCAGAACTTCAGTACCGCTTTGGTAATGGGACTTATCATGGTTGCCATATGCTTTGTAGCCAGCAGGAAGAAGCTCTATTTTATTGTATCCGGCGGTCTGATGGGAGCAATCGGCTCCATATTCATATTTTTTGTAAGCTACCGAAGTGAAAGAATTGAGGTCTGGAAACACGTTGAGACTCATCCAAAAGGATACCAGATACTTCAGGGCCTATATGCCATAGCCTCCGGGCGGATATTCGGAAAAGGGCTTGGAGAGAGTATGCAGAAGCTGGGATTTATCCCGGAATCCCATAACGATATGATTTTTGCAGTCATATGTGAAGAGCTTGGCTTATTCGGAGCAGTTGCGGTAATTCTGCTCTTTGTATTGATAATCTGGCGGCTCTTTGTAATTGCGGTCAATGCCCCGGATCTTTTTGGAGGCTTGATTGCAACTGGTGTATTGACACATATAGCAGCACAGGTACTTATTAATATCGCAGTTGTTACAAATACAATTCCCTCGACCGGAATTCCACTCCCCTTCATATCCTATGGAGGTACTTCGTTGCTGGTGTTATTGGCGGAAATGGGAATTGTACTGAGTGTTTCCAATCAGATAAAATATGAAAGATAGGTATATTCTTCACCATTAGCGAAGATTTGGCAGCAGCTGAATCTGTAAGGCACAAATATAAAAAAAATACATATAGTAATATTATATTAGGTTTGAGGTGCACCATGACATATATTGAAATTATGGGTGGTAAAAAGCTAAGCGGTGAGGTTAACATACAAGGTTCTAAAAATACGGTTTTACCCATATTAGCAGCAACATTACTGATAAATGGAATTACAAAGCTGAATCATTGTCCTAAGATACTGGATGTCGAACACATGATTGAAATTCTGGTAGATATAGGCTGTACCGTTACCTGGGAGGATTCCTCCATTCTTGTGGATACCAGAGGATTATCAACGGATGTCGTACCTACCGAATTGATAAAGAAAATGCGTTCCTCCATTATTCTTTTGGGAGCACTTCTTGGCAGATGCCATAGCGCAGTCGTAACTTATCCGGGCGGTTGTACCATCGGAGCCAGACCAATCAATTTTCATCTTGATGCATTTAAGAAAATGAATGTTGCTCTGGAAGAAGAGGACGGGCTGATTAAGTGTGTTACAAATGGGATAAAAGGAGCGGATATCTATTTTCCCTCTCCCAGTGTAGGAGCAACGGAAAATGTGATTCTTGCAGGTACTTTGGGCTTTGGAAAAACCAGAATATTTAATGCGGCCAGAGAACCGGAAATATTGGAACTGTGCAAGTTTCTAAATTCAGCAGGTGCTAAAATATATGGAGCAGGTACCAGCAGAATAGAAATTGAAGGGGTAGCCTCCCTGTATCAGACGGAATATACAGCACCGTCGGATCGAATTGTGGCAGGTACTTATCTGGCAGCAGCTGCGGGCACAGGTGGAGAGGTTACCTTAAAAGGCATTGGCTGTGGAAGTCTGTATGCAGTAATACAGACCTTAAGAGAAATGGGAAGTCATATTGTATGCCTTCAGGATGCCATTACCATCCATTCTGACGCTGCCATAAAAGCTGTTTCGGAAATTAAGACGGCACCTTATCCGGGATTTCCTACGGATATGCAGTCGCAGATTATGTCAGTGCTTATGAAGGCTTCTGGCAGCAGTAAAATTGTAGAAGAAATTTTTGAAGGCAGATATCAGAATGTACCGGAGCAGGCAAGGTTTGGAGCACAGATTTGTTTACAGGACAGAGAGGCTTTCATTACCGGTGTTCCTGTTCTAAAAGCTTCTGAAGTATCCGCAGGTGAATTAAGGGGGGGAGCGGCATTAGTGATAGCGGGTCTTATGGCAGAGGGGAGGACCATTGTAAAGAATCCTTATCATATCCAGAGGGGTTATGAGGATATATGCAGAGACTTAAGAGCTTTGGGAGCACAGATTGAATATAAAGAGAATTAGATTAAGTGGTGGTAAACTTCGTTAAGAAAGGATAGGAAGCCTTGAAAACACAACAGGATAAATACAGAAAAATAATCATGCTGTTTGTTCTTTTTGTTTTACTTGCGGGTTTCCTGCTTTATACGACCTGTAGTCTGAAGACGGTAAGCATAACCGGCAGCAGCCATTACAGTGAAAAAGAATTAAAGCAGGAAATACTGTCAAGTAAAACAGATGGAAATACAATTCTTTTCTATCTTAGAATGAAGTACGGCAGGAAAACATCAATTCCCTTTGTGGAAGATATTACAGTAAACCTTGTTGACAGACATTCGATAAAACTTCACGTATATGAAAAGCCTGTTATCGGCTGTATACAGTATATGGGAAGTTATATGTATTTTGATAAAGATGGTATTATGGTTGAAAGCTCTGAAAAAAAACTGAAGGGAGTGCCTTTTGTCTCAGGACTTGATTTTAACAGCTTTGTACTTCACAGTAAGATGGATACAAGTCAGAATGAACTGTTTCCGGTTATCCTGGACCTGACCAGGCTGATTCAGAAATTCAGCCTCAAGGTAGATACCATACGGTTTGGTTCGGATTCAGAGGTACTTTTAAAAAGCGGAGAGAATGAAGTTCTTCTGGGAAAAAGAGATACTTACGATGAACAGATGGCTGAGCTAAAAAATCTTTTGCCCAGTTCACCTGCGACAGATGGTAAAAAGCTCCTTATCAATATGAAGGATTTTGTGGAAGGGCAGGAAAAAATTGTTGCCAGGCCCATTGAATAAAAAGTAAAAAAAGGTTGATTATTTGCTGGATTAAAGATATGATATTTATTAGAATATCTAGCCTTATATTACTAGACAGCAATATTGAATATGTTGGCGGAATCGTATATAATTAATATAATTTTTGGTGTATAGTGAAGGAGGAAGTACCTTGCTTGAAATAAGAACGAGTGAAGCAGAATCTACTGCAAAAATACTAGTAATCGGAGTAGGAGGTGCAGGAAATAATGCTGTAAATAGAATGATTGAACAAAATATCATAGGAGTTGAGTTTGTTTGTGTCAATACGGACAAGCAGCATTTGAAGACCTGTAAGGCACCTCAATGTATTCAGATTGGAGAAAAGCTTACAAAAGGACTTGGAGCAGGAGCACAGCCCGAAATCGGAGCGCAGGCTGCAGAAGAGAGCAAGGAAGAACTGACAGAGCTGATAAAAGGTTCTGATATGGTATTTGTAACCTGCGGCATGGGCGGCGGAACAGGAACAGGAGCTGCTCCCGTAGTAGCGCAGATAGCAAAGGACATGGGTATTCTTACGGTAGGAATTGTGACCAAGCCCTTCAAATTTGAAGCCAAAGCCCGTATGAATAATGCCCTTGGCGGAATTGAGCGTTTAAAAGAACATGTGGATACTTTAATTGTAATTCCCAATGATAAACTGCTGGAGATAGTGGACAGGCGTACTACAATGCCCGATGCTTTAAAGAAAGCGGATGAGGTATTGCAGCAGGGCGTTCAGGGCATTACGGACTTAATAAATGTACCGGGACTCATTAATCTGGATTTTGCAGATGTCCAGACTGTTATGAAGGACAAAGGAGTTGCCCATATCGGTATCGGTATCGGAAAAGGAGATGACAAATGTATCAGCGCAGTGAATCAGGCTATTACAAGTCCTCTTCTCGAGACGACCATCCAGGGAGCTTCCCACGTTATCATTAATATATCCGGTGATATCAGCCTTATAGAGGCAAATGAAGCAGCGACCATGGTTCAGGAGCTGTCAGGAGAATCGGCCAATATCATATTTGGTGCCATGTATGACGAAACTACACCGGACTATGTTACCATCACAGTCATTGCGACAGGTCTTGAAGGAGCAGCAGGCTCCGGAAGAGCAGAAGCAAAAGGACCAAGCTTCTTAAAACAGCCCATGAGCAGGCCGGATTATAAGTTTAACAGCCAGCCCCAGGTATCACCCTATGAGAAAGCACAGTCTCAGGTGGCGGCAGCAAATAATACCCCTCCCTCCTCCTTTGGCAGCAGTCTTAACCACCATCCAAGGGAAAATAATGATGCGGGAAGTATAAAGATACCGGAGTTTTTGCAGAAGAACCGTAATCATAAATAATATGATACATAACGAAAATAATATGAATCAAGAATAGATAGTAAGAAGTAATGAAGGACCTGTATCAGGCGTAAAATCCTGGTGCAGGTCTTTTTTTATTTACAAATAACCAAATATTTACATATTGAATGGTTTTCTAACAGGAAAGCATATTATATCGTTGAATAGGAGGGGATATTGTAGGTGAAGGTAAATGAAAACTTAAGATTAAATACCAGTTTTTGACAAATTAAATAAAGGGGAACAGCTATAATAGGATTTATTATAAAAGAAACGAGGGGGTGGCATTGTATTTAGAGGTCTATGTTGATGTCATTTTTATAATAAATTTCATCATGGATTTTCTTCTTTTAATTACGGTAAAAAAAATATTGAGGTATGCAAGCTCTCTCTTAAGGTTATGCTTAGGAGCCGTGACAGGAGCAATCGGGGCCTGTTTGTTTGCAGTGACACCTGAAGTGAACCGTCTGGTACGGTTCCTGCTGGCCTATCTTCTTCTCAGTTATCTTATGATAATTATTACATTTGGAAAAAGGTTCTGGAGGGAGAGGGTAAAAGCATTGGTGCTGCTTTACATTTCAACCTTTTTTTTAGGAGGCCTGCTTAACAGTCTTTACAGCTATACCAGTTTTGGCTTTTATCTTATGAAGAATCAAAGCTATTTATACCTGTTGTTCATTTTTGTTTCAGCGCTGGCGGCCATGATTATATTTATAAGATTTTTAAGAAAACTGAAAAGGAAGGGATCAGAGTTTTATCAGACAGAACTTATATTCAACGGAAAGACAGTTAGAGCAGTGGGATTTATGGATACCGGCAATTGTTTGAGAGATCCTTATTTTGGGAAGCCGGTAATTGTAACGGAATATACGGTGATTGAACCCTTATTGACGAATTCTCAGAATACTATGTTGCGTAAATTACTCGATGATTTTGAAAGCGGCAGTTCACCTTTTGATGGGTTAAAAGGGGAAGAGCTTAGGAGAAGTATCCATGGAAAGATTTCAGGAAATATCCATGAAAGTATCCAAGGAAAAGCTTCAGGAAATATCCAGGAAAGTATCCCGGGAAAAGATTCAGGAAATATTCATGAAAGTATCCAAGGAAAAGCTTCAGGAAATATTCATGAATGTAATCCGGGAAAGATTTCAGAAAACGTTCAAAGAAATATCCCGGAAAGCGTTCAAGGAAATATCTCAGAAAATTTCCAGGAGAATGTTTCAGGAAGTATCCCGGGCAACATCCAGGAAGAATTTCTTCCAATACGGCTGATACCTTTTCATTCAGTTGGGAAGAACGGAATTCTGCCTGCTTTTGAACTGGATAAAATCATCCTGTGGGAAGAAAGAGAAGAAACTGTCAGGGAAAAGGTTCTGGCTGCTGTCAGCAGAGAGAAATTATCCGTCCGTAAGGATTATCAGATCATTTTACATAAGGAGGTTATGTGAAAATTAAAAAAAAATTTTCACTTGAAAATTTAGAGAAATTTTCACTTGAAAGTTAAAGAGAAATTTTCACTTGATAGTTAAAGGGGGAATTTTCACTTTTTATTCAGATAGTATCGCAGGCAGGCCTGCGGTACGTAAGGGGCATTTGGTGTTGGAAAGGGAGGAAAGAGATTCATGCTGTTAAAAATAACAATTCCGAATAAGTTTACTTTTCGGTTGATACCTGACTTTAGAAGCATTTTGTTTAACGGACGCGGTGAGATTCATTATATCGGCGGAGCGGAAGTTCTTCCTGCACCTCTTGACGCTGTCCGGGAAGCGGAAGAGATAGCCCGCCTTGGTACAGAGGAGGATACCGAGGCGAAATCAATACTGGTAGAGCATAATCTCAGGCTGGTTGTATACATAGCTAAAAAATTTGATAATACAGGTGTTGGTGTGGAGGATTTAATATCCATTGGAACAATTGGACTGATCAAAGCCATCAATACCTATAATCCGGATAAAAATATAAAGCTTGCCACTTATGCTTCCCGGTGTATTGAGAATGAAATTCTCATGTATCTAAGGAGAAATAATAAAACAAAACTGGAGGTATCCATTGATGAGCCCCTTAATGTAGACTGGGATGGGAATGAGCTTTTGTTATCCGATATTCTTGGAACAGAAGAAGATGTTATCTACCGCAATATAGAAGAAGAAGTGGACAGAAAGCTTCTGGGAAAGGCACTGTCAAAGCTCAGTGAAAGAGAGCGGATTATTGTTCAGCTAAGGTTTGGAATCAATACGGAAGATGGCAATGAGAGGACTCAAAAAGAGGTTGCGGACCTTCTTGGCATATCCCAATCCTACATATCCCGGCTGGAAAAGAAAATTATTAAAAGGCTGAAAAAAGAAATGCTTCGCTTGGAATAATAAAAATATTGTTTTAATAAAAAAGGAAATTATTACATCTAAATATATCGTATAAAGATGACCAGAATAGTAAATCATTTACTTATGCAATGAGTGGAAGAAATGTTTACAGCCACTACGATACATGACGAAAAAATGATTTGGAGGTTTTCATATGGCTCTTTATAAGGTAGAAATATGTGGTGTAAATACATCGAAATTGCCATTACTGAACAATAGTGAAAAGGAAGAATTGTTTAAACGCATTTTAGAAGGAGATAAAGAGGCAAGAGAATTGTATATTAAGGGTAATTTGCGTCTTGTACTTAGTATAATTCAAAGGTTTTCAGGCAGTAATGAGAATGTCGATGATTTATTTCAGATAGGCTGCATTGGTCTTATGAAGGCAATCGATAATTTCGATATCACCCAGAATGTAAAATTCTCCACTTATGCAGTTCCTATGATTATTGGAGAAATAAGAAGATATCTCAGGGATAATAACAGCATAAGGGTAAGCAGATCATTGCGGGATACTGCCTATAAAGCCATATATACCAAAGAAGCATTATTAAAGAAAAATGATAAGGAACCCACGGTCTGCGAGATAGCACAGGAAATCGGAATATCCAAAGAAGATGTGGTATATGCACTGGATGCCATCCAAAGCCCGGTTTCTTTATATGAACCCGTATACTCTGAGGGCGGTGATACCCTCTATATCATGGACCAGGTCAGCGATAAAAAGAATAAAGAGGAGAACTGGGTAGAGGAAATAGCATTAAAGGAAGCACTATCCAAGCTGTCAGAAAGAGAAAGAGGAATCATAGAGCTGCGCTTTTACGAGGGAAAGACCCAGATGGAGGTTGCCAAAGAAATCTGTATTTCCCAGGCACAGGTATCAAGACTTGAAAAATCAGCTCTTAAAAATATGAAGAATTATCTAAGTCAATAAATTATAAAACAACTAAATAAATGCATAAAGGAAGTTTATGGGACCGGACGATGACCAAGGGGGTTGTATTGACCTTTTGTTACACGAGAACCCTTATTCCACTAAAGCGGCAGAAAACGTGACTGGCAGGCAAATCAATGCCAAACTCGCTGAAACAAATAGGGCTGTGTTAGTTATCAAGCTCAAACAGTGGCATTGCTTTACCTAGTCACGTTTCCTGCCGCTTAAGTGTCATAAGGAACCTCTTGAGACAAAATGCCAATACAACCCCCTTGGTCATCTGTGTATATCCATTATTTAGTCTTATGGGTTTGCCGTTCCTAAACCCTATAAAACATAGACAACAAAAAAACTTCCAAGGGTTTATTGCCAATCCCCAGATGATTTTGGCTTACCTTTCGTAATTTTCTATTGAGGAGTTCCCTAATGACACTTAAATGGCGGCAGCTGTTCCTAGGTAAAATTATACCACTGTCTGAGCTCACAGCTTCACACTGTAACAGCCTTCCAGCGAGTTTGGTATAATTTCACCTGCCAGGAACAGCTGCCGGCATTTTAGTGGAATTCGGAACCCCGAACGAGAAAATCACGAAAGGTAAGCCAAAATCATCGTCCGTTCCCAATCCCCTTGAATTGAAATAATTGAAGACAGCCGTCAGCAGGCGAAGGTTAGGCACTGTTTAAAGGATATACTGGTGATAGTTCTATTTGCTACGCTGGCAAATGCAGATAATTGGGAAGAAATACTCATGCGTATGTCGTGCAGGGGTGCTTTTTTGTATTGATTTTTTAACCAACCTTTAGTAAGCTATAAAAGCATTGCTTTAACAAAGGATGGTAAAAATAATGAACAACGCTGATAAGTACTGTAAAATTAAGAGGTTTTTAAAACTATTTTCCCTGGTATTACTATTTCTTGCTTTAAGCGGATGTACCGTTGAGGAAACCAATACGGTTACCGATACCGGCCTTCTGAAGGTAATGTATCTGGATGTCGGGCAAGGGGATTCTATCCTGATAGAATCCAAAGGCGAGGCTATGCTGATTGATGCAGGCGAAGTGGAGGAAGGGGACACTGTAGCAGATGCAATTGCAAGTGAGCATATAAAGGAATTAAAATACATCATAGGTACCCATCCCCACAGCGACCATATTGGAGGAATTGCAAAGGTGATACAATCTTGCAATACTGAAGAGGTATTCTTAAGTGATTTTGATTACAGTTCCGCCACTTATGATAACCTGCTGCAGGTAATCAGCAGAAAGAAAATAAAGAAGACATATCCCACTGCCGGTGACAGCTACACCCTGGGTGATGCATCCTTTACTTTTGTTACACCTCTTGATAAAGACTATGGGGATAATGCAAATAATTACTCTTTGGGAATCAGGCTTACTAACGGAAAGAATTCCTTTCTCTTTACCGGCGATATGGAGGAAGTAGCAGAAAAGGACCTTGTTGCAAGCGGAAGAACCATAGAAGCAGATGTCTTAAAGGTGAACCACCACGGCTCTTCCACCAGCAGCTGTACCGAATTCTTAAAAGCAGTCGACCCAACCTATGCGGTAATATCCGTAGGCAAAGGCAATACCTATGGACACCCTGCAAGCGCGACCCTTGCAAGCCTGGAAGAGGAAGACGTGCAGACCTACCGCACAGATAAACAGGGAACCATAATCATTACCAGTGACGGTAAAAATTTATCCGTAAAAACTCAAAATACATATAAAAATAAGGATGCCGATAACAGCGGCAGGCTGGTATATGTTACAGAAAAGGGAAATAAGTACCATAGAAAGGATTGTAAGTATCTAAAAGGAAATTACAGGTCCTTTTCCCTTAAAAAAGCAAAAGAAGAAGGGTATGAGCCCTGCAGCGTTTGTAAGCCCTAAGGCTGTATAAATCAAATATAGGCAGATTTAATCAGAACCTTTTCGGCATCGATATCAACCAGAATAACATCGGCTCCAATCTGCTTAATGCAGTTATAGCCAATGATATACTCCTGGTCCCTGCCTATAATACCCCATATTTTACAGGGGCCAGGAACAATGATATGGGTAATTATACCTGTATTCACATCAAACTCCAGGTCGCAGACATAGCCAAGCCTTTCTCCGTCCCTACAGTTAATAACTTCCTTTTGCTTTAAATCGCACAGTCTCATACGGCAGCCCTCCTATGTCTTAAAATGCCATTATTATTAAATATATGTACACTGAAACAATAAAATATCTTGACCGATGGAATAACTTTCAATATAATCAATTTAAAATAGCTTAATAATTTATTAGAACAGTTTTGAGGGAAGGATAAGGTATATGGTATGAGATGCCCTTTTTGCGGTGATGAAAATACAAGAGTAATAGACTCGAGGCCGGCGGATGACGGAAGCTCCATTAGAAGAAGACGGCAGTGCGATGAATGCTCCAAACGGTTTACAACTTATGAAAAGGTAGAGGCTATCCCCCTGGTAGTTATCAAAAAAGATAATAACAGAGAGCCCTATGACAGGTCCAAAATTGAAGCAGGAGTTTTTCGTTCCTGCCATAAAAGACCCATATCCGTTGACCAGATGAAGTCACTGGTCGATGAAGTGGAAACGATTATATTTAATATGGAAGAAAAGGAAATCAAAAGCTCCGTAATTGGGGAAATCGTAATGGATAAGCTAAAGGATCTGGATGCGGTGGCTTATGTGAGATTTGCTTCGGTTTATAGGGAGTTTAAGGATGTGAATACCTTTATGGATGAATTGAAAAAGATATTGGATACTAAGAAATAGGATAATTAGGCTGTGGAAGCGGACGATGAATTGGGCTTTCTGTTTAGGCGTTTTGTTTTCAAGGTTCCTTATTCCACTAGAAACGCCGGCAGCTATTCCTGGCAGGCAAAGCAGCTCCAAACTCGCTGGAAGGATGAGAAGTACGTAATATGTATTGTGCTCAGACAGTGGAGCTGCTTTACCTAGTCATAGCTGCCGGCGTTTCAGTGTCATTAAGGAACCTTTCAAGACAAAACGCCTAAACAGAAAGCCCAATTCATCTGGGAATTTCAAATTTACATACATATAATGCATTTAGAACCCAATTGCAATACCCAGATAATTAGGGCTGTATTCCTTCGGGTTTCTATTGAAGGACTCCTTAATGACACTTAAATGGCAGAAACTATGACTAGAGAAAATGATACCACTGTTCGAAGCTCTCAACAGTACACTGCGATAACAGCTGCAGCAAGTTTGGTATCATTTACTCTTCCCAGGAATAGTTTCTGCCATTTTAGTGGAATTTGGAGTCCTGAACGAGAAACCCGAAGGAATACAGCCCTAATTATCGTCCACTTCCAAATCCCCTCCCCTACATAAAGTCACACTTGTAAATCCCCCCCAGTTTTGTTATACTCTTCATGGATGATGCTCCCTTTTAAGAGTTATGGAAAGGAGCACAATGTTTAGTAAAGTCTTTAGCGGAGCAGTTCACGGAATCGAAAGCAGGATTGTCACGGTAGAAGCAGATATCAGTGACGGCTTGCCAGTGTTTGACCTGGTAGGTTACCTTGGCTCGGAGGTTCGGGAGGCCAGGGAACGGGTCCGCATTTCTTTGAAGAATTCCGGTTATCGTTTACCGGCAAAACGAATAACCATCAATCTTTCGCCGGCAGATATGCGCAAGGAGGGCACGGCTTTTGATTTGCCCATTGCAGTTTCGGTTCTTGTTTCTCTTGGATTTCTTACAGAGGAAAGTCTTGAAGGCACCCTGTTTATCGGTGAATTGAGTTTAAACGGAGAGATTAAGAAGGTCAATGGCGTCCTGCCCATTGTGTACATGGCCTATGAACAGGGCTTTAAAAGGTGTATTGTGCCTGCCTGCAACGTAAGGGAAGGTGCTGTGGTTCAGGGCATTGAGGTATATGGCGCTGAAAACCTGGTACAGCTGGCAGGCTTCCTGAAGGGAAGTCCGATGATAGACCCCTGTGTGTTAAAGGAAGAGGAGCTGAAACCGGGGAAAGAACCCTATGAGGTTGATTTTTCCGATATCGTCGGACAGGAATTAGCCAAACGGGCCATAGAAATTGCGGCCTGCGGCATGCACAATATCTTATTGATCGGTCCTCCCGGTTCCGGGAAAACCATGCTTGCAAAAAGAATACCCACCATTCTTCCGGAGCTTTCCTTTGAGGAGAGTTTGGAAATCTCAAAAATATACAGTGTTTCCGGTCTTCTTGACAATAATCAGTCTTTAATTCGCAACAGGCCCTTTCGGTCACCCCATCACACAATCACAACAACAGCTTTAACCGGCGGCGGAAGATTTCCAATGCCCGGTGAAATCAGTCTTGCCCATTTGGGAGTCCTGTTTCTGGACGAATTTCCGGAATTTAACCGCAATACAATAGAAATTCTAAGACAGCCACTGGAAGAAAATGAAATAACAATCACAAGGCTCAACGGAACCTACCGGTATCCGGCAAATCTTATGCTCTGCGCTGCCATGAACCCCTGTAACTGCGGGTATTACCCGGACAGGAATAAATGCAGGTGCTCCCTTTCCCAGGTAAGGCATTATCTTGGGAAAATCAGCCGGCCCCTCCTGGACAGAATTGATATCAGTATCGAAGTACCTCAGACAGACTACCGGGAATTAAAGAAGCAGGAGAAGGGCGAGACTTCCGCTTCCATAAGAGAGCGTATCAAGCTGGCAAGAGAGCTACAGTATGTCCGGTATGAAAAGGAAAACATCCAATTTAACTCCCAGCTAAGCGCCAAAATGCTGGCCGTTTACTGCAAATTGGAAAAGGAGGAAGAAAAAATCATGGAGGAGGCGTATAACAGGCTTCATTTAAGCGCCAGAGCTTATCACAGAATCTTAAAGGTAGCAAGAACAATTGCAGACTTGGAAGGGGAGGAAAGAATCAATGCAAAGCATTTAACGGAAGCAGTCTGCTACCGCAGCATGGATAAAAAGTACTGGGAATAGTTTCTACCCATAACAAATAAAGAAAATGTAAGAAAGGGACAGGCATGACAGAAAAAGAATATTGGTATTGGCTTTGTGCAATGTTAGAATTAGGGCAAAAGAAAAAGGAAGCTATCCTTTCCTTTTTCTCTTCACCGGAGGCAGCTTTTAAGGAAAAGATAGAGAATTATTCCAGCATTTTGATACTTACTGAAAAAGATATTGAACGGATAAAAATAAGCCGAATGAATGGCTGCGTAGAGGAAAGCTATGCTAAACTGGCGGATAAGGGCATATATTTTGTAACGATAGAGGACGGGGAGTATCCGGAAAAGTTAAAAAATATATATGAACCGCCATTAGGGATATTCTATAAAGGAAAGTTGCCGGAAAAAGACAGAATCAACATAGCGGTAATCGGAGCAAGAAATTGTTCCGATTATGGATTGGAAACGGCAAGGAGCTTTGCAAAGGAATTGGCAAGAGCGGGTGCAGGGGTAATCAGCGGAATGGCTGCGGGTATTGACGGAGCGGCCCATGAAGGGGCATTAATGGGAGAAGGAGATACATTCGCTGTCCTTGGCTGTGGTGTGGATGTTTGTTATCCTGTTGAGAATTTCAACCTTTATTTAAAAATCGGTAATGGCGGAGGAATTTTGTCGGAGTATGGGCCTATGACTCAGCCCCGGGCATATCATTTTCCAATGAGAAACAGGATTATAAGCGGACTCTCCGACGGGATACTGGTAGTAGAGGCCAGGGAAAAAAGCGGCTCCTTAATTACCGTGGACTATGGTCTGGAGCAGGGGAAAAATATCTATGCCATACCGGGAAGGCCGGGGGATGTGCTAAGTGACGGCTGCAATAATATCCTTAAAATGGGTGCCAAACTGTGTACAAACCCGGAAGATATCCTGGAAGATTACATTCAAATCTGTAAAAAAATTACTAAAGATGATAAAAAAAATGATAAATTACTTGAAGCAAATGAAAAAATAGTGTATGCTTGTTTAAGTCGTATCCCGAAACACTTGAACGACATTGCAAAAGAAGCTGATTTGTCCATCGGAGCATTAGCTTCGGTATTATTTCAATTAGAATATAAGAATTATATTAAACAAACCAGAGCAAATTATTATGTGACTGATATATAAGGAAGGGAGAGGATGCTTCTCTCCCTCCGGCAGAATAAGAAACAGGAAATTCAGATAGGGGAGTGCGCATGAATCTAGTTATTGTGGAATCACCGGCAAAAGCAAAAACCATAAAGAAGTTTTTAGGTGCAAACTATGAAGTAGTGGCTTCAAACGGACATGTCAGAGATTTGCCGAAGAGTCAGCTTGGCATTGATATAGAAAATGATTTTGAACCTAAATATATAACCATTAGAGGAAAGGGAGACCTTCTTGCAAAGCTGCGGAAAGAAGTAAAAAAAGCAGATAAGATATATCTGGCAACTGACCCTGACCGCGAAGGGGAGGCAATATCCTGGCATTTGACAAAAACTTTAAAGCTGGATGAGAAAACCAGCAGCCGGATAACTTTTAATGAAATTACAAAAAATGCTGTTAAATCCTCCATAAAACAGGCAAGGGATATTGATATGGACCTGGTGGATTCCCAGCAGACCAGAAGAATGCTTGACCGTATGGTAGGTTACAGCATCAGCCCTTTGCTGTGGGCAAAGGTCAAGAGGGGATTAAGTGCTGGACGTGTACAGTCCGTTGCCCTTCGTATTATTTGTGACAGGGAAGATGAAATCAATGCCTTCGTACCGGAGGAATATTGGACCCTGGAAGGAAGCTTTCAGGTAGAAGGGGAGAAAAAGCCCCTGGTGGCCAAGTTCATAACCGGCTCTTCCGATAAGAAGAATATATCATCGGAAGAAGAATTAAACACGATTGTTAAAGAGCTTGAAAATGCAGAATTTAAAATCTCAGAAATAAAAAGGGGAGAGAGGCAGAAGAAACCGCCGCTGCCCTTCACCACCAGTACCTTGCAGCAGGAAGCAGCCAAGACCCTGAACTTTTCTACCTCTAAGACCATGCGGCTGGCACAGCAGCTGTATGAGGGTATTGATATTAAGGGACATGGTACAATAGGTCTGATTACCTATTTAAGAACAGATTCCATCAGAATTTCTGAAGAAGCGGATGCCTTTGCCAGAGACTTTATAGAGAAAACCTATGGCAGCAATTATAAATCGGAAGTAGAAGAAAAAAAGACAAACGGAAAGAAAATCCAGGATGCCCATGAAGCGATCCGGCCCACTTATACGGACCTTACCCCTGTGATAGTAAAGGAATCCTTAAGCCGTGATCTGTTCCGTTTATATCAGCTTATCTGGAAGCGTTTTGTAGGAAGCCGGATGACACCGGCAAGGTATGAGACGATTAATGTAAAATTAGAGGCAAAGGGATATAAGTTCAGTGCCTCTGCTTCCAAAATGGTCTTTGACGGATATTTAAGCGTTTATTCCGAAGAGGAAGAAAATGAGAGCAATGCGATGCTAAAGGATATTACGGAAGCTTCCGCCGTCAAGCTTTTGGAATTCAATCCATCCCAGCATTTTACACAGGCATCGCCCCACTACACGGAAGCTTCACTGGTTAAGACACTGGAAGAATTGGGCATCGGCCGGCCCAGTACCTATTCGCCGACTATCACCACCATATTAGCCAGAAGGTATGTTGTAAAAGAGAATAAGAATCTATATGTAACGGAACTTGGCGAAGTAGTGAATAAGATTATGAAAGAGGCATTTTCAAGTATAGTTGATGTGAATTTCACAGCAAACCTGGAATCTCTTTTGGACAAAGTAGAAGACGGCAGCGTCGGCTGGAAGACAGTGGTGCGTAATTTCTACCCGGACCTTGAAGAAGCAGTCACAAATGCGAAAGACAGTCTGGAAGAAATCAAGATTGAAGATGAAAAAACCGATATTATATGTGAAGAATGCGGCAGGAACATGGTAATCAAGTATGGCCCTCACGGGAAATTCTTAGCCTGCCCCGGTTTTCCGGAATGCCGCAATACAAAGCCCTATCTTGAAAAGATTGGTGTTGCCTGTCCCCTGTGTGGAAAGGACGTTGTAATCCGCAAGACGAAAAAAGGCCGGAAGTATTATGGCTGTGAGGATAATCCGGAATGTGAATTTATGTCCTGGCAGAAACCCACGAATCAGAAATGCCCTAAATGCGGTAAAGTATTGATAGAAAAAGGAAACAGCCTGGTTTGTTCCGATGATAAATGTGGGTTTATTGTTGTGAATAAATGAGAAATATAAGAAAAACAGATAAATTTAATTAAAATGTGCGTCAAAAACAAGAAATAACTATTGTTTTTATGAAAAGGGTATGTTAATATTTATCTAATGCTAATATAAATGACCGGTATCTTATCTTTTGTGAAATAATTACTGGTTATTTTGAAAAATCAGGTAAAAAAGCGGGGGTACTGGGAGGTTATTTTATGAGTGTACAATTGCTGGATAAGACGAGAAAGATTAATAAGCTATTACACAATAACAATTCTCATAAGGTAGTCTTTAACGATATCTGTGAGGTGTTAAGCGAGATTCTGGAGTCCAATATTCTGGTAATAAGTAAAAAAGGCAAGGTTTTAGGAATCAAGAACAGGGACGATATTGTGGAAATCAAGGAACTGATTAAGGATGCCGTTGGCGGATACATTGATCAGATGTTAAATGAAAGACTTCTAAACATCCTCTCCACCAAAGAAAACGTCAATCTGTTGACTCTTGGATTTGAATTGGATACGGATATAAACTATCAGGCAATTATCATTCCAATTGATATTGCAGGAGAACGCCTTGGGACCTTGTTCCTGTATAAGAGCGTGAAGCAATATGATTTAGATGATATTATACTCAGTGAATACGGAACAACAGTTGTAGGACTTGAAATGATGCGTTCCGTGAATGAAGAAAGTGCGGAAGAAAACCGTAAAGTACAGATTGTAAAATCTGCAATCAGCACCTTATCCTTTTCTGAGTTGGAAGCGATTATCCATATATTCGAGGAGCTGGAAGGAAATGAAGGAATTCTGGTCGCTAGCAAGATTGCAGACAGGGTAGGAATCACCAGATCCGTGATTGTCAATGCTCTTCGCAAATTTGAAAGTGCCGGTGTTATCGAATCCCGTTCTTCCGGTATGAAGGGAACCTATATCAAGGTTCTGAATGATGTTGTATTTGATGAATTGAAAAAATTAAATAAATAAGGGACTGATTTTTCCATTACTATTACCCTTAAAGTTGTTGGAATTGAACTTGCAAATTAAAATAATTTGCAAGTTCTTTTTGTTTTTGTAAAGGATTTATGATGTATGTTAAATGTCGAATGAAAAATGCCTGAAAAAGTCGTATTTTCTCAAAATATATAAAAGATTTTATGCATAATATCATACATTTGCGCTGATATTCGAATAATTTACATTATATGATATAATAGTACTAATTTCAAAAAATTAGCTTGTTTTTTTGTCGTAATATATTTATAATTGAATCTAGTTATGAAAGGAGTGTAAGTATGATTAATTCAGATGTGTTTAACTATGTAAACATACTAAATAAAGCAGCAGATGCTACTTGGACTAGAGGTAAGTTATTGGCTAACAATCTTGCCAATGTCAGTACTCCGGGGTATAAAAGACAGGATATTGAATTTCAGACATATTTAGCGGATGCTTTGAAACAGGGTCACGGAACGCTGGACCAAAAAGTTGCAGGAGTGAATTTACAGTCAATAGAGCCTACCATTTATAAAGATAACACATCTTTAAGCTACAGACTTGACGGTAATAATGTTGATGTAGATACTGAATCAGCAAATATGGGAGAAAACGTAATTAATAATAATGCCATACTGGAATCTATTACACATGAATTCAGCAGAATAAGATTAGCATTATCCAATAATTAGGAGGAGAATAATAAATGTCCGTTATTGATGCAATGAATATAAGCGCAAGCGGTATGACAGCACAAAGGCTTCGAATGGATGTTATATCACAGAACATTGCCAATGTGAATACGACCAGGGATGAAGATGGAAATCCATATAAGCGCAAGATTCTGGTTTTTGAAGAGAGAAATACAACGCCCTTTGCACAAGTCCTTGGAGGGAAGATGAGTGAAAAGGCCGGCTCGGGGGTTAAGGTCACAGAAATTAAGGCCGATGACAAAACACCTATGAAGGTAGTTTACGATCCTTCCCATCCAGATGCAAATGAAGAAGGCTATGTTACTTATCCAAATGTAAATACTGTTACTGAAATGGCAAATATGATTGATGCATCCAGGGCTTATGAAGCGAATATAACAGCTTTTAATTCCATCAAAAGCATGGCGTTAAAAGGTCTTGAAATCGGCAAATAGTGGGGGAATAATTAATGGATATTACACTTCTTAATGGGATATCAGGTTTAAATGCATATAGTACTGAAAATACGGGAGTAGAAAAGACCGGAAGAAATAATACCTTTGATAGTATGTTTAAATCTGCTCTTTCTATGTTAAATGAAACGAATGACTTGTCTAATGCTGCAAAAGAAGCAGAAGTATCCTATGCATTGGGACTGTCAGATAATACTTATGACCTTCAGGTTGCGCAGGAAAAAGCCAATGCGTCACTACAGTATACTGTTCAGGTGAGGAATAAGGTACTAGATGCTTACAAAGAGATTATGAATCTCCAATTCTAACAATGGAACTTAAGGAGCAGTATTATGGTTGACAGACTAAAGCAGATACCAGTTCAGTTACTGAATCAATGGAATAAATACACCAGTAAGCAAAAGACAATTATAATTGGGGTTGTTGCAACAATATTTCTTGCGCTGGTCATATTGGTTACTGTAATGAACAGGACGGAATATAAAGAATTAATGAAGGGCGAGACTACAAAAGATGTCAGTACCGTTGCCAGTCTGTTAAAGGATGAGGGAATCGCCTATAAGTTAAGCAATGACGGAATGACAATCAGCGTCGATAAGAAAAAGTTCTCCGATGCGCTGCTGGCAGTTTACGGCAGTGATGTACCTACAAGCGGAATGACACTGAACCAGTTGGTGAAAAATGATTTAAGTACCACCAACAGTGACCGTAATTTGAAAAATAATTTATACGTACAGACAGAGATCAGAAATTATCTGATTAAAATGAAGGGCATTAAAGATGCTCAGGTTACATATGTTCCGGAAGAAGCAACCTACAGCGTTCTTGCGGATAAACAGGATTTGCCGGCAAGTGTGGCGCTTACTATTACGGATGATTTTAAGGCGACTAATGCCGCTGCGGTAGCGGAATATGTAGCGGCTGCAATCGGAAATGAAACGACGGATAAGATTAAAATTATTGATCAGAACGGTAATCTTTTATTTGGCGGAAAAGATGACCTCTATACAGGGAGTGCCAATTCCGTACTGGAGTATAAGGAAAAACTCCAGAATACCTATAACAACAATATATATATGCTGATGCTTAAGCTTGGATATACTGATGTCCAGCCGATGTTTAACTGGAAGCTTAATATGGATAAAGTAACCCAGCTATACAATGAAAAAATACCGGCGGACGGACAGGATCAGGGCTTATATGGTGAATATTACACATATGATACAAAGAATTCCAGCGCTACAAGCGGCGGAACACCGGGAACGGATTCCAATGATGAAGCATCGTATGCTACCAACAACGGTACGGAAAATGGTTCCTCTTCTTCTACAGTACAAATCAAATATTTGCCCAATGAGCGTGTTACAAATACGGAATATGAAGTTGGAGCAGTGTTGCCGGAGCAATCCTCGGGCAGTATTATCTGTACCAAAGTTGTGACTTATACGGAAGAAGAATTAAAGCTTAATGGCTCATTAAAAAATACGACCTTTGCCAAATATGCTTTGGCAAATAAGAATCCTAAGCAAATAAAGGTCGGTAATGATGTATATAATGCAGTATCCCTGGCAACTGGTATTCCTACGGATAAAATCTCAATTTTAGCCTATGAGCAGCCAGTGTTTGTTCCGGCTGAAAAAACCCAGAGAGACTGGTCCTTCTATCTGCAGATTCTCCTGGCAGCTGCAATTGTCGGCCTTTTAGTATTTGTAGTATTTAAGGGAACATCACCTGTCGAGGTTACAGAGCTCGAGCCGGAGCTGTCGGTTGAACAGCTGCTGGCAACTACAAAGGAAAATCAGACATTAGAAGATATTGAGTTCAGCGAGAAGTCGGAAGCAAAGAAGATGATAGAAAAATTTGTGGACGAGAACCCGGATGCCGTTGCCCAGCTGCTGCGAAACTGGCTAAACGACGAGTGGGGTTGATAAGGAGGAGAATATGGCAAAGAACACAGAAATATCAGGAGTACAAAAAGCTGCTGTTCTCTTAATATCCTTAGGGCCCGAGAAATCAGCAAGTATTTTTAAGCATTTAAAGGAAGATGAGATAGAACAGCTGACTTTGGAAATAGCCAATACAAGAAGTATTTCACCGGCTACCAAAGAGCAGGTGCTGGATGAATTTTATGAAATCTGTCTGGCTCAGCAGTATATCGCAGAAGGCGGTATTGCTTATGCAAAAGAACTATTGGAGAAGGCTCTTGGAGAAGAAAAGGCAAAGGATGTTATTGGAAAACTGACAGCTTCCTTACAGGTTCGTCCTTTTGAATTTGTCAGAAAGGCTGATGCCAGCCAGATGCTGAACTTTATCCAGGATGAGCATCCTCAGACCATTGCCCTTATACTTTCCTACCTGTCCTCCGGTCAGGCATCTGCCATTATATCGGCTCTTGGCCCGGATAAACAGGCGGATGTGGCAAAACGTATTGCGCAGATGGACCGTACCTCTCCGGATGTTATCAAAGAGGTTGAACGGGTATTGGAACGTAAATTATCCTCCCTTGTTAATCAGGATTACACCATTGTCGGCGGTGTGGATTCTATCGTATCCATCCTGAATACCGTAGACAGAGGAACAGAAAAGCATATTATGGAAACTCTTGAAATTGAAGAGCCAGAGCTTGCAGATGAGATCAGAAGGAAGATGTTCGTATTTGAAGACATTCTTACACTGGATGACCGTTCCATACAGAGAGTACTGCGTGAGGTTGATAATAATGAATTAGCGGTGGCATTGAAGGCTTCCAATGAAGAAGTGCAGAATGTTATCTTTAACAACCTGTCCAAGCGTCTTGCTGCTATGATTAAGGAAGATATGGAATTTATGGGTCCTGTTCGTTTGAAGGATGTTGAAGAAGCACAACAGAAGATTGTTAATATTATTAGAAAATTAGAGGATTCCGCTGAGATTATCATTTCCAGAGGTGGAGGTGATGAGATTATTGTCTAATCTTATTAAATCCAGGTACATAACCAGAGAAAAAGAAGATAGGTTCGTTATCGATTCCAATGAAAGAAGTGAGGAATTCCGGCTTATCAACTTTGCAAACAAGCCCAAGGTACATATTTCCAATAAGGAAGAAGCAACTTCTTCCGAAGGCTTTAAATTAGGAATAGAGGCGCCTGTCATCGAAACTGATGAAGAAATGGAAAGCGAAGAAGAACTGAGGGACCGTCTGGAAGATATGATTGCAAAGGCGGAAGAAGAAGCGGCTCTTATACGAAAGATAGCAGAGGAAGAAAGCAAGGCAAACAGCAGAAAGCTATATGAGGATTCCACGAAGAAGGGCTATGACGACGGCTTTGCAAAGGGAATGGAAGAAGCCCTGAAAAAGCAAAAAGAGTATGAAGAGCAGGAAGCAAAGCTTAAGAAGGAATATGAAGAAAAGATAATAGATTTGGAGCCTGAATTTGCAGGTATCATGGCGGCACTGATAGAAAAGGTCGCCGGAGTAGCCGTGGAAGAGAAAAAGGGCGTAATAACCCATCTTCTTCACCGGGCCATACTTCACGGTGATAACAGTAAATTTTATCACATAAAGGTGTCGAAGGAGGATTATGAGGAGGTTCTGGCCTATAAACCAAAGCTGGTGGGAATTCTCAATGAATCCATAGAGCTGGACATCGCCCTGGACAAAAATCTTGCAAAAAACCAGTGTATTATTGATATGGAGACCGGAATAGTCGATTGCAGTCTTGATACACAATTGGAAAATCTAAAGAAAGATATTATGCTTCTTTCCATGGATAATCTGTAATTTGGATAAGCAAAGGCAGGTAGATATGAAAATGGCTGATCTGGAAAAATATGATATTCTGCTGGACAGAACCTATGAAAAGCAATTAGGAAAAGTGGTGAAAGTGGTCGGACTGACCATAGAATCCATAGGACCTAAGGCGAATCTCAATGACTTGTGTGTCATAGTTTCTTCTGATAAATCACAGACTATAATGGCTGAGGTGGTAGGTTTTCGGGAAAACCGGATACTATTAATGCCATATGATGATATCGAAGGTGTGGGAGTCGGCAGCACAGTGGAGACAACAGGAAGGCCTTTAAGTGTTTCCGTGGGTGATGACCTTCTTGGAAAAACCCTGGATGGACTGGGGAGACCTCTTGATGATACGGAGCTTAAAATGAAAGCGGAATATTCCGTTGAAGCACAGCCGCCGGACCCGATGAAAAGGAAGCTGATAGATGAAGTGCTGCCCTTGGGAGTAAGAGCTGTTGATGGTATGATAACCGTTGGTAAGGGTCAGAGAATCGGCATATTTGCAGGAAGCGGTGTTGGTAAAAGTACTCTTCTCGGTATGTTTGCCAGAAACACAAAGGCGGATATCAATGTCATTGGCTTAATTGGTGAGCGTGGCAGGGAAGTACGGGAGTTCCTGGAAAGAGATTTGGGCGAGGAAGGCATGAAGCGGTCGGTAGTAGTGGTAGCGACATCCGATAAACCTGCTCTTATTCGAAAAAAAGCGGCGAAAACAGCTACGGCTATAGCGGAGTATTTCAGAGATCAGGGAAAAGATGTCCTTTTAATGATGGATTCCCTTACACGTTTTTCCATGGCTCAAAGAGAAATCGGCCTTGCTTCCGGTGAGCCACCTGTTTCCAGAGGCTACCCGCCGAGTGTATATTCTGAAATGCCAAAGCTCCTGGAAAGAGCGGGCAATTCGGAAAAAGGTTCCATTACGGGCCTTTATACGGTATTGGTGGATGGTGATGATTTTAACGAACCTATAACAGATACGGCAAGAGGTATACTTGATGGTCATATTATGCTGACACGTAAGATGGCGAATAAGAACCATTATCCGGCCATCGATGTGCTGCAGAGTATATCCCGTGTTATGTCTTCCATTGTAACGGCAGAGCATAAGAATGCAGCCGGAAAATTAAAGAATGTTTTGGCAACTTATATGGAAGCAGAAGATTTGATAAATATAGGTGCTTATAAAAACGGCTCTAACAAAGATATTGATTATGCAATATCAAAAATTGATGCTGTCAATGGATTTTTACGGCAGAATGTGGATGAAAAAGTAGATTTTGACCTGATAGTGAATGACCTGGCAAATTTATTTGAAGATTGAACCTGATTTTTGCAGTCGGGTTTCAGTATACATAGTCGTTAGGTAAGAAACGAGGGTATATGGCTAAATTTATTTATAAGATGGAAAATATTTTAGGAATAAAATATAAATTGGAAGACCAGGCGAAAACTTCTTATGGAATAGCCCGAAAAAAGCTTATGAAGGAAGAGGAAAGACTTTCTGAACTGATTACCAGGCTGGAAGAATATCAGGATAAGGGCAAGGAACTTAGAATGCAAAAGCTTGATATCATGAAGCTGAAGGAGTATACGGAAGCCTCTGAAATCGTAAAGGAAGAGATTAAGCTGCAGGAACTGGCTGTAAAGAAAGCAGAGCAGCAGGTGGAGCTTGCAAGGGAGCGGTTGAACGCTGCAATGCTGGAGCGGAAAACCCATGAGAAATTAAAAGAGAATGCAAAAGAAGTATTTTTCCTGGAGGTAGCTTCGGGAGAAAGAAAAGAAATAGATGAATTGGTAAGCTTTAGATACAATAATCCTACTAATTAGGAGGAAAGAAAATGGCAAAGAAGAACAAAGGGGCAGAAGGTTCTGAGAATGAGAAAAGTATCGGCAGCAAAATAACGATAGCAGTAATAGTGCTGGTAGTCATTCTGATTTGGCTTGTGGTATTTGCTCTTTTAATTAAATTGGATGTAAATGGACTTGGCTCGTCTGTATTAAGACCATTGATTAAGGATATTCCCGTAGTGAACAGGATTCTTCCGGATGTATCGGAAGAGCAGTTAGCCTATGAAAATGACTATCCCTACGATAACCTGGAAGAAGCAGTTAAGAAAATCAAGGAATTGGAAGTGGAAAACGACGCTTTGACCAAAACGAAGGACAGTAATACAAAAACTGTAAAAGAGCAGAAGGCAGAGATTGCAAGGCTTAAAGTTTACGAAAAGGATCAAAAGGCTTTTGAAGAAAAAGTCAAGGAATTTGATGAAAAAGTAGTATTTGCAGATCAGGCTCCCAGTATTGACGAGTATAAAAAATACTATGAAAGCATTGATCCTACCAATGCCGAAGAAATATACAGACAGGTTGTGGAACAGCTCCAGTATTCGAATGCCATAAAGGAAAAAGCTGATATATATAGAAAGATGAAGGCAGATGCAGCTGCGAAGATATTAGAGACAATGACAGCGGATATTGATACGGTAGCACAGATGCTTCTTAGTATGAACGCATCGGAAAGCTCAGGAATATTAGCAGCCATGGACCCGACAGCAGCGGCTAAAATCACCAAGAAGATGATTGATATGGATTCACAGCTTGTAAAGGATAAATAGGCTTAAGGTAAGAATAACTTTTCAGATTCAAAGGGAAGTTACAATTACTTAAGTATAAATACGAAAGAAGAAAGGAGGAAAAGGAAAGATGCAAAGTGTAAAAGCTGGTTTTATCGAAAATTATACCGCTTCTGTAGGCGGAACGCAGTCAAAAGGGGCGGTAAAGAACAGTAAAGGTTCTTTTGAGGATATTATTACAGGCAGCCTGAAAGCAAATAAGAATGATGCGGCGGATAATTCCAATGCAGCCAAGGCTGTTCCGAATAAAACTTCCTATGAAGCACCCCAGGATGTTAATACAAGCCAGGGCAATTCACAGGTAAAGCCTGATGATGCAGCAAGCGGGAAGGCAGATAATACAAATACCCAGGGTAATGCCAGCCAGCCCGTTGACCAGTTACAGGATGAGAGTGTACCAAGCATACCCCAGGAACAAAATGTTCCCGCAGAACTGCCGGTAATGAAGCCGGAGGATAGCATCAATGCCGGTATTCAGGAGCTTTTGAATACAATCAAGGACAGTATGAAGCAAAAGCTGGGTATTTCTGAGGACGATTTTAATAAGGCATTGGAAGCTCTTGGATTAACACCTCTAAATCTGCTGGATGTAAACAATCTGAAGCAATTTCTTCTAAAGGTAAGCAACAACGATGATATGTCGGCTTTTTTAACCAATGAAGATTTGGGTAATTCTTTGAAAGAGCTGATGAATGTCTGCAATACCATTCAGGAACAATTCCCTGCATTAAAAGAACAGCTCCCTGTTTTAAACCAGCCGGCAGTGATGACTGCGGAGAATAAAGTTCCCCAGGAATTACAGACAGAGACTGACACCAATGATGTGGCAGAACCGGAAGAGAAAATTGATATAACGGTTGTAAGATCAGGAAAGCAGGCAGAGAACCGCCCAAGTGAAGAAAACAAGGCTGACAGTCAAAAAACAGGGCAGAATTTATCAGCAACAGAGCTTTTGATTCATAACCTGGCAGTAAATACAGGCGGCGATCAGGCTATCTTTACAGACCAGCTTACCAAGGTACAGCAGATAAGAGAAATAACAACTCAGATACTGGATGCCGTCCGGATTAATATCAAGCCCGACCAGACATCCATGGAGCTTCAGTTAAATCCTGAAAATCTGGGAAAAATCAATTTGACGGTTGTTTCAAAGGAAGGCGTACTTACGGCAAAGTTTGTAACCGGTACGGAAACCGCAAAAGAAGCTATTGAAAGCCAGCTTCAGGTTTTCAAGGAAAATTTGAATAACCAGGGATTAAAGGTTGAAAATGTAGAAGTTACCGTATCTTATTCTGCTTTTGACCAAAAGGAACAAGGGTTTCAGGGCGAAGGCGGCAAAGAAAGCCAGGAAAGATCCAGAAACAGGGCATTCAGAGGCCTGGATGAGATAAATGAACCTCTGGCAGATACTGTAGTGGAAGAGAATGCAAGCCTTGGAGGCTTGGAAGAAAATACTAGCAGCGTAGACTATACTGTATAGTAAGAAAGGAGGAAACATGAGCGTTTTACCGGTTAAAGATGGAAAGGTCGTTGAAAGTACAAACACATCAAGCGCAAAAACAAAGACAACAGGAACAGGATCTCTGGATAAAACTGCTTTTTTGCAGCTATTAGTTGCTCAAATGAAATACCAGGATCCTTTAAATCCAAGTACGGATACTCAGTTCGTTCAACAGTATGCGACTTTTGCTCAATTGGAACAGATGCAGAATTTGAATAAGACAACTTCAAATAATCAGGCATTTGGACTTGTGGGTATGGAAGTGGAAGTCAGCACTACGGATTCCGCCGGAAAATCAGTTACAAGCAGCGGACGTGTTGATTATGTGACTATGAGTAACGGTGAGGCAAAGGTTTCTGTAAACGGCAATCTTTATACACTGGATCAGGTGTCTTCGGTAATTGACAGTACATTTTTATTGGAACAGGGGCTTCCTTATATCACAAGCAAAGTAGAAGCGACTTTTGACAGGGATAAGCAGGAAGATATCAGCTTTAACGTCAACTTAGGCTCCGGAAAGACTGTTGCAACAGATGTTGCGGTGATTATTAATAATAAGGTAGTGGATTCCAAGTATGTGAAACTGGATGGCACAAAGGTTACCATCAGCAAGGAAGCACTGGCGGGTCTTGATAACGGTACATATAAACCCACCATTATGTTTAATGATGCAAATTATACGGTGGTATCAAATCAGATTGTTATTACGGTTAAGGGTACCGAACCCCCTAAAGAAACTCCTAAGGATACTGAAACTCCGGATGATTCAGATACAAGCGGAGGAGATGGAAGCGGCAGTGGAACGGAATCCTAAGCTGATAAGATCTATGATTGATTTGACTTGCAAATTTTCTTCCATAATGTTCACAAGGAAGTGGGCATAGAAAGAGGCTGATATGAATCATATTTCTCAGACAAAATACTCTACCATAGAGCAAATGACCGGACAGCTGTTAAAGGGAAGAGCGGTACAGACAAAACAGGTTAAGACAGAAAAATCCTTCCAGAGTATTCTGGAAAGTCAATATGCCAAACAGGACAGCGTGCTGAAGTTTTCAAAGCATGCCAATGAAAGGCTTCAAAGCAGGAATATTGATTTGTCGGAGGAACAGCTTGAAAAGCTGTCGACAGGAACGAAAAAAGCCCAGGAAAAGGGAATATCAGAGTCGCTTGTTATGGTCGACAATATTGCTTTTATCGTTAATGTAAAGAACAGCACTGTTATTACAGCTCTTGATGAGGGTGAAGACAAAATATTTACAAATATCGATGGTGCCGTAATTATGTAAAATGCCGGACCTTAGGGAGGCATTAAGGTTCTTGACTGACAGAGAGGACAACTTTTGGCACAAAAGAAGGAGGTCATTCATTATGATGCGTTCATTATACTCCGGTATTTCCGGATTAAGTGTTAACCAGACTAAAATGGATGTAATTGGTAATAATATAGCAAATGTTAATACAGTTGGTTTTAAGGCCAGCAGGGCAGCTTTTGCCGATGTGTTTTATCAGAATATTCAAAGTGCTTCAGGCCCGAATGAATCCACCGGAGCAGCGGGGCAGAATGCCATGCAGATAGGTCTTGGAAGTAAATTGGCATCTATCGTGTCATCGCCTACAAAAACAGGTGGTTCTCAGAGAACGGATAACCCTTTTGATCTTATGATAAGCGGAGATTCTTTCTTTATAGTTAACCAGGGTGGAACAAACTATTTTTCAAAAGCTGGAGATTTCAAGATTGATGCTGACGGAACTCTTTGCACTTCCAGCGGCGGAACCGTTATGGGCTGGCAGGTGGACCCCAAGGATCCCACCAGGACCGTAGCAGATATGGTATCACCTCTGAAGCTTATGTCGGCCCAAAATCTGTATTCCGATCCCGAGGCTACCACCAAGGCTTATCTTGCCGGTAATATAGATCAAAAGGATACGCAGCTTGCATTAAACGGATCAGGGAAAATGGCAACTATATCTTTTTATGATAAGCTTGGGCAGTCCTATACCGCAACCTTTAAAATATTACATGCTGGAGACTCCAGTACTCCTCCGGTGGCTATTGATAACCAGTATTCGGTACAGTTGGTGGATGTAGTGGATTCACAGAAAAATTCTATTTTGACAACAAAAGTAGTGGATGCGACAGGTAATGTAACATATAAGGCAAGTGGGATAGGCTCGGTTAAACTTGGAGCGGAAACATTTGACTATGATGTAAATACTACTACTGGAGCCATTACTCCGAAGACTACAGCAAAACCGAATTTATTGACCTTTAATGCTGCTACAGGTAAGTTTGTCGGTATTGGAAGCACAGCAACAGCAACGGATAAAAGTATTTCATTGCAGTTGGGAGCAACAGCTGCAACAAATCACTTTAGTGATATATCCATTGACTTTTCTTCTCTTACACAGTTTGGCGGTAGCGGCAGTACTACTGCAGCTGGCTATATAGGCGGTGTGGATGGCACCGGTAAAGGCCGTAAAGCAGGAAGTATGGAAGGTCTCAGTGTTGATACCTCCGGTAAAATCTATGGCTCCTATGATAATGGGGATAGCAGGTTGTTAGGACAGATTGCGGTAGCATCCTTCTCTAATCCTGCCGGACTGGAAGCAAAGGGCGGAAATCTCTATGCAGAGACCCAGAACTCCGGAAAATTCGATGGAATTGGCCATGATGTTACCAGCGATGGCGGAAAATTCATGCCAGGTGTCCTGGAGATGTCCAATGTAGACCTTGCATCTGAATTTACTGAAATGATCACAACACAAAGAGGCTTTCAGGCAAGCTCAAGAATTATAACTACTTCTGATACTTTACTGGAAGAACTCATTAATCTGAAACGATAAATAAATCAATGGCGGCGTGAACCGCCGCCATCTTTTATTGCAGCATAGCAGAGGGTCAATGGAATTCAGGAAAGTCATCTTTCAATACATATTTAATCTTAGAAAGAGGCAGGGATGATAAATTTAACGAAGTTGAGCGGTGTTGAAATAACACTTAACTGTGACTTAATTGAAACAGTGGAAGAAGTACCTGAAACGGTAATTACCCTTTCCAATGGGAAAAAAATACTGGTAAAAGAGAGTAGACAAGAGATTATAAATCTTGTAAAATGTTACAAAAAAGAACTTTATTCTGTTGGTATACCTAAATTATGACACACTGCAAACCTTAACCTACAGGGAGGGAAGAAAGGTGTTAAGAAAAGAAAGTCATACAAAATAATTAATACAGAAGGGACATGCCTTTGGAAGGCAGATGGGAAATAGTATGAAAAAGAGCTTCTTAACGGTCATTATCCTGGCTTTAGGAATAGTTAACATGATTCTGACGGCGGTTATTGTATTTGCCGTAGTACCGACGACTATGAGGACAAACGAGCTGATTTCCAAAGTAGCTTCTACCATTGATTTGGAAATTAACGGTTCACCGGAGAATAAAAAGCTGAGCATTGAGGATATTGAAGAGTATAAATTAAGCAAGGATCTTACAATCAATCTGAAAAAGAGTTCTGATAATACAGATCATTATGCATTGGTTACCGCTTCCTTATCCATTAATAAGAAATCAGAGGATTATGCAAAGCTTCAACCCCTGGTAGCAACCAATGAAAGTAAGATTAATGAAATGATTCAGAATGAATTTGCAAAATACACCATGGATGAGCTTTATGACAAAAAAGATGTTATTAAGGGTAATATATTAGCTGCCGTACAGGAATACTTTGGTTCTGATTTTATTATCGGAGTTACGATTGAATATACGGCTGGTTCATAAAAAGTAACTTGATGATTTTAGTAGAAATTTATGATATTATAGTATAGTATTAAGTAATCACCCGGGAGGTAGTGGCAATGGGCGACGTCTTGTCTCAAAATGAGATTGACAATCTGCTTAAAGCATTAAGCAGTGGGGAATTGGATGCAGAAGAGTTTAAAGGCAGTGGCGAAAGGCAAGTTAAAAACTATGATTTTGCAAGACCCTCCAAGTTTTCAAAGGAACATCTTAGGACATTGGAAATAATATTTGAACATTATGGGAGATTGCTTTCTACAAATTTACCGGCTTATTTTCGGAAAAATGTCCAAATAGAAGTAGTAAGTTCGGAAGCAGTTGCTTATTCTGAATTTACAAATGCCCTTTCAAATCCCGTTTTACTGGGAATAGTTGATTTTTCTCCTTTGGAGGGCAACATAATTATCGAAATTGCGGACAATCTAGGTTATGCAATGGTAGACCGTATGTTAGGCGGAACGGGGGTACCACTGGAGAAAGCAAGAGATTTCACAGAAATTGAATTAATTATAATGGAAAGGATATTCAATGTCTGTACGAATCTGCTGAGTGAACCTTGGGAAACAGTAGTACATTTGGAGCCGAGGCTTATAAGAATAGAAACGAATTCGCAGTTTGCACAAATCATTGCACCCAGTGAAATGATTTCCATCATTACCATGAATATAAAAATAGGTAATGTGGAAGGTATGATGAATGTATGTTTGCCATATGCTTGTCTAGAGAGTGTTATAGATAAATTAAATACCAAGTACTGGTTTTCAACAATGCAGGTTAAGGATGATGAGTCTTACCAGGAGCTTATTGAGATGGCGATTGCCAAAGCAAAGATACCAATTAAAGCAATACTTGGCAGAAGCTCCATTTCAGTTAATGATTTTCTTGGGCTTCAGGCAGGAGACATCATTAAACTAAACACAAAGATAGATGATGAGTTAGAGGTTTATGTAGGTAATTTAGATAAATTTAAAGCATTGCCGGGTGCATCTTCGGATGCCTATGCAGTGAGAATCACATCAATAATTAGGGAGGAGTAATAATATGGATGGTATGTTATCTCAAGAGGAGATTAACGCGCTTCTAAGCGGGATGAATTCGGATACAAGCAATGCAGGTTCTGATACAATGAACGATGTACTGTCAGATGCCGAAAAAGACGCGATTGGTGAAATTTCCAATATTAGTATGGGGACTGCAGCCACGACCCTTTCATCTTTAGTTAATCAAAAAGTTGTCATAACAACTCCGGTTGTTTCCTATGCAACATGGACCGATTTATCAGAATCTTATGACAGACCCTGTGTTTTTATACAGATTTACTATAAGGATGGTTTGGATGGTAACAATATTCTGATATTAAAAGAGTCCGATGTCAAGATAATCACGGATTTAATGATGGGCGGCGACGGTACAAGTGTGGAGGGTAAACTGTCGGAGCTTCATTTAAGTGCTATCAGTGAGGCAATGAATCAGATGATGGGTTCTGCATCAACTTCTATTTCAGCAATGCTTGAAAAGAGGGTTGATATTACCCCTCCCATATCAACGGTGGTGGATATGAATGAAACCATTGATGGTTCAGATATTGCACCTTTCCTGAAAGGCAAATTTGTTAAAGTTGCATTCAAGATGGAAATAGGAACCTTAGTTGACAGTGAACTGATGCAATTGTATCCCTTCGAGCTGGCAAGAGAGCTTTACAGTAACTTTGTGAAAGGTGAACAGAAAACAGAGCAGGTACAGGAAAAAGCGGTGAAACCTGAGGCACAGCCCAAGGCACCGGAAGTTCCGGTTCAAGCAGCTCCCCAGATGCAGACACCTGCGCCTCAAATGCCGTATGCCGCACCTGATATTAATGTATCACCTGCACAATTCCAAAGCTTTACCGTTTCTCAGCAGGTAACACCCCAACCTGAGAACATAAACCTGATTATGGATGTTCCCTTGGAGGTTACGGTAGAACTTGGAAGAACAAACAAATCCATAAAGGAAATACTGGATTTTACTCCGGGTACAATTATTGAGCTTAATAAATTAGCAGGAGAACCGATAGATGTTCTTGTAAATGGTAAATTTGTTGCAAAAGGTGAGGTTGTAGTAATTGAAGAATCCTTTGGTATCAGAGTAACAGAAATTATTAAGTAGCAGTTGGTTAACTATGAATCATGTGATGTAACCTACAAGCATGAAAATAAACATAATAATTGATTCTAAGAGGGTTCTTTAAACTAAGGGTGAATAGTAATCTTATTAATTATAAAATACAACACATGATAGGAGAATAAAAATGGGTAAAAGTATTTTAATTTGTGATGATGCTGCTTTTATGAGGATGATGATTAAGGACATTTTAAGTAAAAATGGCTATACGATTGTCGGCGAAGCTGAAAATGGCGCTAAAGCGATTGAAAAATACAATGAAACAAAGCCTGACTTAGTAATGATGGATATTACAATGCCGGAAATGGATGGTATCCAGGCTCTTAAGAAAATCAAATCCGCAGATCCTTCTGCCAATATTATAATGTGCTCCGCAATGGGCCAGCAGGCAATGGTCATTGAATCCATTCAGTCAGGAGCAAAGGATTTTATCGTAAAACCTTTTCAGGCTGACAGAGTATTGGAAGCGGTTAAGAAGGCTGTGGGTTAATGAACATTTTTGCAGCAAGGCTGACATCAGGAGATAACTTCCTGCAGCTTCTCGGTGTCTTAATCCTTTTTATAGTGGTATTAGTCATAACGTATCTGACAACAAAATTTGTCGGCGGTGTCAAAATGGGTGCCTTAAGAGAAAGTAATTTTAAGGTCATCGATACATATAAGCTTACCCAGAATAAGTATTTACAGATTGTAAAGGTTGGTACCAGATATTTTGTCATAGCAGTGGGAAAAGATGATATAAGACTGCTTACAGAGCTGAAAGAAGACGAAATCACAGTAAAGGATAGAAATACCAGGCAAAATAATAACTTTCAGGATATTTTAAAGACCTTTAAGAAACAAATTGAGAAAGAAGATAAAAGTGGTGATTTATTTGTAAATCAGTCAGAAGAGTCTGATCTGACAGAGAAAGAGGATCATCACTAGGGTTGGTATGCATGGAGAGAAGGAATAAAAGAATATTAAAAAAGCTGGTATGTGTTATCTGTATTTTATTCATTACCGGTATATTAACCAATAAGACAACTATTTTTGTTTATGCGTCACAAACCGACAGTACAACTACAGCAGGTACTGTTAATGGCGGGCAGACAAAAAATGACACTACCGGTAAAGCAGCTACGGGTTCCAGCAGTGCATCGAACAATAATTTAAGCGGCCAGATTGGGCCGTTTAAATTTAACCTGGACACGGATGCCAACGGTGGCGGCATGACATCCACCTTGCAGATGATGCTGGTGATTACCTTGATTTCACTGGCACCGTCAATTTTAATCATGGTTACATCCTTTACCAGAATTATCATTGTATTACATTTTGTAAGGTCGGCTTTGGGAACTCAGTCCACTCCGCCTAATCAGGTACTTGTAGGCTTGGCATTATTCCTGACATTTTTTATAATGGCGCCGGTGTTTACACAAATCAATAACGATGCTGTAAAGCCTTTATCAAAGGGTGAGATAACCCAGGAGGAAGCTTTTAAGACAGGAGTAAAGCCCATAAGGGAGTTTATGCTGAAAGAGATAAATCGGCCCCAGGACCTTAAGCTGTTTATGGACATAGCTGAAATTGGCCCGGTAAAAGATTATAGTGAAATACCTATCACAGTCATCATACCGTCCTTTATAATCAGTGAGCTGCGGACTGCGTTTATTATAGGCTTTGTAATATATATACCCTTCATCATTATTGATATGGTAGTTGCATCTACTCTAATGTCAATGGGTATGATGATGCTTCCGCCAACTACGATATCCATGCCGTTCAAAATTCTTTTGTTTATTCTTGCAGACGGATGGAATCTGGTCATTGGAGAATTGGTCAAGACCTTTTACAAGTAGAAAGCTGGTAGAGTATGAATGAAAATATTGTAATTGATATTATCAGAGAAGCCCTTTGGATCATAATAAAGGTATCGGCACCTATGCTGCTGATATCCCTGATAGTAGGCCTTGTAATAAGCATACTGCAGACTATAACCTCTATACAGGAGCAAACCCTCACATTTGTTCCTAAGTTTATAGCTATCTTTCTGGTTATTATGCTTTTTGGAAGTTGGATAATGTCTGAGACCAAAGATTTCTTTGTGGAGCTTATCAACAATCTCCCGTATTACATAAGAAGTGTATGACATTTACAATTGATGGCTTTGATGGTTTTTTATTAATTCTTGTGAGGATATCGGCTTTTGTTTTTGTAGCCCCGTTTTTCAGTATTCCCAATGTTCCTCAAAGAGTAAAGGCAGGATTTTCACTTATATTTGCGCTGATTCTTTTTCAGATTACGCCTGTTGCTATACAATATGACACAGTAATCGGATTTGCTGCTCTTATGCTGAAGGAAGCACTGACCGGGCTGATAATTGGATTCTTTACGAATTTAAGTTATTATATCCTGAATTTTTCAGGACAGATAATGGATATGGAAATTGGTTTTTCCATGGTCAATGAGCTGGATCCGGTAGCCCATGTGGAATCCACCATAACCAGTAATCTGTATTCTTATTCGGTTATTCTAATGCTTTTAGTAACAGATATGCACCTTTATATCATAAAAGCGTTTGCTGATACATTTAAGGTAATTCCATTGGGACAGGCTCATTTAAATCCTAATATTTACCTGCTGATGGTAGATTTTATCAGAGATTATTTTATAATTGGTTTTCGCATCGTATTGCCGGTTTTTGCGGCTATGTTGATTATAAACACAATACTTGCAATATTAGCGAAGGTAGCCCCTCAAATGAATATGTTTGTTATTGGTTTTCAGCTAAAAATCATAACCGGCTTACTGATTCTGTTTTTACTTGTAAGGTTTTTACCTACCGTATCCGGTTTCATTTTCAATGAGATGATTGATATGATGAAGTCAGCCGTTCAAATATTAAAATAGTTGAATGTGTGGGGATTAGAATGGAAAGGTTATTGACCTATAACCTGCAATTTTTTGCAGGGGGAGGCGGGGGCGAAAAGACAGAAGAGCCCACCGCAAAAAAGTTAAGTGATGCAAGAGATGAAGGGCAGGTTGCAAGAAGTACCGATTTGATTACGGCCACTGCCCTGCTTGCCTTATTTGTTACACTAAAAGTATTTGTAGCAAGGATGGGCAATCAATTCATCAATGCTTTTTATGAGTTTTACAGCAACATTGTTAAAGTAGCATCGGATGATTTTAATGTCGCTACGGCATCGGCAATCTTAAAAGAATGTTTTTTGAGTATTATTCAAATCATAATACCGATATTCCTGATTGCGGTAATGGCAGTAATTATAATTAATGTATTCCAGGTAAAATGGAAGCTGACAGCAAAGCCGCTTAAGCCCAAATTCAATAAATTTAATCCGATTACAGGCTTTAAAAAAATATTTTCCAAAGACAAATTGGTGGACACCTTTAAGGAAGTCCTTAAAATAATTGCCATAATATATATTGCTTACAATACTTTAATGAATTATGGAGCCAATCTTCAAAGGCTTTATGATATGGAACTGATTCAGGCCATCCAGTTCATAGGTAATATAGTAATAAAGCTGGGGTTGAATATTAGTGTAGTTTTCCTTATTATTGGAGTAGCAGATTATATTTATCAAAAATTGAAGTTCAGAAAAGATATGAGGATGTCAAAGCAGGAAGTCAAGGATGAGTACAAGCAATCAGAAGGAGATCCTCATATAAAAGGAAAGATCCGTTCAAAAATGCGTGAAGTATCCCAAAGAAGGATGATGCAGATGCTTCCTAAGGCAGATGTCGTCATAACAAACCCTACTCACTTTGCTGCTGCTATCCAGTATGACAAGGACAACAGCGAAGCGCCGGTACTTGTTGCGAAGGGCGCAGATTATTTGGCTCAGAAGATTAAAGAAGCTGCGAAAGAGAACAATATTGAAATTGTAGAAAATAAGCCACTCGCCAGAATGCTTTACTACAATGTTGATGTTGGGAATGAAATTCCGCCGGAGCTGTATCAGATGACAGCGGAAGTATTAGCTTATGTTTATAATTTGAAAAATAAGACATAATTACTTTGTAAATTCAGGGGGCATTGTTAATGAAAAAGACGGACATGGTTGTAGGAATTTATTTGCTGGCAGCAATTATATTTCTGATTGTACCAATACCAAGTGTTTTATTGGATATATTACTGGCACTGAATATATCTGTGGCATTGATTGTTCTGTTCAATGCCTTGTTTTCAAGAGAAGCTTTAAATATGTCAGCATTTCCGACTATTCTATTATTCACGACAATTTTCCGAATTTCATTAAATGTATCTTCCATGAGATTGATTTTAAGAGACGGCTTTGCCGGCGGAGTAATCCAGACCTTTGGTAATTTCGTAGGCGGCGGTGATGCAATCATTGGTATCATAGTATTTGTTATCCTGATTTTAGTACAGTTTATCGTTATTAATAAAGGTTCAGAGCGTGTTGCGGAAGTAACGGCAAGATTTACCCTGGACGCTATGCCTGGTAAGCAGATGGCAATTGATGCAGATTTGAATACCGGAGCAATTAGTGATGTGCAGGCAAAGGAAAGAAGAGAGAAAATCCAGGAGGAAGCCAGCTTCTTCGGTGCCATGGACGGTGCTACCAAGTATGTAAAGGGTGATGCCATTGCAGGACTTATAATTGTAATTATCAATTTTGTCGGCGGTATTGCTATTGGAGCTTTTCGTGGCGGAATGTCAATCAATGAAGCTTTTGATAAATATACCTTACTTACCATCGGTGAAGGGCTTGTAAGCCAGATACCGTCACTATTGATATCCTTGTCCACCGGTATTGTGGTAACAAAGGCAACGAAGGAAGCGGATATCGGAGATACCCTTCTAAAACAGCTGTTCTCCATTCCAAAGGTACTCTATATTGTCGGAGGAGCACTGATATTCTTAGGTATTGCAACACCTCTTAATACCCTTGTATTCTGTACATATGGTGTTGTGTTCATAATCTGCGGAAGAACGATTGCCGGCAGAATAGAGGTGGAGGATATTGAAAGTGCTGCTGCAATGGAAGAAAGCGGCGGAGATGAGATACGTAAACCTGAAAATGTAGTAACTCTATTACAAGTGGATCCTATTGAGCTGGAATTCGGCTATGGTATTATCCCCCTTGCTGATGTCAATCAGGGAGGCGATTTACTCGACAGGGTTGTTCTGATCAGAAGGCAGATAGCTTTGGAATTAGGCTGTGTAGTGCCTATCATAAGATTAAGGGATAATATTCAGTTAAATCCCAACCAGTATCTGATTAAGATAAAGGGAGTCCCCATCAGTGAGGGAGAAATTCTCTTTGACCATTATATGGCCATGAACCCAGGCTATGTGGAGGAGGAGATTACAGGTATTCCTACCTTTGAACCTTCCTTCCATTTACCGGCAATCTGGATAACAGAAAGCCAGAGGGAAAGAGCAGAGTCCCTGGGGTATACGGTAGTTGATCCTCCGTCTATTATAGCAACACATCTGACTGAGGTTATCAGGAGCCATATTTATGAACTGCTTACAAGGCAGGATGTGCAGAACCTTATCAACAATATTCAGGAAGCTAACGGAACCCTTGTTCAGGAGCTTGTTCCTAAGCTCTTAAGCGTTGGTGAGATACAGAAGGTATTACAGAATTTATTAAAAGAAGGAATATCCATCAGAGACCTGATTACGATATTTGAAACCCTTGCAGATTATGCATCTACTACAAGAGATACGGATGTCCTTACCGAATATGCCCGGCAAAGTCTTAAGAGAGCCATCAGTAATAAATATTTTCCTGTGGAAGAGGTTACAAGTGTGGTAACCCTGGACCCGAAGGTTGAGCAGGATATTATGAACAGTGTAAAGCAGACGGAGCAGGGGGCTTATTTAACACTTGACCCGGAAAAGACCAGAAGTATTATGAGTTCAGTGGAGGAAGAAGTTCAGAAATTGGAGAATATAGGGAAGAGCCCCATTGTTATAACCTCTCCAATTGTCAGAATGTATTTTAAAAAGCTGACACAGGATTATTTTAAGGATTTAATTGTTATATCCTATAATGAAATTGAATCCAATGTTGAATTACAATCGGTAGGGATGGTGACGGTATAGTGATAATCAAAAAATATCAGGCAAATACAGAAACAGAGGCGATTCTTCTTGCAAAGAATGAGCTTGGCAAGGATGCTATCGTAATGAATATAAAGACTATTTCACCGAAAGGCGTTTATCGCCTTTTCCGGAAGCCTACCGTTGAAATAACGGCTGCTGTTGACGATACAGGTGCTTTAGCAGGAGGAAAGAAGGAGGCAGAAGAGGGAAAATCAAAGCCTTCTTTCTTTACCAATACCCTGTCGGCAGCCTATGATGGAGAGGATAGAGCTTCTGCCTTTGTAAGGCCGAAAGAAATCAATCAGTCCAATGAGGATGCTTCAGCCATTGAAAAGAAGCTTAACAGTCTGCAGGAATTGCTTGAAAAGCAGCTCCAGGAGCGTCAGGAGGCTAAAAAGGCGGAAGAGGCGCCAAAGCAAAAGGACCCGGAGGAGCAGAAAAGGGAAGCCTGCATGAAGCTGGTATATGATCAGCTGCTAAGAAATGAAGTGGATGAAAAATATGTGGAACAGCTGATAAGTGAGATTGAAGGGAAAGTCACAAGGGATATTACAATCGATAATATTTTATCCCATGTATATCAGAAGATAATCCTGAAGCTTGGCCAGCCCAAAATAATTAATATCATAGAGAATAAATGCAAATTTATTTTCTTCATAGGACCCACCGGTGTAGGTAAGACAACAACCATTGCCAAAATAGCTTCAGATTTAAAATTAAATAAAAAGTTAAAGGTAGCAATGCTGACTTCCGATACTTACCGGATTGCCGCTGTGGAGCAGTTAAGGACCTATGCCAATATACTTGGCATTCCCATGAAGGTAATTTATACCGAGGAGGAAATGCTGCAGGCAAAGGAAGAATTATCGGATTATGATGTTGTACTGGTAGACACAGCCGGACGCTCTCATAAGAACAGGGAGCAGAGAGACGATGTTGAAAGGCTTCTTGGCACGATAGAAGAGGAACAAAAGGAAATATACCTTGTATTAAGTGCTACAACAAAATATAAGGATTTGATCCGGATTACGGAAAACTATTCTGAAATAACCAATTACCGTATTATATTTACCAAATTAGACGAAACCATATCAGTAGGGAATATTTTAAATATTAAGATGTATACCAATGCTGAGTTATCCTATGCTACCTACGGACAGAACGTCCCGGATGACATCGGCAAGCTTGACACACAGGAAACGGCTAAAAAGCTGTTGGGAGGGTTTGATTGATGGATCAGGCGGAGCAGCTTCGTAATATCATAAAAAGACAAAGTATGCCTGACCAGCTCGCCAGAGTTATAACCGTTACCAGCGGAAAGGGTGGAGTTGGCAAATCAAATCTTTCTGTAAATCTGGGAATCCAGCTGAGCAGAATGGGAAAAAGAGTAGTTATACTGGATGCAGATTTTGGCCTTGCCAATGTAGAGGTCATGCTGGGTATCAGACCCAAGTACAATCTGGCTGACATCATATACGGCAATAAAAATCTGCAGGAAATCATAACCAAGGGCCCCGAAAATCTGATGTTCATATCAGGGGGTTCCGGTATTCAGGAATTATCCAATATTACAAAGTATCAAATAGATTTTCTGAACCAGAAGCTGTATGAGTTAGATGAAATTGCCGATATAATTATAATTGATACCGGAGCTGGAATAACGGACAGTGTACTGGAATTTGTGATGGCAAGCGCCGAAGTATTATTGGTGATAACACCGGAGCCTACCTCTATAACAGATGCCTACGCACTGCTGAAGGTACTCAATAAAAGAGTGGATTTTAACTCTGATATGACATCCATTAAAATGATATCCAACAGGATTGATTCGGAAGAGGAAGGACGCAGCCTGTATAATAAGATGAACCTTGTAGTACAAAAGTTCCTGACGATTAAGCTGGAATATCTGGGTGGAATACCGCAGGATCCTAATGTTACGAGAGCAGTTATGCAGCAAAAACCCTATTCCGTATTGTATCCTAATTCACCTTCTTCAAGAGCCGTGTCTGCTTTGGCAGCCGCTTTATGTAATGATATTCCGGTTAAAAGCCCGGGGCAGAGAGGAATTGCTCATTTCTTTTCAAGTCTTCTTCATCGTACGACAAGTAAATAACGGAGGTAACGAGACATGGTACGGGATGTGGTAGCCATTGGAGATAAAGTAGAACTTAAGCTAATGGACAAAAATGAAGATGCAGTAAAAAAAATCTACAAAAGTAAGGTTCTGGACTTTAAGGATTATGCTTCTGTCATTATAGCGATGCCAATTATCAAGGGAAGGGTGATACCTCTTTCAGTTGGAGATAAATACAGCCTGCGTTTCTTTACACAAACCGGGCTTTATGAATGTAAAGGTTTAATTACGGACAGAGCCAACGATGATAAAATATACATATTGACCGTGGAACTTACATCGGCATTGGAAAAATATCAGAGGCGGCAGTTTTTCAGATTGTCCTGTGTACTGGATACGGATTATTATATCGCTACGGAAGCAGAACTTACACTTCGGTATAAACTGAAACAGAACATATTCAAAAGCCCGGAAGATAAACAGGCTTGTATTGATGCTCTGGAGCAGTGCAAGAAAGAATGGAAGCTGGGAATTGTAGTGGACTTAAGCGGCGGCGGTGCCAGGCTGATGTCGGAGAATATCCATGATGTCGGAAGTACCATGCAGATGCAGATACATTTTAACAGCAAGGTAAGCATGAAGTCCGACTGCTTAATGGGAGTGATTATATCCACGGAAAAAATGACGAACCGAGTAGGTTTTTATGGATACCGTGTGCAGTTCCTGGAGCTGCATAAGGAAGACAGGGAATCGATCATTAAGTACATATTCGAAGAAGAAATCAAGCAGCGTACAAAGGATAAAAACAATTTGTAACCATGTACATTTAATTCTGGCAGATATATAAAACCTAATAGTCAGTACAGCATAAGAAAAAAGTCTGATTTTAGATTGAATATACGGAAAAGAGGTAAATATGCAGAAAAAAGTTTTAATAGTTGATGACTCTGCACTCATGAGAAGGGTACTCTCTGATATAATTAATTCAGATTCCAGGTTTCAGGTTTCAAAAGTTGCAGTTAACGGGCTTGAGGCATTTCTATTATTGACGCAGCAAAAGGAAACATACGATGCGATTATTTTAGATATCAATATGCCTCAAATGAGCGGAATCGAGCTATTAGAACAGTTGGAGCAAAAAAAGATTAAAGCAACCATCATCATTGTCAGTACTTTGGCAAAGGAAGGTGCCAGGGAAACCATACGTGCCCTGGAGCTGGGAGCCTTTGATTTTGTTACCAAACCGGAGAGCTTTTTTGAGGTCAAAAGTGATAAGTTCAAGAACAAGATTATTGCCTGCCTTGAAACGGCAACAAAGCTGTATAAACTCAATACAAGAGAGGTAACGGAGCCTGCAGCCCAGGCACCTCTTGCAATGGCAGGCGGTTACGCGGTGACCAGAGAGGCAGCTGCAAGGAGTATTCTGAATCCCATAGCTGACAGGGCTGCTCTGTCCAGGAGCGGAACCGGTACGGTCACGGATGTAACAAGCCCGGCCAAGAGTGGAACCGGACCAGTCAGAGGCTGGACTGGAAAGAAGCTGGTGGCGATTGCCTGTTCAACGGGAGGCCCGAAGGCTTTACAGCAGGTCGTGCCAAAGCTCAGCGCTTCTTTGGGATGCAGTGTATTGATTGTCCAGCATATGCCGGAGGGCTTTACGGCATCCTTAGCCGGCCGTTTGAATGAAATAAGCATGGTAAGGGTAAAAGAGGCAGAGCACCTGGAAGGCTTGACAGAAGGGACGGTCTATATTGCAAAAGGTGGGTATCAGATGCGGCTTGGATGTTCGGAGCAGGGAAAAGAAGTCCTGACAATTACCCAGGAAGCAGCTAAGAATGGCTTAAAGCCCTGTGCTGATTATATGTTTGAATCATTGGCGGAATCAGGCTTTACAGAAATAGTCTGTGTGGTATTGACCGGTATGGGCGGCGACGGAACCTATGGAATCAAGAAACTCAAAGAGAAAAAAAATATATATGTAATTGCACAGGATGAAGCGACCAGTACTGTTTATGGCATGCCAAAGGTTGTAAGAGATGCCGGATTGGTCGATGAGGTTGTTCCGCTAGAGCAAATTGCCGGTGCAATACATAGAAGTCTGGGGGTACAATAAGATGGATGTCAGTCAATATCTGGAAATATTTATTGATGAAACCAAGGAACATTTACAGAGTTTAAACCAGCAGTTATTGATATTGGAAACAGAGCCTGAGAACAGCGAGACAATCAACGAGATTTTCAGAGCTGCCCATTCCCTGAAGGGTATGGCTGGAACAATGGGCTTTAAAAGAATGCAGAGATTGACCCATGATATGGAAAATGTATTTTCTGAAATCCGTAATGGAAAGATGGGTGTTACGGCAGAACTGGTAGACGTACTATTTAAGGGACTGGACGCACTGGAAGGCTATTTAAGCAATATTCAGGAAAGTGCGGATGAAGGAACGGAAGATTACGAAGATATCATTGACCAGCTCAATAATATTTTAAATGTAGGCCTTGGAAAAGCAACAGGCAATGAGGATACAAAAGCACAGGTACAGGCAGCCGGCGCTGCTGCGGCTGATGCTTCAGCGGCTGAAATTTCAGCCTCTACGGCTTCCGGTACCGCTAATAAATACAAGGAACTGCCCCTTGCTGATTACGAAAAAAATGCAATCGTAAAAGCAGAAAAGATGAGTGTCAATGCTTTTGGAATAACTGTTTATGTACAGGATTACTGTATATTAAAGGCAGCAAGAGCATTTCTGGTATTCAAGGCATTAGAGGGTATGGGCGATGTTATTAAGTCAAAGCCGGAAGTGCAGGATATTGAGGATGAGAAGTTTGATCTGGATTTTAGCGTAGTTCTTCTGACAAAGAATGATATGGAAGCTGTCAGAAAAACAATTCTGAATGTTTCAGAGATTAAAGAAGTATACATAGAGCCAATCAGCGTAAATGAAAATGAAGTATCCGAGGAAAAAGAAGAGACCGCTGCTACGACGGAAGAAGCCGGATTGAGAAATAATGTTCAAAGTAAGGCGGTTGCCCAAAGTGCTGCCAAACAGCAGACATCGAAGCCGGTAGTAAACCGTTCTGTACGTGTTGATATCGAAAAACTGGATGTACTTATGAATCTTGTAAGTGAGCTGATTATTGCCAAGAATGGTCTTGTATCTATGAGTACCAGCGAAAAAGGTACAAAGACAGAGTCCGGCTTTAATGAGCAGATAGAATATCTTGAAAGAGTTACCACAAATCTTCATGAATCTGTTATGAAGGTAAGGATGGTGCCGATTGAGAGTGTTCTTAACCGTTTCCCCCGTATGATAAGAGACCTGTCAAAGTCCTTAAATAAAAAGATGGAACTTTATATGACCGGTGAAGAAACAGAGCTGGACAGGACTGTAATTGATGAAATCGGCGATCCTCTTATGCATTTATTGCGTAATGCGGCTGACCACGGTTTGGAGAGCAATGAAGAACGTGCTGCAAAGGGTAAGCCTGGGGTAGGGTCTATCTTCCTTGATGCCTATCAGGATGGAAATAACGTAGTGATTGAAGTAAGGGATGACGGCGCGGGCATCAACGTGGAAAAGGTCAAGAAAAAGGCCATTGAGAAGGGAACCATAACTTCCGAACAGGCTGAGGTAATGAGTGATAAAGAGGTTATTGACTTACTGTTCAAGCCAAGTTTTTCCACAGCAGAAGTCATAACGGATGTATCCGGCAGAGGCGTTGGACTTGATGTTGTTAAGACAAAGATTGAAGCTTTGGGCGGAGATATTGAGGCTAAAACAAAATTAGGTGCAGGCAGTAATTTCATTATCCGCCTTCCTCTTACCCTTGCCATTATACAGGCCTTAATGGTAGAGCTTGGAACAGAGAAATATGCGATACCTCTCGGAAGTATTCAGACCATCGAAGATGTTGCCGCTTCCGATATTAAATACGTGCATTCCAAGGAAGTAATTAATTTACGGGGTAATGTCATACCTTTACTTCGTTTAAATGAAATCCTGGATGTCCCGGGAGAAAAAGCAGACCAGGAAAATCTCATTGTAGTTATTATATCCAAGGGAGACAGGCTGGCCGGACTGGTTGTAGATAATCTGATCGGACAGCAGGAAATTGTAATTAAGTCCATTGGTAAATTTATAAACAACAATAAGATCATTGGCGGAGCTACCATACTTGGTGACGGTGAGGTTGCCCTGATTCTTGATGTAAACACACTGGTCTAGAGGAGGGTTCATATGGAAAACGCAGTAAATGACGGAAAACAGTACATAGTTGTAAAGATAGGCATTGAGCAGTATGGCATAGATATCAAATATATTGATAATATCGTAAGAATGCAGAGTATAACCAGAGTACCCAAGGCACAGCACTTTTTCAGGGGAGTGATTAACTTAAGAGGTGAAATCATACCGGTAATGAGTCTCCGCTTAAAATTTGGCCTTGAGGAAGACGTGGTCAGCAATGCTACCAGAATCATTATCATAAAATTTGATTCCCAATCTGCTGTGGGAATTATCGTAGATGAAGTGAAGGAAGTAGTGACCCTGGACGAAAATATGATTGAAAAGGTTACCAACAGCGCGGTAGAAGATAAGAACGGGTATCTTTCAGGAATCGGTAAACATAATGACAGCCTGATATCCCTGTTAAATATTAACGGAGTTATCATGGAAAAAGAAACAGTTTAAGGAGTGTTCTCATTGCCAAATATCAATTTAGATAATATAGACAATATGCAGTTTGATGTTTTAAAAGAAATCGGTAATATTGGAGCAGGCAATGCTACGACGGCTTTATCAACCATGATTAACAGCAAGGTTGATATGAATGTTCCCAAGGTAGACCTGCTTGAGCTGAAAGAGTTACCGGATATGCTCGGTGGAGCGGAAGAGATTGTTGTAGGTATTCTCATAACCCTTGAGGGTGAAATAAACGGCATGATGATGTTTATGATGGATCAGGTCTCAGCATGCCGGATTGTAAATATTCTTATGGGAAAAGATTCAGTCCTGGAAGAATTTACGGAAATGGAATATTCAGCACTCAGAGAAATCGGTAATATTATAGCCGGAGCTTATCTTTCCTCCTTGTCAACCTTAACCGGAATTAAAATTAATGCAAGTATACCATATATGTCTATCGATATGGCAGGAGCAATCCTAAGTGTACCGGCTATTGAATTCGGTAAAGTAGGAGATAAGGCACTCATTATAGAAACACAGTTTACGAAAGACGACTCAGATGTTAACGGCTATTTTATTTTAATACCCACATTGGAATCATATGATGTTATCTTAAGATCATTGGGATTATAGGTGGGTTGTATGAGCATAATGGTTAAAGTAGGAATGGCAGATTTGAATGTATGCAGCTCACCGGATGCACTGACGACCTTGGGGCTTGGCTCCTGTGTTGGAATATCACTTTATGATTCAGTTTCGAAAACGGCAGGCATGGTGCATGTTATGTTACCCGACAGCACTAAGATTAAGAACAACGAAAATATCGCCAAATTTGCGGACACGGGAATAGATGCCCTGATTGACAAAATGGTTTTACTGGGAGCAAACAGGCATCGCCTTGTTGCTAAAATTGCAGGCGGAGCCCAAATGTTCGCTTTCAGCTCTAACAATGACATGCTCCGCATTGGCGAAAGAAACGTGGAAGCAAGTAAAAGCAAGCTGGCTTCCCTTGGGATTAAGATACTTGCAGAGGATACAGGATTAAATTATGGCAGGACCATAGAATTCTATGCCGAAACCGGTGAACTCTATGTAAAATCGGTGGGTAAGCCGTTAAAAGTAATCTGATCAAGGATTAGATTGAAAAATGCGCTGCATTTTTAATCTTTCTATTTAAGCAGTATCGCAAGCAAGCTTGCGATATGCATGGGGATTAGTGTGAAAATCAGAAAGCCATTTTCACACACAAATTTGTGCCTGCGGCCAAAAGTTTGCAGGCTTTAAGAAAGGCTTGGTTATTTATATGAGGGACCGATATATAGCACCGGCAGTAATGCTTATAGCAGGTGTGGTTATGAGTATAATAAATATTATTAATCATGAATCGCTGTTAACAGGCCTTGAAAGACTGTTACTTGTACTTGTCTGCTTTTATATCATCGGGAAAATAGCAGCAGCAATTATAAGAAAGGTTACAACGAAAACTGTTATAGCTGAGACAGCGGATATTGGTATGACAGAGAATGTTGATGAGGCGGAAAACGTTCAGGATACCGAAACAGAGTAAACATGGAAGGCAGATGGTTATTGGAATTTGCTGTATTAAGCAGGGAGGCTGAGATTTTTAGGAATTTGGGGGTATACGGATGAATACAGAGTGTAAGGCCAAACTTTGGGAAGATTACAGTAAGCATAAATCTCCGGAAGGGCGGGAAAAACTCATAACAGAATACGCTGGATTAGTAAAGGTCGTAGCCGGAAGGCTTAGTATGTATCTGGGATACAATGTTGAGTATGAGGACCTGGTAGGATACGGAGTCTTCGGACTTATTGATGCGGTGGACAAGTTTGATTATTCAAAGGGGGTCAAATTTGAAACCTACGCAAGCTTTCGAATCAGAGGTGCAATTCTGGATGAAATCCGCAAAATGGACTGGATACCCAGAACATTAAGACAAAAGCAGCGTAAAATGGATGCAGCCTACCAGAAATTAGAGAGCCAGCTGGGCCGTGCTGCAACAGATGAGGAAATGGCCAAAGAGTTAGAGCTTTCCCAAAAGGAATTGGAGCTTTGGCAAAATCAAACGAATATTTCAAATTTATTTTCTCTGGATGAATATTTAGAGCAGGGCAGTGAAGGCAGCATGGAAGCAAACCTAAGTTCCCAATACGAAACACCGGAGCAGATTACGGAAAGAAATGAACTGAAAACCATACTGACTGAGACTTTAAACATTCTGACGGAAAAAGAAAAGAAGGTCATTGTATTATATTATTACGAAGAACTTACGCTAAAGGAAATCAGTAGTGTTCTTGAAGTATCAGAATCAAGAATTTCACAGTTACATACAAAGGCATTGCAGAAGATGAGACTTAAATTAGGAAATAATATTGAATTGTTGTTTACGATATAATAAGGGAGAAGAGTATGGATAATAGGAACGGTTATTTCCAACTTGATATGAAAGCAGATGGAACTTATATCAGATTGATTCCAGGCAGACCGGACGGTAAAGCACTGGAGTTTGACGATTTGTCAAAATATTTAAGTAAGGTCAAAATTTATGACTATGATATTAATTCTCTTGCAAAAGCCTTGACTGTGTCCAAAGAAAAGCCGGTCGAGTGTAAGCTTACGTTAGCAAAAATTCCAAATATTGACGAGATGCTGGAGATAGCAATTTCAGCAGATAAGATGTATGCGGAGGGTATCTTTTACCCGCCTTCTGTGGGGGGAAGAAGGTTAAAGAAGGACGATATTGTTGATATAATGAGAAAGTCAGGAATTAAATACGGTATTATTGATAATATTATTGATGACTACATAAAAAACCCGATTTACAATGATGTAATTATCATAGCCAGAGGAGCAAAACCAACTGAGGGAAAAGATGCTGAAATCATCTATTATTTTAATACGGACAAAACACTGAAGCCCAAGGAAAAGGATGACGGTACAGTAGATTTTCATCAGCTCGATATGATCAGCTCCATAAACAAAGGGGATTTGCTGGCGCAATTAATACCTGAGGTAAATGGTGCCCCTGGTACGGATGTAATGGGCACAAACATACTTCCCAAAAAAATAATGAGAAAAGTACTAAAGCACGGCAGGGACATCTATTTATCGGAAGACGGACTTAAGATGTTTTCAAGTGTCAGCGGCCATGCTGATTTGGTAAATGATAAAGTATTTGTTTCCAATACCTTTGAAGTCCTTGCAGATGTGGATTCTTCCACAGGTGATATTGAATACGAGGGCAATGTTACCGTAAAGGGTAATGTTACATCGGGATATTCCATACGGGCAAAGGGTGACATTATTGTTGACGGTGTTGTTGAAGGTGCCAGACTCTATGCAGGAGGCCAGATTGTTTTAAAACGAGGCATGCAGGGGATGAACAAGGGTACCATGGAGGCAGAGGGTAATATCATCACCAAATTTATAGAAAATGCTGTTGTAAAATCAGGAGGCTACATTACCACAGAGGCCATATTGCACAGTAAGGTCTCGGCCAGAGGAGATATTACCGTAGGCGGCAAAAAGGGCTTTATAACCGGCGGTGAGATCACATCCGGTACAGCCATTACCGTAAAGACAGCAGGCTCTACTATGGGAACCTATACCCTTCTGGAAGTCGGTATAGATCCTAAAAAGGTGGAAAATTACAAGGCTATGCAGAAACGGATAACCGGTATTGAAGCAGACCTTGATAAGCTGCTGCCTATTATAGATACCTATAAAAGAAAGATAAGCCAGGGAGAAATATTCTCCCAGGAAAAGTTAGATTACATACGAATAGCAACCAATAACTGCATTATGTTAAGAAAAGAATTGAAAGAATGCCAGAACCAGTTTGAGCAGCTTCGTGCAGAAATTGGTAATAATGACGAAGGGTGGATTAAAGTCGAAAATATTGCCTATCCTGGAGTGAAAATTGTGATATCCAACGTAATTTATTACATAAAGACAGAAGTACATTACTCTAAATTTATCAGGGATAGGGCTGATATTAAGATTGTTGGATTGTAAAGGAGGTAGTGATATGCCGATAACGCCAATTGAAGTTGCATCCATGGCACCTAAGTCACAGGAGGTTTCAAACTATAAGCATCAGGAAAGCCAGAAACCCATCAATGACCAAATTCTAATCCATGATAAGCTGAGCCATGAGGTGAAGCAGAACAGCCAGCAGGCTGTTAAAACAGCGAAGGGTGAAAACAAGGAATACCGTTATGACGCCAAGGAAAAGGGGAATAACAGCTATTCAGGTTCAAACTCAAAGAAAAAGAAAAAAGAAGAGTCCAAGGAAGAGAAGAATAAGATGAAATCCGGCTCTATCGATATCAGGATATAATGCAGTAAAGTAGATACAGATATCACATTCTATCCGGAGGATATATTATGGGAACTTTAGCAATTATCCTTATCATAATAGGAATTGCGATAATTATAATCAGTTGTTTTATGGTGGATAAGACCGATAAGAAGAGCAGCGATTTTGTTCTTGATACAGCACTGAACCAAAGTATGACTGATTTTAGCAGTGATTTAAAGCAGAAATTTGAAGATGCATGCAACGAAACAACGGAGGGGTATTTATTCAAAGCGGATAATCAATTGAGTCAGCTTTCCAATGAGAAAATTATAGCAGTAAATGATTTTTCAGAGCAGATACTGGAAAAGATTAAGCACAACCACGAAGAGGTTGTATTTCTCTACAATATGCTCGGAGAAAAAGAAGAGGACCTTAAAAGCCTTATGAAAAATGCAGACCGGCAGAAAAAGCTGCTGGAAGAAGCCAGCGCTCATCCTGTAGCGGCAGAGAATAAAGCTCCGCAGCCTAAGAAAAATACTTCTGCTAAAACAGAGGCTAAAGCAGTAAAGCCGGCAGATAACGTGGAAACCGGAGGAAATTCCAATCAGAAAATACTTGAATTGTATTCCAATGGTTTTTCTATTGTGGATATTTCAAAGACCCTGGAAATCGGGCAGGGGGAAGTTAAACTGGTAGTTGATCTGTATAGGGAAAATGGTAAGCAGCAGTAAAAGTATTTAGATAACAGAAAGAAGTGAAAGAAAATTGAAACATAGAAAGGATGCCGCTAACAGATTCTTTCACTCATATTTATTTGTGGCAATATTGCAGACTGGTCTGCTGGCAGGCCTGTGATATGCAATGGGTGTAAATATGAACTTAAAATATTATATCAGAGGGATAGGTGTCGGGATACTTTTTACAGCTGTTATAATGTCTGTAGCATTTCATTCAATGCCAGGCAAAGAACTTACAGATGCTCAGATCAAGGAAAGGGCAAAAAAATTGGGAATGGTTGAAAGTGAATCGGCAGACTCTTTAAAGGATCTGCTCAGTACGCCCACGGCTACTCCTACGCCAACAGACACCCCCACTCCTACGGAAACTCCCACTCCCGAAGACAAGTCAAAAGAAGGCAAGGGGAAGGATTCAAAAGAAACAGAAGGAGCTGCTGATACGAAAAAGGCAGAGGACTCAAAAGATTCAAATGATTTAAAAGATGAGGGAAAAGATGTTCCGGCTTCCACGACCAAAGGAACATCTGCAGAAGATTCCATTGAAGTAGATATAACCGTGGGAATGACTTCAGAGCAGGTGGCCAGGCTTTTAAAAGAGAAAGGCATTGTGGAAGATTCCGCTGCATTCAACCAGTATCTGGTAATCAATAACTATACCACAGACATAAAAATCGGTAAATTTCAATTAAAGACCTATGCTGCTTATAAGGATATCGCAGATTTGATAATAGAAAAATGAAAAATATCAGCCTAAGCTCATATGCAGCAATCAAATCTGCTTGTGGGCTTTTATTATTATTTGAGCAAAGGTCTATTTTAGTTGCAATGGAGACCAAAACGAAACATAATTTGTCTAAGAATGGCAAATCATAAGAAAAATGCTTGCTAATAATCGAAAAATGTATATAATATAATTGATAATAGGTCATTTTTACTATTGCTTTTAGATAACTGTAAATTTAATACTGTAAGATAAAGGCAAACCTGTCGAAAGGCAGGGACGCAAAGCCACGGGTCTAAAGCAATTGCTAGGGCAGCCGGGCTACCATGTTTAAGACTAGCCATGGCATTCTGGGCTGGTTTTTGTTTTTTATGGGACCTTTACTTGTTAAATATACGATGAAATAAGTATACAGATCGAGGAACAATTATGGTACATATTAAAATCAGAGACATAGCAGTAAGCCATGGATATTATATTTCCAATCAAATTAAAAACAGAAAAATTATTTCAGAGAAAATCAAGGGAAATATCGTGGTCGAGGAAGCGGCGGCCAATAAAAGAAGTGCAAGCAAGTATAACTGGCAGAATACAATTATGCTTTCCCTTGATGCTATTCAGGAATTGTTTTTTAAGAGCAACTTATCCGGGGCTGACATGGATATGATTGTGTTATCCAGTCAGCTGCCTGAATATGTGGCACCTGCCACATCAGTAAAAATACATAATGTAATCGGCGGAAAAAAAGAATGTATCTGCTACGACGTCAATTCCAATGGCTGCGGTATGACAATGGCCTTTGACCAGATTTCAAAGTATATGTCGGTAAGCCCTCATATAAACCGCGCCCTTTTGGTTGGCTGCGATTATATGAACCTGGATAAAAATAATCTTGGGGATGCGGCCTGTGCCATTATACTGGAAAAGACGGAAGAAGACTGCGGAGTATGTGATACCTTAAGCCTTGTAGGGATGGACGATAATGACAGCAATCAGTTTCCCAATTACGGATTTTCCAATTTATTCATGATAAAAAAGGGAACTAATTTAAGATTTTCCATGGCAGTTAAAAAGCCAAATGGGATGAAGTCTGTGGAGGATTCCATTTCAACGATTCTCAGCCGCAATGGTCTGGCGAAGGAAGATGTCAATATGTATTGCTTTTCACAGAACAATAAAATGGGACTTGAGAGTATCCGGGAGATATTGCATATAGATAAGGCCATCAGCCCCTATATCGGTGATATCTACGGCGATACAGGTACCAGCAGTACCTTTATTACACTCTATGAGGCCTGGGAAAAGCAGTTAATCAAAAGAGGAGATTATTTTTTAATGTGTGCTTTTGGAAGAGGAGCCCAGACAATAACCTTACTCTGTAAATTTTAAGTGGTAGAAGCGGGGTTATGAACTTGCTGTATGCAAAATGTCATGACAAACGAAGACCAAATAATGGATATGCACAGATGACCAAGGGGGTTGTTTTGAGTTTTGTCTCAAGAGGTTCCTTATGACACTTAAGCGGCAGGAAACGTGACTAGGTAAAACAGTACCACTGTTTGAGCTTGATAACTAACACAGCCAAGTTTATACAGCGAGTTTGGTACTGATTTACCTGCCAGTTACGTTTTCTGCCGCTTTAGCGAAATAAGGGTTCTCGCATAACAAAACTCAAAACAACCCCCTTGGTCATCGTCCGCTTCCATAAACTTTCTTTAATTCGTTTGCCGCGTTCGGAATGTCAGTACTTCTTGATTTGACATGGATTTTGTGATACCATTAGCACGCATGGGTATGTAATAATCACAAAGGAGATGGCAGTATGGGATTAAATGAAACACCCTCCGCAGACAGGGTGCATATCGGCTTTTTTGGAAAGAGGAATGCAGGTAAATCAAGCCTTGTGAATAGGATTACAGGGCAGGAGCTATCTGTCGTATCGGAAATAAAGGGGACTACTACGGACCCTGTATATAAAGCTATGGAATTACTGCCCATGGGCCCAGTGATGATAATAGATACTCCCGGTATTGATGATGAAGGCTCCCTGGGAGAGCTTCGAATCAGAAAGACCAGGCAGGTCTTAAATAAAACAGATATAGCAGTAATCATTATTGATGCTGTAACCGGGACAGGGGTTTCTGACGAAGAATTAATGAAGCTTTTTGAAGAAAAGAATATCCCCTGTCTGGTAGTATATAATAAAGCAGATTTATTGGAAGAAGAAAAGAAACCTCAAAAAGAAAACGAAATTTATGTGAGTGCGGTTACCGGGGAAAATATAGAAGCCTTAAAGGAAAAAATTGCAGCACTTGCTCCAACAGAGGATAGTAAGCTGCGCATTGTAGGAGATGTAATTCATCCCTCCGATTTTATCCTTCTGGTTGTTCCCATTGATAAGGCTGCCCCCAAGGGCAGGCTTATTCTTCCCCAGCAGCAGACAATACGGGATATATTAGAGTCAGATGCAACAGCTATTGTTGTTAAGGAGTATGAATTAAAGGAGACTTTAGAGAACCTTGGGAAGAAACCAAGCCTTGTCATTACGGACAGCCAGGTATTTGCCAAGGTGTCCGCAGATACTCCAAGGGATATTCCCCTTACCTCCTTTTCCATCCTTTTTGCAAGATATAAGGGGCTTTTACAGGAAGCAGTAAAAGGAGTTGCTGCCCTTGAACAGCTGGAAGAGGGAGATACCATATTGATTTGTGAGGGGTGTACCCATCACAGGCAATGTGATGATATCGGAACCGTAAAGCTGCCCAGGTGGATTAAAAATTATACCGGAAAGGAATTTCAATTCGCCTTTACCTCAGGCGGCCAGTTTCCGGAGGATTTAAGCCCTTATAAGCTTATTGTACATTGCGGAGGCTGTATGCTGACGGAAAGGGAAGTAAAATACCGCCAGAAGTGCAGTGTTGACCAAAAGGTACCCATTACCAATTATGGTATTCTGATTGCCTACATGCAGGGAATATTAAAACGGAGCCTGGAAATATTTCCGGCCATTTTGGAGGAATTACAGGAAGAGGAGTAGTTCAAATATCTTAAAATCTGCATTGAATAGAGGATAAGCAAATGGATGATGCATATCAAATCTCCCCTCAGAAGGAAGTACTCTATGGGGAAGAGAGCAGGAAAGCACTTGCTAATTTTGCACTGAATTATAAAGAAACGAACCTTAAGCTTATATATGCAATTGTAAAGGTAAAAAAAGCAGCGGCAAAAACCTATGTGAAGCTGGGAACCGGGAAAGCCGGTGTATATGAGTCGGTGGTCAGGGCCTGTGACAGGATACTTGCCGGGGAATATAAGGAACAGTTTGTAGTGGATGCCCTTCAGGGCGGGGCAGGTACCTCCGCCAACATGAACGTAAATGAAGTGGTCACAGCCCTGGCAGGTAAGATTTGGAGGGAAGAAAAGAAGGAAGAGCTTCTTATACATCCTCTTGATGATGTAAACCGGGGACAGTCAACCAATGATGTGTATCCGACAGCCCTGCGTATTGCCTCCATTGAGCTGCTGAGAGAATTAAGCGATGGCTGTGCTAAGCTGCAGCAGGCTCTTCAATTAAAGGAAAGAGAATATGAAGGGATAAAAAAGCTTGGCAGAACAGAGCTTATGGATGCAATTCCTGTCACTCTGGGAGAAGAATTCGGTGCATATGCCCAAGCCGTGGCAAGGGACCGTTGGAGGCTTTACAAGGTAGAAGAAAGGCTGCGGCAGGTTAATCTGGGAGGAACCGCCGTGGGGAATTCCAGTAATGCGGACAGAAAGTACCGCTTTATGGTAATAGAAGAGCTCCGGGAAATCACCGGGATGGGCCTTGCAGCGGCGGAATACCCGATGGATATTACCCAGAATAACGATGTGTTTGTTGAGGTTTCAGGGCTGTTAAAGGCTTTGGCAGTGAACCTCATGAAAATATCAGGTGATTTAAGGCTCATGAATTCCGGTCCCCATGGGGGAATCGGAGAGATACATCTGAAGCCCCTTCAGGCCGGGAGTACGATTATGCCGGGAAAGGTCAATCCGGTAATTCCCGAGATGGTGACCCAGGTCGCTATGAAGGTTATGGCAAATGATTATGCCATTACCATGGCTGCTTCCCGGGGAGAATTCGAGCTGAATGCATTTCTGCCCTTGATCGCAGACAGTCTCCTTGAAAGCCTTATGCTCCTTGAAAGGGCAGTGGAGCTGTTCCGAAGCAAATGTATCGAGCAGCTGGAGCCGGACAGGGAAAGATGTGAGGCCTTATTGGAAGGCTCCTATGCCTTTGCCACCTCCTATACCAGAGTATTGGGATATGACAGGGTCAGTGAGATAATAGAGCAGTATAAAGGGAATCCAGGTGCCGTTAAGAAGGCGCTGGAAGAAGAGATAAACAGCTAGTTAAAAAAACTGCTTACCATAAAATTTCAGGAAAGGTTGGGAAAATAATTTGAAGCTCTGTATTGGCTATGCTCCATGCAAGGTCTGAATCGGACGAAGCTGCATGGAGAATAAATCATTCGTCCTAAGGACTTTGCATTTAATCCTTGGTGAAAATTAAAAAAGCAATTTTCACTTTTATTCTAAGCAATATCACAAGTAAACTTGCGATATGCACGGGTAGTGTGAAAATTAAAAAAGCAATTTTCACTTTTATTCTAAGCAATATCACAAGTAAACTTATGATATTGTACGGGTATAAAAAATTAAAGGAGCAAAGTCGTGATACAAAATTTTAAAATAACAGTAAAAGAACTTCATACATTTTTGATTTTATGGATTACCCAGTCCTTTTCACAGCTGGGCAGTTCTATGACAAGCTTTGCATTAGTCGTATGGTCATATCAGGAGAAAGGGTCTGCGTTATCGACCTCGCTGCTGGCAGTCTGCTCTTACATGCCATATGTTTTGCTTAGTATTTTTGCAGGCGCCTTAAGTGATAAGTGGAATAAGAAAATAATTCTGCTGGTCTGTGACAGCCTGGCGGCAGTGGGTTCAGTCACAGTCCTTTTACTTATAAAATCAGGGAACCTGGAAATCTGGCATTTGTATCTAATCAACACGTTTAATGGATTGATGAACACTGTCCAGCAGCCGGCAGCTGATGTTACCATGAGCCTTCTGGTACCTCAAAAGCATTACCAGAAGACAAGCGGCATGCGCTACTTGTCTAATTCACTGGTTACTTTACTGGCACCTATACTGGCAAGTGCCCTGCTTGCATTAACAAGCATGGAAGCTGTAATCCTTTTTGATTTATTTACTTTTTTTGTGGCATTTATTACGCTTTTGGGATTTGTAAATATTCCGGAGATATTGGATAGCAGTTCCGCGAAAAAGGAACCCCTGTTCCAATCTGTAAGATGCGGCTTAAAGTATTTAAAAGATAACCGGGGAATACTGGATTTAATCCTGTTTCTTGCAGCAATTAATTTTCTTGCATCCATATATAATGCGGCCCTTCCCGCCATGCTGCTTTCAAGAAAGGGCGGGGGTGAAAATGTCCTTGGAATTGTAAATGCCTGCACTGGCCTTGCCACACTGGCAGGCAGTATGTTCATGACCTTTATGCCTGCGCCGAAGAACCGTGTACGGGTTATATTTAACTCCCTGCTTTTTTCCATGAGTACGGAAAACTTTATTCTGGCTCTCGGAAGAAACGGTGCTGCTTGGTGCCTGGGAGCAATTGCAGGCTGGCTATTCATTCCTGTAATGGGGGCTAATATGGACGTAATTTTCCGAACCAAAATTCCGGCTTCCATACAGGGAAGAGTATATGCCACTCGCAATTCCCTGCAATTTTTTACAATTCCCCTGGGGTACTTATCCGGCGGGATACTGGTTGACCGGGTGTTCGAACCTTTTATGAAAACACAGGCCGGGAATAGTCCCTGGATTACGCTGTTTAGCAGCGGAAAGGGTTCGGGAGCAGCCATGCTGTTCATGCTGACAGGAGCAGCCGGAGTGGTGGTATGTTTACTTTTCCGGAGAGATAAGAATATCTGGCAATTGGAAAGTGAAGAGAAGCAGTAAAAAGGAGAGGAGCCTGACCCGGAAGCGGTCAGGCTCCTTATGATAAAGTTCTTACAAGCAAATTGTCAGCAGTCCCCAATGGAGTAAAAGACAATGTTCATGTAATCTTTTGGGAATGGAATATCCAGGGCGAGCCCCAGGAAATTTTTATTCTCCCGGTACCTTTGCAGCAGCTCATTCTGAATACCGAATTGTTTGTTGATGTTTTCTTTCCTGCCGTCCGGCTGCAGCAGATTAACTGCTCCGGCACATTCATTTACTACTCTAAAAAAGCCTTCCATATTCAAGATATTTAGTCTTATCATTGCATACCCTCCATTCAGGAAAAACAGTGGTCGTGCGGTGACTGCAATGAATTTTTCAGATTGCCCTGCCACCTTTACGGATATCATTATAGTGCAATCTTTTCTGAATAAATATCTTATTTCCGCCTTTATATATCACTATCCTGCCATTTATGGCGATATTCTATGGGAGTGCAGCCGATATATTCCCGGAACACCTTCCCGAAATAGCTGTTGCTTCCCAATCCGCAGGCATGGCTGATAAAGGTAATTGTTTCCCGGCTCTTGGCCAGCATATGGCAGGCTATTTGCAGCCGGTATCTTTTGATATAATCCACAGGCGTTGTATGCAGGCAATCATGGAAAGCCCGGAAGCATTCACGTTCACTGGAAAAAGCAGCAGAGGCAATCTCTGAGATTGAAATTTTTTCTGAATAATGCTCATGGATATATATCATCATCAATTTGACCTTATCGTTTATTTTGTCATAAGCGCCCTTTTCATCCAGCATAGGGCGGGACATGGAAAGAAGCTGAAGCCATATGTCGGATAATACTCCCCGCAGTTTTATTTCATATCCAAAATCATCTTCGGAAAGCTGAAAAGATTCACGAATTGTATTTAATAACTGGGACTGCTCCGGATGATCAGGGTACAGTGGGATGATTTCCAGCTGGGGGACGGCAATAATCGGAGTAATATAGCTTTGTTCAATCAGGTTTCCCTGCTGCCCGGCTATGAAAGAGGTATCAAAAATATGCAGGAGCTGAATGCTTTTCCCTGATTCTGCCAGGGGTCTTGTCATGTGCAGTACATTAGAATTGACCATTCCGCCGGAACCTGCCGGAAATACCTGTTTTCCTTTTGGCGTGTAATACTCTAAAACACCGCTTTGCATATAAAATAATTCCACTGCTTTATGCCAGTGCCAGGGTACGAAGCTTCCCATGTATTTATCGAATTCAACACGTGAAGCAATGTATGGAAAATCGGAAGCAAAATTCGGTAATAATTCTTCTTTGCTTCCCGTATGAAATTCTATAGTAGAAATATTTTTCAAAACGCTTTCAGCTCCTTTGGCTTATTCTACCAGGGTAGAACTTAAAGAAAAACATCGGTATCCTGGAAATTCCAATAATCTGATTTCTAGTTTACAATAAAAAATAAAAGAAGTCGATTGCTATTAATCGACTTCTTTTTACAAGATACTTTAATGCCGGTGGTGGGACTCGAACCCACACGCCCTTGCAGGCAACGGATTTTGAGTCCGTCTCGTCTGCCAATTCCAACACACCGGCTGATTATGATATTATTACTGATTTAACAGTGTCTTGAACCAGCGAAATCCATTTTAACATAAACTTAAACAGAAAGCAAGAAAAATTTACATAAATTAATCTTAAGCATAAATTGAAAGTTTAGTTGAAACATTATTAAAAAAAGGGTAAAATAAATAATTAAACATATAAATTAATTCCTATGATATACACTGTATGCATCAGAACCCCTCCAAAGAAGGAAAAGAGAAAGCATACAGCACCTGAAAGGGTTGAAAGAATATGAACTGCATGGAAGTTCAAAGGCTTATGATGCCTTTTATTGATAACAAACTAAGCATAGAGCAATTGGAAGAATTTATGGAGCATATCAAATCCTGCCCCGACTGCATGGAAGAACTGGAGGTCCATTACATTCTGTTGACCGGTATGAGACGTTTGGATGCGGATAAAGAAATAGCAGATAACTTTCATGAGGATTTTATTGAGCTGCTGAACGAGAATGAGGATAAGATCATCCATTATAAGTTCTCCCATATAAGAAAGCGGATCATATTGATACTGGTAATATCCATTGCGGCAATCGCCTCCAGTTTTCACATTGGTGAATATGTAGTACAGGATGTTTTAAAGGACGAGCCAAAGAGCAGCAGCTTTCTTACGCAGGATTTGTTTTTTGTGGATTTTTCCGGTTACCGGGAAGAGGAGTTGTCCAATGTGCCGGGAGGGTTGTACTCTGCCAGGATTTTGTATCAATTGGATAACATATACACCTATCTTTATGAAAAGGATGAAGAGGAGGCAAAGCTTTTACAGGAAAAATTCCCGGAGCATTTTGATAAGAACAGCCCTTATCGCAGAAAATACTAGTGCTGCCGTAAGACAGTACGGATGATTTAAGGGCATCAGATATACAAAAGGGATACACAGAGAGAAAGTAAAAAGAAAAGCAAGGAAATGAGGTTCCCATGAGTAAAAAGATTGTATTGATTGACGGACACAGCATATTAAACAGAGCGTTCTATGCTCTTCCCGTACTGACAAATTCCGAAGGGCTGTATACAAACGGAGTGCTGGGCTTTTTAAATATCCTTTTTAAGATTCTGGATGAAGAAAAGCCGGATTACCTGACCATTGCCTTTGATGTGCATCAGCCGACCTTCCGCCATGAGATGTATGCAGAATATAAAGGCACCAGAAAAGGGATGCCGGAAGAGCTGAGAGAACAGGTTCCCTTATTAAAGGAAGTTTTACAGGCAATGAAGATTTCCATTCTGGAAAAGGGAGGCTATGAAGCGGACGATATCCTTGGAACTCTGGCAGTGAAAGCGGAAAAGGAAGGCTATCAGGTGTCCCTGGTATCAGGGGACAGGGATTTGCTCCAATTAGCGACGGAGGCTATCCGGATACGTATTCCGAAGACCAAAAAGGGCGGCACGGAGATTGAAAATTACAATACCAATGATGTGGTGGAGACCTACGGTGTAACACCGATAGAATTTATTGATATGAAAGCTCTTATGGGAGATACTTCCGATAACATACCGGGAGTACCGGGTATCGGAGAGAAAACAGCATCTAAGATTATATCCACCTTTGGCTCCATAGAAAATGCCTATGAGCATATTGAAGAGGTAATGCCCAACAAGGCCAGGGAATCTATGATAAATAACAGGGAGCAGGCTTACCTTAGCAAGGTCCTTGCTACGATAAAGACGGACTGTGAGCTTGATTACCGGGTGGAAGAAGCAGACTATCAGGACATTTACAATGAAGAGGCTTATAATTATTTTAAAAGGCTGGAATTAAAAAGCCTGTTAAAACGCTTTGACGGCATGAGCCTGTCCAATACAAAGAGTTCGGAAAAGAATGAAACGAAATTTGAGGTCATAACAGAGAAAAAGAAAGCACAGGAGACCTTTGATGAGGCGGTCAGGACATCCTTGAAGGCTGCTGTTGGCTTTTATCTGGTAACGGAGGGGGATGTACTGGGACTGGCCCTTTCTTACGGAGAGAACACCTGTCTTTTCCTCTGCGGAGAAGAATCAGAAGACTTAGCTGCACAGGATATAGCAGCCGGTCTTGGCAGGCTCTTTGGGGCAGGAAGCTCCTTTGCAACCATTCATTTAAAGGAACAGCTCCCCTATCTTCCTGAGGGAACTGAAGAAAAGATATCTGATATGGCCATAGGCTCCTATCTGTTAAATCCGCTGCAGTCTTCTTATGAATGTGATGATATTGCGAGAGATTATTTAAAGCTTACACTGCCCTCACAAAGTGAGATTCTTGGGAAGGGCTCCTATAAGGAATTTTTAAAGCTTAAAAAAGAAGAAAGTACGGCTTTCTTCTGTAACCATGCCTACACGGCACTAAAGGCAATGCCTTTCATTCTGGAGGAATTAAAGCTGAAAGGGATGGATTCCCTTTATAAGACCATTGAAATGCCCTTGGTATATACCTTATATGACATGGAGCAAAGAGGTATAAAGGTCAACAGGGAAGAATTAAAGGAATACGGAGATAAGCTGACAGTTGGTATAGACCGGCTGGAAAAGGAGATATATGAATTATCCGGAGAGGAATTCAATATCAATTCCCCGAAGCAGTTAGGGGTCATCCTGTTTGAAAAGCTGCAGCTTCCTAACGGCAAGAAAACCAAGACAGGCTATTCTACCTCGGCAGATGTCTTGGAAAAGCTTCAGGCAGAGTACCCCATTGTTGGAAAGATACTGGAGTACCGGCAGCTGACCAAGCTAAAGTCCACTTATGCGGACGGACTGGCTGTTTATATAGGCACAGATGGCAGAATACACGGAAAATTCCATCAGACAATTGCTGCAACCGGACGTATCAGCAGTACGGAGCCGAACCTCCAGAATATTCCCATCCGTATGGAATTGGGAAGAGAAATCCGGAAGGTATTTATACCGGAAGAGGGGTATGTTTTCCTGGATGCGGATTATTCACAGATTGAACTGAGAGTACTGGCCCATATGTCAGGGGATGAGAGGCTGATTGAAGCCTATAAGCAGAATGAGGATATTCACCGGATTACGGCATCACTGGTGTTCCATACTCCTTTTGAGGAGGTCACCTCGGAACAAAGGCGCAGTGCCAAGGCAGTTAATTTTGGTATTGTTTACGGAATCAGCTCCTTCGGCCTTGGACAGGGGTTAAATATTTCCAAAAAAGAAGCGGAAGACTATATCAACAGATATTTTGACACCTATCCGGGGGTAAAGGCCTTTCTGGACGACCTGGTAAGTGAAGGGAAAAAGGAAGGCTATGTAACTACTCTGTATGGCAGAAGAAGACCCATACCGGAGCTTGCCTCCTCCAATTTTATGACCCGCTCCTTTGGTGAAAGGGTGGCAATGAATTCACCGATTCAGGGAACGGCGGCAGATATTATAAAGATTGCCATGATACGTGTAAATGAGAAGTTAAAAGCATTAAAGCTCCGCTCAAGACTGTTACTGCAGATTCATGATGAACTCTTAATTGAAGCCAGCAAGGATGAAATAGAAGAGGTAAGAAAGCTGTTGCAGGAAGAAATGCAGCATGCGGCGGACTTGCTTGTAGCCTTAGAGGTAGATGTCAATGAAGGACCTAACTGGTATGAAGCAAAATAATGGGATAAAAGTAATCGGCCTTACCGGCGGTATCGGAAGCGGCAAATCCGAAGCAGCAGAAATACTGGCAGGGACCTACGGAGCACTGTTATTGAACATGGACCGCATTGCCCATGAACTTATGACGGAAGGCGGCGTATCCTACAGGCTGATTGTGGAGTATTTCGGAAGAGATATCCTGAATGATGATAAAAATATCGACAGAGGAAAGCTTGGAAAGGAAGTCTATCAGAACGCAGAAAAGTTAAAAATACTCAATTCCTTTACCCATCCCTATGTGCTGGATTACGTGAGAAACAGGATTAAAGAGGTAAAAGAGAAGAACTCTTATCCATTTATCTGTGTAGAAACAGCCCTTCCCAGGGAAGCAGCGCTCAAAGATTTTTGTGATGAAATATGGTATGTCAGCACAAATAAGCAGGTAAGGGAAGAAAGACTGAAAAACTCCCGGAATTTTAACAGGACGAAATTTGAGCAGGTACTTATAAACCAGCTCTCGGAAGAGGAATACGAAGCCGCAAGCACCCATATTCTTACCAACAACGGTACTTTAGAGGGGCTGAAGGCTCAGGTGGAAAAATTATTAAATGGTGAGAATCGAAAGTAAGCAGCTACTTTACGGAGGACACAAAAGATGGTAAACAAAAGATACCCGGAACATCTGGTTTTTGGACTGGATATTGGAACCAGGAGCATAGTGGGCACAGTGGGCTATAAGGAGGACAAACAGTTCATCGTGGTAGCCCAGTGCGTCAGGGAGCATGAAACCCGTGCCATGCTGGATGGTCAGATTCATGATATTTACAAGGTGGCAGAGACCATAGAGGATGTAAAAAAGGAACTGGAGGAGCAGGTAGGCAGACGGCTTACGGATGTCTGCATTGCCGCTGCGGGACGTGTACTCAAAACAGTGACGGTAGAAGCGGAATTTGAATTTTCAGGGGAAACCGTGGTAACGGAGGAGCATGTACATTCGCTGGACTTAATTGGTGTAGAAAAGGCCTATGATACCCTGCGGCAGGAGATGAAGGAGGAGAAAATCCACTTTTACTGCGTGGGCTATTCCGTTATCCAGTATTCCTTGAACGGCTATTCTATTGGTAAGCTGGAGGGGCATAAAGCCAACCGGATAGGAACGAATCTCATAGCGACCTTTCTTCCCGATGAGGTTATTGACAGCCTTTATGCTGCGGTGGAAAAGGCCGGTCTTTATGTTGCCAATCTGACCCTGGAGCCCATTGCCGCTATCAATGTTGCCATTCCGGAGAAATTCCGTCTTTTAAATATTGCTATGATAGATGTCGGCGCAGGTACCTCCGATATTTCCATTACAAAGGATGGGAGCATTACCGCCTATGGAATGATTCCGAGAGCCGGTGATGAGATAACGGAAGCGGCTGCAAAAAGCTACCTGGTAGACTTTAAGACAGCGGAAACCATAAAGCAGGCCTGCCTGAGAAAGAAGAAGGTTTCCTACAAGGATATTATGGGCATGAGCCAGAAGATAACAACGGAAGAGGTTATAGAAGAGCTGAGGCCCACCATAGAGAGCATCACAAAATGTGTTGCAGATAAGATTATCGAGCTAAATGGCGGAAAGTCCGTCAGTGCCGTATTTGTAGTAGGCGGCGGCGGAAAGGTGCCGGGCTTTACGGAAAACCTTGCAAAATACCTGAATCTGAATAAGGACAGGGTTGCCCTGAGGGGAGAAGAGGTACTTGGTGAGGTTACCTTCCTGCAGGAAAATATTAAAAAGGACCCTCTGCTGGTAACACCAGTGGGAATCTGCCTTAACTTCTATGACCAGAAGAATAATTTTATTCTGGTGCAGGTAAACGGAGAGAGAGTAAAGCTATATGATAACAGCAAGCTTACAATTGCCGATACGGCTATCCAGACAGGACTCCCCAACGAAAGCCTCTTTCCCAGAAGGGGAAATCCATTAAATTACACGGTAAACGGTGTGAAGCGCCTGCTAAGAGGAGAACTGGGGGAAGCGGCTCAGATCAAATTAAATGGTGAAATTGTTGGTATCAGCCACAGTATTGAGCAGAATGATATCATAGAGATCACGGAATCTACAGTAGGCGCAGATGCCAGGATTACCGTGGGAGAGCTTCCGGAATACAAGAGCAGCATTACCTTTGTTTTGAATGGGACCAGAATTCTCTGCCCCAAATTTGCGGAGGTAAATAAGGGGCTGGTAACAGAATTTTATGAGATAAAAGACGGGGATGCCGTTGAAATATTGAATTATTACACTCTGAAGCAGGTATTGAAATTTATGGATATCGAGTATACCGGAACCATCTATGTAAATAATATGCCTGCGGAGGAAGAGGAAAGGATATACGAAAATTTTACTGTAAAATGTGAAATATACGATTCTCTGGAGGCCATGAGGGCTGCAGAGAGGCTAAAAGAGGATTACTCCTTTGAAGCCGTAACAGAGGAAGCAGAGGAGTACCAGGAGGAATATACCACAGAAGCTTCCGAGGAGAGGAATTCTTCCAGGGAAGAATTCCAGGAACAATCCCAGGAACAATCCCAAAAACAATCCCAAAAACAATCCCAGGAACAATCCTCGGGAGAAGACGGGAAGAAGGGAGAAGCCCTTCCTTCCGGGATGGAAATTCAAGGGCAGGGAAATACTTCGGCTGCCGCAGAAATCTATATTATCGTAAACAGAGAACCCATCAGATTAACTGGTAAGAAGCAGTATATCTTTGTGGATGTATTCGATTTCTATCCCTTTGATTTGACCAAAGTAGGAGGCTCTGAACTGATTGTTACCCTGAACGGAGAAAAAACGGATTTTACGGCTCCCATAAAGGACAATGACATAATAGAGCTTTATTGGAAGGAATAATTTTATTGACAAACCGGAAAGAATAAGGGATACTTTTCATGAGTTACATAATACGGTTGACAATAATGACATAAAAAGGGCCTGAAAGAAAGGAACTTACGTGACAGAAAAGACAGGAGCTGTCTTAAGAGCAGAAAGCTTTATGCGGAAACACCCGGCTTGAGCCCTGGATTCGCTAAGAGCTGGCAGGAATGGAGAAAATTATGAAGTTATGCAGTCTGGCAAGCGGCAGCAGCGGCAATTGCACTTTTGTTGGCAGCAGCCATGCCAATATACTTGTTGATGCAGGAGTCAGCGGGAAAAAAATCGAATATGGATTAAGCTGTATTGATGTCAAACCGGCTGACCTGGAAGGAATTTTAATTACCCATGAGCATTCGGACCACATTCAGGGAATTGGAGTTTTAGCCAGGCGTTACCACACACCTATTTATGGCACGAAGGAAACCCTTCAGGCAATAAGCAGGATGAAAAATATGGGAGATATTCCGTCAGAACTCTTTCGCCCGGTTTTACCGGATGAAGGTTTTTATATAAGCGATATATTAGTGGAACCCTTTAGTACCTCTCACGATGCGGTCAATCCGGTCTGCTACACCTTTACCTCGGAAGGACATAAAATCGGCATGGCTACGGATCTGGGTGTCTATGATGACTATATTATATCAAAGCTGTCCGGCTCGGAGATTCTTTTGATGGAGGCTAATCATGATGAGAATATGCTCCTGGCAGGTGCTTATCCTTATTATCTGAAGCAGAGGATACTGGGAGAGCGGGGACATTTGTCCAATGAGAATTCGGGAAGGCTCATCGGAAGAATTCTTCACGATAAGATCTGCCACATTACACTTGCCCATTTAAGCAGGGAGAACAATTTTGAGGATCTGGCATATGAGACAGTAAGACTTGAGCTGAATAAAGTGATTTCAGACAACGCCTACTCTTTAAAAACAGATTCCCTGTTAAGTGTTGCCAAAAGAGATGTTCCGTCGGAAATGCTCTGCACTGTTTAGTGTGGCAGCAGTATCCGGCCCAATTCAACTACATAATAAGAATATTAAAATATTCAGGAAAGAGGAAATTATGAAAAAAACAATCATATCCGTTGTGGGAAAAGACCAGGTTGGAATTATTGCAAAGGTTTGCACTTATCTTGCCGGGAATAAGATTAATATTATGGATATTTCACAGACAATCGTTCAGGGCTATTTTAATATGATGATGATTGTGGATGCCAATGAAGCGACGAAGAGCTTTGATGTCATCGCAACAGAGTTGGAGGAATTGGGTAAGGAAATCGGCGTTGTTATAAAAGCCCAGCATGAGGATATTTTTAATGTGATGCACAGACTCTAGTAATCAGTCCGGTTATTTGCAAAAGGATGTACTGGCAATGCGTGAAAAATATAACTACCACAGTGTATGCAATGGGAACATGTGAAAGAAAAAGCGCTTTCACACTCTATTATCTATGGCAGTACCGCAGACAAGTCTGCGGTATGCAACGGGAACATGTGAAAGAAAAAGCGCTTTCAATGCAATGGGAACATGAGTGAAAGAAAATTCAGATACGAAAGGAAGCCACATACAGATTCTTTCACAGATTTTTATTTGTGGCAGTATTGCAGGAGATTCTGCAATATGCAATGGGTGTAAATATGATCGACATAAATGAGGTTATTGAAACCAATAAAATGATAGAGCAGGAAAACCTGGATGTCAGAACCATAACCCTTGGAATAAGCTTGCTGGATTGTGCTGATAATAATCTGGAAGTATTAAATAAAAAGATTTATGATAAAATAACAACGGTAGCTAAAGAGCTGGTAGCAACAGGAAAAGCCATAGAAAGGGAATTAGGAATACCGATTGTCAATAAGAGGATTTCCGTAACTCCCATTGCATTGGTGGGAAGCTGTGCCTGCAAGTCACCAGAAGATTACGTTACCATAGCAAAGACTCTGGATAAGGCTGCCAAGGAGGTCGGTGTTAACTTTATAGGCGGTTATTCTGCCCTGGTATCCAAGGGAATGACCACAGGTGACCATCACCTGATTCAGTCCATACCGGAAGCACTCTCCGTTACCGAGCGGGTATGCTCCTCTGTTAATGTAGGCTCAACCAAGACCGGTATTGATATGGATGCTGTTAAGCTCTTAGGAGAAATCATTTTAAAAACAGCGGAATATACCAAAGACAGAGATTCAATCGGCTGTGCCAAGCTGGTGGTATTTTGCAATGCACCCGATGATAATCCTTTTATGGCAGGCGCTTTTCATGGTGTAACAGAAGGGGATGCCGTAATAAATGTAGGTGTCAGCGGACCCGGCGTTGTAAAGAATGCCCTAAAGCGGGTAACGGGTGCTGATTTTGAAACTCTTTGCGAAACAGTAAAGACAACAGCCTTTAAGATTACAAGAGTCGGCCAGCTGGTTGCAAGAGAAGCTTCCAAAAGATTAAATATCCCCTTTGGTATTATTGACCTTTCCCTGGCTCCGACTCCGGCAGTAGGGGACAGTATTGCGGAAATATTCCAGGAAATGGGGCTTGAACAGGCGGGAGCACCGGGAACTACGGCAGCACTGGCATTGCTCAACGACAATGTGAAAAAGGGCGGAGTTATGGCATCCTCTTATGTAGGAGGCTTAAGCGGTGCTTTTATACCTGTCAGTGAAGACAAAGGCATGATAGAAGCAGTTCAATTGGGAGCTTTGTCCCTTGAGAAACTGGAAGCCATGACCTGTGTCTGCTCCGTAGGACTTGATATGATAGCGATACCGGGAGATACCAAAGCGACTACCATTTCAGGAATTATAGCGGATGAAATGGCAATCGGCATGATAAACCAAAAGACAACAGCCGTCAGGCTCATACCAGTAATTGGAAAAAAAGTCGGTGATATGGTAGAATTCGGAGGACTTCTTGGGTATGCTCCGGTTATGCCGGTGAACCGTTTCTCCTGTGATGATTTCATTAACAGGGGAGGAAGAATTCCGGCTCCCATACACAGCTTTAAAAATTAAAAGTTTGCAAGCGCAGATTAACGCAGAAAGGAAGGTATTATGAATCAGACATTGCAAGAACTTGATTATAAAAAGGTATTTCAATATTTTAGTGAGATTTCAGCAGTTCCAAGAGGCTCCGGGCACAATACGGCAATCAGTAACTATCTGGTAGAATATGCGGAAAAAAAGGGATTGTCCCACCGCCAGGATGAACATGAGAATGTGGTAATGATAAAGGAAGCTACACCGGGCTATGAGAATGCACCGGCCTTAATCCTACAGGGACATATGGATATGGTATGTGAAAAGACCAATGACTGTACACACGATTTTGGAAAGGAAGGCATTGAGCTGTTTGTGGACGGGGATAACATCCATGCAGACCGCACCACCCTGGGAGGGGATGACGGAATAGCTCTGGCCTATATTCTGGCTCTTTTTGATGATGATACCTTACAGCATCCAAGGCTGGAAGCTGTTATAACTACCGATGAGGAAACCGGCATGGACGGAGCTATCGGACTTGACGTATCAGACCTGAAGGCAAAAATTCTTTTAAATATTGACTCGGAGGAGGAAGGAATACTTCTTACCAGCTCCGCAGGAGGGCTGACAGCAACCTGTGAGCTGCCTGTAAAGAGAATGAAGGAACAGGGTCTTAAGGTCGTAATAGCCATATCTGATTTAAAGGGCGGTCATTCCGGCGCAGAGATTCATAAGAACCATGTTAATGCTACCAAATTAATGGCAAGGCTTTTATTTGAACTGAAGGAAGCCATGGATTTCCATCTGGCAGAGCTCAGCGGCGGTCTTAAGGATAATGCCATACCAAGAGACTCCAAGGCGGAAATTGTGATAGAAGAAGACGAATATGAGCGCTTTTCCGATATCATTGGCGGCTTGTCCAGAAAATATAAGAATGAGTATATAACCAATGAACCGGACCTTACCATTGGAGTAATGAAAGGGGAAGAGGATGAATACAGGGTACTTCACCCGACCTCCTTTGAAAAGCTGCTGTTTATCTTATTGAATACACCAAACGGTGTACAAAATATGAGCAGTGATATTCCCGGACTGGTAGAAAGCTCTTTAAATCTTGGAATCTTCCATATGGAACAGGAAAAAGCAGTTATCTGTTTTTCGGTTCGAAGCTCCGTGAACAGCTACAAGGAATTTATCGCAAAGCAGCTTCGGTATATCTGTGAATTCATGGGCGGGGAATTTTTTATAAGAGGCCAATATCCTGCCTGGGAATATAAAAAGGATTCCCTTTTAAGGGAGTATCTCTCCAGGGTATATGAAGAGGAATATAAAAAAGAACCAAAATTAGAAGCAATCCATGCAGGGCTTGAGTGCAGCTTCTTTGCAGAAAAGGTGCCCGGTATTGACATGGTATCCCTGGGACCTGATATGTGGGATATCCATACACCAAAGGAAAGACTAAGCATATCCTCTACTGTCAGAGTTTATAAATATCTTGAGAAAGTAATTGAGGGAATGAAGAATCTATGAGTAAACGCAAGATGTACGGTCTCCTGGCCTTTATCCTGTTTACCTTTGGCCTGTTGGCATTGGTAATCCGTTTCGAGATAAAGGGCTATCCATGGGACGGGGAAGGAAAAAACAATTCCATAGAGGGAGACCAGGCATCAGTGTCCGGGCAGGCGGAGGAAACAACTTCTGCGCCGAATAGGGCAGCGCAAAATCCGGCGGAAGGTACGAAAAGCGGAGATTCAGACACCTCTAAGGATGATTCGGATAAATCAGGGAATGACAATAAGCCTGCAGAGGAGGAAGCTAAGGATATTCATTTATTCTTTGGCGGGGATATCTATCTGTCTGACGCGGTAGCAGGTATCTATAATAAGCAGGGAATTACAGGAATTTTAGATGACAGTCTTTTAAATGCTATGAAAACTGCCGATGTTGCCATGGTGAACCAGGAATTTACCTTCAGTACCAGAGGAAAGGCGGCAGAGGACAAGCAGTATACTTTCCGGGTGAATCCGGATTATGTTTCGGCTTTTAAGGATATGGGCATTGATGTTGTAACCCTTGCCAATAACCATTCCATGGATTTTGGAACAGATGCTCTTAAAGACTCTTTTGATGCCCTGAAAGCTGCCGGAATATCCTATGTAGGTGCCGGTAATAATCTCACTGAAGCTAGAACAATCCATTATGTGCAGGAACATGGAAAGACCCTTGCCTTTCTGGCTGCTTCCAGAGTTATTCCGGTTCCTGAATGGAATGCCACGAAAACAAAGGCAGGAATGCTGACTACCTATGACCCATCGCTTTTGCTTGAGGATATTAAGACAGCAAAGGAAAACAGTGATTATGTAATTGTATATCTTCATTGGGGAGTAGAGAGGATGCAGACGCCGAAGGATTATCAAAGAAACCTGGCAAAGCAGTACATAGACGCAGGAGCTGACCTGGTAATCGGAAGCCACCCCCATGTCCTACAGGGAGTGGAATACTATAAAGGCAAACCTATCATTTATAGTCTTGGCAATTACATTTTTTACAGTAATATAAAGAGTACGGCTGTGTTAAAGGTAACCTTGGATAAGGAGCTGAACACTAAAATACAACTGCTTCCGGCATATGCTTACAATGGGAAGACGCAGCTTCTAAATGATTCTGAAAAGATTCGTGAGTTTTATGATTATATGAAAAGCATTTCCTTTGATGTAAATTTTGGAGAGTCGGGATATGCTTCAGCGACCCAATAACTTTACATAACGTGAACAAATTGTAAAAAGATTTTACAACAAGGCGTCCCCATGTTATAATACTTTCTGCCAGGATATGGTAATCTATATTTAGGAGCTGTTTATGCAAATACCAGAGTCAGATACGGAGAAACAAGAAGATTCAATTACGGAAGAAACATACGGGGAGTCACCTGAAGAGCCCCTGGGAATGAAAATCTTGATCAGAGGACAGGAAGACGAGCTGTTAACTGATATTACGGAAAGCTTAAAGGAACAGGTGACTGCTGAGATAGCTCCGGATATAAAAGAAGAACAGAGGCCGGAAAGAAAGAAGAGGACGGGATTAAAGGTTTTCCTTGGAACTCTTGCTGTTCTTTCTCTTGTTATAGTACTTCTTTTGATTACACCTTACGGAAGAGGTATTCTGTTTAATGCCATATCGGGCTATGCCTATGGAAAGATGGTTCATGATGACAGCAGCAATACCCTGCAGGAGGGAAATATCAATCCTGTTTCTGTGGTAACTACGGTGCCGGCCCTGAGTCCGACCCCTGAGGTGAATTCTGTGGCTCAGGAAGAGAAGGACACTGTAAATATCCTGTTATTGGGTGAAGAAGCAATTGATTCAGGCTCCGCCAAGGGCAGGACAGATATCATGATGATAGCCACACTGGATAAAAAGACCAACAGTATAAAGCTGACCTCCCTTATGAGAGATATGCTGGTACAGATACCTGGATTTCGGGATAATAAATTAAATACGGCTTATGAATACGGAGGGGTGCCGCTTTTATATGAAACCCTTACTGCCAATTTTGGAATTCATCTGGATGGCTATATGCTGGTAGGATTTGAAGCCTTTGAGGATATTATTGACAGTCTTGGGGGAGTAACAATTAGTTTGACCCAAAAGGAAGCTGACTATCTAAATACTACGAACTATATTTCAAAAGAAGAATTCCGCCATGTTGTGGCCGGTTCACAGAAGCTGAACGGCAATCAGGCTCTGGGCTATTGCAGGGTACGCTATGTTGCCACAGGAGATCATGAGCTCAATGATTTTGGAAGAACTTCAAGGCAGAGAATTGTACTGAATGCCATTTATGAAAAATATAAGACGAAAAGCCTGCCTGAGCTGGCTTTGATTGCTAATAACATCCTGCCGGATATTACAACGGACTTAACGAAAGAGAAATTTACGGAATATTTAAAGGAAGTATCGGAGATTAAAGGGAAATCCCTGGAGACCTTAAGAATACCGGCAGATAATGCCTACGATGTGGGAACGGTCAGAGGAATGTCCGTCTTAATACCCGATATGAAAGAAAATAAAGAACTCCTTCAAAACTTTATCAATGAAACGGAAGAGAAGAAATAATTGGGACAAATGTCAAAAGCCTTGCTTTTGGCATTTTTTCGTCCCTTGTGTCATAGTTTTCATAGACAGGCATATAATGTTAGGGATATCTGGTAATAAAATGGTGCTATGAACAATAATCAAATAAAAAAACAACTTTACAGGATAAGCAGTAGAAATAAGAAAAAGGCTGAAAACAAAATAAGGCCGTTGGCTTTAGAAAGCGCATACCCACGGAGGCTTCCTTTTGCCTGGAAGGAAAAACACATTCTGCGCAGCAGGCATAAAATCTGGATAGGGGCTCTTTTAATCATACTGGTCATTGCTTTAATTCGGATGGTAATCTGGCTGGACGCCTATAATCTTAATAGGACCTCGCGAATTATCGTAAAAGAGGGCATTGATTATGATTATTTCCGGGAAATGCTGCTGCCGGAGGATATTTACAGGGATATTAATGTCTGCTATCAAAGCGGTGAGGAAAAAGAAAGTGAATGCAAGGCGGAGTATGCGGCAATATACACCTTGCTCAAGCAGAATAAATTGATAAAGGGAGACAATGTTTCCGCAGGAAAATTTGATTACTTAAAGGAGCGGCTTCAGGAAAATAAGTCCTGTCAGGAACTAACGGGCTATTATGAATCGATTTTATCGGACATCAAGCTGTTTCCGGTAAAGATTGAGGAAGCAGAAAAGGTATCCTATGTTGATACCTGGAGCGAATTGAGAAATTACGGCGGTAATAGAAGACATGAAGGAACGGATATCTTTCCCAAAGAAAATACCCGAGGCAAATATAAGGTGATCAGTGCTACGGACGGAGTAGTAGAAAGGCTTGGCTGGTTGGAAAAGGGAGGCTACAGGGTTGGAATAAGAGCTCCCCACGGAGCCTATTTTTATTATGCCCATCTGGATTCCTATGCAAAAGGCCTGGGAATAGGCGATATTATAAAAGCGGGAGACCTTTTGGGGTATATGGGTGACAGCGGATACGGAAAGGAAGGAACCAGGGGGAAATTTCCGGTACATCTGCACTTTGGCATCTATGCGGATACCGTTTTAGGGGAATTAAGTGTAAATCCCTACAGAAGCCTGCTTTATCTGGAAAAGAAGCATAGTGATTGAAAAGAGAATCCATACTGAATCTGCCCGAGTAAGACCTTTAATTTATTTCCACAGGAGGGAATTTGTGTTATAATAATCTTGAGATTATTATAGCTATATTGGGAATGGCAGAAATATTTCATACTTACAAAAGATAAGCTTTCATAATATAATATGCTATATAAAGGGATGCGAAAGTACTGTTCGTATTCGGAAAGAGGTTTACATGGAAATACAGTTGTGGAGAGAAATTCTGGATCCTTATGCTTTGGCAGTAGATGAACTGGTGGTTAAATTCAATCATATTATTGAAGAGTATAAGAAGAAAGGGGAATACTCACCGATAGAGCAGGTCAACGGCAGAGTCAAAACGATTTCAAGTATTCTGGAAAAGGCACAGAAGAAGGGCATTCCATTGCAGGATATTGAAGAAAAGATGGAGGATATTGCCGGTATCCGTGTCATCTGCCAGTTTGTTGAGGATATAGAGAGAGTGGTTGAAATCATAAAGATGCGTACGGACATGGAGGTAAAGAGTGAGAAGGATTACATTACCAACATGAAGCCAAGCGGCTACCGGAGCTATCATATGATTATCTATTACAAGGTGGAGACCTTAAACGGAACCAAGCAGGTACAGGCAGAGATACAGATTCGTACTCTGGCTATGAATTTCTGGGCGACCATCGAACATTCTCTTCAATATAAATATAAGGAAAATATGCCGGAGCAGATACGGGCAAGGCTTAGCAAGGCAGCCGACGCCATCATATCCTTAGACCAGGAAATGTCTTCTGTTAGGGATGAAATCATGGATGCGCAGAACTCCTTTAAGGTAAAGGCCAATATGGTAGCAGATATACTGACCAATATCCAGAACCTTTATAAGGTGGCAAATAAGAGAGAAGTCGTAAAAATACAGGATGAATTCTTTAATATATATGAGACCGGAGATCTGGAACAGCTGGAACGGTTTAATAAAGAACTGGATAAGATATCGGAAGGTTACCGGGCTCAAAGCCTTAGATAGCTGGCTAACAAGCTTCGTATAACAGCTCAAAGCCTCAGATAGCAGTTCCCTTCGTATAACGGCTCAGGCTTCAGATAGCAGAAAAGCCCCATATAACAAGCCTTAGGGCACTTCATCTGACAGACCTTGGCCGAAGGATGATTATTTGCGGCTCAATGGATAGGAAAATACAGTCCAAGGATGTAAGAATGAATAGAAAATCGATAATTTATAAGGATAGAAAGAGGAAAGAATGAAATTACCACAGACCTTTGAAACACGAATGAGAGAATTATTGGGGGAGGAATACGGGGAGTACGAAAAGAGCCTGGAAGAGAAGCATAACAGCGGCATCAGGCTGAATACGCTAAAGATAACTCCGGAAGAATTCGAGAAGATAGCACCTTTTGGGATAACCCGGATTCCATGGATCAAGAATGGCTATTACTATGAGCAGAATGAACAGCCCGCAAGGCATCCCTATTACTTTGCAGGTCTTTATTATATACAGGAGCCCAGTGCCATGACTCCGGCAAGCCTGCTGCCTGTTACACCGGGGGACAAGGTCCTGGACCTTTGTGCTGCACCGGGAGGAAAGAGTACGGAGTTGGGAGCAAGGCTTTGCGGTAAGGGTGTTCTGGTATCCAATGATATATCCAATTCCAGGGCAAAGGCTCTTCTAAAGAATATAGAGTTATTCGGAATCCGCAACCCCATAGTGGTCAGTGAAGCACCCGGCAAGCTGGTGGATTACTTTACCGGATATTTTGATAAAATCCTGGTGGATGCCCCCTGCTCCGGTGAAGGAATGTTCCGCAAAAGTCCTGCCATCATGAAGAATTGGGAACAGTACGGAGTTGACTATTATAATAAGCTGCAAAAGGAAATTATCGTACAGGCGGCTAAAATGCTAAAACCCGGCGGATATCTCTTATATTCCACCTGTACCTTTTCTCCGGAGGAAAACGAAGGCACCATCTCATATCTCCTGGAGCAGTTTCCGGAATTCCAGGTGGTAAATCCCCTTGCAGACAGCAGTGTATCCTATGAGGGCTTTTCCCACGGAAGACCCGAATGGGTAAAGGGCAGGGAAGAGCTTAAGAACTGTATCCGGTTATGGCCCCATAAGATAAAAGGGGAAGGACATTTTATTGCTCTTTTACGAAAAGGAGATTCGGAGGATACCCCCAGACAGACAGGACAGCCGGAAAGCTATCTGGGCAAAGCAAAGCTGACCAAGGAAGCGGAAGAGTTCCTGTCAGAGCTAGTCATACCTTTTAAAGAAGAAAACCTTATGGTAAAAGAGGACAGGCTGTATCTGCTTCCAGAGGGACTACCATCCCTCAAGGGACTTCCGTCACTAAAGGGACTTCGCCTTCTCCGCCAGGGGCTTTTACTGGGAGAGATGAAGAAGGGGCGGTTCGAGCCAAGCCAGGCGCTGGCATGTGCCTTATACAAGGGAGATTATAAAAAAACAATCGATTTCCCCGGAGACAGTCCCCAGGCCATAAAATATCTGAAATGTGAGACCGTTGAAGGAAAGAGCTCCTTTGGAGACGGATATCACCTGATAACAGCAGATGCCTATTCCTTGGGATGGGGGAAGCTTACGGGAACCTCCATTAAAAATAAATACCTTCCCGGCTGGAGATGGATGTAATAAAATAACACTGGAAAGGATACCGTTATTAGATGGGAGAATACCTTCGATTAGATAAATACCTTGCTGATATGGGAGTAGGTACCCGCAGTGAGGTGAAGGGATACATCAGAAAAGGCAGAGTGAAGGTAAACGGCCAGGTAGCGAAGCAGCCGGAGTGTAAAATTGCCTCTGAGGACACGGTTTCCTTTGATGAAAGATGTATTTCTTATATAGAAACAGAGTATTTTATGCTGAATAAACCGGCGGGAGTAGTATCTGCTGCCAGAGATAAGCTTGCAGCTACTGTTGTAGACCTTATCGAAGAAGGGAAGAGAAAGGACTTATTTCCCGTTGGAAGACTGGACAAGGACACGGAAGGGCTTTTGCTGATTACAAATGACGGGGACCTTGCCCACAGGCTGCTCTCCCCCAAAAAGCATGTGAAGAAGCTTTATTTTGCCAAAGTGCAGGGAAGAGTAACCTTGGACGATGTTAAAAAATTCCGGGAAGGAATAAGCCTGGAAGAGGATTTTACCACGCTTCCCGCAGAGCTTGAAATTCTAAAAGCAGAAGAGGAGTCGGAGGTATTTGTTACGATCAGTGAGGGGAAGTTCCATCAGATAAAGCGTATGTTTGAGGCAGTAGGGAAAGAAGTCCTGTACTTAAAAAGGCTTAAGATGGGTGAACTTGCCCTTGACGAAAGGCTGAGCCCCGGGGAATACAGAAAGCTTACCAGGGAAGAAATCGAGCTTTTACAGAATCAACAAAGGAATGAACAAATATGACATTAAAGGATGAATTATTTCAGGGAATAGAAGCAGTTTTGTTCGATTTGGACGGAACATTAGTTGACTCCATGTGGATGTGGGAGGATATAGACAGAGAGTATTTGGGACGGTTTGGCATTGAACTGCCGGGAGACCTTCAGGATCTGATACAGGGGATGAGCTTTTCAGAAACGGCAGTGTATTTCAAAGAGCGGTTTTTAATCCCTCATTCATTAGAGGATATTAAAGCGGAATGGAATAGAATGGCCTGGGATAAGTATTCCAATGAGGTGCCCTTAAAGGAAGGCGTTCTGCCTTTTCTAAAAAAGCTAAAGGAAAAGGGAATCTTAATGGGGATTGCCACCAGCAATTCCAAGGAGCTGGTGGAGCTTGTCATAACTAAATTGGGAGTAAGGGATTACTTTGATTCCATCAGAACCTCCTGTGAAGTGGCTAAGGGAAAGCCCTCCCCGGATATTTACCTTCTGGTGGCAGAGGACTTGGGAGCAAAGTCAGCGAACTGTCTGGTATTTGAAGACATCATACAGGGAATTCAGGCGGGAAAGAATGCAGGAATGAAGGTGTGCAGCGTTTACGACAGGAACTCAGAGGAAGACGACGACAAAAAGAAAGAGCTTTCCGACTACTATATCCATACCTATCTGGAGTTAATAGAAGATGAATAAGAAATTTTCACTTAGTACTCAGGCAGCTTTGTGAGTAACCTTGTGAGTTGCATAACTTCCAGGTATAAAAATGCCATATATATTCCAGTTTTTTTACACCTGGAAAAGGATAAATTAAATTCGGTTTATCCGGTAAAAAGAGACAGGTTCAAGAATATCAGACAAAATAGGATATTTGCGAAAGAGGTAAGAAATGAAAACCATAATTGCAGGGAAAAATGAGGCGGGACAAAGGCTTGATAAGCTGCTGTTTAAGCTGTTAAACAAAGCTCCCAAAAGCTTTGTTTACAAGATGCTGCGCAAAAAGAACATAACCTTAAACGGGAAAAAGGCGGAAGGCTCCGAGATGGTACAGCCAGAGGATGAGATAAAGCTGTTTCTTTCCGATGAAACCGTGGAAAAATTCTCGGAAAGCTATGTGAGTCCATTAGTGGGACAAAGGCCGGAGCAAAAGGAAAATATGAAACCGGCTGCTATCCAGGTGGTATACGAGGACAGCAATGTTCTGGTCGTAAATAAGCCTGCCGGTCTGCTGTCGCAAAAGGCAAAGGAGACGGACATTTCCCTGGTGGAATATCTGATTTCTTACCTTTTAGATACAAACAGCATAACCTTAAAGGAACTAGAGACCTTTAAACCGGGAATCTGCAACCGTCTTGACAGGAATACCAGCGGTCTTGTAGCGGCAGGAAAGACTTTGGCAGGGCTTAAGACTTTGTCGGAGCTTTTTCGGGAAAGGACCCTTTCCAAGTACTACCTGTGCCTTGTAAAAGGAGCTGTAAAGGAGAAGAAAAAGATAACCGGATATCTCCTGAAGGATGAAAGAACAAATCAGGTTACTATATTATCGAAACAAAAAGAAAATGCCGATTATATTGAAACAGAATACATCCCCCTAAAAGGAAATGATGACTATACTCTTTTAAGGGTTAAACTGATAACCGGAAAGACCCATCAGATAAGGGCCCACTTAAGCAGTATGGGATATCCTATCATTGGAGACAGCAAGTATGGCGACAGGGCTGTCAATGATAAATTCAAAAAGCAGTTTAAACTTTCCCATCAATTGCTCCATTCCTATGAGATGATATTTCCTGAGGGCTTGGAAGGGGAACTGGCGAATCTGTCCGGAATGAAGCTTACGGCTGAACCGCCTGGGTATTTTGAAGATATCTTAAAGGCATGTATAGAAAGAAAAGGGAGGTAATGTAAATGCCCTCATGGAATTCAAGAGGTCTTAGAGGTTCCGCCCTGGAAGAACTGATCAATCTGACCAACACTAAGTACCGGGAAAGAAACCTGGCTCTCATACAGAAAATACCGACACCCATTACACCAATTAACATAGATAAGGAAAACCGCCATATTACACTGGCCTATTTTGAGGAAAAGAGTACCGTCGACTATATTGGCACTGCCCAGGGAATACCGGTGTGCTTTGACGCCAAGGAATGTGCCAGCGATACCTTTTCCCTGCAAAATGTCCATGAGCACCAGGTAGAGTTCATGAAGGATTTTGAGAATCAGGGGGGTATTGCCTTTCTGTTAATCTATTATTCCAAAAGAAATTATTACCATTACCTTCCCCTCAAGGATTTCCTGGTATTCTGGAACCGGGCGAAAGAGGGAGGAAGAAAGAGCTTTCGTTTTGAAGAGCTGGATTCGGAAAATTCTATATCCTGTATGAACAGCATATACATACATTATCTGGTCAACCTTGCAAAAGATGCCGATGGCAGAGACACGGCAAACGCAGGAAGGAATTAATTGTAATTAACCAGATGAGTTTGGCTTACATTTAAGAATTTTCCATTGAAGGGTTCTTAATGACACTTAACTGGCAGCAGTTGTTCCTAG